>CAZUDO010000041.1:0-127864 GCA_964618895.1 uncultured Binatia bacterium (SeqCode)
CGACTCGACGGCTGGCAGGAGATTCCGACCTCGGTCCCGATCACAGGGAAGGCGGCGTAGCAGAGAGCGACGAGAACAAGGACGGCTCAACCGTGCTGGATGATGCCCTCAGATATTTTCCACCACTTGACCGACACGGCCACGCCAGTGGGATGCAGTCGGTGAAGACATTGACCTGGTATCGGGACGGCGGCCTCGACGAGGCGTTGTCCGGCGAGGTGAAGAGCATCCTGCGGGACGCGGCGCTCGCGTTTCGCCCCGAGACGACAGCGGCGGCAAAGCGTTCGAGCCGGCTCGACTGACGGTTCGCTTTCGGGGACGAGGCGCCCATGGCGTTGCCTGGAGGTACCGGTCGCCGCGGTGTGCGTCCACCTCGCAGCAAACCGCCTACTGGCTCGGTCACCTGCGCTGGGTTATCCTGTCTATCTCCCCAATCCGATCCCCGCGGGTGCGCGAGGTGGCGGTCATCGGCGTCCCGGACCCCGTCCTCGGCCAGGAGATCAAGGCGGTGGTGGTGGCCGAGGGCGAGCGCTCATCGGCTCGGACGACGCGGTGGAGGCGTCCATTGCCGATCAGGCCGGTTGGGACAGAGCAAGCTGTCGCGCCATCGACGCAGTTCTCATCAAGCTAGGTCAGGAGCAGATTCGTGTAGGGTGGGTCAATGAGCGTACCGGCATGTGGGTCAACGCGTTCCTGCAGTGGCAGCGCGATGGCATCTAACGTGCGGTCGGAGCCGCCGCTCGCTGCCGCTCGCGCGGCTCAACCGCCGGCCGTTATGAGGCCGGCGCACTTCTGCATCATCTTGGCTTCGGCTCCTGCCCGCGCAACGCTCGCCGTCAGCGGTCGACGAGTTCCCGCCAGCGCGCTTCCACGACGCGAAAGAGCACCTCAGGGACCAGGCCGTCGTAGGCGCCGAAGGAAAAGCCATCGTTGATGTAGCGAAGAACGACTCGGCCAGGGCATCCCAGCACACCCCCGTCTTCCCCATCGACTGCTGGACCCCGTGCGTACCGCAGAGCGCGGAACGCGGCCGAGGTGTACTGCCCCGGTCCGAATGGAAGATCACGCCCGCGACGTGCCCGCCGGCAGCGGGGCGGGGGTGCCCGAAGGAGGCCCCGAGGCTCACGTCACCGTCAGGGCGAGGCCGCACACCTCGTGCAGTGTGAGCAGATCGCGATCGACCCCCAGCACCGCGAGTCCGTGCTCCATCGCGACGGCCGCGACCAGGCAGTCCACCGTGCCGCGCACCGACCGGCCGGCGCGTCGGCATCGCCTGTACAGGAATGCGGCGTGCTCGTAGGTCTCGGGGAAGACCGGCTCGACAACCGTGCAAGCCAGCAGAAGGCGGCGCAACTCCTCCGACTGAGCCGCGGTTCGTGCTCCCTGAAGGACTTCCTGGAGCACAGCGCCAGTGATCCAAAGCGCCTGGCTCGAGTCGAGCGCTTCGGCGAGCGCACCCTCGACGCGCGAGCCTGTTGCACGAAGCAGCTCCACCCATGCCGACGTGTCGACCAGCGTTGGGCGAGCGCGTGCAGCCTTCACGACCGTCGCATCTCGCCCAGATCACCCTCCCAGCCCGACCCCCTGAGACGCTGGACGAGTCGACGCTGCTCCTCTCGCGCCACCAGCTCACGCAGCGCCCTCTCCAAAACGTCGCGCGCCGTGCGCAAGCCCGTCAGCTTGCGGGCCCGAGCCACGAGCCGATCGTCCAGGACCACATTGGTGCGTTTCATACACCTCTTGTACACCTCGGGGCCGATCGAGACAACGACGATGCGGGCACACAACCCCCTGTGGTTCGTGACGGTTCATGCGGCCCACGACCAAGATGCCAAGGCCCGCGACGGCACAGCGGCGTCGCCGGCGAATGCGTCGGCGGCAAGCGAAGCGTTCGCCGCCGCATATGAAGGCAGTAACCGCGCGGAACATCCGATACCATCGGCAGATGGAACCGCGGTCGTCGTACACGCGATGGACCCTTGCGGCCGCGGGAGCGTGTGCACTCGGCGGTCTCCTGCTGAAGTCGACCGATCCGTCCCCGGATCTACAGGCGGCACTCCGCGTCGCGACCGGGCAGCCGTGTCGTGCCACGAAACGGAGTGTCGTCGGCGTCGGTCCCGCACCGACGCCGGGCCGCCGTCGTGCTCCGCAGGTCGACGCGTCGATCCCGGCTGTGCCGGTGGAAGAGGTCTGGCTCGATGACATGCGGCCTCGACCCGCCATCGTGCGCGATGGTGCGTGGTTCGTCGCGGGGTCGCCACAGGTCGCGTCCGGGCTCGTCCGCCCGGCAGTTCGCCAGATCGTCGCGGTAGAACCCAGGGTCGAACGGCCGGTCGTCGGGGGCCAGCGCCGGGTGAAGCACCGCCAGATGGTTCGCCACCGGCGCGGCCGTGCGTGGCGTCGCGGCGATTCGACCAGGGCCGAGGCTCCTCGAACCGTGCCGCCAGTCGATCGGCCTCCAGGAGAGACCGCAACCCTCCCTCCCACGGCGCCACCGCCGGCGCAGCCGACCACGGTCGCGAACACCGATCCCGCCGCTCCGGACGACGTCGCCTTCCGGAGTCCCGACGACGTGCACTTTCCCACCGACGGGCAGGTGGCGATCCCGGTTGCGGGGCGGGATCACGATGCGGGTGGCAGCGTCTCTCTCTGGGTGCAGCCCGGGTGGGAGCGGGGCAACAAGGACGACGCCACGCTCGTCCAGCTCGGCGACCAGCTGCGGCTCGTGAAGAACGTCCACGTCCTCAGCCTCGAAACGGCGGGCACCGAAGATCCGGACACCGACGGTCCCGCCAGTGTCGACACCCCGATCGCGGAATGGAACCCTGGCGAATGGCACCACGTGGCCGCGACCTGGAGCGGGGACGCGGTCTCGCTCTACGTCGACGGCGAGCTCGTGGGCCGGCAACTGGGTCGCGGGCATCTCGATCTGCCGTCCGAGACCGAACTCCTCGTCGGGTCGGACGTCGCTCGGAGCCACCGGGTGGCGCGCGGGCTGATCGGGCGGGTCGATCTCCGGAGCCGGCCGCTCGCCGATGACGAGGTGGCGAGAGACTACCGTGGGGAGCACGGAGCTGGGTCCGCTCACGGGCACTCGCACTGAACACGCGATCAACCCCGACCGCAGGCCACCCCGCTCCACTGCAACGTCGAGAGCTACCAGAACGAGCGCGTGCAGATCGTCGGGGACCGCCAGCACGAAGATCGTGCGCAGCGGTCCCGACGACATCGACGTCGATTACCGGCTGCGGCAGGTGGGCGGGGAGCCCAGTTCCAGGAGATGCTCTCCAACCAGACACCGGATCACCTGATCCGGCTGCTGCACGAGAAGAACGAGAAGGGCGAGACGCTCGACAAGCACTGACGCTGAGGCAGGATCAACCTGGGCTGTGGCCGTCCGCCGCGCCGCTCAGAACGTCTCGAACGCGTTCAACTCGTTCTGCACCACCCGAAGGACCCGGAGCATCTCGTCGACGAAGAACGCCGTGTAGGCGACCTCGAGGATGGTCAGGGCGATCTTCAGGCGGCGAGAGAAGCTCGGGCTCTTCCAGAGGTACGGGAGCCCGAAGGGACCGAGCACCGCGAAGAGCAGGGTGAGGACCCACAGCGGGCGGTAGTACCACTTGAGCGGGACGGGTGGCCCGGACGAGGACATGGGGCCCATTCTGCGCCTTTGACGGTCAAGGCTCCATATCTCCACATCGCGCGAAAAGACGAGCGGCGTGGTCCTCGAGCGCGCGTGTGATCACGGCAGCGCCGCCGTCGGGAGACCGTCGCCGCGCGACCGGCGCCTACTCGGGATCGCACGCCCCGTCGCAGAAGTTCCGCACCGTCCCGTCCGGCCGCAGGAACAGGTCGATCTGCGCCTGGATCGCCGCCCGCGCCCGCATGGACCCGTGCGCGTCGTTCTCGGCCGGCGGCGTGTTCGTGACCGGGACGGGCCCGTAGGCGCCGTCGGACTCGAGCAGCGCCGAGGCATCGAACGGGCCCGTCTGCTCCGGAATGCCGAAGTAGCTCTTCACGACCGGACCCACCTGCGCCACCCCCATCGACCGCACCATGATCGTCGTGCCGAGGTTCGTCACCTCGGCGTCGGAGGTGGCCATGTGCACCAGCACCTTGTGCGGCGGCGTGTTGGGTAGGCTCCCCGGGATGGTGTGGTGATACCAGCCGTTCGGCTCCGACTTGTCCCACAGCTGCTGGATCAGGGGCAGGGTGAGCCCGCGCTCGACGCCTTCCGGATACGCGGCGCGCAGGAAGTTGAAATAGAGCTCGAAGTCGACGCTGCGGTGCAGCAGCGTCGAGTAGTTGGCCGCCGGCACGCCCAGCACCCCGCGGGTCGCGTCCTGCGCCAGCGCCATCACGACGCCGCCCTCGATGCCGCCCTGGCTGATGCCGTAGTAGTAGACATCCGACGTGTCGATGAGCGGCGTGCCGTTCTCCTGGAAGGCGGCATGCGAGGCGAAGCCGGCCGGCGACTTGAGCAGGCGCGCCAGATAGAGCTGGTTCAGGATGCCCTGATGCAGGCGTTCGGACAGCTTCGGAAAGCCGCTCAGGTCGGTGATGAAGCCGAGGATGGTGCCCACGTCGGTGGTGGCGAATCCCTGCCAGTCGGTGGCGGCCAAGACGAAGCCGTAGGTATTGGCGAGCGTGCGCAGGTTGCCGGCGGTCACCTCGTTGCGCGACCCGAGGAGGCCGTGGCCGTAGAAGATCGGCCGGCCGGGTGTGGGCGTGGGCGTGATCAGGCTACACGGGATCATGGCTGTGAAGGGCACGTCGGTGGCGACGCCGTTCTGCACCGGCAGATTGGTCACCGGGTCGATGTTGAGCACGGCGCCGGGCGCGTTGGCAGTGGTCCAGAGCGGCACCGTGTAGGTGCCGGTCACGCGCCGGCAGACGCGCGCGTCGCCGGCGAAGGGGTCGTTCTCGACGGGCGCGACCGTGAACGCCGGCGCCCCGGTGCCGAGCTGCGCGAAGCTCTGGTCGCGCATGTGCAGGAGCCAGCGGTTCAAGCTGTCGTCACTCGCGGTGGTGAAGTCCCACGCCAGCCCCAGGCTGCTCCGGGCGATGCCGCAGTCGGCTTCGAGTTTCTCGAACATCCCGTCGAACCGCTCCCGCCGCGCCTCCACCGCGGCGTTCCGCGCGCGCTTGCCGTCGCGCAGCGCCTTGAAGGCGGTGCCGGGCGGGATCGGCTGCCCGTCCTGGCCCACCAGGCCGCGCAGCGCCACGATGTAGCGCGTCCCGTTCTTCAAGCGCCGGCCGGGGCGGATCACGAACGCCTGCTCCGGAGGCGCGAGCGGCTGGCCGTTGGCGTCGGTGCTGACGTCGTTCTCACCAAAATGCTCGACGCGGACGCACCCGGGACTGTCGGCTTCGATCAGCACGGTGGGGCTCGACGGTGCCAGCGAGGCGGCGAAGTCGGTGTGCGACGGGATGCCCGACGCGGCCAGCTCCACGCCCTGCGCCCAGTACGCGGTGAGGACCGGGCCGGGGCTGTAGCCGTCGAGAATGTTCCACGCCGTCGGGTCGATGTGGACGCCGCTCATGTTGGCCGGCATCGCGCGGCGCAGGAAGTGGATACGCTTGCCGGTGGGCGTCGTCGTGTCGTCCTGCTCGTAGACCGATGACGGGTAGGGCAGCATGCACTCGCGCCCCTGGAACTGACCGTCGACGATGTTCAGGAGCTCGCAGCCCGACATCACGCCGCAGAGCACCTTGTCGCCGCCGGCCTTGCAGCGGACGCGTCCGCGGCGGTCGGTGGTGCACGGCGTGCCGCAGTTGCGGACGCAGCCGCCCGCCATGAGGATGGCGCGTACCGTGCCGGTGCGCCCGAGCGCCGTGATCGCGCCGCCCCGGCGCGCGACCACGATCTGCGAGCCGCCCCCCTTCCGCGGCGTGATGCGCGCCAGCGTGATCCCATCGACCGTGCCGGCGGGGTCTTTGTAGACGACGCCGCGACCACTGGCCTGGAAGCCCGCGGCCGGGAGCATGGCCGACCAGGCCGTGTTGGCGGGATCGGCCTCGGGCTCGAAGGCGACCTCGAGAACGAGGCCGTTGGCGACCGGGTCGAAGGCCGCGTCGGGGGAGATCGCGCCCCGGAGGCGCAGGCGGGTCAGATCTTTGGAGACGGCCACCTTTGCCCGGCCCGAGGCGCAGCTGCGCGGGGGCTCGGCGGCGGCGGGGAGGGCGAGAAGCATGGCGGCGAGGAGCGGCGCGGCGGTTCGCATGCGCGTAGCTATGCGCGTGGTGCCAGTTTCCGTCAATCGCAGACGGAGGGGGGTGGTCAGCTCCCGCGGCGCGTTGACGGGAAGTGGCGATGTGGTCACAATGGACACATGGCGAAGCGTGAGACCGTCGGCGCCCGCGAGCTGAAGACCCGCCTGGGTACGTATCTTCGCCGGGTGCGCCATGGCGAGACCCTCATCGTCACGGAACGCGGCGAGCCGACGGCCGAATTGCGACCCGTCCCATCGGGGCGGAGTGCGGAAGACCTGGCCCTGGCGAGGCTGCACGCGCGTGGGGCGATCAGCCGGCGGACGCGCAAGTCGCTGTCGCGCTTCCGCGCCATCGTCAGCCCTGGCGGGGCACTCTCGGACGCCGTGATCGAGGATCGTCAGGAGCGGTTCTGACCCGCTACTTCGACGCGAGCGCGCTCGCCAAGCGCTATGTGATGGAGGCGGGGAGCGTCGTCGTGCGCCGACTCCTCACTCGTGATGTCGTCGCCACGAGCCGGCTCTCGGAGGTCGAGGTGGCGTCTGCCCTCGCCCGCCGTGCCCGTGAGCGCGCGTTCTCGATACGTGAGCGAGACCGTGCCCTGGTTGCCCTCGAGGACGACTTTGCGAGCCTGCACGTCGTCGAGCTCGTTCCGGAGGTCAGCGCGATGGCGCGTACGCTTCTTGTCCGCCGGAGCCTCCGGGCGAGTGACGCCATCCAGCTGGCGAGCTGCTTGTTTCTTCAGCGCGAGGTCGGGTTGCCGGTGCCCTTCGTCGCGTTCGACGAACGCCTGCGACAGGCGGCGGTGGCCGAAGACCTCCCCGTCCTGCCCTGAGCGGGGGCTGTCGCCGTCGGGGTGGAGCGCCGAACCTCGGGCATGCTAGGTCGCTCCCCCGTGGCCGACTACGGATTCTGGACCCTCGCCCAACAGAACCCCGACGCGCTCGCCCTGGTAGAGCCCGACGGGCGCGAGCATCGTGCCGGCGCGCTGCTCGCGCAGGCGAACCGCCTGGTGCACGGTCTGCGCGCGCTCGGACTCGCGCAGGGCGACGTGGTCGCCACGGTGCTCCCGAATGGCGCCGCGATGCTCGAGGTCTACCTGGCCGCCGTCCAGGCGGGCTGGTACCTCGTCCCCATCAACCACCACCTGACCGCGTCCGAGATCGCGTACATCCTGCAGGACTCGGGCGCCAAGGCGCTGATCGTCGCCGAGCGCTTCGCGGCCCCCTGCCGTGGCGCCGTCGACGAGATCGGCTTCCCGGCGGCGGCATGCTTCGCGCTCGGTCACGTGCCGGGCTTCCGGCCGTACGAGGAACTGGTCGCCGGCCAGCCGGCGGACCTGCCCGCCGACCGCAGCGCGGGCCAGGTGATGAACTACACCTCGGGCACGACTGGCCGCCCGAAGGGCGTGCGCCGTCCGCTGGCCCCCTTCGACCCCGACACGGTGGCGACGCTGTTCGGCATGTTTCTGGTCATGTTCGGCATCGCGCCGCGCGACGGCAACGTGCACCTGACCGGCTCGCCGCTTTACCACACGGCCGTGCTCATGTTCACGGCGTCGAGCCTGCACTTCGGCCACACCGTCGTGCTGATGGACCGCTGGACGCCCGAGAGCGCGCTGGCGGCGATCGCGCGCTACCGGGTGACCACGTCGCACATGGTGCCGACCCAGTTCCACCGGCTGCTCGCGCTCCCGGAGGAGGTGAAGGCGCGCCACGATGTGTCGTCGCTCCGGCACGTCATCCACGCCGCCGCGCCGTGCCCGATCGACGTGAAGCAGCGCATGCTCGCCTGGTGGGGCCCGGTGATCTACGAGTACTACGCCGCCAGCGAGGGCGGTGGCACGCTGGTCACGCCGGCGGAGTGGCTGCGCTACCCCGGCACGGTGGGGCGCGCATGGCCGGGCGCCGACATCCGCATCCTGGACGACGCCGGCGCCCCGTGTCCGCCGGGGCAGGCCGGCACCGTCTACATGGCGCTCGGCACGCAGGAGTTCGAGTACCACGGCGACAAGTCGAAGACCGATGCCAATCGCCGCGACGGCTACTTCACGGTCGGCGACGTGGGCTACCTGAACGATGAAGGGTATCTCTTCCTCTGCGATCGGAAGATCGACATGATCATCTCAGGCGGCGTCAACATCTACCCGACGGAGATCGAGTCGGTGCTGCTCACGCACCCCAAGGTCGGTGACGCCGCCGTGTTCGGCATTCCCGACGCCGACTGGGGCGAGCAGGTGAAGGCGGTGATCGAGCCCGCGCCCGGAGTGGCGCCGGGGCCGGCGCTGGCCAACGACATCCTGGCCTTCGCGGCCGCACGGCTCGCCAAGTACAAGTGCCCGCGCTCGGTCGATTTCGTGACGGCGATGCCGCGCGACCCGAACGGGAAGCTGTACAAGCGCAAGCTGCGGGATCCCTACTGGGCAGGACGCGAGCGGGCGATCTGAGAGGCGCACCGGGCGGGATGGCGGGCGCGGCGAGCGTGCCTGCCGCGGGCTTCAGTCGAGCAATGCCGCGGCGGCGCGCCGACCGCCGTACACACCCGCCGCCGTGCCGACGATGGACAGCATGCAGGCGGACATGAGCCCCAGGTGGGCACCGAGCGTCCAGCCGATCCAGCCGCCGACGTTGGCGCCGACGAAGGCGAAGAAGCCGCTCACGCACTCCGAGTACACCATGGCCGGTCACGGGTTGCGAGGACCGGGCGGCGCTCGTTGTCCGCGAACTCCCTGACGCAGGTCGTTCCGAAGATGGCCATCTACAAGAACCTGAGCGCGAAGACCGAGGGTGGCCCCATGAAGGTCAAGATCAAGGCGGGCCAGGGCTACCTTTCAGAACAACGGCGCCGCGAGTGGTCAGCACCCGATTCAAGCTCCCGGGCCCTTCTGCCGAAGTCGTCGCACCATGACTTACGTGCGGATCGCCCTTGCACTGCTCATCGCCGTCGCGACCCTGATCCCTCCGGCCGGTGCCGCCGGGCTGTCCTGTCGAACGGCGTTCGCCGGCTGCCGCACGCGGGCCCAGAAGATCCGCTTCTGCCGCGCCGCCTGCGTCACTACGCGGACCGTCTGCCAGAGTGCGTTCATCAAAGGTCGGCTCCAGCGCCGATGCGAGAAGCGGGCCATGCGCGCCTGCCTCGGCGAAGGGGGCAGCTGCATTCATAGCTGCGACGCACAGCAGCCGTGCGGGGCAGAGCAGCGGTGCGTGAGCGGACGGTGCATCATGGCGCAGCCGTGCCAGACGGCGTGCGGCACCGGCTGCTGCGGCGGCGACTACCCGAACTGCGGTCCTGACCTGCAATGCTGGACCAAGCCCTGCGAGAATCTCTGCGGCGATAGCTGCTGCGGGGGCCACTACCCGAACTGTGGTCCCGACCAGCGGTGCTGGACGAGGCCCTGCGAGACCCTCTGCAACGACACCTGCTGCGGCGGCGACGCTCCGCTGTGCGACGGCGGCACCTGCCGGACCGGCATGCCCGGGGGCGACGGCTTCCCGACCAACCTCCCACCGGGCAACTACGGCCTGACCATCTGCATCTCCGGCACCATCACGCTGCCGTGCCAGAGCGCCGGGACCATCCCGTTGCAGGGCCTCGCGCAGTTCAAGGCGGCCATCACCTCCGCCCTCGACCAGTGGCTGGTCGCAACGGCGGGCACGCCGGACTGTACGCGCGGGGCGGCGACGTACTCCGGCTTCGACGGTTCCGCGTTCACCGCCACGGCCACCGCCACCTGCGGCGACGCCACGTGGACGCTCAGGATCACCGTCCGGCGGCTGTGACCGGCGGACGAACCGCCGCGCGCTCGGTCAACGAGCGCCGCTTGCCTTTGCCACCGCGCTACAGTGCGCTAAGGCTCACGCGGTGAGTGACACGGCACGGTCGGGCGGGATTCATCCCGAGATCACCCTCCCCCACACGGAGGCGTGGGAGCTGTACCACAACGGCTTCTCGCTGTGCTCGAAGAAGCTGCGCGTGTGTATGGCCGAGCTCGGGCTGCCGTACCGCAGTCATCACATCCACCTCATCGAGACGGGCGCCTACGAGATGGAAGGTCCGTAAGAGGTGGCATCCGCAGCCCGAAGCGTCAGAGGATCCCGCTCGTGATGTTCCAGGTGATGTCGTCCTTCTTGAGCGGCGTGACGACCTGCTTTTCGAACTTGCCCCTCTGCCATCGGTACTGCCGGAGCTCACCCTGGTTCTCGGAGCCGACGTAGATCTCGAGCGTGCCGTCCCCGTCGAGGTCCGCGACGTGTACGGGTTGCTCGAAACCGGAAGACGCGGGGTCGATGAGGGTCTTTTTCCACGTCGTGCCGTCCCGCTCGAAGAGCCAGAGGCCGGACGCGATCGCACCGGCGACCAGGTCGCGCTTGCCGTCGCCGTTCACGTCCCCCGCGACCATCGACCGCAGCTGCCGATCCTGCAGCGACGCCACCTCGCGACTGGTGAAGGCCCCGTCCTGCCAGCGGTACTCCTTCACGCTGACCGGCCGTACGAGCTTGCCCCCGGGGCCGAGTGCGCCCTCCCAGGCCACGTAGATCTCGGCGACGCCGTCCTGGTCGAGGTCGGCGCTCAGGACCTCCTTGGCGTGCGTGTCGGGCGGGGCGTCCACGAACGAGCGCACCCATCCGCTCCCCTGGCGCCGGAACATCCGCACGTCGCCCGACTGCGCCTGGTCGAGCTTGTTCGGCTGGCTGACGGTGGCGAAGAACTCGAGCTGCTTGTCGCCGTCGATGTCGCCGATCTCGATCTCGTGCACGAAGCGTGACGGCTCGCGCTCGATCTCCTCGACCCGCCAGCCCTCGTCGGGGTGCACGACCACGATCACGCCCTGATCGTGGGTGGCGATGACGACCTCGTGCTTGCCATCCCCGTCCACGTCGCCGATCTCGAAATCCCGCAGGCGATTGAACTTCCCGCCGAAGGTCGGGTTCCAGAGCGTCTGCTGGGTCCACTGCCCGTCACGAAAGTGCCAGAGCCGCAGCATCGCCTGGTCACCGCCGATGATGAGAATGCCGCCGTCGTAGGGAACCGCCTTATGAAAGACGTTGCTGTCCGGATCCTCGAGCGTCATGGTCTTCCAGCCGCCTCTCACCTGCCGCACGATGAGCAGCTTGGCAGCGCCCGGCGTGACCACCGGCTTCCCGTCGGCGCCGGCCTTGTCGGTGAACTGCGCCTGCGTAACCAGCAGGGTGGGGGCAGGATCCCCCGACAACGGCTCGCGCACGGGCGCGCGCGACGGCTCACCGCCGCCACCGCAGGCCCCGAACACGACAAGCAGGATCACGAGTCGCAACCGCGTATCCATCCCATCCTCCTCCGACCCCACCGGGGCGCGCGGCTTACCTAGCAGAGGATGGCTAGCGCAGCCAGCAGGACATCAGTGGTCAGGCGCTAGAGAACGCGCCGCGCATGCGATACGAGGCGCGGGCATGACCCGATCGGAGAAGATTCGCTGCGGCTGGTGCGGCACCGACCCGCTCTACGTCGACTATCACGACACCGAATGGGGCGTCCCCGTCCACGACGATCGTACGCTGTTCGAGTTCCTGGTGCTCGAGGGCGCGCAGGCGGGTCTCTCGTGGATCACGATCCTGCGCAAGCGCGATGCCTACCGCCGCGCCTTCGACCGCTTCGACGCGGCGAAGGTCGCGCGCTACGACGGGCGGCGCGTGAACCGGCTGCTTGCCGACGAGGGCATCGTGCGCAACCGGCTCAAGGTCGAGTCGGCGGTGAAGAACGCGCGCGCCTTTCTCGCCGTGCAGGAGGCGTTCGGCAGCTTCGCCGCCTACCAGTGGCGCTTCGTGGACGGGCGCCCGATCGTGAACCGCCATCGGACGTTGAAGGGGATCCCGGCGCGGACGGTGGGCTCGGACGCGTTCAGCAAGGACTTGAAGCAGCGCGGCTTCTCGTTCGTCGGCTCGACCATCGTCTACGCGCACATGCAGGCCGTGGGCATGGTGAACGACCACCTCCTCGACTGCTTCCGGTATCGGGCCGTCGGCAAGAAGGTGGGCTGACGAAACCGCCTTCCCGCAGCGGGAGCGCTACTTGGTGATCTCGAGCAGCTCGACCTCGAACACGAGGGTCGCGCCCGGCTTGATGGTGGGCGGTGAGCCGCGGTCGCCGTAGGCGATGTCGGACGGGCAGATGAGCTTGGCTTTGCCGCCGACCTTCAATTTGCCGACACCCTCGGTCCAGCACGGAATGACGGCGTTCAGCGGGAAGGTGGCGGGCTGGCCGCGCTGTACCGAACTGTCGAACACCGTGCCGTCGGTGAGTGTGCCATGGTAGTGCACCTTGACCTTGTCGGTGGGCTTCGGGGCGTCGCCCTCGCCGGCCTTGAGGGACTGATACACCAACCCCGACGGGAGCTTCTCGGCGCCTTTTTCGGCGGCGGCCTTGTCCAGGAAGGCCTTCGATTTCTTCTTCTCTTCTTCGGCCGCCTTGCCGGCGCGTGCCTTGGCCAGCTCCTGGGCCTTCTGGGCATAGGCCTGCGGGTCGACCTTCTTCTCCTTGTTGAGCGCGCCGTCGGTCAGGCCCACCTTGACGATCTCCAGCTCGGGGCCGGTCAGGTAGAACGACGCCAGATTCTGGCTGATGATCCAGCCCAGGGCGTAGAGGGCCTTGTCATCGTCCGTCTTGAGCTCGGGGCTGGCGGGATCGGCGGCGCAGGCGGGCGTGCACAGGGCGGCGAGCAGGACCAGCGTCAGGGGAATTCGCATCGGGGGCGTCTATCAGCGTGTGTCGGCCGGAGCAATACGCCCCGGATCGAACACCACCCCCGCGTGCTCGGCGTAGAAGGTGGGTCCGTGGATGTCCCGGCCGGTGAACGCCATCGGGTCGGCTGCGGTCGCGAGCATGGCGCACACCCGCCCCGGGTGCTCGACCGGCAGGGCCTTGCTGGCGTCGAAGCCGAACTCGCCCAGCTCGGCCGCCATGCGCTCGGTCCCGACGAAGCCGGGCATGAGCCCGATGACGGCCACGCCGTCGGCCCGCAGCTCCTTGGCGAGCCCGGGGACCATGCGCCCGAAGGCTGCTTTGGTGATCGAGTAGCCGAGCCCCCAGCCGCCCTGGCCGATCGGCGCCGGCGTCTCGTGTGTGCCGGCGCTGGAGGTGATGTTGATCACGATGCCGCCGCGGTGGCGGCGCATGACGGGCAGGCACAGCTTGATCAGGTGCAGCGGGGCGATCACGTTGCAGAGGAACATCTGCTCGATCAGCTCGACGGGGGTGTCGGCGAACGGATCCATGTGGCCGGGGCCGACGTACCGCCCGTTGTTGATCAGTACGTCGATGCGCCCGAAGCGGCCCACCGCGGCGTCGACCGCGGCGGGCCAGTCGGTGCGGGCGGCGAGGTCGAGCTTCACGACCAGGGCGTCGGCACCGAGCGCACGGACCTCCGCGGCGGTCTCCGCCAGGCTGCCGGGAAGGGGAGTGGTGGCCGAGCGTCGCACCGTGGAGGAGTGCTCCAAGCGCTCGGCGCCGGTCACCGTCCGCGCCGTGAGGACGAGGTCGAAACCCCGCCGGGCCAGCTCGAGCGCACAGCCCCGGCCGATGCCACGGCTGGCGCCGGTGATGAACGCCACCCGGCGCCCCGTCATGCCGGCGCCTCCGGAGCGGCGTCGGTGCGCTCCCATTCGCGGTGCACCACCCGACGGGCGATGCGCCATGTCTCGCCGTCGCGGACCAGGTGGTCGCAATAGCGGATCGCTACCACCCGATGGCGTCCGTCGACGAGCACATGGTGGGCGAGGGCGTAGGTTTCACTCTCGGCGCTGTCGCCGGCGAGCTCGATCGTCTGGTTGCCGAGCACGTGGAGGGTACGCGCGTAGCGCGCCATCGCCGGCCCGAGAGCGGCCAGCGCATCGGCGACGGTGCCGTGCCCGAGGGTGCCCTCGTAGGCCGCGTCGGGCCGGAAGCATGAGGCCACCAGCGCGAGATCGCGCCGATCGACGCCCCGGGCGTAGCGTAGCAGGACGTCGTGGATCGCCGCCCGGTCGACCAGATCCTGCAGGGTCATCGCCATCGCCGCGGCAGGTGCACGATTGACGGCCGGCGTCGCGAGCTGCGAAGCTCGGCTGCTAGGCCGGCACGCCCGGCTGTCGCACGAGGAGCGGCCGCGGGCGCTCGCTCACGGCGGCGGAGTGTTCGGCTGTGCGGAGGCCGAACAACGACATGACCACCGACAACAACGATTCGAGCAGGCCGAGTGCCGGCTCCACCTCGAAGGTGAAGCGATCCTCCAGACGCCCGTCGGGAAAGCGGCACCTGATCTCCTCACCGCTCACCTGGATGACGATGGCCCGCCGACCCGTGAGACGCTCGACGATGATGTCCCCGCGCTGCAGCATGATCCCCTCCCTCTCCGTGTGGAGTCTCTGCTAGTGCGGACCTCCCCGCCCTGTCAACTCCCTGGCAGGAAATTTTTGTGCGTCGCCGCGTCGCCGCCGACGTGCTGAGCGGAGCCGGCATGCCCGTCGAGCGGATCGATGCCTGCGACGACCCTCGTCTGGTCGACTACCGCGATCTGCCGGACGGAACGCTCCGGCGACGGCGTGACATCTTCGTCGCCGAGAGTCAGCTGGTGGTGCGGACGCTGCTCGAGACCGGGCGCTTCCTGGTGCGGTCGGTGCTCCTGACCGAGGCGGCATACGGTGACCTGCGGGCGTTGCTCCTGGCGGCGGCAGGCGCCGCGCCGGTGTTCGTGACCAGCGCGGCCACCATTCGCAGCGTGGTCGGCTTCAAGTTCCATCGCGGCTGTTTGGCGGTCGGGGAGCGCGGGCCCGGGCTCCCCTTGGAGGCGGTGCTGGCCGTGCCGGCATCCGGGCCGCGCTGCCTGGTGGTGTGCGAGGGGCTGAGCAATCCCGACAACATCGGCGGGGTGTTTCGCAACGCCGCGGCGTTCGGCGCGGCCGGGGTGGTGGTCGGGCCCGGCTGCGCCGACCCGCTCTACCGCCGGGCGATCCGCGTCTCGATGGGCGGTAGCCTGCGGACGCCGTTCGCGGCCGCGACGGTGTGGCCCGCCGACCTGGCGCGCGTGCGTGCCGCCGGCTTCACGATCGTGGCCCTCACGCCCGATCCGCGGGCGCGCGCCATCGCCACCGTCGTGCCTCCGGCGCGGGTCGCAATCCTGGTGGGTGCCGAGGGGCAGGGGCTGAGCCCGGACGTGCGGGCGGCGGCTGATCTCGAGGTGCGCATCCCGATGGCCCCCGGCGTCGACTCGCTCAACGCGGCCACCGCCTGCGCCGTCGCGCTGCATCGCTTTGCGCCCCTACCTGGCGCGGGCCATGGCCCGGATCGATGTTGAGCCTGGCCTCGACCACCGACGGCGCGTGGGTCGGGCGCGCGCTCGCGTGCCTGGACGAGATCCTCGTCGACCACGCCCACTGCGAGAAGAAGGCCGCGTCGAGCGCGCTCCGCCTGGTATTCACCTACGCCGACCGGCCGGCGCTCCTGGCGCCGCTCGCCGAGCTGGCGCGCGAGGAGCTGGCGCATTTCCAGGTGGTGCTGGCGGCCCTCACCGCGCGCGGCATTGCGTTCGGGCATCAGGTGCCGGGGCCGTACGCGGGCGCACTCCTGCACATCGTCCGCCGCGCCGAGCCCGAGCGACTCCTCGACACGCTCCTCTGCATGGCGTGCATCGAAGCGCGGAGCTGCGAGCGCATGACGCTGCTCGCCGACGCGCTCGACGATGCCGCGCTGGCCGACGTGTACCGCAGCCTCCTTGCCAGCGAGGCCCGCCACCATCGCACGTACGTCGACCTGGCCGGTACGCTCGCGCCGGTCGCGATCGTGCACGGCCGCCTGGCCGAGATCGCCCGCCACGAGGCGGCCGTGCTGGCGGCCGGCCCGGCCGTGGCACGCCTCCACGGAAGTTGAAGGGTCCCGTATGCAGCCCGGTGCGATCCGCGCTATAGGGACGCCAGGAGTGCTCCCGTCATGACTGTTGCCCGCAAGTCCGTCCCGTCGCGTTTGCCTGCCCAGGCGCCGGCCCATCCGCTCGCCGGCAGTACCATGAACGGCGCCGACATGATCATGCAGGTGCTCGCCGACGAGGGGGTGGACACCATCTTCGGCTACAGCGGCGGCGCGATCCTCCCCACCTACGACGCGGTCTTCCGCTACAACGAGAGCCACGACCAGGATATCCGGCTGATCGTGCCCGCCACCGAACAGGGCGCCGGCTTCATGGCGGCCGGCTACTCGCGCTCGAGCGGCCGGGTCGGCGTCTCGCTGGTCACCTCGGGTCCCGGCGCCACCAACTCCGTCACGCCGGTGCGCGACTGCCAGGCGGACAGCATCCCGATGGTCCTGATCACTGGTCAGGTGCCGCGCGCGGCCGTGGGTACCGACGCGTTCCAGGAAGCGCCCGTGTTCAACATCATGGCGTCGTGTGCCAAGCACGTCTTCCTGGTCACCGACGAGACCAAGGTCGAAGCCGCCATGCGGACGGCGTTCCACATCGCCCGCAGTGGCCGCCCGGGGCCCGTGGTGGTGGACATCCCGCGCGACGTGCAGCTCGCCAAGGGCACCTTCCGCGGCGGGGGCCTGCTGCACATGCGCGGTTACCAGGAGCGGTTGGAAGCGCTCGAGACCGCCACGCTGGCGCCCGCCGACGCCGAGGCCTTCTTCAATCTCCTGGCACGCGCCGAGCGTCCGCTCATCTACGCCGGCGGCGGGGTCATCAACGGCAACGCCGCCACCGAGCTGCGCATGTTCGCCAAGCGGTACGGTATCCCGGTGGTCACCACGTTGATGGGCATCGGCACGATCGACACCACCAGCGACCTGTCGCTCCGCATGCTCGGCATGCACGGCACCGCGTACGCCAACTACGCGGTCGAGGACTGCGACTTCCTGTTCGCCGTCGGCTCGCGCTTCGACGACCGGGTGGCGGGCAAGGTGAAGGAGTTCGCGTCCAACGCGAAGATCGCCCACCTCGATGTCGACGCGTCCGAGATCGGCAAGGTGAAGTCCGTCGATTGGGCGCACGTATCGGACGCCAAGAAGGGCCTGGCCCAGCTGCTCGAGGCGGGCACGGGCCTGAAGAAGGACTTCAGCCGCTGGCGCGCCTACGTGCAGGAGCTCAAGAAGCGCCACCCGCTCAGCTACGACCGCGAGTCGCCGCTCATCCAGGTCGAATACGTTCTCGAGCAGTTGAACACCATCACGGGCGGCAAGGCCATCGTTTCCACCGGCGTCGGCCAGCACCAGATGTGGGCCGCGCAGTACATGGACTTCATCGACGCGCGTACCTTCCTCACCTCGGGCAGCATGGGCACCATGGGGTTCGGCCTCCCGGCCGCCATCGGCGCGCAGGTGGCCAACCCGGGCGCGCTCGTCATCGACATCGACGGCGACGGCTCGATCCGCATGAACTACGGCGAGCTCGAGACCCTCACCACCTACGACATCCCGGTGAAGGTCCTGCTGCTGAACAACCTGGGCGACGGCATGGTCCGGCAGTGGCAGGCCCTGTTCTACTCGAACCGCTACTCGGGCTCCGACAAGGCGCTCCACAAGAAGGACTTCGTGAAAGCGGTCGAGGCCGACGGCTTCGGCTTCGCGCGCCGGGTCACCGCCATCCCGGAAGTCCGGCCGCAGCTCGAGCAGTTCGTCGCCTTCCCGGGCCCGGCGTTCCTGGAAGTGATGGTCGACCAGTCGGCGCACGTCTATCCGATGGTCGCCCCGGGCATGGGCTACAAGGACATGATCACCGGCAAGTGGATTCCCGGCCGCGACCAGGGCCCCAAGGGCGGCGACGAGCCGACCGGATACTTCTGAGCTACGACGCGCCCACCGGCAGCCCGGGGATGCCGACACGCTGGATGCGCATCGCGTTGGTCCCGTCCTCGTAACGCGGCAGCCGCCCTTCGTTCCGCCACAGGCGATACGCGAGCGCGCCCGAGAGCACGCGGATCGGGTAGTCGCGCGGCAGGTTCTGCAGGTAGGGCTGGATGGTGACGAAGTCGCGCGCCCCGTACTGTTCCATGATCGAACGCAGACCGCCGTTCCGCGGGCCGATGTTGTAGGCGAGCAGGGCGAGGAACGGGTCGCCGTGCATCTGGTCCAGGTAGAGGCGGAGGGTGGCGGCGGCGAGGAAGGCGTTGTGGCGCTGGTTCAGCGGGTCGAGGTGCTCGACGCCGAGCCGGCGCCGCACCTCGGTCACCGCCCCGGTCGGCGGCGACGTGATCTGGAAGAGGCCGCGCCCGCCGTCCGCGCTGTCGCGCGGGTAGAAGGACGACTCCGCCGAGCCGACGCCCATCATGACCTCCACGTCGACCCCGAACGCGTCGGCGGCCTCCTTCACGGTCGCCTCGTAGACGCGGGCGCGCTCGAGAATGCGCTCGAGCCCGGCCAGGTCGGCGCGGCGATAGGCGGCGAACACCTGGTGCGCGATCGTCTGGCGATGCGCCTCTCCCGGCCCGCCGATCACGGTCCGGAGGCTCGCCACCGCCTGCTGGAACCCCGGGCGGGTGGTGCCGGCGATGGCGATCAGGGCCAGACCGCCGGCCACGACGGCGGGCGAGGGTGTGCCCCGGCGAATGAGCCAGGCCCGCGCTGCGGCCCAACCCCGGAGGGCCGCGGCCGCGACCAGCCCGAGCGCCAGGACACCCCCCGCGAACGGCAGCAGGCTCGACCACAGGTTGGCGCCCGTCAGGTGTGCCGCCAGCTGGCCGAGTCCGGCCAGCACGCCGATCAGGCCGACGGCGAGCAGCGCGGCGACCTCGAGGCCGAGCCGCCGCCACTCGTCGCTGGCGCCGCGTCGGCCCCGCCGGCGCCCGCGCCGTCCCTTCGCCCTCGCTGCCACCGCGCCGTCCCGCCCTTCGCGCCCCTCAGTAGCGTGCGCCGGGCGGCGTGCCAAGGGGCAGGGAACGGATTCAGGGGGGCGGGATGCGCAGCGAGAGCTTGCGGTAGTAGTTGATGCTCTGCGTGCTGCCGCAGCCGTCCCGGCGGCCGATCATCACGTACGGGGTCTCCTTGCTGTCGGAGGCGCCGCACGAGTAGCCGACCCCCGGCGTCTCGCCCTCGCTCACCAGCCGCGCTTCGTTCAAGCGCTGATGCGCCCGCCCGATCTGCCAGTCGAGCTGGTCCAGCTTGCGTTCGACGCTGGCGACCCGGCGGATGTCGGCGCCGTCGCCCTCGTCTTGCCGGGCGGCCACTGGCTTCAGCGTGGCGGTCTCGCGCAGTCCACGCTCCAGCACGGACACGCGCCCCGCCAGCGAGCCGTCCTCCACGGTCCGGAGCACGCGCTCCTCCACGAACGGCAAGCAGGCGACCATCATGGCGAACGCCACCAGGATGCCGCCGATGAACGTGAGTGCAGGTCGGTCCTTCATGCCGCGAGTATCGGCCGGGTGCGTTCCTGACTTGAGCCGGTGCGCGGTGGGCGGGCGGGGGCTCTCCCTGCGCGAGTCGGGTGCCCCTGCGGTCCGGCTTCGGGCGGCGCGGCCTCGGGGTCACATGACAGTGGATCGCGCCCGACTTCGCGCAGGGAGAGCCCCCGCCCACCCACCGGGTCGCGGTTAGGACGGTCAGAACCGGGTCGAGCGGACGAACACGACGTCCCCGCCATGAACGCGCCCCGGGGGACGGGCGGGGGGCCCTCTCCGCGCGAAGTCGGGCGCGATCCATGACCATGCAATCCGGGGCCGCGGCGCCCGAAGCCGGACCGCAGGGGCACCCGACTCGCGCGGGGAGGGCCCCCCGCCCGTCCCCCGCGGCTAGCGGCCGAACATCAGGCCCATCAGGCGTTCGAGCATCCGCGCGCGGCGGGCCGAGTACGGGAACCACGTGGGTTCGCGCTTGCGGCGGCGGGGTTCGGCGAGGATGGCCTGCGCGACGCAGAAGGCGCGCAGGCCTTCGGCGCCGCCGTGGCGTTGGCCGATGCCGCTTTGTTTGACGCCGCCGAAGGGGAGGTCGGGGCAGCCGGCCGAGACCAGGCATTCGTTGACGCACGCCGAGCCGCTGTCGAGCTGGCGGGCGACGGCGATGCCCAGGTCGGTGTCGCGGGTCCAGATGCTGGCGTTGAGGCCGTAGAGGCTCTGGTTGGCGAGGGTCACCGCCTCGGCAGCGTCGCGCACGGTCATGATCGGGATGACGGGGCCGAAGGTCTCCTCCTGCATGAGCAGCATGGTGTGGTCGACCCGGTCGAGGACCGTCGGCTCGAAGTAGACTCCCGGACCGTCGCCGTACCGGGCACCGCCGATCAGCACGCGCGCGCCGCGGGTGCGGGCGTCGGCCAGGTGACGCTCGACGGTCTCGACCTGGCGGGCGCTGGTGAACGGGCCCAGGTCGATGTCGACCCCGATGCCGTTCGGACCGACGCGGAGCTTCCGCACCTCCTCGACCACTTTGCGCGTGAACGCCTCGGCGACCGGCGCCTCGACGTAGACGCGCTCGACCGACATGCACACCTGGCCGGTCATCATGCAGCCTCCCCACGCCGCCGCCGCGGCGGCGCGGTCGAGGTCGGCGTCGGCGAGCACGATCATGGGGTCCTTGCCCCCCAGCTCGAGCAGCACCGGCGTGAGCCGCCGGCTGGCGCGCTCCATCACCCGCCGCCCGGTCTCGGGCGAGCCGGTGACGCACACCATGTCGACGTGGTCGACCAGTGCGGCGCCGGTGTCGCCCGCGCCGATGGCGACCTGCAAGAGGCCGGCCGGCAGCACGCGGTTCATCGCCTCGGCGGCGCGCTGGACGGCGAGCGGCGTCAGCTCGGACGGCTTGATCACCACCGCGTTGCCCGCCAGCAGCGCCGGGATGGCGTCGCCGAGGGCCAGATTGAGCGGCGCGTTCCACGGGCTGATGACGCCGACCACGCCCCGTGGCCGGTACGCCACCAGGGCGCGCTTGCCGAACAGCGGCCGTGCGCTCACCGTGCGGGTGCGCAGGAAGCGCGGCGCGCGGCGCGCCAGGTAGCCGAGCTCGAGGCAGGTGCCCATGAGCTCGCCCACCGTGTCCCAGCGCGCCTTGCCGGTCTCGCGGTCGAGCAGATCGAGGACGACGGCACGATCGCGGACCAGCTCCCGCCGTGCCCGCCGGAGTAGCTTGCAGCGGGCACGCGGACCGAGCGCGGCCCAGGCCGGTTGCGCGGCGCGTGCGCGCACGACCGCGGCGGCCACCGCGGTCGCGTCGTCCACCGGCAGGGCGGCGATCACGTCGCCGCGGGCCTTGTCGGTGACGGCGAGCGTGGGCGGAGCGGCGGTTGTCATGCCGGCCCTGTAGACCAGCCCCGGGGGGGTAGTCGAGCGCGACCGACGGCGCTATAGGGTGACCGCAACGGAGGACCAACCTATGGCGGAGAGCGTGTACAAGGTGATCGAGCTGGTGGGCACGAGCCCGGAGTCGTGGGAGAAGGCGGCCACCGCGGCCGTCCAGCGGGCCGGCAAGACGCTGCGCGACCTGCGCATCGCCGAGGTGACCCAGCTCGATATGCAGATGGAGGGCGGCAAAGTGCGGGCCTTCCGGGCCAAGGTGAAGGTGTCCTTCAAGTACGAGGGCTGATCCGCTCCGGCACCGCCGCCGGGCGGGCGCCGCGGGCGCAGCAGACGGTGTGAGCGCAGACAAACCGCCAGACGAGCGAGCCGCGGAAGTTCCTCCACCGGCCGAAGAGGATTTCGCCACTCTGTTTGCCGCCAGCGAGGCGGCGACCAGCGCGCAACGCCGAGTCCGGGAGGGTGAGCGCGTGCAGGGGCGGGTGGTCGGCTTCGGCACCGACACCGTCTTCGTGGCCATCGGCGTCAAGACCGAGGCGGTGATCGGACTGGCCGAGTTTCGCGACCCCGAGACGGACGAGTTCACGCTCGCCGTCGGGGACACGATCGAGGCCACGGTCACGGACGACGGGCAGCGCTCGGGCACCGTCGTCCTGAAACGCACCCTCGGCCGCGGCGGGTACGTTCCGGGCGAGCTCGAGCAGGCGGCGGCGCACGGCATCGCCGTCGAGGGCCTGGTGACCGGCCAGAACAAGGGCGGCTACGATGTGCAGGTGGCCGGTGTGCGCGCCTTCTGCCCGGCATCGCAGATGGATGTGCGGCGCGCCGAGCCGGCCGACTACGTCGGCCAGCGCCTGCGCTTCCGCGTCATGCGCGTCGAGGCGGGCGGGCGCAACGTGGTGCTGGCGCGGCGCCCCCTGCTCGAGGAAGAGGCGGCCGCCGCGGCGACGCGCACGCTTGCCACGCTGCGCGTGGGCGTCGTCGTGCAGGGCACGGTCACGTCGGTGCGCGACTTCGGCGCCTTCGTCGACGTAGGGGGCATCGAGGGGCTCGTGCACGTGAGCGAGCTCGGCCATGCGCGGGCGGCCCACCCGTCCGAGGTGCTCGCGGTCGGGCAGACGGTGCAGGCCCAGGTGGTGAAGCTCGAGCCCGGTCCCGCCGGTGGCCGCCCGCGCGTCGGCCTGTCGCTGCGGGCGCTGGCGCCGGACCCGTGGGCCAGCGTCGGCGAGCGCTTTCCGGTCGGGGCGCATGTCCGCGGGCGCGTGCGGCGGCTGGAGCAGTTCGGCGCCTTCGTCGAGCTGGCGCCCGGCATCGACGGGCTGGTGCACGTGTCGCGCCTCGCCGTCGACCGGCGCATCTCGCATCCCCGGCAGGTGGTGGCGATCGACGCCGAGGTCGACGTGACGGTGGTCAGCGTGGATGCCGACAAGCGGCGCATCGGGCTCTCCATGGTCGAGCGCGTACGGGCCACGCGCCAGGCGGCCGAGGACGAGGAGCGCCGCGACACCGACGACGTGCTGGCCGCCCAGCAGGCGGCCAAGGCCTTCGGCACGCTGGCGGAGCTGCTGGCGTCGTCGAAGAAGCCGACGCGCTAGCGGCCGGGAAGCCGACGCGCTAGCGGCCGCCCGATCGGGGGCCGCGGCGGGTGCCGGGCCGGTCGCCGCCCGGCCGTGCAAGAGTGGCCGGACGCCGTCATGCGGCCGGCAAGCGGGCGGTACACGGTTGCGCGCCCCCTGTGGCGAGGGGGCGTGCGAGCGCCCAGGCGCCCGCGGGGAGCGGGGTGGTGAGGATCGCCCAACCCGCCGGAATCCCGGACCCGACCCGCATGCCTCATGGCATCGGCGGGTGGCGGCGGCAGGAACCTTGCTCTGTCCGTCCCGTGATGCGCAGGGCGGTCGTGTGGTCGGTGATCGGGGTGCTGGCGACGCTGAACGCGTGCGCCCTACGCAATCCGGGGCTGCGCGACGAGCCGCTCGACGTGATGGCAGTGCCCGCGCCGAAGGCGTCCACGTCGCTCGCCTGCATCCAGCATCCGGCGATCGACGCCTGGGAGCGGCGCCTGCGCTCGCGGGCCTACCGGGCCGACATGCGCGAGACGCTGCGGCGCGGGCAGGCCTACCTGCCGCGTCTGCGGCGTATCCTGCAGGAATCGGGGGTGCCGCCGAGCCTGGCGCTCCTGCCGGCGGTCGAGAGCAGTTTCCATCCCGACGCGCGCGGCAAACACGACGACCGCGGGCTCTGGCAGCTACAGGGCCCGACGGCGCGGCGCTTTGGCCTGGTGGTGACCGACGAGCGCGACGACCGCCTGCACCCCGATCATTCCACACGCGCGGCGGCCCGTTATCTCCGCCTGCTACACCAGCGCTTCCGCGACTGGCCGACGGCGCTGGCCGCCTACAACGCGGGCGAAAACCGCGTCACGCGGGTCCGTGCGCGCAAGCCGGGGGCCAACTTCTGGGAGCTGGCGGCGAGCGGGCATCTGCCCGCCACCAGCCGGGACTACGTGCCCCGCTTCCTCGCCGTCGTGCGCATGAGCGAAGGCGTGCACACCTGCCCGCGGCCGCAGCCGGCGCCGGCAAAGCGTCCCGCGCCGCCGGCGCGCCGCCGTTCGGTCATGGCGCTCCTCGACATGTAGGAGGCCTTGCGGCACCCGGGAGGCTGGTATTACCTCCCGGACTCGCCATGGCCGCGCTCACGTCCGTCAATCCCACCACCGGCGAGGTGCTGGAGGCCTTCGCCGAGATGACGCCCGCCGCGCTGGAGGGCCTCTTGGCGGCGGCCGAGGCGGCGTTCCAGGACTGGCGCGAGCGGTCGTTCGACGAGCGGGGTGATCGGCTGCGGGCGGTGGCGGCGGTGCTGCGCACGCGCGCCACCAGCTACGCACGCGTCGTCGCGCGCGAGATGGGCAAGCCCCTCGCCCAAGGCGAGGCCGAGCTCGAGAAGAGCGCGTGGGTCTGCGAGTACTACGCCGAGCACGCCGCCGCCCTGCTCGCCGATGAGCCCCGTCAGACCGACGCCGGCCGCAGCCTGGTGCGCTTCGACCCGCTCGGACCGGTGCTGGCGATCATGCCGTGGAACTACCCCTTCTGGCAGGTGTTCCGGTTCGCGGCCCCGGCGCTCATGGCCGGCAACGTCGTGCTCCTGAAGCACGCCGCCAACGTGTCGCGCTGTGCCCTCGAGCTCGAGGCCCTGCTGCGCGATGGCGGGGTGCCGCCGGGCGTGTTCCAGGCCGTGCTTGCCAATCCGCCCGCCGTCGCCGGCCTGATCGCCGACCGGCGCGTGTGCGGCGTCACGCTCACCGGCAGCGAACGCGCCGGGCGCGACGTGGCGGCGTCGGCGGGCCGGGCGCTCAAGAAGACGGTCCTCGAGCTGGGCGGCAGCGACCCGTTCCTGGTGCTGGCCGATGCCGATCTCGATGCGGCGGCACGCACGGCCGCCGACGCCCGCCTGGTGAACAGCGGCCAGAGCTGCATCGCCGCCAAGCGCTTCATCGTGGTCGCCCCCGTCTTCGACGGCTTCCTCGACCGCCTGGTGGCGGCGATGCAGGGCCGCCGCCTGGGCGACCCGCTCGACCCCGCGACCCACCTGGGGCCGCAGGCGCGGCACGACCTCCGCGACACGCTGCA
The DNA here is from genome assembly GCA_964618895.1 of uncultured Binatia bacterium (SeqCode). Classification (GTDB taxonomy): domain Bacteria; phylum Desulfobacterota; class Binatia; order DP-6; family DP-6; genus CAZUDO01. The sequence continues at coordinate 25,058 of CAZUDO010000041.1, forward strand.
CCGGCAGGTGGAGGCCTCGTGTGCCGGCGGCGCGACGCTCGTGCTCGGCGGCCGGGTGCCGACCGGCCCGGGCGCGTTCTACCCGCCGACGGTGCTGACGGCCGTCACCCCCGGCATGCCTGCCTTCGACGAAGAGACCTTCGGTCCGGTGGCGGCGGTGATCCGGGCGCGCGACGACGACGACGCGCTCCGGTTGGCGAACGCGTCCGCCTACGGTCTCGGTGCCTCCGTGTGGACCGCGGACCCGGCGCGCGCGGCCCGCTTCGTGGCGCGGCTGGAGGCGGGCGCGGTGTTCGTGAACGGGCTGGTCAAGTCGGACCCGCGCCTGCCGTTCGGCGGCGTCAAGCGGTCGGGCTACGGCCGCGAGCTGGCGGAGTACGGCCTGCGCGAGTTTGTCAACGTGAAGAGCGTGTGGATCCGGTAGCCGTGGCAGCCGCGCCCTACCACCCCGTGATCCTGCATGCCGACATGGACGCGTTCTACGCTGCCGTCGAGCAGCGCGACCGTCCCGAGCTGCGCGGCCGGCCCGTGATCGTGGGCGGGACGAGCACGCGCGGTGTGGTGTCGGCCGCGTCGTACGAGGCGCGCCGCTTCGGCGTGCACTCGGCCATGCCCAGCGTGCAGGCGCGTGCGCTCTGCCCGGACGGCGTCTTCCTGCCCGGCGCCATGAGCAAGTACCGTCGGATCGGGGCGGAGCTCCGTACACTCTTCGCCACCGTGAGCCCGGCGGTCGAGCCCATCTCCGTCGACGAGGCGTTCATCGACGTGACCGCGTCGGTGGCGCTCCTCGGCCCGCCGCTCGCCATCGGCCGCCTGCTGAAGGACCGCGTGCGCGCCGCCACCGGACTGGCGGTGTCGATCGGCATCGGCCCGGGTAAGATGGTGGCCAAGATCGCGAGTGACGTCTCCAAGCCGGACGGCCTGCTCGAGGTGGCGCCGGAGCGCGTGGCGGCGTTCCTGCTGCCGTTGCCGGTGTCGCGACTGTGGGGGGTCGGTCCGGTAGCCGCGGCGGCACTGGCTCACGCCGGTGTCGCCACCATCGGCGATCTGGCGGTGTGCCCGCCCGCGGTGCTCGCGACCCACGTCGGCGCGCAGGCGGCGGCCCAGCTCACGCGTCTGGCCCGCGGGGAGGATGCACGCACGGTCGAGCCCGAGCGCGACGCCAAGTCTTACGGCGAGGAGGGCACCTTCGCGGCGGATACCACCGCCGCCGACGTCGTGCGCGGCGCCATCCTGGCACACGCCGACGCGATCGGCCGGCGCCTGCGCCGCGACGGTGTGCTGGCGCGTACGGTGACCTTGAAGGTGAAACTCGCCCGCCGCCTGGGCGGGGGGCGCTTCCCGCTGCTCACGCGCCAGGCGGCGCTGCCCGCGCCCACCGACGATGGCCAGGTGCTGGCGCAGGCGGCGCTCGCCCTGTGGGCGCGCCACCGGCCACGTGAAGCGGTACGTTTGATCGGGGTCACGGCGGCCGGAATCGACGGCGCCTCGCCGCAGCTCGGGCTCTTCCCAGACGGCGAGCGTGTCCGGCGGGCGGCGTTGAACCACGCCCTCGACCACATCGTCGCCCGCTTCGGTGACGCCAGCATCGGCCGCGGCGGGGCGCGGCGGCAGCAGGGGCTGTCCGAGCGCGTCAAGCACGGCGAGGACGAATAGGGGGACCGCATGCAGTACGTTGCGCTCGGCCGGACGGGCCTCACGGTGAGCCGGCTCTGTCTCGGCACGATGAACTTCGGTCCGCTCACCACGGAAGCGGACAGCTTCGCCATCATGGACGCGGCGCTCGAGGCGGGTGTCAATTTCTTCGACACCGCCAACGTGTACGGCTGGAAGACGGGCGAGGGCATCACCGAGCAGATCGTCGGCCGCTGGCTGGCGCGGGGAGGCGGCCGGCGCGAGCGCTGCGTTCTGGCCACCAAGGTCTACGGCAAGATGGGGCCGGGGCCGAATGACCGCGGGCTGTCGGCGTACCACATTCGCCGCGCCTGCGACGAGAGCCTCCGCCGGCTCTGCACCGATCGCATCGACCTCTACCAGATGCATCACGTCGACCGGAGCGCACCGTGGGACGAGATCTGGCAGGCGATGGAGCAGCTGGTGGCGGCGGGCAAGGTGCTCTACGTCGGCAGCAGCAACTTCGCCGGCTGGCAGATCGCGCAGGCGAGCGCCACGGCGGCAGCACGGCATTTCCTGGGCCCGGTGTCGGAGCAGAGTCTCTACAACCTCGCCGCCCGTACCGTGGAGCTGGAGGTGATCCCGGCCTGCCGCGCCTGTGGACTCGGGCTGATCCCGTGGAGCCCGCTCGGCGGCGGGCTGCTGGCGGGCGCGAGTACGTCGGGGGCCGGTGGGCGGCGCGCCGGCGAGCGGGCACGGACGGCGGCCGAGCGCCAGCGGCCCCAGCTGGAACGCTATGACGCCCTGTGCCGGACGCTCGGCGAGCGGCCGGCCGACATGGCACTCGCCTGGTTGCTCCACAACCCGGTGGTGACTGCCCCGATCGTCGGCCCGCGCACGCTGGAGCAGCTGACCGGGAGCTTGCGCGCGCTCGACATCACGCTCGGCCAGGAGACGCGCGCGCAGCTCGACGACATCTGGCCCGGCCCGGGTGGCGAGGCGCCGGAAGCGTACGCGTGGTGAGCAGCAAGGCGCATGCCGCGCGCCACGGGTTTCGCTGCCGCGTGCGCGCGCCCCAGAACTGTTCGTAATCCTCTGCGAGCGATTCGCTTTCGATCGCGGGTCGGGTGGGTCACGATGGCGACACCGGGCGACACGTCCAGCCCCGCCACTTCGTCGTCCCCGCGAGGATTCCCACCCCATGCACACCGCGACCCGCACCGTCCTTGGACTCACCGCCCTGCTGCTCTCGGGCCTGACGCCGGCCACGGCACAGGTGACGCCGACCGAGACGATCGCCTTCCCCACGATCGCCGACACCTACGTCGAGAGCACGTTGCCGACGAGCAACTTCGACACCGACGCTCGCGTGCGCGCGGATGCGGTGCCGATCCGCATCAGCTACCTGCGCTTCGCGGTGAGCGGCCTCGGCGGCCGGCCGGTGCAGTCGGCCAAGGTGCGGCTCGGCGTCAGCGGGCCGAGCACCAAGGGTGGCAGCATGCACCTCATCTCCAACGGGATATGGAACCCGTCGGTAATCACCTACGATACGCGTCCCGCCGTCGACGGACCGGCGCTGGCGACGCTCGGCACGGTGGCGCTCGGGTCCACGGTCGATTTCAACGTGACCGCCGCGGTCACCGGCGAGGGCACCTACAACTTCGCCCTCGACAGCACCTCCGACGACGGCGTGTCCTACAACTCTTCGGCCGCGCCGAGCGGCGTGCGCCCGCAGTTGGTGATCACCGTGCCGGCGGCGGCGAGCCCCGTGGTCCGTATCGCGCAGCCGCTCGATGGCGCCGTCCTGTTCGTGGGCGACACGGCCACGCTCGAGGGCACGGTCACCGACGATATGGACGCCGACCTGGTCGCGGCGCTGGCGTGGACCTCGAACCTCCAGGGCGCGCTCGGCACCGGCGCCCTGGTGCCGGCCGCGCTCGCCGAGGGGAACCATACCATCACGGCGGCGGTCACGGACTCGAGCGGCAATCCCGGCATGGCGCAGATCGCGGTGAGCGTGCGGCCGCGGCCCGCCATGAACATGCCCCCGGTGGTGACCATCGGTGCCCCGGCGGCCGCCACGGCGGTTGCCAACGGCCAGGCAATCACCTTCACGGGCTCTGCGGCGGACGCCGAGGACGGGGCGGTGACCGGCAGCCTGCAGTGGACGTCGAGCCTCGACGGCACCATTGGTACCGGCGCCACCTTCACCCGAGTCCTCCGTGCCGGGACGCATCGCATCGCCGCCCGCGTGACCGACAGCGGCGGCCAGACGGGTTCGGATTCGATCACCGTGACCGTCATGCCCCCCGAGTCGATGACCTTCACGGCGGTTGCCGACACGTACGTGAGCGCGTCCAAGCCGACGCGAAAGTACGGCACCGTCACCCGCATCACTGCGGGTGCGACGCCGGACCGTCAGGCGTTCATCCGGTTCGCCGTGTCGGGCGTGTCGCCGTTCTCGGTCACCCGCGCCATCCTGCGCCTCACGGTCGGCTCCAATGCGACCGACGGCAGCGGGATGGGCGGCACGGTCCACCAGATCACGAACACCACGTGGTCCGAGGGGTCGACGTACTACCGCAACCGGCCGGCGATCGACGGCCCGGCCCTGGCCACAGCGGGTTCGGTGGCAATCAAGCAGGTGGTCGACTTCGACGTGACCGGCGCGGTCGCCGGTGACGGGAGCGTGAGTTTTGCGCTGGTCACGCCCCTGGCCGACAGCGTGGTCTACCGCAGTCGCGAGTCGACCAGCGGGAAGCCGCAGCTCATCCTGAGCCTCGGTGCGCCCCACATCGTGCTGAACGGCACCTTTGCTGCGTCGTACCAGAACGAGACCCTGTACCCGAACAGCCGCATCGACGCGCGCGGCGCCACCTTCCTGTCGGCGCTCGCCAACCGCTACCCGATCAACCTGGGCGGCGGCCCGGGCGTGCTCTGGACCGGCGGCCTGGTCCTCGGGCAGTGGAGCCGGACCCTCACCTGGACCGAGATGCACGACCTCAACAACGCCGCCATCGTGTTCGAGAACGCGACCCTCACCGTGGATGGGCTGCGCATCGACAACGTGACCGACGGCGTCCGCCCGCAGGACGCCAGCACGTTCACTGTCCGCAACGTGCGCATGAGCTACGTGCGCGACGACTGCGTGGAGAACGACCATGTGATGGGCGGCCTGGTCGACGACTCGCTGCTCGACGGCTGCTACAACGCCTTCAGCGCCCGGCCGTCGCAGGCGATCATCGACAGCGGCTTCAGCGGCGCGACCTACACCTGGACCATCCAGAACACCCTTGTCCGCCTCCAGCCCATGCCCGGGCCCAACAGCGCCACCGCCGACGGCCTCGGGCACGGCGGCTTCTTCAAGTGGCACAAGTGGGACGACCCGGCGAACAGCATCTCCCCGAAGCTCGCGCTGCACAACAACATCTTCCTCGCCGAGCGCGTTGGGGACGTGGGTGGCGACCGCATGGGCGTCCCGCCCGGGCAGGTCGTCAGCTGCTCCAACAACGTCGTCGTCTGGCTCGGCGGCGGAGCGTTCCCGGGCACGCTGCCGGGCCCCTGCTTCACGGTCACCACCAACCGCGGCGTGTGGGACAACGCGCTGGCGAGCTGGACCGTGCGGCACCCGGGCGTCGCCCCCTGACGCGCCGGCGCTGGTAGCGCCGGTGCGGGGACGGCAGAATGCCGCTCCATGTCGCTCGCCATCCGTCAAGCGTGCCCCGACGACGCCGACACCGTCCACCGCTTCATCGTCGAGCTGGCCACCTACGAGCATGCGCCCGACGCGGTCGAGGTGACGCCCGCCGAGCTGCGAGCCCAGCTCGCGAGCCCGACGCCGCCCTTCGAATGCGTGCTCGCCGAGCTTGCCGGCGAGCCGGTCGGCTGCGCCATCTTCTTCCCCAACTACTCCACCTGGCGCGGACGTCGCGGGCTCTACCTGGAGGACCTGGTCGTCCGCGAGCGCTTCCGCGGCCGCGGCATCGGCCGGGCGCTGCTCGGGCACGTGTGCGGGCTCGCCCTGGCGCGCGGCTGCACGCGGGTCGAGTGGGCGGTGCTCGACTGGAACACGCCGGCGATCGCGTTCTACCGCTCGCTCGGGGCGATCGCGCTCGACGAGTGGACGGTGTACCGGCTGGCGGACCGGGCGCTCGACCGCATGGCCGGCGCGGCGACATGACCACGGAAGCCGGGGCCCGCGGCGGTGGTAGGCCCCGGCCCCGGCCCCGGCCGGACGCACCTTGCGGTCAAGCGCCGCACGGACTACAAGCATTTGCCATTCGCGACGTTTGTGCGCGACTCTGCCGTCGATAGGCGACGGCTCGTCTCTCGCCCAGGCCGCGGAACCACCCGAATCGGGCTCCTCCGAGCCAAGGAAGCAGGTCATGGGCAAGAAGATATTCGTCGGCAACCTCTCATTTGACACCACAAGCGCCGATCTGGAGAAGCTCTTCGGTGAGGTCGGGGCGTGCGAGTCGGCCTCGGTCGTGACCGACCGTGCCACCGGCCGCTCGCGCGGCTTCGGTTTCGTCGAGATGAGCAGCGCCAGCGAAGCGCAGTCCGCCATCAACACGCTCAACGGGCGGGAGGTGCAGGGCCGCAACATCAACGTCAGCGAGGCCAAAGAGCGCAGCAGCAGCGATCGCGGTCGCCCCGGTGGTGGCGGTGGTGGTGGCGGCGGCGGCCGCCGGTACTGAAGGCGGTGCGCGGCCACGAAGTCGTCCTCGCGCAGCAGCGGCTGCTCGATTCCATCAGCGGCCGGATTTCGAGCCGGCTGAGCACCACGATGCACGATGCGCAGGACGCGGAAGGTCTGAACCTCGCCGTCGTCCTGCGCGAACGTGGGCGTACCGTGCGCATCGAGATCCCGCTCGAGGCGCTCACCCGGGCGGTGAACGATCCCAGCGCCCTGGAGGCGTTGCGCATCCGCCTGAAGGGCCGCCGCGATCGCATGCTGTTCCGGCGCCCACCCGCACCGCTCCCGAAGCATATCGCGCCCTTGTCGTCGTTCGGGACGGACGGTCCACGGGGCGGATTCCGCCCACGCGGCCGGCGCTGAGTTCCCGCCCGGGGTGGCGGCGGTGCGCTACCGCCGCGCCGCCGGGCGGATCAACCCTTCCTGGGCGACCGACACCACCAGCGTGCCGTCGCGCGTGTAGAGGTGCCCCATCGCGAACCCACGCGCCCCGTGGGCGGACGGGCTCTCCTGCGCGTACAGGAGCCAGGCGTCGGCGCGGAACGGGCGGTGGAACCACATGGCGTGGTCGAGGCTCGCCATCATGTAGCGCGGGTCGTTCCACGGGATGGCGTGCGGCAGCGTGGCGGTGTCGAGGAGGGTCAGGTCGGAGGCGTACACCACCACGCACTGATGCAGCAGCAGCGGATCCGGCAGCCGGCCGTTGGTGCGGATCCAGACCAGCTGGCGTGGCGGCCGCTCCACCGGATGGAACGGGTCCGCGAACTCGACACTGCGGACCTCGATGGCCCGGTCGCGCGTGAGCCAGCGGCGGACCTCCGCCGGCACGCGGTCGAGCACGGGCGCGATGCGTTCGGCGTAGGTGGGGAGCGTGTCGGGGTCGGGCGCGTCCGGCATTGCCGTCTGGTGCGTGGGGCCGGTCTCGTCGGGCTGGAACGAAGCCGAGAGATGGAAGATCGCCTGCCCGTGCTGGATGGCGACCACGCGCCGGGTGGTGAAGGTGTGCCCGTCGCGGATGCGGTCGACCTGGTAGAGGATGGGTGCCGACGGATCGCCCGGGCGCAGGAAATAGGCGTGCAGCGAGTGCACCGTGCCGCGCTCGACCGTGCGACCGGCGGCCACCAGCGCCTGCCCGGCGACCTGCCCGCCGAACACGCGTTGGCGCTGCTCCTGTGGGCTCCGGCCCCGGAAGATATTCACCTCGAGCTCTTCCAGGTCGAGGATGGCGAGGAGTTCGTCGAGTGCCGTGGGCATGGGGAGCCCTTGTGGCACGAGCGGCGAAGCGGCGCGAGGTCGGGAACCTGCGCGGCGCGGACGGCGTGGCAGGGTTGTGATGCCGGGGCTTGGCCAGCGCCGCTCAGCCCTTCGTCTTCAGGCTCGTGGCGTTGTCGCGGATGAACGCGCGAATCTCGTCCGCCATGTCGAGCAGCTTCTCCCACTGCTCCTTGTAGAGCGTCACCGGAAAGCGGCCGAGGCCGTACACCGACAGTCCGCCCTTCTCGCTCACCTTCATGGTGATGCCGCGACTGGCGGTGCGGCGCATGCGCTCGTTCTCGGCCCGCAACCGCTCCAACTCTGCCTGCGTGTCTTCATCCGCCATGCCGCTCCGATAGCAGGGCGGGCGGGGCGAGGCCAGCGGGGCGAGGCCAGCGGGTTGACCCGTTGGCCCACCCGGTCGTAGATCGTCGCCGGGGCCGTCATGCCGTCCATATCCACGGCGGCTACTGCTACATGACGGAGCTGCCGAATGAGCGAGCAGGTGGAGCGGCCGCACGCCGGCTGGTGGGTGGCGATCGGGGGTGGCCTCGGCCTCACGTACGTGCTCGGGCTCTGGCCGGGCGCGCATGCGTGGTGGGTGGCGCACGTTACGCCCCTGCCGTCGTTGCCGGTCGTGCAGCTGATCGGCGTGCTGGCGGCGGCGACGCACCTCGCGGAGGCCCTCTACGCCCGCCGCCTGGCGCGGCGGATCGGCCGGGGGCGGACGGCGTCCGGATGGTTCTGGCAGACGCTCGCGCTCGGGTTTCCGTCGCTCCGCCTGCTGCGGCGCAGAGGCCGCGTCGGGTGCGGGGGCGGGGTTGTGACGGGCGCCCGCGGCGCGCTATCGGTTGGCCGGAGGTATCGATCGCGATGAGTGATGCTCCGTACGTCGTGCAGAAGGTCGACTGGTATCAGCTGCGGGCCCCGGACGGGCACGCCTTCTTCGTGATGGTGGCGAGCCTGCCGAACGGCTTCTACACCGCGGTGCCGTGCGTGGTGTCGATGACGCTCGCCGACCACAGCCTGATGGCGCTCGCCGCCACGCCGGAGGAGGCGCTGGCGCAACTGCAGACGACGCTCGGGGGGAAGTCGCGAGAGGAGTTGTTTCCGGGGGGGTAGGAGGGGAGGTTGCGTGGCGGCGGGTGTGCCGTCGCGCCGCGTCACCCCGCCCGCTCGATCACCATCGCCACCGCCTCCCCGCCGCCGAGACACAGCGTCGCCAACCCGCGCCGGAGCCCGCGCTGCTCGAGCGCGTGCAACAGCGTCACCAGGACGCGCGCGCCGCTGGCGCCGATGGGGTGGCCCAGCGCGATCGCCCCGCCGTGCACGTTGACGCGCGCCGGGTCGAGGCCGAGCACGTCGATGGCGGCGAGCACGACCACTGCGAACGCCTCGTTGATCTCGAACAGGTCGATATCGCCGGTGCTGAGCCGCGCGCGCTCGAGGACCCGCCGCACGGCGTCCACCGGCGCGATCGGGAACTCGGCCGGCTCCCGGCCGGCGGTGGCGGAGGCCACGATGCGGGCCCGCGGCGCGAGGCCGTGGCGAACGAGGGCGGCCTCGCTCGCGACCACCAGCGCGGCGGCCCCGTCGGCGATGGTGGACGCGTTGGCGGCGGTGATCGTGCCATCGGGTTCGAAGGCGGGGCGGAGCTGGCCCATGCGTGCGAAGTCGGCGCGCGCCGGGCCTTCGTCGGTGTCGACCGTCACCGGCGACCCGCTGCGGCCGGGTACCTCGACGGGCACGATCTCGTCGCGGAACCCGCCCGTGGCGATCGTCGCCTGCGCGCGGCGATAACTCTCCGCCGCGAAGCCGTCCTGCGCGGCGCGGGAGATCGCACGCTCCCGCGCGCAGCGTTCGGCGGCGTTGCCCATGTGGAAGTCGTGGTAGGGGTCCCACAGGCCGTCGACGAGCATGGCGTCGAGGACCGGCCCGTGGCCCAGGCGATGCCCGAAACGCGCACGCGGTAGCAGATGGGGAGCACGCGACATGCTCTCCATGCCGCCGGCGACGATCACGTCCGCCTCGCCGAGGCGGATCGCCTGCGCCGCCAGCACGACCGCCATGAGCCCCGAGCCGCACACCTTGTTGACGGTGAGCGCCCCGTGCGTCGGTGGCAGGCCGGCGCCGAGACCGGCTTGACGCGCCGGTGCCTGGCCGAGGCCGGCCGCGATCACGTTGCCCATGATCACCTGTTCGACGGCGTCGGCCGGGAGGCGTGCGCGCGCGACCGCGGCACGGACGGTCAACGCACCGAGTGCCGGGGCCGGGAGGGCGGCGAGCGCGCCGCCGAAACCGCCGATCGGCGTCCGGGCCGAGCTCACCAGCCAGGCGGTCATGCCCGGGCGCTGATCATGCCAGGTCGGGGGGTGTGACGCGCGCAAGCCAGGCGCGATAGTCGCCGGTGTAGCCCACCTGCTGCTGGCGGGCGCGGACGCGAGCCAGGAGCGCGTCGACCTGGGGCGGGGCGAGCGGCGGACGACCGCGGACGAAGTCGGCGAGCTGCGCACCGGCCGTGCGCGCGTCGGTGGTGCTTGCTGCCAGCAGGCCCTCCTCGCCGTCGTGGCCGTCCAGGCCGAGGAAGCGCTCGATCACGTGGCTGGTGACGCTGATCGAGTGCTTGCGTGAGACGGCGATGTTCCCCTTGCCGGTGACGACGTTGCCGGCACTGAAGACGGTGTCGTAGCCCTCGAGACGGCCGAGTTCGGAATCGACGTATCGATAGAGCACGTCGTTCTGGGTGATGCCGGGCATGGGCTCCGGCACGCTGCCGATCGAGCTCACCACCAGCGGGGCGCGCACGTCCTCGACCTCGCCCGCCACCGGCAGCGCGCGACCGCCTTCGACACGCGTGTGCTGGAAGCGGAGCCCCACCAGGCGGTCGCCCTCGGTCAGGAGGCCGACCGGCACCATGAGCGGGCGCACGGCGAAGCAGTACTTCTGCATCGCCTTCTCCAGGATGCGCCGGCGGGTGGCCTCGAACTTCTGCGTGCGGGCGGCGTCGGCGCCCTCGGGTACCTCGGCGAGCGGCATGTCTTCGATGCGGCGGCGGTAGAAGAGGGTGGCGCCCTCGAGGCCGAGGCCCTCCCGGGTGAGCTTGTGGTGAGCGAGCGCGGCCGGGATACCCTCGTGCTCCAGGTGGAGCATGTCCTCCTGGATACCGCGTGCGGCGAGCGCGGCGCGGACGGTCTCCAGCTGCAGGACCTTGAGCACGTCGATCGACGCCAGGCCGCCGCCGACCACGACGGCGCCGTCGGCGACGGTGTAGCGCGGGCCGTCGTAGGCGCGCTCGGGGAAGTGGTTGAACCAGTAGACGAACGGGTTCTGGTAGACGAGCCCCTTCCCGACGTAACGGTCGGCGCCCTCGACCGGGAACGGCCGATCGCGCCACGCGCCGTGGGCGAGGAGCACGGCGCTGAAGCCCCAGCCGGTGGCGAGCTCCGGGAAGTCGATGTCGCGGCCGATCTTGGTGAGCGGTACGAAGTGCACCTCGGGCCGCGCGAGGCGCTGATTGATGGTCTCGTACTCCTTCTGCCGCAGCTTCACGTGCCAGCGCGGCAGGCCGTCCTCGATCTTGCCGTACGGGCGCGGGTTCTGTTCGAACACCACCGACGCGATCTCGCGCTCGGCGAGAAGACCCGCCGCCTCGGCGCCGGCGGTCGCGCCGCCGACGATGGCTACCACTGCACGGGGAGCACCCACGGGAGGCGGATATTAGCCCGAATGTCCCTGTCGTTCTCAAGCGCCCGGAGCCACCCCGCAGGGGCCTTGCGGGGTTGGCCAGAAGGCGCTGTGGCAGGTGGGGGCCGGTAGGCCGTGCGCCCTGCGGCGGCAGCCGCGGGGGGAGTCGTGCAGGCGGATCAGTCTGGCGTCCGCGCCAGGGAAGGGCGGCACGGACGCCGGACGGGCCCCGCATGGTTGCTCGTGATCTCGCGGTACGCCGCTTGCTGCCTCGCCTCCGTCCATGCAGCACACGGGAGGATCAGCACGGCCGACCCGGTCGGTCGGTGCGGTGGCATCCGCCAGGCGACTCGCCTGTGCGTCGGCGGTAGCCTTCAGGCGACTCGCCTGTGCGTTGACGGTAGCGTTGGCACTCGCGGCCGGCTCGAGCGCGTGGGCCTTCACCTGCCGCTCGGACGCCGAGTGCAGCTTCTTCAGCCCGTGTAGCATCGACGTGTGCGCGCCCGGGACCCCGGGGGCGGGGCCCGACGGCTGCAAGCACACGGCCGTGGCCAACGGCACGCCGTGCGACGACGGCAATCAGTGCTCGCTCGACGACACCTGTCAGGCGGGCTGGTGCATTGGCGGCCTCGAGCTCCCGGCGGGCAGCGCCTGCGACGACGGCGATCCCTGTACCCTCAACGACACCTGTCTCGACGGCTTCTGCGGCGGGGCCCCCCAGGCCGACGGGACGCCGTGCGACGACGCCAACCCGTGCACCGCCAACGACACCTGTCAGGAGGGCGCCTGCGTCGCCGACATCCTCGACGGGACGCCGTGCGACGACGGCAACCTCTGTACCGGGAGCGACCACTGCGAAGCCGGTAGCTGTACGGGCGAAACCCAGATCCTGCACAACGCGCCCTGCGATGACCTGAACCCGTGCACTGCCAACGACGTCTGTTCCTTCGGCTTCTGTCTCGGCGAGCCGCAGGCCGACGAGGCGCCCTGCGACGACGCCAACCCGTGCACGACCGGCGATGTGTGCTTCGACGAAGAGTGCGGCGGGACGGCGGTTCCCGACGGCGTCGCCTGCGACGACGCCAACACCTGCACGGGGGGCGACGTGTGCGACAGCGGCGTGTGTGTCGGTGATACCGAGCCCCTGGTCGGCGCCACCTGCGAGGACGGGAACAGCTGCACCGTCGACGACACCTGCTTCGAGGGCTTCTGCGGCGGCGACTTCCGCGCCGACGGCTCGACCTGCGACGACGGCAACCCATGCACCGTGAACGACAGCTGCAGCAACGGCTTCTGTGCCGGCCAGCAGCAGCCCGATGGCGCGTCGTGCGACGACGGCAACCCATGCACCGCCACCGACACCTGTCACCAGGGCGCGTGCACCAGCGGGCCCGTGGCCGTGGCAGGCACCCTGTGCGTCGAAGACGACAACGTGTGCACGGTTGACGTGTGCGACGGCGGCGGGGCGTGCGTCCACCTGCCCGCCAACATGGGTACGGTGTGCCGTGCGGCGGTCGGATCGTGTGACCAGGAGGAGACCTGCACCGGCGCGAGCCCCTTCTGCCCGCCCGACGGGCTGAAGAATGGCAGCAGCGTGTGCCGCCCGGCCGTGGGGCCGTGCGACGCGCCCGAGGCCTGCACCGGCGCGAGCACGGCGTGTCCCGCGGACGCCCGCAGCCACGGTGTGTGCCGCCCGGCCGCTAGCGAGTGCGACGTGGCCGAGACGTGCGACGGTGTCTCGATCGACTGTCCGGCCGACGCCGTCCAGGCGAGCGGGCTCGTGTGCCGGCCGGCGACCGCGGTGTGCGACGTGGTCGAGACGTGCACGGGGACGAGCGCGAGCTGTCCCGTCGATGCCTTCCAGCCCTCCACCGTGTCGTGCCGGACCCCCGCCGGCCCGTGCGATGCCGCCGAGAGCTGCAGCGGGACGAGCGCCAGCTGCCCCGCCGATGCGTTCCAGCCCACCACCGTCGAGTGCCGTGCAGCCGCCGGACCATGTGACGTGGCCGAGACCTGCACCGGCGGCGGGCCAGCGTGCCCGGCGGACAGCAAGAGCACGGCGGTCTGCCGTCCGGCCGCCGGCCCGTGCGACGTGGCCGAGAGCTGCGACGGGGTGGCGACCAGCTGTCCCGGCGACGCGCGCCAGCCGAACGGCTCCACGTGCCGCCCTGCCGCGAGCGCGTGTGACGTGGTCGAGCTGTGCGACGGGACCAGTGTCGCCTGCCCGGATGATGCCGTCCGGCCTTCGACCGTGGTGTGCCGTCCGGCGGCCGGCCCGTGTGACGTGGCGGAGAGCTGCACCGGCACGAGCGAGGACTGTCCGGCGGATGCGTTCCAGCCGTCGACGGTCGAGTGCCACGCCGCGGCGGGTGCGTGCGATGTGGCCGAGTCGTGTACCGGCGACGACGCGGCGTGCCCGGCCGACGGCTTCCAGGCGAGCACCGTGGTCTGTCGCGCCGCCGCCGGCGGCTGTGACGTGGCCGAGACGTGTACGGGCACGAACGCCGCCTGCCCGGCGGACGTGAGGAGCACGGCGGTGTGTCGCCCGAGCGCGGGCGCGTGCGACGTGGCCGAGTCGTGTGACGGGTCGTCGTTCGACTGCCCCGCGGACGGGTTCGCGGCGAGCACGGTCGAGTGCCGTGCCGCCGGTGGCCCCTGTGACGTGGCGGAGCACTGCACGGGCTCGGGCCCGACCTGCCCGGGCGATGGCTTCCAGGCGAGCACGGTCGTGTGCCGGCCTGCTGCCGGGGCCTGCGACCTGGCCGAGCGCTGCACCGGCAGCGGTGCCGACTGTCCGGCGGATACGAAGAGCACGGCGGTGTGCCGCCCGAGCGCCGGCATGTGCGACGTGGTCGAGGCGTGCGACGGGTCGTCGGCCGACTGCCCCGCTGACGCGTTCGCGGCGACCACAGTGATCTGTCGCGCTGCGGTCGGGGTGTGCGATGCCGCCGAGTCGTGCACGGGGGCGAGCGCCGGCTGCCCAGCGGACCTGGCAAAGGCCGCCGGCGAGGTATGCCGTTCGGCGACCGGGGCCTGCGATCTTGCCGAGACGTGCGACGGACGCGACATGGGCTGCCCGGCCGATGCCTTCAAGGCGTCCGCCGTCGTCTGTCGCCCCGCGAGCGGTCTCTGCGACCTGGCCGAGACCTGCCCCGGGACCGGGCCCGCGTGCCCGGGCGACGGCTTCAAGCCGAGCGGTCTCGAGTGCCGCGCGTCGTCCGGCGTGTGCGACCTGGCCGAGGCCTGCACCGGCTCGGGCGCGTTCTGCCCCGCCGACCGCAAGAGCACGGGCGTCTGCCGCCCGGCCGCCGGCGCCTGCGACCTGGCCGAGCGCTGTGATGGCGAAGAGGACGACTGCCCGTCCGACCTAGTGGCGGGCAGCACCGTAATCTGCCGGCCGGCGACCGGTTCCTGCGACGTGACCGAGACCTGCACCGGGACCGGTCCTTCGTGTCCGGCCGACGCCATGCAGTCGAGCACCGCCGTGTGTCGGGCCGCCGCCGGGCCGTGCGACGCGTCCGAGACGTGCACCGGACGGAGCATTGCCTGTCCCGTGAACGCGTTCCGGCCCTCGACCGTCACCTGTCGCGCGGCCGCTGGGGCGTGCGATCTGGCCGAGACCTGCACCGGGTCGAGCGCCGCGTGCCCGACCGACGCTAGGAGCACCGCCGTGTGCCGCCGCGCCGCGGGCCCCTGTGACGTGGCCGAGCAGTGCACCGGCAATGCCAACGACTGCCCTGCCGACGGCTTCGCGGCGGCCGGCACGGTGTGCCGGGCCGCCGAGGACACGTGCGAAGAATCGGCGACCTGCGCCGGCAGCGAGGCGTCCTGCCCCGCGCCGGCGGAGAAGACGGGCATGGACGCCGTCACCTGTGCCTTCGCGCGCAGCCTGTCGCCGCAGGCCTGCAGCGGGGCGGCCGTCCCGCCGACGCTCGGGAAGCTGTTCGCGAAGGCCCGTGCGGCGGTCGAGCGCAGCGTGAGCGCCAGCCCCGCGGCGCGGAAGAAACTCTTGAAGCAGGCGGTCGCGGCGCTCCGCAAGGCGAGCAAGCTGGTCGACAAGGCCGCCCGCAAGGGCCGGCCCCCGCTCCCGGCCGCCTGCGCCGACGCGCTGCGCGACCTGGTCGGCGACGCGCTCGGTCGCGTATCGTAGCGACCCGAGACCTTGTCTCGGGTCGGGGGCGAGGGTGTTGCGCGGGAGAGAAGGCGGAGGTCGTGCCGCGGCCGGCGGAGCCGGCGCGGCAAAGCGTGCAGGCAATACGGCGGAAGGCCCACATGCGGGGCGTCCACGATCGCCAGGGGTACATTAGCTAGATATCAGCCGCCGGTCTCCCTCTGCAGGCGGGCGAGCCAGTCGGTGAGCGTGTCGCGGGTTGCCCGCCACAGGGTGGCGATCTCGTCGTCGCCGAGCTGCGTCGTCAGGCGGGTCGGCGACAGCCGGGCGCGATGCAGGATCTCGTCGGAGTAGGCGGTACCGATGCCGGCGAACAGGCGTGGGGTGAGCGCCCGCTTGAGCGTGTGGCGCTCGCGGGTGAGGGCCTCCCGGAACGTCGCCACGTTGGCCTCGAGCGGCTCGACGCCGCTGCGATCGTGGACGGCCAGCGCCGCCGTCCCGCGCACCGGATGCAGCGCGGCGCGCCGCTTCGTCCCGGCTTCGGTGAGGAGCAGGGGCGCCGGTCGGGAAGTCGAAAGCCGCCAGCCCGCGCTTGCCCGGGATCCTGGCGCGCGGCGGTCGCCAGTGGAGCCGGCCGGCGATCATGAGGTGTAGGACGACGAACGGTTCGTCCGCGAGCGCGATCACGATGCGCTTGCCGAGGCGGCGGACGGAGCTGACGGGGCGGCCTTCGACTGCCGCCACCGGCGGATCGACCGAGCGCAGGAGGGACGGGCTCGCCAGGCGTACGTGGATCAGCGGGTGACCCACGATGCGCGGGGTCAGGCACTCGACGTACAGGGTGACGTCGGGGAGCTCGGGCACGGGATCACCGCCGGGCGCAGAACGTGTCCGGCGCGAGCGCGGTGGCGCGCGCCACCAAGTCGGCGGCCGCCGCGTCGAGCGCCGCCTGAACGCCCCGGACGCCCGTGTCGCTGCCGCACTTCGGGCGGGCCAGCTTGGCGATGCTGCGCTGCAGGCGGGCGGCACGCTTGCGGGCGGCGGTGACGGCACGGCGGCATTTCTTGGCGGTGGTCGCCGGCGTGGCCGCGTCGAGCTTAGCCGTGACGGCGTCGAGGCGGGCGGTGAAGCTGCACTTGCAACGGCCGGTGCACTGGGGCTGCGGGTTGGCGAGCAGCGCGCGCAGGTTGTCGACGGCGCAGACCACGCTGGCCGACGTGGTGGCTGGCGGCTCGAGATGGGTGCATACGCCGTTCCGGGGATCGCAGGCATCGTCGGTGCAGGCGTTGCCGTCGTCGCATGACGGCGGACACACGGGGCTTGCCGGCAGGGTGGTGGTCGTGGTCGGCGCCAGGGTGCTGGCGGTGGTGGACGTGGACGTGGTGGACGTGGTGGAAGTGGACGTGGTGGACGTGGACGTCGTCGGCGGTGGCAGCTCGGCGGTGGCGATGGGACCCGCGTTGCCCACGTCGTCGATGGTGCGGAGCGCGAAGTACCGCGCACCGGCGGGTGGGGTGACCAGGCGCTCCTCGCCGATCCCGGCGGCGTGGGGCGGGGCGACGTCGAGGTGGGTGGCGCGGGCGAACCCGGCGCGATCGATCGGGCTGGTCGAGACGCGCAGGTCGTAGAACGACGCCATGCCGCAGCCGGCGTCGTCCCCGACCGCCGTCCAGCGCAGGCGCACCTGGTCGCCCTCGGCGTCCGCGCGCAGGTCCGTGACGCGCGCGGGGCGGCGGGTGTCGGTGCCGAACGTCCCGGTGTTCCACTCGTCGTGACGGAACTTGCGCCAGCCGCTCTCCTGGCAGGCGGCGCCGTCCGTGGTCCACGCGTGCAGGACACCGAGACGCGTCGCCTGCACCACCTCCAGGCGGCCGTCGCCGTCGAGGTCGCCGACCGACGGCGTGGCGGTCTGCCAGTGGCCGGTCAGCTTGGGCCAGCCGGGCGCCTCGCTGCCGTCCTGCTGGAAGGCGTGGACGTAGAAGCCGGCACTGGTGGCGATCACCTCGGGACGGCCGTCGCCGGTCACATCGGCTGTGGCCGGGCCGGTGAAGAACTGCCAGTCCTCCATGACGCGCGGCCAGGTGCGGTGCTGCGTGCCCGTGCGCGCCGTCCAGGCGGCGAGCAGGTGGTCGAAATGGAGACGGATGCCGGAGCCGTTGATGAACTGGTAGAGGCCGGACCCGATCATGGGCGCCAGGTAGTCGAGCTGGCCGTCGCCGTCGATGTCGGCCACGGCGCCCTGGCCGGTGTAGAACCCGGCGGTCGCGTCGCGTGCCGCCGCGAGGCCGCCCTCGGGCGTAGCTTCGTCGGTGTCGCGGCTGCCGGGCCCGGTGCTGCTGGTGGGCGCCATGGCGACGAAGGACGTCCCGTCGCCGCGATAGGCCGCGGGAGCGCCGAGGAACGGGGCGATCAGCACCTCGAACGTGCCGTCGCCGTCCACGTCGGCCACCACCGGCGCGCTGCCGGTGCCCTGCGCCACCTGCGGCACCGCGTCGGGCTGGAGCGAGCACATCTTGATCGGCCAGCCGGGTACGAGCGTGCCGTTACGCCGGAAGGCGTAGGCACGCGCGCTGCCGCCGAAGGTGCACTGGGCATCGGTGCCGAAAGTCTCGTTGCTGCCGATGACGATGTCGTTGAAGCCGTCGTTGTCGACGTCCGCGATGGCGGCGCTGGACGCGATCGCGCGCGGGGCGACCGTGCTCACGCGCCCGCCCGGCACGACGACCGGGATGGGAAAAGGTGCCATACGGCGGCCGTCGGCGCGCCAGACGTAGAGCTTCTGGTCGGCGGAGCCGACGACGATCTCGAGCCGGCCGTCGCCGTCGAGGTCACCGAGCGCCGGAGCGCCGCCGATGCCCTCGCCGCGCGACGGGTTCTCCACCTGACCGTGCGGGGCGTACTGCTGGCGGCTCTGGCCGGGGTCGGTCGACACCGGGAAGCCGGGGCAGAGGCCCGCATCGGCGCGCCAGCAGTAGACCTGGCCGTCGGCGGCCCCGACCACGATCTCCTGGCGACCGTCGGCGTCGAGGTCGCCGACCGCAGGCCCGCCGATCACGGAGGCCCAGGACAGCACCACCTCGCCGTTGCTGGCGTCGTGGTCGAAGGCGGGCGACGTGTCCACGGGCAGGTGACGCGGCAGGTCGGTGTGTACCGGGAAGCCAGGCAGCGGTTGGCCGGTGTGCTGCAGGGCGTGCACCTGCCCGTTGCCGCCCGCGAGCACGATGTCGAGGCGGTTGTCGTCGTTCAGATCGACGAGCGCCACCGACAGCGACTCGAGCGATCCGGGCAACGTGCGCGGGAAGGCGGGCAGATCCTGCGGGTCCGGGTGGCGGACCCAGACCGCCATGCGGTCCTCGCCGCGGTTGCCGAGGTCGTCGGTGACGCGCAGACGCAGCGTGTACAGGCCGTTCGGCAGCGGCCGGGTGTCGAAGAAGGCGAAATGGACGACCGGGTTGACGGATGAGCGGTCCTTGAATGCCGGCTGGTCCCGAATGAAGAGCAGCTCGGTGAAGCGCTCGGGCTCGACGCCGGCGCCCACGTCGACGGTGGCGGAGTACGAGGTCGCCCAGCGCGCGTTGGCGTAGTAGGTGATCTGCACCCGGCCGTCGATCTCGCTGTACCAATCGGGCGTGTTGATGTCGGCCTCCGGCGGGATCGCGGTCGCCGACACGCGCTCGACGGCGCGGGCGGCGTTGATGCGGCCGTAGCCGGTCCACTTGTCCCAGCCGACGGACACCGGATAGTCGGTGCGGTCGTCGGGGGTCACGTCGTCGGCGGTGGCGTTGATGATCTGCCGCACTTCCTGCGCCGAGAGGTCCGGCAGCGCGAGGCCGTCGGTCGGCAGGAGTCCCTGGTCGATCAGCTCCCGGGCCCGCGAGAAGACGAGCGCGGCGACCCCCGCGGCGTGCGGTGTGGAGGACGAGGTGCCGCTCGCGCTCGAGCCGTAGTCGTTGATCTGCGGGTCGCCGTTGGCGAGCCGCCCGCCCATCTCGGCCGCCGGTACGTCGGTGGGGGCCACCACGTCGAGGTGGGCGCCGTAGTTGGAGAAACTGGCCTTCTGCATCCAGGTGCGGGTGGTGCCGCGATCGTTGGCGGTCACGCCGCCGATGGTCATCACGTCGTCGAAGATGGAGGCGAAGTTGTGGTGGAAGCTGAACTCGTTGGCGGAGGCGTTGAGCGCGAGCACGTTCCGCTTGGTGGCGTAGTCGAAGGCGCTGCGCAGCATGGTCGAGCCGCTGAGCGCGCCGAGCGACATGTTGAGCACGCGGGCGCCGTTGTCGACGGCGTAGACCACGCCCTTGGCGAGCCCCTCGCTGGTGCACACGAAGGTGTCGTCGATGCGCACGCTCATGAGCGGACAGCGCGGGCACACGCCCGCCACGCCGAGGAGGTTGTCGGTCTCCGGGGCGGCGATGCCGGCGCGCCCGGTGCCGTGGCCGAAGTAGCGGTGGTCGAACTCGTCGCCGTCGTCGTCGTCGGAGTCCCAGCCGGACAGATCGTCGACGTAGCCGTTCTGGTCGGTGTCGACGCCGTCGGCGAACAGGCGGAGATCGCCGCGGTCGATGCCGCTGCCGTCGACGGTGACGCGCGCGTCGCAGGCGTAGTCCTGCACGGTGAACACACCGTCGGCGTTGCAGTCCCACGGGTCGCCCGGTACGGGGGCGGCGCACGGGCAGCGCGTGCCCTGCGGCACGGGCAGCTCGCCGCGGTTGAGCCACACCTTGTTGCGCAGGTCCTGGTGGTCGTAGTTCACGCCCGAGTCGAGGACGCCGATGACCACGCGTGGGTCGCCCACGGTGGTCTGCCAGGCACGGGTGGCCGAGATGCCGCTCGCATGCGGGATGCCGGGTACGGGCGTGTCGTCGAACAGGTTCCACTGCCCGGCGACGCCGCGGCAGCCGCCCGCCGGGCAATTGGCCGCGTAGCGCGGGTCGCTCGGCGGCATGAGCGGGAAGCTGGCGGCGATGGCGGCGACGACGCCGGCGGCGACCAGGGCGAGCGCGAGCGGGCGGCGGTGCATGGGGGCGGGAAGCTACCGCCGGGCGGCGGCGATTGGCAAGGCGCACGTGCAATGGGCGCTGCGCCGCCCGGTGCGATCGCCGGGCCGGGGCGCGAGGCCGCCGTCGTCGACGCCGTGTGCGTCCGGTGCACCGGATGGCAAGATTACGCCGTCCAGACGTTCAGCACCGTCGCGCCGGTTTCCCAGAAATCCGCCACGTTGCGGGTGACGAGGGTGAACCCGTGACGAATCGCCGTCGCTGCAAGGAGGCCGTCCACCACGCCGAGGCCCCGCCCGCGTCGCTCGACGCGCGCCGCCGTACGTCCCCAGATCGCCGCGATGGCGGCGTCGATCGGCAGAATGCGGTCCGTGTACGCGCTGCGAAGCGTTGCCAGCCAACCGGCGAGTGCCGACCGCCTTCGTCCCGGGCGGAGTGCTGCGATGCCCTTCTCGATCTCCCCCACCGTGAGCACGCTCAGATGGAGGGCCGTCGTGTCTTGCGCGTCGAACCAGGCGAGGAGACCCCGATCGGGTCGTGGGCGGGTCAGCTCCGACACCGTGCACGTGTCGAGCAAGAAGCTCACAGGAGGACCGGCCGCCCGCGATCACGGGAGCGGGTGAGGTCGAGCGTGTGAATCGCGGCCTGCCGCAGGAAGCGCTTGAAGTCACGCCGGCCCCGCGTGAGCCGCTGATAGTCAGCAACGCTCACGACCACAGCGGCAGGGCGTCCGTGCCGGGTGACGGTCTGAGGCCCCTTGGTGATGCTCGTCTGGATGAGCTTGCTGAACTCCGCCTTGGCGCGCTGGAGCTGCCAGGAATCGCCACGCATGCTCGTGCCTCCATTCTAGTCAGACTGGTCAGGCACCGTATCCGCCGTCGACTGAGGTGTCAATCGAAGGAGCCGCGACGGTGAGCGAAGTCACCGCTCGAGCAGGGCCAGAACCGCACGATCGAAGGAACGGTCCAACATGACGTCCGGAGCCGGGTTCCCGCCGATGAAGAACGTCCGGCCCTTCGCTCCGCCGCCGAACACGATTGACGTCCGGGGCGGCGATGACGCAGGACGTCGTCGTGGACGCCGTGTGGGTCTTCGTGCCCGTCCTGGGCGCGTTCCTGGTGCATGCCCCCGTGCTGCGCTACGACCTGGTACGCTGGCTCAAGGCTCCGCTCGATGCCGGCGCCACACTCCGTAGCCGGCGCGTGTTCGGCGACAACAAGACCTGGCGGGGCGCGCTCGCGATGGCATTCGGCGTCCTTGCCGCCACCCTGGTGCTGTCGTGCGTGCCGGCGTACTGGAGCCGCCTGCCGGCGGAGATCCAGCGCGTCGGCCCGGCGGTTTTCGGGGGGCTCCTGGCGCTCGGCACCGTCCTGGCCGAGCTGCCGAACAGCTTCGTGAAGCGCCAGGTCGACATCGCGCCCGGGTCGCAGCGTGGCTCGGCGGTCGGCGTACTGCTCTCCGTCTACGACCAGGGCGACTTCGTGCCCGGCATCTGGCTGACGCTCCTGCCGGTCTGGGTCATGTCCCCGGCGCAGGCGCTGACGGTCTTCGCGGTGGTGGTCGTGGTGCACCTGGCCCTCAACGGCGTCGGCTACGCGATCGGCGTACGCACGACGCCGCTGTGAGGTCACGGGTCCGCTCGCAGGACCCGACCCGAGGACGCGACCCGAGCCCAGACCCGCGCGCACGCTCCGGAAAGGTCTGCCGCGCCGGCTCAGCCGGCCGCGGCACGCCCTCCGCACGAGGTGCCGAACGCCCCACCCTCGCGTCCGATTCCGACCCGAGACAGGGTCTCGGGTCGCTCTCAGGTCTCCAACGTCTCCACGTACCAGCGGTGGATGGCCGCGATGCGCTCGTCCAACTCCGCGACCGTCCACCCGCTGGTCGGGATCGGCGGGTGGACCACCACCTCGACGGTCGTCGGACGGACGACGATGCCGTGCTTCGGCAGGGCGTCGAGGGCGTTCCTGAACACGATCGGCACGATCGGGACGCCGGCCGCCATGGCGGCGTGGAAGGCACCCTTCTTGAAGCGGCCGACGCGCCCGGTGGCGCTGCGCGTCCCCTCGGGGGCGATCACCAGCGACAAGCCCTGGCGGAGCGCGTCGATCGCCGGCGCGAGCGCCTTCACGGCGCGCTCGTGGTGGAAGCGATCGACGAACACCGTGCCGGCGAGCGCGAAGGCCAGGCCGAAGAGCGGGTGGTGGCGCAGCTCCTGCTTGGCCACGCCGACGATGTCGCGGCGGAGCAGCCTGCAGAGGAGCAGCATGTCGACGCCGCTCTGGTGGTTGAAGATGAAGACCGCCGGCCGCCGCGACCACAGGTGCTCCTCGCCGCGCACGTGTACCTCGATGCCGGCGAGGGCCGTGCCGAGCTCGCCCCAGGTGGTGATGGTCACGTTGACGGCGCGGCGCCAGCTGCGGTCGAGGAGCGCCGCCGGAAGGCCGAGCGCGAGCGCCGGCCCCAGGCTCGCCAGCGCGAGCCCGGTGCGGAGTACCTGCACCGCGTCGGGGGTGCCGCGGCTGTGGAACCGTCGCATCGGCCAGCGGCGGCGGATGGCGATACGGGCCAGGCGCGTGTTCGGGTTGGTGGGGCGCGGGTGGCCGACCAGTTCGAGGAGCGGCAGGTCCTCGTCGCTGTCGGTGTAGAAGTAGCTCTGCGCCAGATCCAGGTGCTCGCGTTCGGCGAGCAGCCGTCCGGCCAGCGCCTTGCCCTGTCCGTAGCACGTGGGCCGCAACACCCTCCCCGTGAACCGGCCGTCCTCGACTTCCAGCTGGGTGCAGAGGACGTGCGGGATGTGCAGCTCGCGGGCGAGCGGGTCGATCTGGTAGCGGGTGGCCGACGACACCACGGCCACGGTGTGCCCCTTGCGATGGTGGGCGCGTACCAGCGCCCGCGCCTCGGGATAGAGCTCGCCCGCCAGCGCTTCCACGAACACGCGCTCTGCGATCTCCTCGGCATCGGCCACCGAGTGGCCGCGCAACATGGCGGCCGTCCCGCCGACGAACCCGGAGAAGCCCAGGTAGCCCAACTGGAACTGGGTGGCGGCCACCAGCGTGCGCACCACGTCCCCGGGCACCATGCGGCCGTTCCATACCCCGTCCCGGATGAAGGCGCCGACCGAGAACCCGGCCAGGAGGGTACGGTCGACGTCGAAGAAGGCCCCGATGCGGGGCCCGGCGGGGCTCTCGTCGATCTCGCGGGTCAGGTCGGTATGAGGCGCCATCGCTTCGGCTCGATTGCCACCCCAATATCAAATATCATGACGCGGCAACCGGTGGCCGTCGCTGAGGGGAGGCGCATCATGGGGAAGGACTTCTTCAACGGGGACATGCAGCTGTTCATCGACCACCGGGTCGATTGGCCCCGCTACTTCCGGTTGAAGCGCGGCGACCAGGTGAACGTCGCCGAGGAACTGGACACCTTCCACGCCGTCCTGCGCACCACCGCCGACGTATGCGAAGAGATCGAGGCCGGCGCCCGCGAGCACTGGCACGACGAGGTGAAGCTGGTCGACGGCCAGGTGATCGTCCCGCCGCACATCGCGGCCGGCTATGACAAGCTCCGCCAGGCGGGCCTGGTCTGCCTCACACTCAGCCCCACCTACAACGGCTACGGCCTGCCGTACGTCCTCAACTGCGCGTATCTGGAGATGCTCTCGCGCGCCGACACCAGCCTGATGACCATCGTCGGGCTCCAGGCCGGCGTGGCGCAGGACATCGAGAAGTACGGCAGCGAGGAGCTGAAGCAGAGCTACCTGCCGCGCTTCACCAGCGGCGAGCTGCAGGGTGCCATGGACCTGACCGAGCCCCAGGCCGGGTCCGACCTGGGCGGCATCACCACCCGCGTGACCCAGGAGGGCGGGCGCTACTTCATCGACGGCGAGAAGATCTTCATCACCAACGGCGGCGCGCCGATCCACCTCGTCCTGGCGCGCGACGCCGCCTCCTTCGAGCAGTCCCGCGGCACCACCAACGGCCTCTCGCTCATGTTCTGCCCGCGCACGCTCCTCGACGGGCGTACCAACGGCGTGCACGTGACGCGCGTCGAGTCGAAGCTCGGCATCCACGGCTCGCCCACCTGTGCCATCCAGTTCGAGCACGCCGAGGCGTCCCTGCTCGGCAAGGCGGGGCAGGGCTTCCGCGCCATGCTCGACCTGATGAACCAGGCGCGCCTCGGCGTGGCGGCGCAGGCCATCGGCATCGCCGAGGCGGCCTACCAGCAGGCGCGCACCTACACCGCCGAGCGCGTGCAGTTCGGCGCGCCCATCATCACGCAGCCCCTGGTCAAGTCGATGCTGACGCAGATGTCGCTCAACATCCAGGCGACGCGCGCGCTCCTCTACCGTACGTGCGCGCTCATCGACATGACCGAGGCCATCCGCACCCACCTGGCCGGCGACCACGGCGGCAACGGTACCGACCGGATCTCGCTCCAGGAGGAGCTCGAGCACAACCTGCAGCTCATCCGGTTCCTGACCCCGCTCTGCAAGTACTACGCGACCGAGGTCAGCAACCACGTGACCCGCCAGGGCATCCAGCTGCACGGCGGCCTCGGCTACATGGCCGAGTCGGCGGCCGGGCACTACAACTCGGACTCCATCATCACCACCATCTACGAGGGCACCTCGGAGATCCAGGCCAGCTTCGCCTTGAAGGAGATGGCCAAGGGCGCGCTGGTCGCGGCCCTCGAGCAGACGCGCGAGCAGCTCGAGTCGCTCGGCGGGCAGCACGGCGACCTGATCCGCCTGGTGTGCGACGGCATCGGGTGGCTGAACCAGTCGGTGCCGACCCTGCTCGGCGATCCGCAGTACGCGCTGCTCAACGCCAAGCGCGTCAGCGAGATGGTCATCGACGTGCTGGTGGCGGCCGAGTTCCTCTTCCAGGCGGGGCTGTCGGACGAGAAGCACGAGCTGGCGCGTACCTTCGTCCACCGCCGCATGCTCGCTGTCGAGATGTCGGCGCGGCGTATCAGCAGCGGCGACGGCTCGCGACTCAAGCGCTACGACCGCATCCTGGGGTTGGAGAAGTAGCTCCATGGAGCCCGAGACGATTCGGGCGCTGTTTGCAGCCCTCCGCGACGAGCACGTCGACTACGTCCTGGTCGGCGCACTCGCGATGGATGTTCTAGGCATCGGCCGCCTGACGGAGGACGTCGACCTGTTCGTTCGCCCCACCGCGGAGAACATCGATCGCCTCCGGCGCGCGCTGCGACGGGTGTGGCAGGACCCGTCCATTGACGAGATCACGGCCGCGGATCTCGCCGGGGACTTTCCCGCCGTCCAGTATGTCGCCCCGGACGGCACCCCCATCGATATTCTCTCGCGGCTTGGAGAGGCCTTCGCGTTCGCCGACCTCGAGGCCACGGCGTATGCGTACGGAGACGTGGAGGTCACGGTTGCGACCCCGGCGACGCTGTATCGGATGAAGCGGGACACGGTGCGGTTGCGGGACAAGGCCGATGCCCAGGTCCTTAAGGAAAAGTTCGGGTTGAAGGACTGAGCATGCCGGTCCGGAAATTCCGTACCCTCGACGAAGCCGCGCGGAGTCTGTGGCGCGACCCGGGAGACCCCCGCATCTGGGACGGTGTCATTCGCCGCTGGCAGCTCCACTGTTTCCTGGCGCGCGTTCCGATGCGCCCGCGCACGCCGGGGGTCTTCAAGTACCGATCTCTCGAAGAGAAGCAGCGACGGCAGAAGTAACAGTCACATCCTGCCGGGACGGCAGAGCAGTTGGCTTGCGCCCGAGGCCAGCAGGCGACCGTCCGGGCTCCACACCGCGACGCGACCGCCGATCAGCCCGTCGGCAGCGACCGGCGCGCTGGCGTCGCCGAGCAGCCACTCGACTTCCGGCGCGAGGCGGTGGAACTGGACGGCCAGGTCAATGCTGGGCGCCAGGTAGGCGGGATCGTCGTAGGCGCGGAACGCGGCCGGCCACTGCAGCGTGTCGATCAGGATGACCGCCCGTGCGGCGTCGAGCGCCGGGTCGGTGAAGGTGGCGCGCGGCCGGAAGCGGTACCAGGACTGCAGGACGGGCGCGCCCGCGCGGCGCTCGCGCGGGGGGACGAAGCGCGTCGGACGGACCTCGAGATTGTTCCAGAAGGGGAAGGGCGCGCGGTCCTCGGGCGGTAGAAGGGCCTCCATCGCGGGCAGGCCTTCCGGGCCGGGAAGCGCGGGCATGGTGGCGGCATCGTGGGCGAGGCCGTCGACGGCGCCGATGAACCACGCGAATGCCTCCAGGATCGGGCGCTCGCGTTGCGTCATCGAGACACGCAGCGAGGCGGCGCGCCGCGTGACGCGCAAGGGAACTACGGTCAGTTCCACGGTGTCGAACTCGGCGACGCTGAGAAAATGGCAGGCGAAGCTCGCCGGCCGCGGCACCGGCGCCGCCGCGGCGGCGGCGCGGAGGGCGATCGCGGCCAGGTAGCCGCCGTTCGGACCCCACACTTCCCATGCCCGCGACAGGTGCGCTCGATAGCGCCCATGGCTGCCCTCGACCGCCGTGTCCGCCGCCAGGTCGCCCATGCCTCCGGCTTGCCGCGCGCCCGGGTGGCTCGTCAACGCCTCGGAGGCAATCCCGTTTCCTCGTTCGTGCGTCCTCGGTCCTCCGCCAGCTCGATCAGGTGCCCGTCGGGATCGCGCACGTACGCCGTGCGCTGTCCCCACGGCCGGTCGGTGGGCGCCGTCACCACCGGCGCGCCGGCGGCGGCCAACGCGGCGAACGCCGCGTCCACGTCCGGCACCTTGAAGCCGAGCTCGAACCCGGGCGCGTCCGGCGCGGGTGCCTGGATCGGGTGGCCGAGGGTGGTCGCCATGGCGGCCCGCTCGTAGAGTGCCAGCCGGGTGGTGCCGGTGGCGAGCTGGGCGTACGCCCCGGCGCGGTGCCCGAGCGGGAGCCCGAGCGTGTCGACGTAGAACCCCAGCGCGCGGTCGAGGTCGGCAACGACCACCACCACGTAGTCGGGCGCCGTGAGCGACAGCGGCACTACCCGCGCATCCCCATCCCGGCCGCCAGCGGGTGCAGGCTGGCGCTGGCACTCGGTCGCGCCGCCACGTGCGCGAACCACGCGCCGACCCGGGCCAGGCCCGGATCCAGCGGCTGCCCCACGCTCGCGCCGAAGTCGAGCGCGGCGTAGAGCACGATGTCCGCGATCGTGAACCGATCGCCGACGACCCACGACCTGCCCGCGATGAGGCCATCCAGCCAGGCGAGCTTGTCCTGCACGATCGCCTTCAAGCCGTCGGCGGCTTCCGGCAGGACGCGCATGCGGGACCGGAACAGTTCCAGTCCCTCGGCATAGCGGAAGCCGTTGTAGAGGTGCTCGGTGATGTTGAGCTCGATGCGACGCGTCCACATGCGCGTCTCGGCGCGTTCTTCGGGTGTCCGGCCGACGAGCGGAGGGGTGGGGTGCTTCTCGTCCAGGTATTCGAAAATCGGCACCGTCTCCGCCAGCAGGCGGCCGTCGTCCAGCTCGAGCGCGGGCACCTGGCCGCCGGGGTTCCGGTCGGTGTAGGGCGGGCGGCGGTTCTCGGCGCTCAGGATGTCGACCGACACGGTCGGCAACGTCAGCGTCTTCTCGAGGAGGAACATGCGCAGCGCGCGCGGGTTCGGGCCGAAGGCGTCGTAGAGCTGCATCGGGGGGTCCCCTATTGGTTGATGCCGAGCTTCCGGCGCTGCGCGGTGCGCGCGGCGCGGCTCTCGACAGTGGTCCACACGGCGGCGCCGCGCGCCGCCTCCTCCGGTGTTTCGGCCAAGACGCGCGCGACCACCTCGGCGAGCAACGCCGCCTTGGTATGGGCGTAGGCTTCGCGCGGGAAGGTACCGAGCCGGCCGGCGCGCCGCAGTACGGTGTCCTCGAACGTCGCCGCCGGGAAGACTTCGTCGACGATGCCGAGCCGGAGCGCCTGGCTGGCGGGGTAGAGCGCGGCGCCGAGCAGCACCTCGCTGGCGCGCGCGTGCGGCAGCCGCAGGCGGATGATCTCGAGCGCGACGCGCGGGTACGAGGCGCCGATGGCGACCTCGTTGGCGCCGACGGGGTACTCGCCCTCGACGCCGAGGCGGTAGTCGCACGCCAGCGCCAACACGAGCCCGCCGGCGATGGCGTGCCCGTTCAGCATGGTCACGGTCGGCTTGGGCAGGGTGAGGAGGTTCAGGTGTGTGTCCCGGAAGAGATCTCGGAAGAGCGGTCCGGTGGCATCGTCGCGCCGCGGAGCGCGCAGGTCGAAGCCGCCGCAGAAGAACGAGCCGGCGCCGGTCAGCACGACCGCGCGCACGGCGTCGTCGGTACGTGCGGCGTCGAGGGCTGCTCCCAGGTCGGTGAGCAGGGTCTCGTCCTCGGCGTTGGCGGGCGGGCGGTCGAGGGTCAGGACACGGACGCCGCCGGGGTGGTCGTCGGATCGGACGGTGGACATGGGAACTTCTCGTACGCCACCCCGATGGCGAAAGGGAAGGGTGTCTGGGGAGCTTCAGGGCTTGAGGGGCCAGCAGCGAGCAGGGACGCCGATCGCCGCATCTGGCCGCCTGCCCCCCGCCCGTGCTAGCCACCTCCCCCGGAGGCCCCATGCAGGAAGTCGTCATCGTCGAAGCCGTGCGGAGCCCCATCGGCCGTCGCAACGGGGGGCTCGCGGGCGTGCATCCCGCCGAGCTGCTCGGCATCGTCCAGAAGGCGTGCGTCACCCGCGCCGGCATCGACCCGCGCGCCGTCGGTCAGGTGATCGGCGGGTGCGTGTCGCAGGTGGGCGAGCAGTCGTTCGACATCGCGCGTACCGCATGGCTGGCCCAAGGCCTCCCCATGGAAGTACCCGCCACCACCGTCGACAGCCAGTGCGGGTCGAGCCAGCAGGCGACGTCGCTGGCGGCCGGCCTCATCGGCGCCGGCATCGAGGACGTGGCGCTCGCGTGCGGCATCGAGATGATGACGCGCATCCCCCTCGGCGCCAGCCACAAGGTGAACGGCCGGCCCCTGCCGCCGATCTACAAGCAGCACTACGCGTTCGCCACCCAGTTCCAGGGCGCCGAGATGATCGCGAAGGAGTTCGGCATCACGCGTGAGGACACGGATGGCTTCGGCCTGCGCTCGCAGCAGCGGGCGGCGCAGGCGTGGCGCGAGGGTCGTTTCGCGCGCGAGATCGTGCCGGTCGACGCCGCGGTGCTGGGCGAGGACGGCAAGCCGACCGGCGAGACCCGACGCGTCGAGCGCGACGAGGGGCTGCGCGACACCTCGCTCGAGAAGCTGGCGGCCCTGAACGCGGTCGAGCCGGGTGGCATCCACACCGCGGGCACGTCGTCGCAGATCTCGGACGGAGCGTCCGCCGTGCTGCTCGCGTCGCCAAAGCGGGCCCGCGAGCTGGGCTTGAAGGCCCGCGCCCGCATCCTCGCCACCACGCTGGTCGGCGTCGATCCGGTGACCATGCTGAAAGGCCCCATCCCGGCGACCCGCAAGGTGCTGGCGGCAACGGGGCTCACGATGGCCGACATCGACGTGTTCGAGGTGAACGAGGCGTTCGCGTCGGTCGTGCTCTGCTGGACGAAGGCGGTGGAGGCGAATCCCGAGCGCGTGAACCCGAACGGCGGCGCGATTGCCCTCGGACATCCGACCGGCTGTACCGGGGCGCGTCTCATCACGACCGCGCTTCACGAACTCGAGCGCACCGGCGGTCGCTATGGGCTCATCAGCATGTGCTGCGGTGGCGGGCTCGGCACCGGCACCATCATCGAGCGACTCTAGACCCGAGGAGAGCATTTCGTGAGCACCCCCTATACGTTCGAAGCGCCGTTCATCCTGGGCGCGCAGATCGAAGCGCGCGCCAACCACCCCGAGGTCGCCGAGCGCGTCTTCCTGCGCCACGGCGACCGCAGCTGGACCTATCGCCGGTACCGCGACGCGTCGGTGCGCATGGCGTACTTCCTGCGCCGGCGTCTCGGGCCCGTCGACGACGCGCGTCCGGCCCACGTCGCTATGCTGCTCGAGAATCATCTGGAGCTGCTCGCGCTCTACGGCGGCTGCGGCTACACGGGCACGACGCTCTTCGGCGTGAACACGGGGCTCCGGGGCGAGACCCTTGCGGGCGTGCTGAACCAGTCGCGGGCACGCGTGCTGGTGGTCGATCAGCGCCTGCAGGACGAGGTCGAGCGGGTACGGAAGGACCTGAAGTACGTCGCCGCCGAGAACATCGTCGTCGTGCGCACGCAGGGGGCCGGCCCGCTCATCGGTGGCGACCTGGCGGCCTGCCTCGCCAGCGAGGTGGGTTCTCCCGACAGATCGCTCGACGCGCCCGGCGTCGACGTGAACCCGATGACGGTCCTCATGGTCATATACACGTCGGGCACCACGGGGCTGCCGAAGGGCATCAACAACAATCACATGAAGCTCCTCGGCATCGGCATGGCGGTCTCGAGCCAGATGGGCATCGGCCCTGACGACGTGGGCTACGCCTGCATGCCGCTCTTCCACTCCAATGCGATGTTCCTCGGCTTCCAGCCCGCCTTCCACGTGGGCGGGGGGCTCGGGCTCCGCGAGCGCTTCAGCGCCACCAACTTCGTCGCCGACGTGCTGCGCTACGGAGTCACGTACTGGAACTACGTCGGCGAGCCCGTGCACTACGTCCTGTCCGCGGTGGAGAAGGAGTACGGCGGGGACGAGGCGCGCATCCTGCGCGAGGTGGCCGAGAACCCGCAGAACGGCCTGCGCTACGCGGTCGGCAACGGCGCCGCTGCTCCCGACATCGAGCGCTTCATGCGCTGGCTCGGCCTGGAGGACATGTTCGAGCTGTACGGCTCGACCGAAGCCGCCATCTCGACTTTCCGGAAGAAGGGCGATCCCCGCGGCTGCGTCGGGGCGATCACCGACGATGCGGTCAAGATCCTGAACGAGAAGGGCGGCGAGTGCCCGCCGGCGCAGCTCGGGCCCGACGGCAAGATCGTCAACTACGCCGAGGCGGTGGGCGAGATCTGCCGCGTGGCGCCGGACACGGGGCTGTTCCAGGGCTACTTCGACAACGCCGACGCCAATTCCTCGAAATACCGCGACGGTGTGTACCACTCGGGCGACCTGGGCCACGTGCTGGTGCGCGACGGCACGCGCTTTCTCTTCTTCGACGGCCGCACCGACGACTGGATCCGGAAGGACGGCGAGAACTTCTCGGCCCTCCAGGTGGCGCGCCACCTGCAGGAGCATCCCGACATCGTCCTCGCCGCCGCGTACGGCGTGCCGTGTTCGGTCTCCGACGAGCTGGTCATGGCGGCCCTCAAGCTCCGCGCAGGCGCGCGTTTCGACGCCAAGGCGCTCTTCGAGTTCTGCGAGCAGCAGGTGACCGGCGGCGGCATGGACCGGAAATGGTTCCCCGACTTCGTCCGCATCGTCGACGAGTTCGAGTACACGCAGACGGAGAAGATCCTGGTGCGCAACCTGAAGAAGGTGCACTTCGACCGCAAGCGCCTGCCCGACGCGTCGCTCTACTGGCGGACGCGCGGCGACACGACGTTCCGGCCGCTCACGGTCGAGGACTACGAGCAGCTCCGCAAAGGGTTCGCGGCGGCGGAGAAGCTCGACCTGCTCGACCGTTAGCCGAGCGCGAACCCGAGGACCGCCGCCAGCTCCGCCAACGCCTGCTCCGGCTCGACCACCTTGATCGTCGTCATCCCGAGCGCGCGGGCGCTCTTCAGGTTGGTCCCGATGTCGTCCAGGAATACGGTCTCCGCCGGCCGCACGCCCAGCTCCGTGC
The DNA here is from genome assembly GCA_964618895.1 of uncultured Binatia bacterium (SeqCode). GTDB lineage: Bacteria > Desulfobacterota > Binatia > DP-6 > DP-6 > CAZUDO01. The sequence goes on from CAZUDO010000041.1 coordinate 57,136, forward strand.
ACGCCAGCTCGAAGATGCGCGGGTCGGGCTTGCGCATGCCCACCACCGCCGACTCGATGTACACGTCGAAGTGCGGTCGCAGCATCCCGGACGTATCCGCCTCGCTGATCCAGTTGTTGGTGATGACCCCGGTCGCGAGGCCACGGGCGCGGATGCGACGGATGGCCTCCAGCATGGTCGGGCGCGGGTGGGTGGCCTCGGCGACACGGGCCATCAGGGAACGCGCCGACAGGCGCTGGCCGGCGGCGGCGCAGTCGGCCTCGAAGGCGGGGAAGAAGGCATCGAGCGTGAGCTCGCCGCGCTCCAGGCGGGCCCACGCCCCGGTAGGGCCGGTGGTGACGACGACACGATTCACGAGGCCCGCCGGCAAGCCCTCCTCGCGCTCAAAGGCCGCGATCGCATGCAGCGGCGAGCCGACGACCACGCCACCCAGATCGAAGATGGTTGCCCGGTAGGTCATGGGCGCGGCAGCCTAGCGAAAGCCGGGCGTTGGGAACAGGCCTCCGGCCGGCGCATCGTGCGCCCCTTGGCGCGGCCGGCCGCGTGTGCGAAACCTCCCGCCCCATGCACCGGGCGCACGTGCTCGCCCTCCTCACGCGCTACCTGGCGCGTCATCCCGAGGACGCCGCGCGCGTCGATGCGGTGCGCACGTTCGTCGAGCGGCGGGCCGACTGCTTCCTGCGCACGTGTCTCGAGGGTCACATCACCGGCTCGGCCTGGATCCTCTCCCCCGACCGCGGCGCGGTCCTGCTCACGCACCACCGCAAGCTCGACCGCTGGCTCCAGCTGGGCGGGCACGCCGACGGCGATCCCGATCCGTACCGCGTCGCGCTCCGCGAGGCACGCGAGGAGTCGGGCCTGGTCGACCTGGCGCCGCTGCCCGCCGGCGACGACCTGCTCCCGCTCGACATCGACGTGCACCCCATCCCGGCGCGCGGCGACGAGCCGGCGCACCTGCACCACGACATCCGCTACCTGCTGCTGGCGGCGCCGGGCCAGGCGCTGCGCATCAGCGACGAGTCGCACGATCTGCGCTGGATCCTGCGCGACCAGCTCGGGACACTGGTCAGCGAGGAGAGCATGCTGCGTATGGAGCGGCGGGCGCGGGCGCTGGAGCGCGGATGACCGGGGTCGAGGCGTTGGCGGACGCGTGGCGCGCCGCGCGTCGGGTGGTGGTGCTCACCGGGGCGGGCATGTCGACGGCGTCGGGCATTCCGGATTTCCGCTCCCCCGGTGGTCGGTGGGAGCGCTACCAGCCGGTCCCGATTCAGGACTTTCTCGCCAGCGCGGCTGCCCGCGCCCGGTACTGGCGCTACAAGGGCGAGACCTGGCAGGTGATCCAGGCGGCGGCCCCGAACCCCGGCCATGTGGCGCTCGCGGACCTGGCGCGTGCGGGCCGCCTGGAACTGCTGGTCACGCAGAACGTCGACGGCCTGCACGAACGCAGCGGCTTCCCGGCCGACCGGCTGGTCAACATCCATGGGACCGACTCGGCCGTCGCGTGCATGGCCTGCGACCGCCGGGTCGGGCGGGCGGTGGCGCAGCAGCAATGGGAGGCCGGGGTCGCGGTCCCGTGCTGCGAGTGCGGCGGGCCGTGGAAGCCGGCGACCATCTCTTTCGGGCAAGCCCTGGTGGCGGCGGATCTCCAGCGCGCCATGCGGGCGGCGGCGACCTGCGACCTGTTCGTCGCCGCCGGCACGTCGCTGGTCGTCGGGCCGATCAACGACATGCTCCCGGTCGCCGCCCACGCCGGCGCACGTACGGCGATCCTGGCGGCGTCCCCGACGCCCTACGACCAGCGCGCGGACTGGAAGCTCGACGCGCCGGTAGAGGAAGTGCTGCCGGCGGTGCGCGATTATGTTGTGTGCGACCGGGTCATTTGAGCCGCTCCTCCACCGTCAGGCCGCCGAACACGCTGAACCCCGGGGCCGGCTCGAAGTACCGCCCGCCGCGCGCGTTCAGGCGTACCGTGCCGTCGTAGCGCTGGGCGGTCAGGTTGCGGAGCCCGACGAACGGCGCGATCGTCCAGCGTCCGACCGTGCCGGCCCACCCGCCGCGCAGGTCGAGGACGTAGCGCATATCGCTCCGCGCCGTGTTGGCGTCGTTCACCGGATAGCCGTCGACGACGAAGGCCTCGAGCGCGACGAAGGCGCCGCCCGGGTGCCGGTAGAAGAGCTCCTGATACACCTGCCAGCCGGGAATGCCGGGCTCGTGGCGGCCGTCGAAGGTGCCGGTTGCGGTCCGGTAGTCGCGGAAGCGGGCGTCGATGAACGTGAGCGCGCCGCTCCAGCGCAGGCGCGGCAGCGCCCACGCCTGCCAGTCGAGCTCGGCGCCGTAGCGGCGTGCGCTGCCGGCGTTCCGGAACGCGGTGCGCCCGGAAGGCGATTCGAACGGAATCAGCAGGTCGTCGAGGTTGGTGACGAATCCGGCGGCGCTCGCCTGCAGCCGCTCGCCGCGGAAGAGCCGTGCGCCGGCTTCGCCGCCGACGGCCGTTTGCGGGACCAGCGCGGGGTCGAATCCGGGGCCGTCGGGACGCCCCAGCTCGGTCGTGGTGGGCACCTGGAAGGCGGTGCCGGCGTCGGCGAACAGGCTCATCCCCGGGCGCGGCGTCCAGCGCACGCCGCCCCCCGGGCTCCAGGCGGTGAACGTGCGCGTGCCGCCGTCGGCGCTGCCTGGCGGTACGTCCACGTCCACGGCGAAGCGTACCTGGTCGTAGCGCACACCGGCGTTCAGCTCGAGGTCGTCGCCGAGGACGAGCGTGTCGCGGACGTACGGGCCGACGCTGGTCACGCCCTCCGTCTGATGCAGGCCGAGGGCGCCGCGCGCGCCGTCCTGGTTGGCGTACCGGCGACGGTCGTCGTCCTGGTTCTGTACGTCCAGGCCGACCAGCAGGCGGTTGGTCCAGCCGAGCACCGGCACCTCCAGCGTATACCGACCCCCGCCGCCCGGACTCCGGCGATGAAAGGTGACGATGCCGTCGCCGGCCGCGGGCGTGATGGGCAGCCGGTTCTCGAAATCGCGGTAGAGGCCGTAGGCGTAGGTGGACAGCTCCGAGCGTGCGGTGCGATGCCGGAGCACGACGCCGAGCCGGCCCTGCTGTACGGCCTCGCCGGCGTCGAGCCGGATGTTGAGATCGCGGGCGGCGCGCGGGTCGCGGCTGGCGGTGGCCCGGGTGACGGCGCCGGGGTCCTCGGCCGTCGGGGCGTCGACGCCGGCGACCAGCACCGTCACGTCGGTCGCCGCGCCGAGGTCGTAGCGGAGGGAGCCCGTGACCGTCCCGCTTTCCGTGGCGCTGTGGGTGCGGAAGCCCTCCTGCCGGAGAAAGGAGCCGCTCAGCGCCAGCCGCGCTGGGCCGCTGCGTGCGCCGCCGCGCACCTGGACTTTGCCGAGACCGGACGAGCCGCCGGTGAGGCGCACGGCGACCGTCGGCGTCGCGGGGGCCTCCATGGTGAAGAGCTGGACCACGCCGCCGGAGGCGTTGCCGTACAACGCCGCCGACGGGCCGCGGACCACCTCGATGCGGTCCACGACGCCGAAGTCCACGTCGTCGAGCTCCGTCTGTCCGTCGGGCAGCGTGAGTGGTAGGCCGTCCATCAGCACCTTCAGCTCGCGGATACCGAAGGCGGCGCGCGTACCGAAGCCGCGTATCTGCAGGCGCACGTCCTGCGCGAAGTTGCCGCTCTCCTGCGCGAACACGCCTGGCACCCGCGGCAGCGACTCGGCGATGCTCACGGTCGGGCGGGCGTCCTGGATGTCGGGGCGGTCGACCACGCTCATCGCCGCCGGCACGTCGACGAGCGGCTCCGGCACGCGCGTGGCGGTGACGACGACGGGAGGCAGCGCGTCGTTCGCCCGAGCGAGGGGGCCGGCAAGGACGAGGCCGAGTACGCCGGCCACCATGCCTACCGCGCCGCGCACGGTCCTACGGCAGGGTGTAGGCGATGACGTAGTCGCCGAGCGTGGTGCGCATCACCGTGTGTCCGCCCGGGGCGATCACCAGGTACTGCGGGCCGCCAGGGCGGAGCTTGTAGGTCACGATGCCGCCGTGGAGCGCGGCCGGGATGGGAAAGGTGGCGAGTACGGCGCCGGTGTCGGCGTCGTGGGCACGCAGATGGAGATCGCGCGAGCCGGCGTGAAAGACGAGGCCCCCGGCGGTGGCGAGCGGCGGACCGAAGTTGGGGAGCCCGCGCACGCCGTCCTGCTCGCCGACCGGCACCTGCCAGCGGATCTCCCCGCGCCCCAGGTCGACCGCCGACAGGGTGCCCCACGGCGGGGCGTTGCAGGGGAGGTCGTCCTCCTGGAAGAGATCGCGCTGCATCCAGTAGCGCAGCCCCGTGCCGAGGCCACTGAACACCCACGCCAGCCCGCCGGTCAGCGGCGCGCCCATGACGACGCGATCGGTGCGGTCGAAGTTCGACAGCGGCAGCTTGTCGAGTCGGATCGTGTGGACGAGGTTGTTGGTCGGGACGAAGAGGAGGCCGCGGTGCGCGTCGAACGCTCCGCCCGACCAGTTGGCTCCGCCGCCGGTGAAGGGATAGACCACCGATCCGCGCTCGCTCGGGGGCGTAAACAGCCCCTCGTTGCGGAGCCCGCGTAGCTTGGTGCGGCATCGCTGCAGGCGTGCCGGGTCGGCGTCCCACAGATCCTGCTCCGTGAGCCGCTGCGGGACGATCGGCGGCGGCTTGGTCGGGACGGGTTGTGTCGGCCACGCATGCTCCCCCGGCACGTCGGAGCCCGGCACCGGCCGTTCCTCGACCGGGAAGAGCGGCCGGCCGGTGTCGCGCTCGAGAAGGAAGACGAAGCCGGTTTTGGTAGCCTGCGCGACCGCGTCGACCTCGCGGCCGTCGTGGCGCACGCGCACCAGATTGGGTGGGGCGGCGAGGTCGTAGTCCCACAGGTCGTGGTGCACGGTCTGGAAGTGCCAGACGAGCTTGCCCGTCGCCGCATCGAGCGCCACTACGGCGTCGGAGAAGAGGTTCGCGCCCGGCCGGTCGCCGCCGTAGAAATCGGGCCCAGCGGTGCTCACGGGCAGGAAAACGAGGCCGCGCTCTGGGTCGGCGCTCATCGTCGACCACACGTTGGCACCGCCGGTGTGGCGCCAGCTGTCGCGCTCCCAGGTCTCGACGCCGGGGTCGCCCGCCTGCGGGATGGTGTTGAAGCGCCAGGCGAGTGCGCCCGTGCGCGCGTCGTAGGCGCGCACCGCCCCCGGCGGCTGGATGCGGCGGATCATGTCGGCGATCGACGAGCCGACGATCACGCGGTCGCCGACAACGGTCGGGGGCGAGGTGACGTTGTATTCCCACGGGTCGACCAGCGGGGTGATGCCGTCGAGCAGGTTGACTGTGCCACCGGTGCCGAAGGTAGTGCACGGTGCGCCGGTGTGCGCGTCGAGCGCGAGCAGCCGTGCGTCGAGCGTTGCCAGGAAGAGGCGGCTCGCGCACGGGCCCGCGGCGTCCGGGTCCCGCCAGTGCGCGACGCCGCGGTTGATCAGCATGTTGGCGAACAGGCGATTCTTGTCGAGGCGCGGATCGAACGCCCAGCGCTCGGCCCCGGTCTCGGGATCGAGCGCGATCACCCGGTTGTACGGCGTCGTGAGCACCAGCAGGCCGTCGACCAGGATGGGTGTGCCTTCGAACGCGGTGCCGCAGGCGTCCCGGATCGGCCAGCCGCCGCGGTAGTCGCCGTGCCGGTAGGTCCACGCGACCCGCAGCCGGTGTACGTTCGTGCGATCGATGTCGTCGAGCGGCGAAAAGCGTGCGCCGCCCGCATCGCCGCCCGTGACCGGCCAGCCGGCGGTGGCGGGCGCCGCCGCCTGCGCCGCGTGCACCAGCAGCCGCAGGGCGGCGGCGATCAGGACCAGGCGCGCCATCGGGCCGCATAGCGCATAGGGTTCCTCGACGCACGGAGTCAACCGACCCGGGTGGACAAGATCGCGGGACGAGCGTACCGTGCCTACAGTTAGGTTCCCGATCTGGGGCGCACACAGGCCTCTGGGTGCCGGCCAGTGCTCTTCACCCGGCGATCGGGGCCGGAGGGCGACAACGGCGGTCGCTTCCTCCGGCGGCGGGGCGTGGGTCCCGCCGGGTGCTCTCGCCGGAGGAAAGGAGGTGGCCTAGTGACGTATTTCCCTACGGTGATCTGTGAGGTGGTGGCCTCCTAGGGGCGGATCCGTTGTACGTCGCTTGGTCACCCCGAACGGGGACCCAGGCACCACCGAACCCCGACAGCTCCCGTCCTCACCGGCGGGCCGGCGTCCGTGCCGTGGAATGGCTGTCGGGGTTCTTTTTTTCTCGTCTCCCGTACAGAGGCGATTGACAGCCGGCCGCGTCCTTATGTTGACTGGAGTACGTTCATCTGGGGACAGGTTCCGCTCGCCTCTCTGGTTCAGAACGTCGCGGCGCTGTTTTCGTCGGCGGCACGCGAGCGGCGAGTGCAAGGTGTCACCGCGCCGGATGCCGACGTGCGGCCCGTCACCGTCTTGCTGGCGGAGGACGACCCCGGGACGCGGGAGTACGCCAGCGCGGTGCTCGAAGACCTGGGCTGTCGCGTCCTGCGCGCGCGGAACGGGGACGAGGCCCTCCGTGTCTGGTCGGCGCATCGTGACCAGATCGACGTGGTCATGACCGACCTCCTGATGCCGCTCCGGGGCGGGGTGTCCGTGTATCGCACCGTCCATCGGGAGCGCTCGGAGGTGCCGGTGATCGTGGTGTCGGGGTTCCCGCACGTCGCGGAGATGCTCGACGCGCGGTACGAAGGCGTGGTCGAGTTCCTGCAGAAGCCGGTCGAGCCGGAGCAATTCGCGGCGGCGATGCGCCGGGCGCTGGTCCGTGCGAGCGCCTAGCCATGGGTCGGGCCTGGCGCCGACCGGCAGTCCGTTACGCGACCGGTGCCGGGCTCGCGGTGCTCGCCCTGACCATGACGGTCGGGCTCGTGCCGCACGTCGGTGTCGAGAGCCTGCGCCCGGTGCTCCTGACCGCCGTGACGGCGAGCGCCTGGTGGGGCGGCCTCGGCCCGGGGCTGCTCGCGACCGTGACCATGCTGGCCGGGGCCGCGCTGGTCGCGCCATCGGTGCTCGGCCTCGCCGGCCCGGCGCCGGGGTGGAACGTGTACGCAACGGCCCTGGGAGTGGAAGGAGCGCTCCTCAGCGCGCTCGGCGCGGTGGCACGGTCGGCGTGGCGGCGGGCGGAAGACCGCCGGGTGGAGGCCGAGCGCGCCGCCGTCGAGTGCGACCGCGCCGAGGAGCGGGCGGAGCGTGTCGAACGCGAGCTGGCGTATGCCCGCGCGCGCGCGGAGGCCATCGTCGAGACGGCGCTCGATTGCGTGATCACGATGGACCACGAAGGACGGATCACCGAGTTCAACCCGGCGGCGGAGCGGATGTTCGGCTACACCCGCGCCGAGGTCCTCGGCGAACCGCTGGCCGAGCTGCTCATCCCTTCCGCGCTGCGCGCGGCCCACCGCGAGGCGCTGGCGCGCTACGTGGCCACGGGGACGGGCAAGGTGCTCGGCAGGCGCCTCGAGACGACGGCAATGTCTGCCGACGGCACCGAGATTCCGGTCGAGCTCACGATCACCGCCGCCCGTGTGCGTGGGGTGCCGATGTTCGCCGGCTCCGTGCGGGACATCCGAGATCGCAAGCGGCACGAGGACGAGCGCACGGCGCTCCTCGCCAGCGCGCAGACGGCGCGCGCGGAGGCCGAAGCCGGGCAGCGGCGCCTGGCCTTCCTGGCGGAGGCGAGCACCGTCGTGGCGTCGTCGCTCGAGTATGCGACCACGCTCGAGAGCGTGGCCCGCCTCGCGACCGAGGGGCTGGCGGAGTGGTGCCTGGTCGACGTGCTCGAGCGGGACGGGCGCATCTACCGCGTCGCAGCGCACCGCGACCCCGCCAAGAGCGCGTTGGTGCAGGAGCTGTGCACGCCATTCGTTCCCCGGGCCGAGAGCCGCCTGGCGCAGCGGCTGATCGCCGGCGAGTCCATGCTCTCCGCGGACGGAGCCGTCGATCTGCTGGAGGGGGCCTGGCCGGCGCCCCGCTACCGGGAGATCTCGTGGGCGCTCGGGGTCGGGACCTACATGATCGTCCCGCTGCGTGCCCGCGAGCGGATGGTGGGTGCGATGTGGCTGGTCTCGGCCGAGCCCGGACGGACATACACCCCCGACGACCTCGCGCTCGCCAAGGAGCTGGCCGCCCGGGCCGCGGTGGCGGTCGACAATGCTCGCCTGTATCGCAAGGCCCAGGAGGCCAATCGCCTGAAGGACGAGTTCCTCGCCAACGTGTCGCACGAGTTGCGTGCCCCGTTGGCCGCCATCCTCGGGTGGGCCCGCCTGCTGCGCGACGGGAAGGCCAAGGACGTGCCGCATGCGCTCGACATCATCGTGAGCAGCGGCAAGGCGCAGGCCAAGCTGGTCGGCGATCTGCTGGACATGGCCCGCATCGTGTCCGGCCAGCTGCGGGTCGATCTCCGTCCGCTCGACCTGGTGCCCGAGGTCGAAGCCGCCGTCGAGGCGATCCGCCCGGCGGCGGACGCGAAGAGCATCCGCCTCGAGTGCGCGTTCGACTGGACCGCGGGCCTGGTGGCCGGCGACCCCGAGCGCCTGCGGCAGCTGGTCGGCAACCTGCTCGCGAACGCGGTCAAGTTTACGCCGGAAGGCGGCCGCGTCGAGGTCCGGCTCGAGCGCGAGGACGGCTGGGCGCGCGTCCTGGTCCGTGACACCGGCGAAGGGATCAGTTCCGAGTTCCTCCCGCACGTGTTCGAGCGCTTCCGTCAAGCCGAGGGCGGTACCACCAGACGGCACGGGGGCCTGGGGCTCGGCCTGCCGATCGTTCGCCACCTGGCCGAGCTGCATGGCGGCCGCGTCGTCGCGGAGAGCCCTGGTGCGGGGCAGGGTGCGACGTTCACCGTGACACTCCCGCTTCTGCCCCGCAGGCCCCCCGTGGCGGCCCGGCCCCCCGGGGCTGGAGCCGAATCGGCGCTCGGGCACGACCTCCCCCTTGCGGGCCGCAGGGTGCTGGTCGTGACCGACGTGCTCGACGGGGCCGGCGCGCTGCGCATCGTTCTGGAGACGGACGGCGCGGAGGTGGCGACCGCCGCATCCGCCGACGAGGCGCTGGCGTTGGTGGCGCGCTGGGAACCGGACCTCGTGGTGGGTGATCTCGGCGACGACGCTGCCGACGGACACACGCTGATTCGCCGGATACGCGCGACGCACCCGCAGCGGAGGCACCTGCCGGCGGTGTGGCTTACGGACCGTGCGCCGACGGACGATCGGATGCCCCCGCCGGTCGCGGACGACACCTACTTGACGAAGCCGGTCGAAGGCGGCCCGTTGGTGGCGGCGATTGTCCGGTTGACGGGCGGGGCGACGGGCCCGACCTGTCGATCGGCGGGAGCGCCGTAGGAAGACCGCCGTGGCCGGCGTGGCGAACGACATCCTGGTCGTCGAGGACGACGGTCTGCAGCGCGAAGCGCTGACCGTGCTGCTCGAGGGCGAGGGCTACGGGGTCGTGACGGCGACGGATGGGTGCGAAGCGCTCGTCCAGCTCCGCGCCAGGCCCGGGTTCTGCCTGATCCTGCTCGACATGATGATGCCGGTCATGGACGGGTGGCAGTTTCGCACTAGCGCCTGCGGTTCATCGCCCCGGCGGGCCCGGCCTGCCGGGGCGCATGCGGGCGGGACGCGCACGCCCGTCAGTGTTGGGGCGTGTGCGTGCGGGGCGGCGGCAGCGTGACGAGCAGAGTCGCCATGCCGGCCAGCGCCGCGACCGCTGAGCTGCCCAGGATGCCGACCTTGGCGGCATCGAGTGTCTGCCCGGCCAGGGCGAGCCCGGCGATGAAGAGCGCCATCGTGAACCCGATTCCGCACAGAAGGCCGCCGCCCGTGAGGGCGCCCCACCCCGTCCCGTCGGGCAGGCGCGCCAGGCCCATCCGGACGGCGACCCAGCTGAACGTCACGATGCCGATCGGCTTCCCGAGCACGAGCCCGGTGGCGACGGCGAGCGCCACCGGAGACCGCACCGCGCCCGGCTCGACGACCACGCCCGCGTTCGCCAGCGCGAACAGTGGCATGATCACGAACCCCACCCAGGGGTGCAGGGTGGCTTCCAGGTACTCGAGCGGGGAGACCAGCTCGCGGGTCACGCGCTGGAGCGTGCGCACGTCGGCGGTGCGCGGCCGCCCCACCCGCTGCAGGAGCTGCGTGAGCACGCCGTCGCCCAGATAGGGCCGCGCCGGCGTCATGAGGCCCAGGGCCACACCGGCCAGCGTCGCGTGGATGCCCGAGTGATGGAGCGCAACCCATACGAACACCCCGGTCACCGTGTACGCGAGGAAAGAGCGCACGCCGAGCCGTTGCAGGGCGACCACCACGCCGACACCGAGAACCGCGAGCAGCAGGGCGCCGGTGTGGATGCCGGCCGAGTACCCGACGGCGATCACCAGGATGGCGCCGATGTCGTCGGCGATGGCGAGCGACAGCAGCATGATGCGGAGCCCCGCCGGGATGCGGGGCCCGAGCACCGCCATGCAGCCGACCACGAACGCGATGTCGGTGGCCATGGGGATGCCCCACCCGCGTTCCGCTGGCTGGCCCGCCTGGAACGTCAGGTAGATGCCGGCGGGCACGAGCATCCCGCCCAGGGCGGCGATCAGCGGCAGGCTGGCACGCCGGGGATCCCGTAGCTCGCCCAGCACCAGCTCGCGCTTCACCTCCAAGCCGACGACGAAGAAGAACAGCACCATCAACCCGTCGTTGATCCAGTGCTCCAGCGAGTGCCGCATCTGGAACGGGCCGATCTCGATGCCCACCGCCGTCTGCCAGAAGTGGTGCACCGCTTCCGCGGCCGGCGAGTTGGCGAGTGCCAGCGCCGCGGCCGTGCACGCGAGGAGCACGACCCCGCCCGCTGCCTCCACGTGCAGGAAGCGCTCGAGCGGCGCGATCAGGCGATCGATCGGCTCCTGCGGCAGCTCGACGGGCTGCACCTACACCCGCTCCGGTGCGCCGAAGCGTGCGTGCGTATGCGTCATCCAGACGCTCAGGAGCGGGCGTTTCGGCAGCCCCAGGGTGCGCAGGTCGTCGGCCAGCGGATGATCGCCCAGCGCGAGCTCGACGCCGCCCAGGTGGATGCCGACGCCGGTGGCTCCGGAGACGAAGGCGGTCCGGTGCAGCGCGCCGTCGACCATGCTGTAGGTGACCATCGGTGTGTCGGGAAGCGTGCGCGTGCCCCCGGGCGCGATCGTGAACGCCAGCACCAGCCGGCCGCCCATGGTGAGCGTGCACCGGCGGCGGGCGCCGACGGTGGTGAACGCGATCTGCTCGACGGTTTTGGGGAACCCCCAGATGCCCTCGCCGGCGTCGCGCGTGAAGCTCTGGTCGACCGGGAGCTTCCATATCCAGGTGGCGACGCGGTTGCGGGCGAAGTCGAGCGCGGGGCCGAGGTACGGCACGCCCGCCGGCGCGCGCCGCTCGCGCACGAAGAAGGCGAGCGAAACCTCGTGGTAGTCGCCGAGGTCGTTGTCGCGGTAGTCGATGCAGGCGATGCTGAAGAGCGTGCGGCCGGGCAGCAGCTCGATCACATCGAGGTCGGGGCAGGGGAGGAACCGGCGCGCGGCCGCGGCGGGCACGAGGTAGGTGGCCGCTGTCGACGAGGCGTCGCGCACCACCACCGGCAGCGTGACCTCGCGGCCCTGGAACACGTAGCGGCGGTCGGTGACGGCGGTGGCGGATGGGCTGGCCATGCGCCGTGTCTACGGTGCGGGGCCGGTGGCGCGCAAACGGCTCAGGCCGGGGCGCTGCGGAGCACGCGTCCCGGGCGCGCGCCGGTGTGTACGCCGTCGCGCATCAACACCTGGCCGTTCACGATGGTGGCCAGGTAGCCGCGTGCCCGCTGGCTCAGATTGGTGGCGCCGCCGGGGAGATCGTGGCGGATCTCCGGCGCGCACAGGTCGAGCGCGTCGAGGTCGATGACGTTCAGGTCGGCGAACGCTCCGGGCCGGACGAGGCCGCGTCCGGCGAGGCCCCAGGTGGCCGCCGGGGCGGACGTGAGGCGGCGCACGGCGTCTTCCAGCGCAAGGGCGCGGCGCTCGCGTACCCAGTACGCCAGCAGGAAGGTCGGTACCCCCACGTCGCACGTTTGGCTGGTGTGCGCGCCGGCATCGCCGAGTCCGGGAACACTCAGTGGGTGCGCGATCATGGTGCGGGCGGCGTCCAGGTCCCAGTTGTAGAGCGCGACCATCAGGAGGGCCCGCAGATCGGACGCGACCAGCGCGTCGAGGATGACCGTGCCGGGGGACACGCCGCGCCGCGCGGCGGTGCCGGCGATGCTGCGCGCGGCAGTGGTCTCGTAGGCACGCACGCCCGTGTCCTCGAGCACGAACAGCCGATCGAGGCTCGCCATGCCGGCCATGATCTCACCGTCGGGATCGAGGCTGGCGGCGATCCGGGCGCGCAGCGTCGGCTCTCGGAGGCGACGGAGAACTTCGTCCGGCGGCACGTCGAGCAGGTCGCCGGCGGCCGGAAAGAGGAAGAGCGGCGACAGGAGCCCGAAGCCCAGCAGGAGCCCGATCGCCCGCGGCGCCACCTGCGGTACGAGCGCGACCCCGGGCCCGGTGGCGGCGGCGAGCGCCTCGAGCGACGCGCGCCACTCTTCCGGATACGCGCGCGCCTGTGTGAGGCCGACGCTCACCGGCCGCCCGCTGGTGCGGGCCAGCTCGATCAGCAGGGGCAGGTCGCGGTCGAACCCGCCGGCCGCCTCGCCGGCGGCGCCGAAGGGGATCACCTGCAGGACGCCCGCCCGACGCGCCGCCAGCGGTGCCGCCAGCGCGAGCAGCTCGCGCCGGTCGGCGAACGTGCCGGGTACGGCGTCGCCGGCCGGCGTGCGGTGCATGGTGGTGCGACCGGTCGAGAGGCCGAGCGCGCCCGCGGCCATCGCGCCGTCCACCGCGCGTTGCATGACCGCCAGCTCGGCGTCGGTGGGGGACGTGTCGAGCGCGCCGCGCTCGCCCATCGCGTACACGCGGAGAGGCGCGTGGGCCACGTATGCGCCGGCGTTGATGCCGAGCCCCGCGTGCCCGAGCGCGTCCAGATAGCCGCCGAAATCTTCCCATGACCACGACAGCCCGGCGGCCAGCGCCGTACGCGGAATGTCCTCCACCCCTTCCATCAGGAACATCAGATAGTCGCGGTCGGCGGGCCGGCAGGGCGCGAAGCCGACGCCGCAGTTGCCGACCACCACCGACGTGATGCCGTGGAAGCAGACCGGGCTGCCGAGCGGGTCCCAGGTGAGCTGCGCGTCCAGATGGGTGTGGATGTCGACGAAGCCGGGGGTGACCAGCTTGCCGCGCGCGTCGATCACCTCGTCGGCGGGTCCGTCGTGGCGTCCCACCGCCGTGATGCGGTCGCCGTGGACGACCACGTCGGCGTCGAAGGCCGGAACGCCGCTGCCGTCGACGACCGTGCCGCCGCGGATGACGAGGGTGGGGTGCATGGCCGTGGCAGGCCTAGCACGCGGGCGTCAGGTCGCCAACGCCGGCGGCAGCCGATTGCCCCGCCGGCAGGAGGGATGAGATGGTGCACGGGGGGCAGAGATGGACATCACGCGCATCGCGATCAACACCGGAGGCGGGGACGCTCCGGGCCTGAACGCCGTGATCCGGGCGGCGGTGGTGTCTGCGCTCAATCGCGGCTGGGAGTGCTTCGGTATCCGTGACGGGTACGACGGCCTCTTGTCTCCCCGGGAGTACCCGGAGGGTGGCGTGGTGCGGCTCACGCGCGAGGGCGTGAGCGGGATCACACACCGCGGCGGCACCATCCTGGGAACCACAAACCGCGGCAACCCGCTCAAGTACCCGACCAAGGACGCGAGCGGGGGGATCGTCGAGCGCGACCGCTCCGACGAGGTCCTGGCGGCGTTCCGGGCGCACGGACTCGACGCGTTGATCGCCGTCGGCGGCGACGGGTCGCTCAGCATCGCCGATACCCTCGCGCAGAAGGGCCTGCCGGTGATCGGGGTGCCGAAGACCATCGACAATGACCTGAACGAGACCGTCGTGACGTTCGGATTCGACACCGCCGTGTCGTTCGCGACCGAGAGCCTCGATCGCCTCCACTCCACGGCCGAGGCGCACCGGCGGATCATGGTGGTGGAGGTGATGGGTCGGTACGCGGGCTGGATCGCGCTCCACGCCGGCGTCTCCGGCTCGGCCGCCGCCATTCTGATCCCCGAGATCCCGTACGACCTGACCAAGGTCGCGGCGGCGATCCAGGAACGGGCCAGACGCGGCCGCCACTCCGCCATCGTGGTGGTGGCCGAGGGAGCGATGCCCAAGGGCGGTGCGGCCTCTGTGATCGCGCGTGAAGTGGGGAGGGCGGAGCGTCTCGGTGGGGTCGGGGAGGCGGTCACGAAGGAGCTCCAGGCGCTCACCGGGCAGGAGGCGCGCACGGTGGTCCTGGGCCACCTGCTCCGCGGCGGCACGCCGACGACGTTCGACCGCCTGATCTCGCTTCGCTTCGGCGCGGCCGCGGTACGGGGCCTGGCCGAGGGCCGGGTGGGGACGATGGTCGCCCTGGATCCCCCGACGGTGCGCTACGTGCCGTTGGCGCAGGCGACTGGGCGCATGAAGGTGGTCCCGTTGGACTGCGACACGATCGTGACCGCCCGGGACCTGGGCATCTCGTTCGGGGACTGAATGCCCCGTCAGGCCTGGGTGGTCCGGGCGCCGAAGTGCACCTCCAGCGCGCGCATGTACGGCACGCACGGCCGGCGCGCCTTCACGGCGTCGCGTGCCGCCGCCAGCGTGAGCCCCTCGGCCGCGTGCAGGTAGGCGATCGCGGCCGTGGGGGCCCGGTTGAAACCCGCGTTGCAGTGCAGGTAGACGCGCTCACCGGCGTCGATCAGGCGCGCGAGCAGGGTGACGATGTCGTCCAGGCGGAGCCGCAGGTCGACGCCGTTCCCGTCGGGAATCGGGATGCGATGAAAGCCGATGCCGTGGGTGGCGTACGCCGTCTCCAGACGCGCCAGCCGCACGCCCTTGCTGGCGAGATCGGCATCGTCCTGCAGGCAGAGGACCGCCGTCACGCCATGCTCCGTCCGCAGCCAGCCTGCGTCGGCCGGGGTCGGATACTCGCCGACGAGGAGCGCCGGACGGATGACCGCGAACCCGGGGCGTGTCCCGGTGCGGGCGCCGCCGAGGAGGCCGAGCCACTCGTCGCCGCCGCTCTTGCTGGACATGCGCACGCGTTCGCTCTAGCACGTTCGCGAGGGAGGACCCATGGCGATGATCGACAACGTGACGTCATTCGTGGCGAGCGTCATCCGGCTGGGACGGGGGCTGTCACTCGACGCGGGCGCCGCCGGCCGTGCGGCACCGGCCCGGCCGCTCGAGCTGTACGACTTCGAGGCGTGTCCCTACTGCCGGAAGGTGCGCGAGGCGCTGACCGAGCTCGACCTCGACTACGTCACCCATCCCGTCGCCGGCGGGAGCCCGCGCCGCGAGGAGCTGGTGCGCCTGGGGGGCAAGATGCAGGCGCCGTACCTGGTCGACCCGAACACCGGCACGAGGCTGTACGAGTCGGCGGACATCGTGGCCCACCTGCGCATCACCTACGGGGGACCCGGGTCGCCGTGGGGGTTGCCCACCCTGGTCGATACGCTCACCTCGGCGCTCGCCAGCGCGGTCCGCCTGGGACGCGGTGGGCGGGCGCGGCCGGCGGCCGCCCGGCCGGCGCTCCAACGCCTCGTCCTCTACAACATGGAGGGCTCGCCCTATTGCCGCAAGGTCCGCGAGGCGTTGGCCGAGCTCGACCTGGAGTACCTGGCTCGCAACCTGCCCAAGGGAAGCCCCAAGCGGGACGAGCTCCGCCGGCGCGGTGGCAAGGTGCAGGTGCCGTACCTGATCGACCCCAACACGGGGCGCGAGCTGTACGAGTCGGACGACATCGTCGCCTACCTGACGGCACAGTACGGCGAGGCGGCCACCATAGCGTGAGCGACCCTGGAAAAGCGCGGCGCACAGTGGCACTCTCCCGCCCCGAGCGCCGGTCGTGATGACGTTCGAGAGCTTCCTGCACGCCTCGCACCCGGAGATTCCGCCCGCAGCCGCGGACGCCGTGCTCCGGCTGGTCGCGGACGGCGCCACGCTCCCGTTCATCGCCCGCTACCGCAAGGAGCAGACCGGCAACCTGCCGGAGGTCGGCATCCAGGCCGTGATGGACACCAAGGAGGCCTGGGACGCGCTCCTGGCGCGGCAGGCGTTCGTGGTCAAGGAGATCGAGCGCCAGGGAAAGCTGACCGCCGAGCTGCGCGAGCAGATCCTGGCCACCTTCGACCGTGACGTGCTCGAGGACCTGTATCTGCCCTTCAAGCGCAAGCGGCAGTCGCGTGCGGCGGTCGCGCGTGAGGCCGGCCTCGAGCCGCTCGCCGACTGGATCTGGAACTGCGGGCACGGCCTGGAGACGCCGCAGCCCGGCCAGACGCTCGAACTGTGGGCGTTCACGTTCCGCAACGAGGAGAAAGGGTTTCCCGACACCGACTCCACGATCCAGGGCGCGCAGGACATCCTGGTCGAACGCCTCTCCGAGTCGCGCCCGCTGCGGGCGGTCGTGCGGCAGGCCCTGCACGAGCGCGGCCACGTCGTGAGCGCGCGCGGCGCCAAGGCCAAACCGCACAGCAAGTTCGAGAAGTACTTCGCGTACGCGGAGCCGGTCGTCTCCCTGCTGAAGCCGGAGCACTCGCACCGCTACCTGGCGCTGCGCCGCGGTGCCGCCGAGAACGAGCTCGCGGTCCGCCTGGGGGGGGCACCCGACGACGCCGAGTTCGACGAGCGGCTGCGACGGGCGTTCGAGGCCGAGGCCGTGACCGTGCCCGACTCCCCCGGCGACGCGGTGCTCCGGCGTGCAGCCCGCCTCGCACTCGCCGAGCACGTCCTGCCTGGCGTAGCGACGGCCGTGCACAAGGCGCTCAAAGGCGTCGCCGACGACGTGGCCATCCGCGTGTTCGCCGACAACGTGCGCAAGGTGCTGCTGGCGTCGCCGTTCGGGTCGCGCCCGGTGGTGGCGATCGACCCGGGCATCCGCACCGGGTGCAAGGTGGCGGTGGTGGACGCGGCCGGCACCTTCGTCACCAGCGCCGTGCTGCATCTGAAGACCGACGACAGTCGCGCCGAGGCCCGGGGAACGCTGATCACGCTGGTGCAGGCCCACGGTGCGGCCGCGGTCGCGATCGGCAACGGGACGGCCGGGCGCGAGGCGGAGCAGTTCGCGCGCCAGGCGTTGCACGCGGCCGGCAGCGGCGTCCCCGTCGTCATGGTGAGCGAGGCGGGGGCCAGCATCTACAGTGCCAGCGAGGTGGCCCGGCAGGAGTTCCCGGCGCTCGACGTGACCGTGCGCGGGGCGATCTCGATCGCCCGTCGGCTGCAGGACCCGCTGGCGGAGCTGGTCAAGAGCGACCCGAAGCATATCGGCGTCGGGCAGTACCAGCACGACGTGCCCCCGCACCTGATGCAGAAGTCGCTCGACCTGGTGGTCGACTCGTGCGTCAACCAGGTGGGGGTCGACCTCAACACGGCCTCCGAGCACCTCCTGCAGCACGTGGCCGGCATCGGTCCGGCCCTGGCGAGCGCGCTGGTGGCGCACCGGGCGGCACACGGGCTCTTCCGCACGCGCGCCCAGCTGGCGGCGGTGCCGCGTTTCTCGCGCCGGAGCTTCGAGCAGGCGGCGGGGTTCCTCCGCATCGCCGGCGGCGAGCACCCGCTCGACAACACCGGTGTCCATCCCGAGCGTTACGATGCGCTCGAACGGCTGGCCACGGGGCTCGGCGTCACGGTGGCCGATCTCCTCGGGCCAGGGGTGGAGCGGGTGAAGCAGGCGGAGGCGCTGCGCGAGGAAGTGGGCGCATTCACCTTCGCCGACATCGTCGCCGAGCTGGAGAAGCCCGGGCGCGATCCGCGCGAGGTATTCGTGCCCTTCCAGTTCCGGGCCGATATCCACGCGCTCGCGGACCTGAAGCCCGGGCTCGTCTGTCCCGGCATCGTTACCAACGTCACCACCTTCGGCGCCTTCGTCGACATCGGCGTGCATCAGGACGGCCTGGTGCACGTCTCGCGCCTGAGCGACCGGTTCGTGAAGGACCCGCACGAGGTGGTGAGCCCGGGGAACCGGGTCGAGGTGCGCGTCGTCGGGGTGGACCTGGAGAAAGGGCAGATCGCGCTCACGATGAAACGCGAACGGCCGCCGGAACACCGGCCGCCGGAGCGCACCGGGCCGCGGCCCGGCCCGCCCGGAGCGCGACCGGCCCGCGCCGGCGGTCAGAATGCGCCAGCGCAGGACCGGTCGCGCCGGCGGGACGACCCCCGCGACCGCGGGCCGCGCAAGCCGCCCCGCGAGCGCCGGCACGACGACCGGGGGGAGCCCTATACGCCGCCGGCGCAACCAGCCTTCAACACGCCCTTCGCGGCCCTCCGTGACGCGCTGAAGCCGCGCGAGTGACCGCCAGCGCCCGGTGATTGGCGACGCCGAGATCCGGGTTCCGGTGGAGGCGCTCGCCGATCCCGAGGCGCTCGCGCACCTGGTGGCCCGCCGCCTGGGCGTCGCGTCGGGTGACCTGACCCATGTTGCCGTGGTGCGCCGCGCGCTCGATGCCCGCACGCCGCCGCCGGTGTGGGTGGTGCGGGTGCGCGCGTGGGTCGGCGAGCCGTTCCGGCCCGAGCCGTTGCGCGTGCCGGCCTGGCGCGACGTGCGGACTGCGGCGCCGATCGTGGTCGTCGGCGCCGGCCCGGCGGGGTTGTTCGCGGCTCTCCGGTTGATCGAGCTCGGCGTGCGCCCGATCGTCCTCGAGCGCGGCAAGAACGTGCGCGCCCGCCGCCACGACGTGGCACACGTCTGCCGCGGAGGCCCGGTCGACCCCGACAGCAACTACTGCTTCGGCGAAGGGGGCGCGGGCACGTTCTCGGACGGCAAGCTCTACACCCGCGCCACCAAGCGCGGCGAGGTGCGGCGCATCCTGGAGATCCTGGTGCATCACGGTGCCCCGGCCGACATCCTGGTCGACGCCCATCCGCACGTCGGCACGAACCGCCTGCCGCAGGTGGTGGAGGCGCTGCGCGCGACCATCGTCGGCTGCGGCGGTGAGGTGCGCTTCGGTGCGCACGTCACCGACCTGTGCGTGGCGGGCGAGTGTGTGACCGGCGTGGTCACCGCCGACGGCGTCCGGATCGAGGCGCGCGGGGTGATCCTCGCCACCGGCCATTCGGCGCGCGACGTGTACGAGTTGCTGTGTCGCCAGGGCCTCGCGCTCGAGCCGAAGCCCTTTGCCGTCGGCGTGCGCGTCGAGCACCCGCAGGCGCTGATCGACGCCATCCAGTACCACTGTACGACGCGGTCGCCCGCGCTCCCGCCGGCCGCCTACCGCATCGCACAGCAGGTCGACGGACGGGGCGTGTTCTCCTTCTGCATGTGTCCGGGCGGAGTCATCTGCCCGGCGGCGACCGGGGCTGAGGAAGTGGTCGTGAACGGCTGGTCGCCGTCGAGCCGTCAGCTGCGCTACGCCAACTCCGGCATCGTGGTCGAGGTGCGACCGGAAGATCTGGCGCCGCATGCCGCAGCGGGAGCCCTGGCGGGCATCGCCTTCCAGGCCGCCCTCGAGCGTGCGGCCTGGGAGGCCGGGGGCGGGGCGCTGGTGGCGCCCGCCGCGCGCCTCGCCGACTTCGTCGCCGGAACGCCGTCGGCCGATCTGCCGGCATGCTCGTATCCGCCCGGCGTGCGCGCAGCGGACTTCGCCGCCGTGCTGCCGCCCGCCATCCACTCGGCACTGCGCAGTGGGCTCCGCGCCATCGGCCGGCGGCTGCGCGGCTACCTCACCAACGACGCTGTCGTGGTCGGGGTCGAGTCGCGTACGTCCTCGCCGGTGCGCATCCCGCGCGCCCCGACCTCGCTGATGCATCCGCAAGTGCGTGGGCTCTATCCATGCGGAGAAGGGGCCGGCGCGGCGGGCGGGATCATGTCGGCCGCCATGGACGGCGAGCGCTGCGCGAGTGCGCTTGCGGCCGCGCGCTGAGCGGCCTCGTCACAAATCTGGCCGCAGCGACGAGGCTACGTCGGTGGCGCAAGCGGGCGCGGTGACGTTCGCTGGACGGGGACGCATGGCATGGGGGTTGCTCCCCGTCACAGGGTATGGAAACCCCTCCGGGACACGTGATCCGCGCGCTGCGCGAGGGACTGCACCTGAGCCAGGCCGAGCTGGCGCGCGCCCTCGACTGGTCGCCGTCGACCATCTCGGCGTGGGAGCGCGGCCGGAACGAACCGAGCCGCCTCGCCTTCAAGATCATCCTGGCGTTCGCGGAGGGGCGCGGCGTGCGCTACCGGGCGAAGGTGGCGTCGACGGCGCTGGTGCCGATGGCGCGGGCGCCGATGGCGCTGCCGTCGACGGTGGTCGTGGCCGGGGAGCGCCTGCTGCCGGTTCGCACCGAACCCGCGCGCTGGGAGCAGCCGCGCGAGCGGCGGGTGTCGCTGACCGCGGCGCGCCCGGGTTGGAGCGCGGAGGCGACCTTCCGCGTCTCGCGCCCTGCCGGGACCGCGGGCGAACGGCGCGGGGTCGGCGGCGCCGTCGGCGCGCTCGGCGTAGTGGCGGCGACGGTGTGTGCGGCGCTCGTCGTCGGCCTGCCGGGCGCGACCCGGGACATGCCCGCGCCAGCGGCAGTCGATCGTCCGGCGGCGGCGTATGTGCGCGACGCGGCCGTGCGGTCCGCGGGCGCCGTTGCGGTGGCGGAGGCGGGCCCCGCCGCCGAAGCAATGATGCAAACGGCGACCACCCCGACGGCCCGGCTCGACGGCCTCCTGCTCGTCGGCGACCGCCACCGCGCCACCTTCCGCACCGGCGTCGCGTCGGTCACCGTCCCCGAGGGGAGCCAGCTCGGTGCGCAGCGCGTCGCCGCCATCGCCCCGGACCGCGTCGAGCTGGTCGGCCCGGCCGGCGAGACGCGGACGGTGCGGCTCGGCCACGGCGCGGCGCTGGAGTAGCACAGATCGCAAGTGGCGGTCGCGCGGCGGGCGTGCGGTGCGCAATCGCAACCCGCGCGACGAAGAGGATGGCTCGCGGCATGCCGAGGTGTTACACGGAGTGGGTAACTCCCACCCGTCGATGCACATGTCGGCTCCGGAGGTCGCATGATCATCCCCTCGACTGCGCGCCGCACCCTCCTTGCCGCCGCTCTCGCCCTCGCATCGGAGGCGCTTTCGGCGGAGCTCCCGCGCGCGTGGGCCGCCGCGTCTCCCAGCCGGGCATCCGTCGCAGCCCGCCTACCCGCCGCCTTTCTCGAGAACCGCGGCCAGTGGCCCGGCCGCGCCCGCTTCGTCCTCTGGAAGGGAACGGCCACGGCCTCCTTCGACGAGCGCACCATCACGCTCCACTTGGGCGACCCCGGCTTGGTGTCCGTCCCGCTGACTTTCGAGGGCGCCACCGAGCGCGCGACGCTTACCCCCGAAGGGCAGCGGCACGGGCGCTACAACTTCTACCTGGGCGATGATCCGGCGCGCTGGCGGACCGATGTGTCCGCCTACAGCGGCCTCCTGTATCGGGGACTGTACGACGGCGTCGACGTGCGCGTGCGCGAGGAGAGCGGCCGGCTCGAGTACGACGTCCTGCTTGCCCCCGGTGCGGACCTGGGGCGGGTCGTGGTGCACGCCGCCGGCGCCTCCCGCCTGACGCTCGACGCCGACGGCACGCTGGTGCTCGAGACGCCCGCTGGCCCCGTGCGACAGACGCCCCCCGCCACGTGGGAGGTGCTGCCGAGTGGCGAACGCCGCCCGCTCGCGTGCCGCTTTCGCCTGCTCGACGGCCAGCGCTTCGGCTTCGATGCCCCCGGGCGCGACCGCACGCTCGCCCTGGTGGTCGACCCGGGCCTGGTGTGGTCGACGTTCCTCGGCGGCTCGAACGGGGACTGGATCCGTGACGTGGCGGTCGCGGGCGACGGCTCGGGTGACCTGCTCGTCTTCGGTGCGTCGTCGTCCACCGACTTCCCCGTCATCCCCGTCGCCCCCGGCGGCCAGCCGCTGTTCGTCCTGCGGGTTGCCGCTACGGGGGACGGTGTCGAGTACGGGACCATCGTTGCCCCCACCACCGGGACCACGTGGCTGACCCATCTCGTCTCCGACCCAGCCGGTGGCGCGCTGTTCGCCGGCAACACCAGCGACGGCGGTTTGCCGACCACGCCTGGCGCGTACCAGCGGACGTTCGCGGGTGACGTGGACGCGGTCATCGGACGTCTCGACGCGGCCGGCCACCTGACCTTCCTCACCTACCTCGGGAGCCCGGGCCGCGACGGCGCGGGCGCGATCACGCTCGACTCCGCCGGGGCGATCCTGGTCGCCGGCACCACCAACTCGACCGCCTTCCCCACCACGCCGGGTGCGTACGACCGCATCTTCAACGCCCCGCCGCCGGGCGACGCCACGGCCTATCCGCAAGACGTGTTCCTCGCCCGCCTGAGCCCGGATGGCAGCCAGCTCACGTACGGCACCTACTTCGGCGGACAGACGTACGAGTTCCCGGTCGACGTGGTGGCCGATGCGAACGGCGTCGTCACCATGGTCGGCGGCACCACCTCGTCCGCGACCGGTACCGACATGCCGGTCACGGCCGACGCCTTCGATCGTACCTGGAACGGCGCCGAGGACGTGTTCCTCGCCCGCTTCCGTCTCGACGGCGCCGGTGCTGCGGACCTGCGCTACGCGACCTTTCTGGGCGGAATAAACCTCGAAGAGACGGGTGGTGTGGCGCTCGACCCCACCAACCCCGAGCTGGTGACGGTGGCGGGCTATTCGTGGTTCGACGTCTTCACGCCGCCGTTCTTTCCGACTACCCCCGGGGTCGTGAAGCCGACGCTGACGCCCGTCTTCCCGCCGAGCGCGCTCTTTCCGCACGTGAAGACTGGTTTCGTCGCCCGATTCCGCTTCCCGGCGAGCGGCCCGGGGACTCTCCTCTGGTCCTCGTTCGTCGGCGGCAACGTCAACGATGAGCTGACGGACGTGGTGGTCGACGAGCTGGGGACGGTGATCGTCGTCGGCGGCACCGAGTCGTTCGACCTGCCGACGACGCGCGGCGCCTTCGACCGCACGCACGCTGGCGGCGACGACTGCTTCGTCTGGCGGCTGAGCGGCGACGGCACACAGCTCCTGTACTCGACCTACCTCGGAGGCGGTCGGACGGAGTGCCGGGCTCCAGACGAGCCCTCCCACATCGTGGCCGCGGGCGGCGACACGGCTGTGGTGGTCGGGATGACGAACTCGGCGGACTTTTCCACCAGCGCGGGCGCGTTCGACACCACCTATGCCCCCGGGCCGCCTGGCTTCGTCCCGCCGCAGGACGGCTTCCTCACCAAGCTCCATCTGGTGGCCGACGCGAGCGGCGACCTCACCGTGGGGACTCCGGTCCTCGCGAGCCCGGCCAACGGAGCCACCTTCCCCGGCACGGGGACGGTGCGGCTGCGCTGGAGCGCGCTCGCCGATCCGTCCGGGATCGAGGCCTACAACGTCCAGGTCTCCACTCGCTCCGACTTCGCACCGAACTGGGTCCAATACCGCGGGGCCGTCACGACGCCGGAGTTCGTGGTGCCGTCGCCCGCGCTCACGACGTGGTTCTGGCGCGTGCAGGCGGCGGACCGCGCCGGCAACCTCGGTGCCTGGTCGGCGGCTCGGTCGTTTGCCACCGGCGTTGCAGGGGCGCCGCCGGCCCTGTTCTTTCTCCAGCTCGAGACGCCGCGCGTGAACGGCGGCCGCCAGGCCACCGGAATCGTCTTCCTCACTTTCGGCACCGTGGCGCCCGCGGGCGGGGTCGTGGTCGCCCTCCGGAGCGACGACCCGGCGGTCGCGACGGTGCCGTCCACGGTCACGATCCCGGCGGGAGCGAACAGCGCCCGCTTCCCGATTGCGACCTCGGTCGTGGCGGCTACCACGTCGGTGACGATCACCGGCGAGCTCGGGTTCGTCCAAACGGGGGTGCTGACCGTCGAGCCCCCGAACGTCACGCTGCTCGCGTCGCTCACGTTCACGCCGGGGACCGTGCCCGCCGGGACATCGACGACCGGCACGGTCACGATCAGCACGCCCGCACCGGCTGGGGGCGCGCTGGTCCTGCTTTCCAGCAACATGCCGGCCGTGGCCGCGGTGCCCGCGAGCGTCACCATCCCCCCCGGCGCGAGCAACGCCAGCTTTACGGTGACCACTGCGGCGGTGACGGCGTCGACGGAGGTGGCCGTCTCGGCCTACCACGCCACCAGCTTGTTGGCGCTGCTGACCGTCACGCCGTCCACGCCTCCGGCGCCGCCGGGGCGGCCCACCCTGGTGAGTCCATCCAACGATGCTCGCCCGGCGCAGCCGGTCACCTTCGACTGGACGGACGTGCCCGGCGCGGCGTCGTACACGATCCAGATCGACGACGGGAGCTCCTTCGCGGCGCCGCAGATCGTCGCACAGACGGTCACGCCATCCACCTCTACGACCGGGGGCCTGCCGCTGCAGACGCTGTGGTGGCGCGTGCGAGCCACCGGACCGACGGGCCTCGCCGGCGCGTGGTCCTCGGTACGCCAGTTCCGCCCGACCTCCGGTCCCGCGGTCACCACCACCACCACGACCACCACCACGACCAGGTCCACCACGACGACGGTCACGACCTCCACCTCGACCACGACGACGATCGCGAGCGCACCCACCACGACGACCACGACCACCAGGCCGCCGACGACCACGACCACCACGACATCCCCGCCCGTGACCACCACCACCGGCGTACCCGACACCGTGGCCATCCAGGTCGCCGAGTACGACGGCGGTAAACGTCAGCTGCGTATCGAGGCCACCAGCACGAGCGCGTCCGCTACGCTGACCGTTTCGGTCACCGCCACCGGCAGCGTGATCGGCACGCTCCAGAACGACGGCGGCGGCCGGTACCGCGGCGAGCTCGGCTGGCCGTCGAACCCGCAGAACGTCACCGTGCGCAGCAGTCGTGGCGGCGTGGCGACGCGGACGGTGACGGCGAAGTAGACGCTTCGGCACCGGTTGATCGCCGTCACCGGCGATCCCGCACGGTCCGGGGTCGAGCGACGGCGTCACCCCCCGAGCAGCACGCGCGGAATGTCGACCAGCCGCGCGCGCAGGTACTCGCCCAGGCTCTTGGCCTGCGGGTCGCCGCGCGTCGAGGCGGCGACGCCGTCGCCCAGCAGGCCGTGCACGATGAAGTTGAGGCTGAGCAGGTTCGGCAACGGGTGGCGCTCGACCGTGAGAGTGGCCGCCTCCGGCACCAGTGCCCGGAAGCGGTCGACGGTCAGATGGCGCTCCAGCCAGGCGTACGTCGCCGGGTTGCGCACCCACACCCCGACGTTGGCGTTGCCGCCCTTGTCGCCGGAGCGCGCGCCACACACCGTGCCGAGGGGCAGGCGCTCGGTCGGACCGTCCGGTGGCGCGGGCCGTGCGGGGGACGGCACGCTGATGTCGACTGTTCCCGTTACGCGCACCGGCGGGATCGGGATGGTCTCGCCGTCGATCACCACCCGATGCGGGACGACCTCCGACGGCACCAGCGCCGGCCAGTAGACGCCGTACGGGATGGCGTCGCCGGGGGGTGACGTGATGAAGAAGCCGGGGTAGTTGGCGAGCGCCATCTCGACCGCTTTGTTGCTGAACGCCCGGCCGACCAGGGTGGCGTCCGGGTCCTTCACCGTCACCTGTAGGTAGGCGAAGGCGTCCTCGTTGGCGTGCGGGTCGGGCCGGTCGGAGCGCGTGAGCCGCACGGTCGTGTCGGCGAAGCGTGCCCGCCCGCCGCACAGCGTCCACAGCGTCTCCTCGGCCAGGCGGGCCTTCTCGTCGATGTCGAGGCCGGCCAGGACGAACGTCATCGCGTTCTTGTAGCCGCCGAGGTAGTTTATGCACACCTTGGTGGTGGGCGGCGGCGGCTCGCCGCGGATGCCCGAGACGCGCACGCGATCGGAGCCCGCCTGCTCGAGGCGAATGGAGTCGAAGCGTGCGGTGGCGTCGGGGTTCAGGTAGCGCGGGCCCTGGATCTCGTACAGGAGCTGGGCCGTCACCGTGCCGACCGACACCAGCCCGCCCGTGCCCGGGTGCTTGGTCACGACGAAGCTGCCGTCGGCATGCATCTCGGCGATCGGGAAGCCGATGCGACCGATGTCGGGCACTTCCTTGAAGAAGGAGTAGTTGCCGCCCGTGCACTGCGCGCCGCACTCGATGATGTGGCCGGCGACGATGGCGGCGGCGAGCCGGTCCCAATCGTCGCGCCCCCAGCCGAATTTCCACGCCGCCGGGCCGACCACGAGAGCCGCATCGGTGACGCGCGGGCACACCACCACGTCGGCGCCGCGGCCGAGCGCCTCGACGATGCCCCAGCCGCCGAGATACGCGTTGGCGGTGACCACCTGGGCCTTGAGCGACGCGAGGGGCGTCCCCTTGTCCAGGTGACGCAGCTCGGCGCCCTGCGCCTGCAGGCCGGGCAGGGCCCCGACCAGGTCGTCGCCGTCGACGTATGCGACCCGCGCCCGGATGCCGAGTTTGGTGGCGAGCGTCTCGACTTCGGCCGCCAGGCCCGCCGGGTTCAGGCCGCCGGCGTTGACGACGATCTTGATGCCGCGGTCGATGCAGGTGCCGAGCACTTCTTCGAGCTGGCGGAGGAAGGTTTTGGCGAAGCCGGCGCCGGGGTGCTTCATCCGATCCTTGAACAGGATCATGAGCGTCAGCTCGGCCAGGTAGTCGCCGGTGAGCACGTCGATGGGGCCGCCCTCGACCATCTCGCGGGCAGCGCTCAGCCGGTCGCCGTAGAAGCCGCTGCAGTTGGCGATGCGGAGTACGTCGGGCATGCCGGTCCGTCTCCGCTACCGTAGCCGGCGGCGACTGTCGAGCCCTCGGGGGATCAGGCCGCTTGCCAGTGACCTCTGTCTGTTCGAGCGATCGGTCTCATGATTCGCTCGCCTTCGAGGGTCGGATGACGACCACCGGACGGCTCTGAACCCACCAGCGCAGGAAGGGGAGCCAGACCGGGCGAAGCAGCGTCCGATGAAGAAAGTTGAGGACGGCGAACGGCGCCGGCGGGAAGAAGGGGTGCGCCGAAACGAGAGCCCGCTTGGCGTGCGATTCCTCCAGTATCTCGGCCTGAGCCGTCAGTACCCATCCTGCGCTGGAGATGTGAACCCGAGGGTCACGGCGGATGTTCCGGATCCAGTCCGACTGCCAGCCGTAGGTCGAGATGACGATCAGCGCGTCCCGGGATCGCTCGCACGGGAGCAGCACTTCACGCGGCAGACCGGTCGTGCGCCCGGTGGTGGTCAGAAGAACCCAGCCCGGTGCGCGCTCGAAATACCGACGGAGCAGGCGAACGATCGCGGCCTGAAGCGGGCGAAGGACTTGCGGGATGAAGTGGAGGCGAGCTGCGAGGGGCTCCCGCCGCCGTGCGCTCACGGCTCGATGCGGAGGCGCGGGTGGCGTCGCCACAGGACCCCCACCATCGCCGCGGCGGCGAGCAGGTTCCCGGTCATGACCGCCGGCCATGCCACCGCACGCAGCACGGGCTCGGCGGCCATCATGCACACCGCCAGGAAGCCGTACTCGAAGACGACGAAGAGGAGCAGGATGCCGAAGCCGAGGTCCGGCCTGCGCTCCGCGATGTCGACCAGCTTCGCGGCACCGACGCCGAGCAGGACGAAGACGAGCCCGTGCAGCCACGTGAACCAGAGGATCATTTCGAAGGAGGGCGCGATCGCGGCGGGATACTCGAGGCCCGCGCTGCCGCGAAAGGCGGCGAGTCCGAGCACGGTGGGCGTATAGAACGGGCGCCCCTGCAGCAGGTCGAGCGCGAAGAACCAGAGCGCCGCGGCGAGTGCCCCTGCAAGTCCGGCAATCGCCCCGTCGGCAAGTATGCGCGTCGTGGCGTCCGCTCGCTCCGCCACCGCTGCATCACCGGTGTGGGACAGGGTCGCCATGACTGCCTCCTCTCCGGGCGTCTGGGGCGCCCGTACACGTGCCGTCGAGGGTCACCTTCCGCCGTCCCACGTACGCCGTCAAGGCCGGCTCGACGCGCCTCGGCCTCGGCGACGCGGCGTGCTGAGCTGCTCAAACCCTCGGAATCTGCGGCAGGTGATCGAAGTGGTAGTCGCGTGCAAAAGGATGGGAGTCCATGCTGCACGACGAGCGCCGCCGTCCACAGATCGTTGGCCGGGACCGGGGTTCCCTGCGTTCGGAGCTGGCGAAACAGCCGCCCGTACTGATGCGTCGTCTGTTCGTCGGGATAGAGCACCTCGATTCGAGACGCACTCAGAAAACGCGTCGGGTTGCCTTCGTTCCGCTCCGCCCTCGGCCCACAGAGAAACCCGCGCGGAGTTCCGCGAGCACGACGAGGGGTACATCCACACGACGGGCGCGCCGGATGCACTCGACGGCTTCGCCGTCGCCGCGTGCGAAGTCGACGAGCGATTGGTGTCGCTGGCCATCCTCATCGCCACATCGCCTCGTCGATCCGATGCTGGTCGGCGATGGCGCGATCGAACTCGGGATCCTCGTCCCACGCACCGGCGAGCGCATCCAGGTCGTGGTGCAGGGCTGGCGCCGCCATGTCCGCGCCGGCCTCTTTCGTCAGCGCGTCGCGCAACAGTTGGCTCGCCCTCCGCCGCAGTGCGCGATCGACGTGCGACGGGACGCCCCGGACCGTGTACTGCACGGTTGCGCGCCGCGCAGGCGCTGGCCGGGCGGTGGAAGTACGCTTCGCCTGCTTCTTCAAGCCTGCACCGTAGGCGTAGCGTGCCCGCCGCACAAGATCGTCACCCGAGGAACAGGCCGTACGCCGGGTTGCGCGTCTCGTCCACCCACGGGTAGCCGAGGGTGGCGAGGAAGCGCCGGAACTGCGCCATCTCGCCGGGTGGAACCTGCATGCCGACCAGCACGCGGCCGTAGTCGGCGCCGTGGTTGCGGTAGTGGAACAGGCTGATGTTCCAGTCCGAACGCATGCGGTCGAGAAAACGCGTGAGGGCGCCGGGCCGCTCGGGAAACTCGAACCGGTAGAGCAGCTCGTGGGCGGCGAGCGTCGTCCGGCCGCCGACCAGGTGGCGGACGTGGAGCTTGGCCATCTCGTTGTCGGACAGGTCGAGGGTACGGAGCCCGTGCCGACGGAGGCGGCGTACGATGGTCCCGGTCTCGCGGCGGTCGTGCACCTCGACGCCCACGAACACGTGCGCCTCGGCCGGGTCGGCGAGGCGGTAGTTGAACTCGGTGACGTTGCGCGCGCCGAGGAGGGCGCAGAAGCGGCGGAAGCTGCCTGGCCGCTCCGGGATGGTGACCGCTAGCAGCGCTTCCCGCCGCTCGCCCCCCTCGGCGCGCTCGGCGACGAAGCGCAGGCGGTCGAAGTTCATGTTGGCGCCGCAGGCGATCGCGATCAGCGTCTGGTCGCGGATGCGCGTGCGCTCGACGTAGGCCTTGGCGCCGGCGATGGCGAGCGCGCCCGCGGGCTCGAGCACGGTGCGGGTGTCCTCGAAGGCGTCCTTGATGGCGGCGCAGATGGCGTCGGTATCGACCAGGATCATCTCGTCGACCAGCCGGCGCGCCAGGCGGAAGGTCTCGCGACCGACCTGCTTCACCGCCACCGCGTCGGCGAACAGGCCGACGTGCGACAGTGTCACCCGCCGCCCCGCCGCCAGCGAGCGCGCCATCGCGTCGGCGTCGGTCGGCTCGACGCCGATGATGCGGATCTCGGGCCGGAGCGCCTTCACGTACGCCCCGATGCCCGTCACCAGCCCACCCCCGCCCACCGCCGCGAAGATCGCGTGCACCGGCCCGGTCGTCTGCCGGAGCAGCTCCATGCCGATCGTGCCCTGGCCCGCGATCACATCGGGGTCGTCGTACGGATGCACGAAGGCGAGTCGTTCCCGTCGCTCGCGCCGCCGCGCCTCGGCATAGGCGTCGTCGTACGAGTCGCCGTGCAACACCACCTGCGCGCCGCGTGCCCGCACCGCGTCGACCTTGATGCGCGGCGTGGTGACCGGCATCACGATCACCGCCCGGCAGCCGAGGCGCGCCGCCGCCAAGGCCACCCCCTGTGCATGATTCCCCGCCGACGACGCGATCACCCCCCGCCGCAAGACCCGCGCCGGCAGCTGCACCATCTTGTTGTACGCCCCGCGCACCTTGAACGAGAACACCGGCTGCAGATCCTCGCGCTTCAAGAGCACGCGATTGCGCACCCGCACCGACAACGTCGGCGCCACCTCGAGCGGCGTCTCCACCGCCACGTCGTACACCCGCGCCGTCAGGATGCGATGGAGGTAGTCGTGTGGAGATCCGACCTTCACCCCTCGACCCACGCCGGCTTCCGCTTCTCGACGAAGGCGGTCATCCCCTCCGCCGCCTCCGCCGACGCAAACAGCTCGCCGCTCTTCTGCGTGGTCCACCGGAACCCTTCGTCGAGCCCCATCGCCGGCACCCGCCGCACCAGCTGCTTCGCCTCCGCGATCGCGTGCGGGCCGCCGAGGCGCACGAGCCCGAGCACGTCGTCGACCGCCCGGTCGAGCTGGTCCGGCGGTACGGCGCGGTGGATCAGCCCCACCTCCACGGCGCGCGCCGCCGAGAAGCGTTCGCCGGTCAAGAAGAGCCACATGGCGTTCTGGAGGCCGAGCTTCGGCACGCACACCACCGAGATCATCGCCGGGATGACGCCGACGCGTACCTCGCTGAACGCGAACACGGCGGTGTCGGCGGCGATGGTGAGATCGCACGCCGCCGCCAGCCCGACGCCGCCGCCGAAGGCGTGGCCGTTGATGCGCCCGACGACCGGCTTCGGGCCCTCCCAGATGAGCTTCATGGCCTGCACGAACGGATTCTCCGCCGCCGCGTCGCCGTGTGTGGCGCCCACGCCGCCGGCCTTGAGATCGGCCCCGGCGCAGAACGCCGAGCCCGCGCCGGTGAGCACGATCGCACGCACGGCGGCGTCGGCAGTGGCGGTGCGGAGCCCTGCGAGCAGCCCGCTGACGACGGCGTCGCTCAAGGCGTTCCGGCGCTCGGGTTGATTGAGCGTGATCCATGCGGCGCTGCCGCGTCGCTCGTACAGCACGCCGTCGCTCATGTGGCACCTCCTTCGGTGACGGGTTCTTCCAGGACCACCAGGATGGCGCCCGCTTGGACCTGCTGGCCGACCTCGACCCGTACCTCGGTGACGATGCCGGCGTGCGGCGCTACCACCTCGTGCTCCATCTTCATGGCCTCGAGCACGACCAGCGCCTCGCCCCTGGCGACGGTCCGGCCGGCGGCCACGTGCACGCGCAGTATCTTCCCCGGCATGGGTGCCAGGCAGCCGCCGCGAATCTCCTCGTGCGCGGGTTCCGGAAAGCGCGGCAGCTCGCGCAGCGTGGACGTGCCGAGGGGGCTGTGCGCGTAGTGCACGTCCCCCGCGCTCGCGAGCCGGATGCGCCGGCGGATCCCGTCCAGCACCAGGTCGATGTGCTCGGCTCCCCAGCCGGCGATGGCGGCCGCGGCGGCGGTGCCGTCCACCGTCACCTCGACCTGGTCGGGCCGGTGGACGCGGTACTGGACCAGGATGGGGTGGTCGTCGCACGCGAAGGTCACGTCCTGCGGCTGGCTCGGGCTGTTCCGCCAGCCCGACGGCAGGCCGCGCAGCACCGGGGCCTCGGCGAGACGCCGGGCCTGGAGCCAGAGGGCCACGGCCACCGCGTGCACCCGGTCGGCCGCCAGCTCGGCGGACGTGGGGGCCCGGTCGAGCGCGATGTGGTCGGCGATGAAGTGCGTGTCGATGCGGCCGGCGAGAAACTCGGGGTGGCCGAGAATCTCGAGCAGCAGGGGGACGTTCGTGCGCACGCCGTGGAGGCGCGTCTCGCCGAGCGCGCGCGCCAGCAGGGCGGCCGCCTCGCGGCGCGTGGGCGCGTGCGCGATCACCTTGGCGAGCAGCGGGTCGTAGTGGATGCTCACCTCCACGCCGGTGGCGATACCGCTCTCCCAGCGCACGCCGGGGAGCCGCGCTTCGTCGAAGCGCACGATCCGCCCTGTGGATGGCAGGAAGCCGTGCCGGGGATCCTCGGCGTACACCCGCGCCTCGATGGCGTGACCCTGCAGCGCGAGGTCCTCCTGCCGGAGCGCCAGCGGCTCGCCCTGCGCGATCAGGATCTGCAGCCGGACCAGGTCGAGGCCGGTCACCTCCTCGGTGACGGGGTGCTCCACCTGTAAGCGCGTGTTCACTTCCAGGAAGTAGAACCCCCCCTCGCGATCGACCACGAACTCGACCGTGCCCGCGTTCTGGTAGCCGATGGCGCGCCCGGCGGCGACCGCAGCGGCGCCCATGGCGGCGCGGTGGGCATCGTCCAGGGCGGGGGAGGGCGCCTCCTCGATGATCTTCTGATACCGGCGCTGGATCGAGCACTCGCGCTCGAAGCAGTGCAGCAGCGTGCCGTGCGCGTCGCCCAGGATCTGGATCTCGACGTGGCGCGGGGACGGGACGTAGCGTTCGACCAGCAGCGTGTCGTCGCCGAAGGCGCCGCCCGCCTCCCGCCGGGCGGCCTCGAGCGCAGGGCCGAGGCCGTCGGCCGCGTGCACGATGCGCATGCCCTTGCCGCCACCACCCGCCGACGCCTTGACCAGGACGGGGAAGCCGAGGTCGTGCGCCCGGGCCGTGATGTCTCGCGCCGACAGGCCGGCGGCGCTGAAGCCCGGGATCACCGGCACGCCCGCCTCGGCCATGATGCGCTTCGCCTCGATCTTGCTGCCCATGTGGCGGATGGCGTCGGGCGTCGGGCCGATGAAGATGATGCCGGCGGCGGCGCAGGCGGCGGCGAAGTCGGCGTTCTCGGCCAGGAAGCCGTAGCCGGGATGGACAGCGTCGGCGCCGGTCTGGCGCGCGATGTCGACCAGGCGCTCGATGGCCAGGAAGGAGGCGGCGGCGAGGGGCGGCCCCAGGGAGACCGCCTCGTCGGCGTGGCGGACGAAGGGTGCGTCGGCGTCGGGGTCGGCGTACACGGCCACGGTCGCGATGCCCATCGCCCGGCAGGTGCGCATGACGCGGCTTGCGATCTCGCCACGATTGGCGATCAGGACCTTCCGGATGGCGGGCACGGCGGCCAGTGGTCGCCTACGGGCGTAGGGGATGTCAACGGGGCGTAGGAGATCACTCACCCGCCTGTGTGAGAAGCCACAGGCGCGGCCGCACGCAGGTCGTGTTCAGGCGGCATGTCGCCGTGGCATCGTCCTTGCTCTACGATCCGGTGTGCCGACCAAGCTCCTGCTGCTCGAGGATGACCGCATGCTGCGGAAGCAGATCGCACGCTTCTTCCGTCGGGGTGGGTACGAGGTCCACGAGGCCGAGACCGTCGCTGGCGTTCTCGAGCTAGCCGCCGACGAGCGCTTCGACACCTGCCTGTTCGATCTCTCGCTGCCCGACGGCGATGGGTTGGTCGCGTGGCAAGCGGTGCGTGCGTTTCAGCCGGGCGCGCGGCTGATCCTGATGACCGCGCATGCCGGCCCCGGGCTGGCAGAGCGCACCGCCGCCGCCTGTGTGTATGCGATCCTGGCGAAGCCCCTGGATCTCTTCACGTTGCAGGCTGTGGCGGAATCGGCCGCCAGTCGGGGGCGCGACGGGGTGCGGGCCGCATGATGGTGCCATGACGAGCCTGCGCGCCTTCTTCGGCGTCCGCGAGAACACGCCCGGGCTCGGTGGCGCGCTCACGCGCGCGTGTGGGGTCACGCTCCACTGGAATCGCCCCGGGGGCCCCCACCCGGCGTCGCCGGACCCGGGCAACGGCGCGTACGGCGATCTCCAGTCCCTCGCCGCCGAGGTGCTCGCGCGGCCCGACGTTCTCTCTCGCGCCATCGGCGGCGGGCGCGTACGCCCCCTGCGGCGCCGCCCGGGGAGGGATCCGGCGGGCGGCTACCACGTGCAGCGCAGCGGTTGGTCGCAGGCCGACGAGCGCTTCCTGGTCTTCGAGTGTGGGCGCGACCACCCGCTGCGCGCGCGCCTCACCGCGCCCGGACTCGATGTCCTGCGCGGGCGGGCGATCGGAACGTGCGAGGGGATGGTGCACGCGCGCGATGTGGCGTTCGTCGACGACGCCTACTGGATCATCGACGATCGCCTGCAGGGCACCCGGCCGTACCAGTACGATCTGCGCTTCCAGCTCGCGCCCGCGGCGTGGGAGCGGGTTTCGATCGAGAGACGGGCCGGCGACGTGGTGGTACACGCCCCCGGGTTGGCGCTCGTGATCGTCGCGCCGGAAGGTACCGTACGCCTCGAGCCGGGGTGGGTGGCGCTCCCGTCCGGCCGCACGGTGCCGGCACCGGCGGTGTCGATACGGGCCGCCGTTGCGCGCGAAGCGACCTTCACGACCATCGTGACGCCGCTGGCGCTCGCGACGATGCCGACTGCCGTCGATCGTCGTGCGGAGGGCGACGCGGTCAGGGTGGTCGTCTACGGGACAGGGGCCGACGGCCAAGCGTGCGACCAGGTCGGCTGGGGTGGTGCGCCGGTGCGACTCGGCGAGGATGTGGTGTGCGCGCCGGCGGCGTGGCTCCGGACACGGCCCGATGGCGCCGCGCTGGCGTTCGGCGCGGTCGCGCCCGCGGCGGGCAGGGCGCCGCACGGAGGCGCGACCGGGGGCTTCGTGGCCCGCTCCTGACGCCGGGGCGGGCGCGTCAGTCCTTGCGGTACATGGTCACGACCGCGGCGCCGCCGAGGCCGAGGTTGTGCTGCAGGCCGACCTTCGCGCCCTTCACCTGGCGCTTCTCGGCCTGGCCGCGAAGCTGCCAGTTGAGCTCGGCGCACTGCGCGAGGCCGGTGGCGCCGAGCGGATGGCCCTTGGAAATCAGGCCGCCGGACGGATTCACCACCCACGTGCCGCCGTAGGTGACCGCGCCCGAGTCGATCAGCTCGCCGCCCTTGCCGGCTTCGCACAGACCCAGGCCCTCGTACGTGACCAGCTCGTTGGTGGAGAAGCAGTCGTGCAGCTCGATCACGTCGACGTTCTCCGGGCCGAGGCCGGACTGCTGGTAGACCTTCTCGGCGGCCTTGCGGGTCATGTCCTGGCCGATCAGCTTGATGCAGCTCTGCTCCGTGAAGGTGCTGTCGTAGTCGGTGGTCATGGCCATGCCGGCGATCTCGACCGCCTTGGCCTGCAGGTTGTGCTTCTTGACGAAGTCCTCGCTGGCCAGGATGGCCGCCGCGGCGCCGTCGGAGGTGGGGCAGCACTGCAGCTTGGTGAGCGGGTCGTACACCATCGGCGCCTTCAGGATGTCGTCGAGCGAGTACTCGTCCTGGAACTGCGAGTTGGGGTTGTTGACCGAGTGCTTGTGGTTCTTGTGGCCGATACGGGCGAACGACTCCGGCTTGGTGCCGTAGCGCTCCATGTGCTCCCGGCCGGCGTTGCCGAAGAACTGCGCCGTGGCGGGTCCCTTGCCGAAGCCGCGCAGGTTGACCATCACCTCGAACTGCTTGTCCATCGGGTTGGTGCGGTCGGTGAACTTGGCGCCGAGCGAGCCCTTCTCCATCTTCTCGAAGCCGAGGGCGAGGACGCAGTCGGCGAGGCCCCCTTCGACGAACTGCTTGGCCATGAAGAGGGCGGTGGAGCCGGTGGAGCAGTTGTTGTTGACGTTGTAGACCGGGATGCCGGTGCAGCCGAGCTGGTAGACGGCGCGTTGCCCGCAGGTGGAGTCGCCGTAGCAGTAGCCGACCGCCGCCTGTTCGATGAGCGAGTACGGAATGCCGGCGTCGGCCAGGGCCTTCTCGCCGGCCTCTTTGGCCATGTCGGGGTAGTCCCAGTTCTTGGAGCCGGGCTTCTCGAACTTGGTCATCCCGACGCCGACCACGAAGACCTTACGACCCATGCTGCGCTTCCTCCTGTGTGGGGTGGTGCGATGCGAGCCCGGTGGTTTCTGGCGCGGCGGGCGTGCTGGGTCAAGAGGTAACGGCGACCCCATCTCAGCGCCGCGCGGTCAGGTAGGCGACGATGAGCGTCACCACCTCCTCGACGTACGCGTCGAGATCGGTCGCCGTGTCGCCGTGGACGACCAGCTTGTGTGTCAGGCCCTCGACCGTCTGCACGATGATGGCCGCCGCCAAAGCCGGATCGCGCAGTGACAGCTCCGGACGCAGCCGGAGATAGGCCTCGACCCGGCTCGCCACCTGCTGCTCCAGGTCGGCCAGCCGCATCCGGACGCGGCGGGGCAGCGGTGCTTCCTCGAACAGGACGCGATGCAGGGACCGGTCGCGGGCGTGCAGGGCGACCATCGCCTGCACGAACCGGCCGACGACGGTGCGCAGGTCGCTGCCCGCCGCCAGCGTCTCTTCCGCGGTCGCAGCCAAGAGCGCCTCGCCGGCGCGCAGGTGGTCCTCCATGAGGGCCACCAGGAGGGCGTCCTTGTTGGGGAAGTACTCGTACAGCGAGCCGATCGACACCCCGGCCGAGAGCGCGATGTGATTGGTCGTGCCGGCGGCATAGCCACGGGCGGCGAAAACCTGAGCCGCGGCGTCGAGAATGGTGCGGACGGTCTCCCGCGAGCGCGCCTGGAGCGGGGCTTTTCGCGGGCGAAACGCCCGGGCGGTGCGGGGCGGCGGCATGGTGGGCGAATCCGAGTAGCGAATCCGAGCAAATGCTCGTATCGTGTCGTTCGCGGGGAGGCAACATGGCAGACATCGCGATCCTGGGGTTCTGGCTGTTCGTGGCGCTCGCTTTCGGGCTCCGCTCCGTTGTGCACTACCGGCGTACCGGCAGGACCGGCTTCGTCGGCCTGTCGGGCGCGCCGGGTTCGATGGAGTGGGTGGGCGGGGCGCTGTTCGCGGTCGCGCTGGTCACGGGCGGGGCGGCGCCGGTGCTGCAGAGGGCGGGGGTGGTCGAGCCGCTCGCCGTCCTGGACGGCCGCGTCACCCACGTTGCCGGCATCACCCTGTACGCGCTCGGGCTGGCCGGGACGCTGTGGGCGCAGTTCGCGATGGGGGACTCGTGGCGCATCGGGGTCGATGCGGGGGCCCGGACTGCCCTGGTCGCGGCGGGGCCGTTCCGCTGGGTGCGCAATCCGATCTTCACCGCCATGCTGGTCGCGACGCTCGGGCTGGTGTTGCTGGTGCCCAACGTGGTGGCGCTCGGGGCACTCGCGATACTGGTGGCGGCGCTCGAGATCCAGGTGCGCCTGGTCGAGGAGCCGTATCTGGTCGGCGTCCACAGCGCACACTATCGCGCCTACGCCGCGCGCACCGGTCGCTTCGTGCCCGGCCTCGGCCGGCACGTGTAAGGGGAACCATGGCACACACTACGCCGTCGTTCGTGCCCGCCCTCGGTGTCGACTGGCTGACGCCGTTCTATGACCTGGTGGCCTGGCTGCTCGGCGAGAAGCGCTTCAAACAGCGCCTGATCGACGGGGCGCGGATCGCGCCGGGACACGCGGTGCTCGACCTCGGCTGCGGCACGGGGACGCTCGCGCTCCTGGTGCACGCCGCCTGTCCGGGCGCGCGGATCACCGGCCTGGACCTCGATCCCCGCATCCTGGCCATCGCCGCCGCCAAGGTCGCGCGCGCCGGGGCGCCGGTCGAGCTGCGGCAGGGCTCGGCGACCGCACCGCCGTTCCCGCCGGCGTCGTTCGATCGCGTGCTGTCGACGTTGATGCTGCACCATCTGACCACGGTGCAGAAGCGTGAGGCGCTGGCCGCGGTGCGTGGGCTGCTCCGGCCGGGCGGCGAGTTGCATGTGGCCGACTGGGGGAAGCCGCACAACCGACTCATGGAGGTGGCGTCGCTCGGGTTCCGGTGGCTCGACGGCGACGACACCACGGGCGCGAACCTGCGCGGCGAGCTACCGGCGTTGATGGAAGCGGCAGGATTCGTCGACGTGGCGGAGACCGAACGTTGGATGACGCCGTTCGGGACGCTGGCGTTCGTGCGCGCGACGGCGGGGTGAGGCGCGGCCAGCCGACGGCGACGTAGGGTGTTGCTTGACCTGGTGACAGCACTTTCCTACGATTGTGATGTCATGCCAGCCATACCGAAGCAGATCACGATTCGCGGACCGTCTCCTACGTTGGCGCGGCGCCTGCGCGCCTTGAGCCGAGCACGTGGTGAAAGCTTGAACACCACGATTCTCCATGTGCTCGAGAGCGCGTTGGGGGCGCGGGCGCGCACGGAGCGACTCCGCAGGGCGGCGACTTGGACGAAGGACGACAGCGCGCGTTTCGATGACGCCCTGCGCGCCCAACGGGTGGTCGATGCCGCGATCTGGAAGTGACGGGCTACCGCCACGGCTCGTCCTCGATACGTCGGCCTATTCGCACCTGCGCCGCGGCGATGTGCGGATCATCGAGGCCGTCGGCGAGGCCGAGGAGCCGTACATGCCGGCCACCGTCCTCGGTGAGCTCGAAGCGGGCTTCCGCGTCGGGCGCCGGTACCGGGAGAACGCGCGGGACCTGGCCGCGTTCCTGCGCGAGCCGATCGTTCGCGTCGTTCCGACGACTGCCGACGTCGCACGACGCTACGGCCAGGTGTTTGCGCAACTGCGTGCTGTCGGTACCCCCATCCCGGTGAACGACATCTGGATCGCGGCGGCAGTGTTCTCCTGCGGTGCGCACCTGGTGACGTTCGACGGCGACTTTGCCCGCGTTCGCACCCTCCCGCACACGCTCCTCGCGCTTGCCTGAGGCGGGCCTCCGTGCCGGCGGACGACACCCGGTCAAGGCGCGGCCTTGCCCCACGCCCGCTGGGAGATCCAGCAGAAGCGACGGGTCGATCGTATCTACACGTGGCTCTTTCCCTTCGTGCCCACGTGGGGTGACGCCGTCGTGTCGTACGTTCCCGGCTCGAGTGCGGGCACCCGCAGGGGTCGGCTGCTGCCGCAGCGCGCACCGAGGCAACGCTCGACGGCCGCCTCCAAATCCTCGACCGTGAACCCCCACGGCCCCGGCTCGCTGCGATACGCGATGCGGCCGTCGCGTTCGATCAGGTAGAGGCGGTCGGGCAGGGCGGCGTAGGCCGTGTCCGTCGTGTTGTGCATGTCGTCGAGCAGCGTGGGGATCGAGAAGCGCAGGCGGAGCGCGCACGTCTGCGCGACCTGCTGGCGCTCCTCGGCGGTCCGCGGCTGGGGCTCGGCGATCCCCGCCTGTTCGTTCAACGGCAGGGTCCAGCCGTCGGTCGGGTGGGCTTCCTGGATGTAGACGACGAACATCGCCACCCGGTCGCGGAAGCGCGTGTACAGGGCCTCGATGCGCTCAGCCTGAGCGCGGAAGGGGGGTCACGTGTAGGAGCCGAAGATGAGAGCCACCGGCTGTCGGCCCCGGTAGTCCGACAGGCGCATGGTGTCCGTGCCCTCGACGAGCGGCAGGCAGAACTCGGGCGCCAGATCACCCACCTTCGGGGCGCCCGCCTCGCGGGCGGCGACCAGCTTCTCGATCTCGGCGAGGATTTCGGGGGTGGTGTTGAGGACGGTACGGACGAACTCGGGATCCAGCTCGCTCGGCTTCATGGGCGGCCTCCTCGCGTCCGCTGGTAGCACGGGCGCGAACGCGACGGAACCCTGGCGGCGGCCTAGCCGAACACCTGCAACCGCCGGAGCGCCGTCCGCGCCACGTGCGCCATGGTGAACTTGGCCGCCTGGTACGGCATGTCGCAGTCGGCGCACGCGCCCTCGGGGCGCTGGTCAAGCAGCGACTGGCGCAGCTGGCGATAGGCAGGGCCGTTCCAGATGTCGAGCAACTCCTCGCGGAAGAGGTTCCCGACCACGGTCTTGTGGTCGAGATCCCGGCAGCACGCCAC
The DNA here is from genome assembly GCA_964618895.1 of uncultured Binatia bacterium (SeqCode). Taxonomy (GTDB): domain Bacteria; phylum Desulfobacterota; class Binatia; order DP-6; family DP-6; genus CAZUDO01. The sequence goes on from CAZUDO010000041.1 coordinate 96,899, forward strand.
CACGTCGCCGTTGGAGGCCACCACGAGCGACGTCCACGGGTACGGGCAGACGTTGTAGCCGCGCGTCGCCTGGGTGCGGAGGCCCTTCACGAACCCGGTCGCGTTGTGGAAGACGCGCGTCGTCACCTCGACGCGTGGGGACGGGAACAGCGCGCGCAGTGCGGCCGTTCGCCGCCCGAGCTCGGCGGGGTCGCGCACCTTGTAGCTCGTGATGTCGGTCAGCTTGATGCGCACGTGCGGCAGCGCCGCGTCGGTCGAGATGGCCTCGACGTTGGCGCGCGCGTCGTCCCACGATCCGGTCTTGCCGCGCCAGGTCTCGAAGAACTCGCGCTGGTCGCAGAAGTCGATACACAGCGTGTAGCGTGCGCCGGCGGGCGTGGGGAAGGCACGCAGCCGGTCGACCGTCGCCAGGCTGCCGTTGGTGGAGAAGATCATGTTGGTGAAGCCGTGGCGGTGGGCGATGGCGCAGATCTCGTCGAAGCGCTGGTTCACGAACGGCTCGCCGTCGAGCGTCCAGTGGAGCACGTTGGTCTTGACGCCGCCGCCGCGGATGCGGCCGAGGAGCCGGTCGGCCCCTTCCGGCGTGAGGGTGGTCGGCCGGACGCGCTTCAGGTGCTCGGGGTCCGACTGCGGGCAGTAGTGGCAGCGGAAGTTGCAGAGGTTGGTGATCTCGACGCTGATGTCCTCCGGGAGGTAGGGCAGCGTGACGGCGCGGCGGAGCTTCCAGTGGACGAAGATCTGACCGTAGCGGATGAGTTTCGTCATGGGCGAGGCCTCCCCACGGATGCGCCCGGGTAGCGGGTGGCGGTGGGCAGGTGCCCACTGACAGTCCGGCGCGTCATCGCGGGCAGATGGTTAGCTAGATCATGTGTCGCTTGTCAACGGAAATGCACACGTACATTCGCTGGCGGGTGCGGGTCGCAGCCGTATGCGAGGGCCGGTTCGCGGTCGGCCCCGCACCCCCGCCCGGCGCGCCGTCATCGTCTGCGAGCGAAGGCCGCTGGTGGCGCGCGCGATGCGCCACGCGGGGGCGCCATGGGGGATGGTGTGCGGGGGGCTGTGAGCGGCCCTACATCCGGAACACGCCGAACGCCTCCGCCCCGCGCACCACGTTGCCGAACGCCGCCGACAGCGCGATGCCGAGGGCCGTGCGCGTATCGCGCGGGTCGATCACGCCGTCGTCCCACACCCGGCCGGTAGCGTAGAAGGCGTTCGACTCCTCGGTGATGCGCTGCTCGACCATCTGGCGGACGGCCTGGTCCTCGGCCTCGTCGTACGGCTGGCCGGCGCGCGCCGCCGCCCCGCGGCGGACGATCGACATGACGCCCGCCAGCTGCTCCGGCCCCATGACGGCGATCTTGTGGTTCGGCCAGGTGAACAGGAAGCGCGGGTCGTACGCGCGCCCGCACATGCCGTAGTTCCCCGCCCCGTACGAGCTGCCGATCATCACCGTGAACATCGGCACGGTCGAGTTCGACACCGCGTTGATCATTTTGGCGCCGTCCTTGATGATACCACCCTGCTCGTACTGCTTGCCGACCATGTAGCCGGTGATGTTGTGGAGGAAGAGGAGCGGCACGTCGAGCTTGTTGCACAGCTGGATGAACTGCGCCGCCTTCTCGGAGGAGTCCGAGAACAGGATGCCGTTGTTGCCGAGGATACCGAGCGGGTAGCCATGCAAATGTGCCCAGCCGGTGATCAGCGTCTGGCCGTAGAGTGGCTTGAACTCCTCGAAGCGCGAGCCATCGACCAGGCGGGCGATCACCTCCCGGACCTCGAAGGGTTTCCGCACGTCCAGCGAGCCGATGCCGAGGAGCTCGTCCGGGTCGTAGCGCGGGTCTTCGGGCGGGGCCATCTTCGCCTGCCCGAGCTTCCGCCAGTTGAGATGGGCGACGATCTCGCGCCCGAGGCGGATGGCGTCGCGCTCGTCCTCGGCCAGGTAGTCGGAGACCCCGGAGATGCGGCTGTGCATCTCGGCGCCGCCGAGCGACTCCTCGTCGGTCTCCTCGTTGGTTGCCATCTTGACCAGCGGCGGGCCGGCCAGGAACACCTTGGCGCCGCCCTTCACCATGACGACGTAGTCCGACATGCCGGGCACGTACGCGCCGCCGGCGGTCGAGTTGCCGAAGACGAGACACACGGTGGGGATGCGCTCCGCGGAGCGGCGGGTGAGGTCGCGGAAGCTCCGCCCGCCGCGGACGAAGATCTTCGCCTGCTCGGGCAGGTCGGCGCCGGCGGACTCGGTCAGGTTGATCACCGGCAGGCGGTTCTGGGCGGCGATGTCGGCGGCCCGGAAGGTCTTGTCGAGGCTGATCGGGTTGATGGCGCCGCCCTTCACCGTCGGATCGTTGGCGGACAGCAGACACTCGACGCCGCTCACCACCCCGATGCCGGTGACGCAGCTGCCGCCGAGGGCGTACTCGGTCCCCCAGCCGGCAAGCGGAGACAGCTCGAGAAACGGCGCATCACGATCGAGCAGCAGCTCGATGCGTTCCCGCGGGAGGAGCTTGCCGCGCTGGCGATGGCGGCTGACGTACTTCTCGCCGCCGCCGGCACGGGCCAGCGCCAGCTGCTCGTGGAGCAGACGCACCTGCTCGAGCATCCCGGCGTAGTTGGTGCGGAAGGCCTCGGAGCGCGGATCGACGCGAGTGGGCAGCACGGGCATGGCGGCGGCTCGACGGCCCGGAGCGGTAGCACGAGGCTGCGGAGATTCCCAGGCTAGCCCCCGCGGGCTATCAGGGACCGGAGCGGTTGCATCCTGCCGGCAACCGCGCCAGAGGGGTCGGCGATGGAGCTCAACCCGTTCTCGTACGAGTTCCACGCCGACCCCTACCCGACCTACCGCTGGCTGCGCGAGCACGCGCCGCTCTATTACAACCCGAGCCTCGACTTCTGGGCGCTGTCCCGCTACCGCGACGTGCTCGCCGCGACGCGCGACTGGGCGACGTACACCTCGTCCCAAGGCACCACCGTCGAGCGCGTCGACCCGGGCATGTTCGACGTGACGCCGATCATGATCTTCATGGACCCGCCGCGTCACGACCGGCTGCGGCGCTTGGTGAGCCACGCCTTTACGCCGCGGCGGATCGGCGCGCTCGAGCCGTTCATCCGGGCGACGGCGGTGCGGCTGCTCGATCGGTTGGTCGCGCAGGGGGGCGGCGACTTCGTAACCGAGTGCGCGACCCCGCTGCCGATGGAGGTGATCTTCACCCTCCTCGGCGTGCCGGAGGCCGATCGCCGCCAGGTGCGGGACTGGATGGACACGGCGCTCGAACGCGACCGCGACACGCCGGTGCTGCCCGCACGCGCCGTCGAGGCCATGGCGAACAACATGCGCTACTGGTTCGGCCTCATCGGCGACCTGCGCGCGCGCCCGAACGACGGCCTCATCAGCTCGCTCCTGACGGTCGAGATCGAGGATGACCGTGGCGGCATGACCCGGCTGACCGACGGCGAGATCGCCGGCTTCTGCGCGCTTCTGGGCGCGGCCGGCAACGAGACGGTGACCAAGCTGCTCGCCAGCGCCGTCGTCCTGTTCGCGGGCCACCCGGCGGAGTACGCGACCGTGTGCGCCGATCCGTCCGCTATCCCCGACGCGGTCGAAGAGGTGCTGCGCTTCACCCCGCCGTCGCAGTATCAGGGGCGGGTGACCACGCGCGAGGTCGAATGGTACGGCCAGCGCGTGCCGGCCGGCGCGCGCATCCTGCTCCTCACCGGGGCGGCCAACCGCGACGAGCGCGAGTTCCCGGACCCGGACCGGTTCGACGTCCACCGCCGGCCCGAGACGCACATCGGCTTGGGGCAGGGGATCCATTTCTGCCTGGGCGCGTCCCTGGCCCGGCTCGAAAGCCGCGTCGCGCTGGAGGAGTTCGCGCGCCGCTTCCCGCGCTATGCCGTCGACGAGGCCCGCTGCGTGCGCGTGCACATGAGCAACGTGCACGGGTACGAGCACGTCCCGTTCGTGGCCGGCTGAGCGATCAGATGCCGAGCATCTTGGCGACGTAGGTCTTCATCACCTCGTCGGCCCCGCCGCCGATGCTCGCCAGGCGCGAGTCGACGAACGCGCGCGCGGCCGGGTTCTCGTAGATGTAGCCGGCGCCGCCGAAGATCTGCACGCAGGTGGTGGCCACGAACTGCTGCGCGGCGGTGATGAACACCTTGGCCATGGAGATGTCGACGGCGGCGTCCTCGCCGCGGACCATACGGCGGATACACCGGTGCGCCACCTCCTGCGCAGCCATGATCTGGATCAGCATGTCGACGAACTTGTGCTGCGTGACCTGCATCTTGGAGAGGGGTTTCCCGAACAGCATGCGCTCCTGGGCGTGCTTGAGCGTCACGTCCCACAGGTGGCGCGCCCCGGGTGGGCCCATGACGATCGGCACCATGCGCTCGTCTTGGAACTGGTTCATCTGCTGCTGGAAGCCGCGGCGCGGGTCGCCGATGGTGTGGGACACCGGCACGCGCACGTCCTCGAAGAAGAGGAGGCCGGTGTCGGAGCCCTTGTTGCCGATCTTGTCGAGCAGTTGATAGCTGAAGCCGGGGCTGTCGGTTGGCACGATGATCTGGCTGAAGCCGCCGTACCCGGCCTCCGGGTCGGTGACGGCGAGCAGGCAGAGCCAGTCGGCGGTGGCGGCATTGGTGATGTAGATCTTCGAGCCGTTGATCACCCAGTGGTCGCCGTCGCGCCGGGCGCGCGTCTTGATGCCGGCCACGTCCGAGCCGGCGGCCGGCTCGGTCACGGCGATCGCCGCCACGTGCTCGCCGCGGATGGCCGGCACCAGGTAGCGCTGCTTCAGCTCTTCGCTGCCGAAGCGCGCCAGCGCCGGGGTGGCCATGTCGGTCTGCACCGTGATGCCCATGGCGACGCCGGCGTTGTCGCACAGGGCCAGCTCTTCCAGGAAGATCGCCTGGAAGGAGTAGTCGAGGCCCTGGCCGCCGTAGCGCGGGTCGTAGCGCACCCCGAGGAGGCCGAGCGCGCCCATCGTGCGGTACAGGGACTTGTCGATGCGGCCGAGCTTGTCGAACTCGCGCGCGCGCGGTGCCAACTCGGTCTGCACGAAGCGGCGGACCGTCTCCCGGAACGCCAGGTGCTCGGGGCTGCCGTAGATGTCGTCGCCGGGGTTGGTCATGGTTATCCTCCGGCGGGTGTTCTAGCGCACGGTCCGCCTCCGAATCCACGCGGGGGCGTGCCTCGTAGGGCAGAGCACACCTTCAAGGACGGGACGTTCTACTATCGCTTCTACGCCGACGAGCCCCGGCCCGGCGTCAGCTCCACGCCGGACGGCGCCGGCGCATGATGAGGACGGCGCACAGGAGCGCGTCGACCGCCAGCTCGACGCGGGCGAACGGCCCGCCGTAGAAGCGTTCGTCCCAGTAGCTGACCGGGCTCTGCCAGCGCGTCGTCCAGTCGAACGGGAACAGCAGCAGGGGCCCGTCGTCGTGGTGGGTGAGCACGTCGACCGCCGCGTGGAGCGCACAGCCGAGCAGGAACCAGCGCACACCACGCGCACCGGCGACCAGGCTGGCTGCGAGCCCCGCCGCCAGGACGAGCGGCGCGTGCAGGAGGTTGTGGGACCAGATCCACAGCGGGTGCTCGAAGAAGAGGTGGTCGTAGACGTGGGCGAAGGTCGTCGCCACGGGCCAGCCGAGCACGCCACGGTAGTAGACCAGCGCGCCGAGGGAGAGCAGCCAGAGCGGCGCGTCGGGGGCCACCGCGCCCAAGACGAACGCCGTACCCGCTCGATCGCGCGGCCCGAGCCAGCGGCGCAGGGCGGCGGTCATGACGAGATGCGAGGGCGTCATCATGGCGCGCGCTCATCAGACGTGTCGCAGGACTTCCTCCGCCAGGCGGCGCAGCAGGTCGGTGCCGGCGAACGAGAACATGAGCTCGTCGACCCCGCATTCTCGCGCTCGGCGACGCAGCTCGACGACGCACTCCTCCGGCGTGCCGAGGAGCGCCATCGGGCCGTGTAGCAGCGCCTCCGGCGTCATGCCGAACAGGGGGCTCATCGCCTCCGCCGTCGCCCGGGTGGCGGCCGGCGAGTCGGTGAGGACGGTCATGAAGATCGTGCTGCTGATGGCGAGCGGACGATCGGTGTGCCCGGCGCGCGCCCGTTCGGCGCGCACGAAGGCCACTTTGGCCCGAAAGGCGGCGTCATCGAGCCGCGCCGTGTTGGCGGTGGCGATGTGGCCGGCGCGGCCCACGTCGCTGATGATGTTGAGCGCGTCGCCGTGGCGGGCCGCGATGCGCAGGAGGCCGCGGCCGCTGCCACCGAGCAGGAGGGGCGGGTGCGGGCGCTGCACCGGGCGGGGCGACAGGGTGGCGTCCTGGAACTGATAGAACTCGCCCGTGAACGAGAACGGCGTGTCGCCCCACAGGCCGCGCAGGCAGGTGAGCGCCTCGTCCAGCATGCGGAGTCGGGTGGTGATGTCGGGGAAGGCGAGCCCGGTCATGCGGAACTCGGTCTCGGTCCAGCCGGTGCCGAGGCCGGCGATCAACCGCCCGCCGCTGAGTTCGTCCAGGGTGGCGAGGCTGCGCGCCGTGACCGCGGGATGGCGGAAGAGGTTGCACAGCACTAGATGCCCGATGCGGATGCGTGTGGTGACCTCGGCCGCCAGGGCGGCGATCACGATCGGATCGTAGGCCGGGAAGGGCAGGCGCTGGCGCTCCGGCCCCTCGTTGACGAGGTGGTCGGGGAAATAGAGGGCGTCGAAGCCGAGGCCCTCGGCCGCCTGGGCCACGTCGCGCAGCTCCGACCATCCCGCCGAGCCGATCTGCAGTCCGAAGCGCATGCTCACTCCTCGAAGGCGACGCGCCGGCCGAGCTTGTCGCTGACGACGCCGGCCAGCCGTTCGTACAGCGTGTGCCCGTCCCGGTCGTCGACCCAGCGCGCGTGCTCCGCGTCCCAGTTGTAGTGCCAGGCGCGCGCGCTGGCCGCGAGCCACATCTGGCGGGCGGCCGACTGGCGGTTCAGGACGAAACGGGTCCCGTCGTCGAACTCGAGGACCAGGAGGCCGTCGCTCGGCGTGCAGTCGAGCGCGTCGTCGTCGAGCCGCGTCACCCAGCGATCGACGGCCTTGAGACAGGCGTCGGCGAGTTGGGCGTACTCCTGGGGCGCCAGCATGGCGGCCGAGTGTAGCACGCGGTCGGGGTGACGCGAGGGGTTGCGACGGCTTGGCGGCGGGCGCGGTGCTCACATGGGTGGCGAGGAGCTGATCGAGACCACCCGTTAGCGCGCCGGTGCATGTGCGACGCGGAGCTCGGCGGCCAGGGATGCGAGGTTGCCATCCACGGTCCACAGGGTGCATCGCTCCACCAGCGTCGCGGCCAGCAGGTGGGCGTCGACCCATCCGATGCCCCGCCCACGGAGCGTGCGGCTGTTCACGAACTCGACGACCTCCGCATGCGGTACCGTGCTGGCCCGATGAATCTTCGCGTACGCCGTGAGCAGCGGGGTGCGTCCTCCGCTGTCCCCGATCAGGAGTTCCCCGTGGACGAGATCGTGGCCCAGGACCTGGTCGTTGGCCAAGAGGGGATCGAGCCCGCTCGCGTATGGGTCCCGCCCTGCGAGGAACCGGATCCAGACCGACGTATCGACCAGGACCACTACGCCGCGCGTCGCTTACGTACCGGCCGCTCGCGGCGTCGGGGGACGTCCCGTACCGCGCTTTCCGATCCGCGCAACGCGCGCAGACGCTCGTACGCGGCGTGGCGGAGGACGCGACTAGTTCAGCTCGCTGAGCACCCAGGCCGCCGTGTCCTCCGGCAGGTCGGGCACGTACTGCAGGAACTCGTCCACGTTTCGCCCCACCAGCTTGCCGGCGAGGTTCGCGTACAGGAACTCGTGGTACTGCTCGGCGACGCGCCGACTGAGGAGCCCGAGGCGCTTCAACGTCGGCACCACGAAGCCCTGCACCGGGCCGAGACGCATGCCCTTGCCGTCGGTGCCCATGAGCTCGTCGCGCTCCTGTTGCAGCGAGGTGAGCAACGCCACCGGATCGGCGCCGCCTTCCTGCCACACCTGCAGGATGCGGCCGAGCATGCCCTGCTGCTGGCGGTTGTCGATCAGCGTGCGCGCCGCTTCGAGCGCGAAGTCCTCCAGGTCCGTCCGGTCAGCCGCGCTGAGACACGGCACGCAGCGCTCGATGTACTGCACGCCGTAGGCGTGGTGGCGGGATTCGTCGCGCGCGACATACGTGAGCAGGTCGCGCAGGAGCGGCTCGCGGGTCAGGTTCCGCATCTCGCGGAAGCTGTAGAGCGCGAGGCCCTCGACCACGATCTGCATGCCGACCAGCTTCTTCATCCAGTCGCCGGTCTCGAGGGTGGCGTCCAGGATGCGGCGCAGCGGCGGGGCGATCGGGTGCACCTCGTCCAGCTTGGCGATGTACTTGGCGAATGCCTCGACGTGGCGCGCCTCGTCCATCGTCTGCGTGGCGGCGTAGAACTTGGCGTCGGTGTGCGGGACGGCGTTCACCAGCTGGGCGGCCACCATGAGCGCGCCCTGCTCGCCGTGCAGGAACTGGCTCAGGCGGAAGCCGGCGGTGCGGCGGGTGAGCTCCCAGACGGTGTCGGGCGGGAGCGACTTCCAGTACGACGTGCGCTCGATCGGCAGCGGGCCGCCGAGCGGCGTGGCGGCGAACAGCTCGCGGTCGATCGGGCGCTCCCAGTCGAGGTCGCGCTCGGCCACCCACTGGGCCTCGGTCGCCTTGACGTAGAGGCGGCGCAGCTCCTCGACCTCGGGCTCGTAGTTCCACTGGTAGATGACCGTCATCGCGGTGGCGAGGTCGGGCTCCTGGGTGGTGGTGCGGGTCGTGAACTCGGCCATGGGGTGTCTCCCTTCGGGCTGTGGGTCAGTGGGGTGATGCGGCCGCGGGCGGGTCGGCGGCGACGCCGGTATCCCCGACCACGGTGATGAGACGCTGCAGCGCGGCCAGCGCTTCGGCTGGACGCCCGGCGTCGATGGCGGTCAGGCACGCGTCGATCATGGGCACGAGCCGGCCGGGGTCGCGGCGCAGGCGGCGGCGCATCTCGCGTAGCGGCTCGGACGCCAGCAGTGTGCGGGTGCGGCGCGCCAGCATCTGCCAGACGCGGTTGCGGGTCATGTCGGCAAGGGCCACCAGGATGTCGCGCGCGGCCGCGAACCGTTCTTCGCGCTCGCTGCGCTCGTCGGCGATGCGGTCGCGCAGCCGGCGAAGCGCCGCCCGCTCCTCGGGGTGATGGCGCGCGATGGCGAGGCGGGCCATCTCGAAGAGCAGCGGCACGATCACCTCGGCGGTCTCGACCAGGACGTCGGCATCGACGCGCCCGCCGTGGAAGATCATGGGCGCGAGCACCTCGAAGGAGGCATCGACCAGAGGCCGGACCGTGGCGCCGTCGCCCTGCCGGACGCTCACCAGGCCGAGACCTTCGAGCACCTTGATGGCCTCGCGCAGGGAAGTCCGGTTGACCCGGAACTGCTCCGCCAGCTCACGCTCCGGGGGCAGCTTCTGGCCGGCGGGGAAACGTCCGTCGAGGATCGCGTCCCGGAGCTGCTCGGCCACGTCCTCGTGGAGGCGACGGCGCGCTGGGGGGCGGAAGTTCGAGATCGAACCGTGGGGCAAAGGCACAGTGGCCTGCTTATCCGGTGGTCCAACCAATTGTCAAGCCTATTCTCTGCAAAATCATGGCTCGGGGCAGACCAGCAGCCGACCCGGGCCGTCGCGCCGGCCGGAATCCTCGTCCCGGGGGTCCGCCCGCCCGCCCCCTGGCCCCGCTCCCCTTGTGACGGGACCGTGAGGAAGCATACGTTCGCGCGCGAAACCAAACACTGGGAGGGGCAACACGCATGGCGACACGGATTCGTCCGCTGAGCGATCGCATCATCGTACGGCGGGTCGAGGAGCAGGAGCAGAAGAGTCTCGGGGGGATCATCATTCCCGACACCGCCAAAGAGAAGCCGCAGGAGGGCAAGGTGATCGCGGTCGGACCGGGCAAGCGGGACGACGGTAAGATCCTCAAGGTCGATGTGAAGGTGGGAGACCGGGTGCTGTTCGGCAAGTACGCCGGGAGCGAGGTCAAGCTCGACGGGGAAGAGCATCTGATCCTTCGCGAAGAAGACATCCTCGGCGTTGTCGAGGCATAGGAGGAACGCAGATGGCAGCCAAGGTAGTTAAGTTCAGTGACGACGCACGGGCCAAGCTCCTGCGTGGCATCAACGTTCTGGCGGATGCGGTCACGGTCACGCTCGGCCCCCGCGGCCGGAACGTGGTTTTGGAGAAGTCCTGGGGCGCCCCCACCATCACCAAGGACGGCGTCACGGTGGCGAAGGAGATCGAGCTCGCCGACCGGTTCGAGAACATGGGGGCGCAGATGGTCAAGGAGGTCGCCTCCAAGACCTCCGACGTGGCGGGTGACGGCACCACCACCGCCACGGTGCTCGCCCGGGCGATCTACACCGAGGGCGCCAAGCTGGTGGCCGCCGGGCACGACCCGATGAGCCTCAAGCGCGGCATCGACAAGGCCGTCAAGGTGGTGGTCGAAGAACTGAAGAAGGGCTCCAAGTCGACCAAGGGCAAGGACGAGATCGCGCAGGTGGGCACCGTGTCCGCCAACGGCGACCGCACCATCGGCGACATGATCGCCGAGGCCATGGACAAGGTCGGCAAGGAGGGCGTGATCACCGTCGAGGAGGCCAAGAGCCTCGAGATTGAGCTCGAAGTGGTCGAGGGCATGCAGTTCGACCGGGGCTATCTGAGCCCGTACTTCGTGAGCGATCCCGACCGCATGGAGGTGGTTCTCGAGGACGCCTACATCCTCATCCACGAGAAGAAGATCTCGGCCATGAAGGACCTGCTCCCGCTACTCGAGCAGATCGCACGCAGCGGCAAGCCGCTCCTCCTGGTCGCCGAGGAGGTCGAGGGCGAGGCCCTCGCCACACTGGTCGTCAACAAGATCCGCGGCACGCTGACGGCGTGCGCGGTCAAGGCCCCGGGCTTCGGCGATCGCCGCAAGGCCATGCTGGAGGACATCGCCACCCTGTCGGGTGGCCGTCTGATCGCCGAGGAGCTCGGCCTGAAGCTCGAGAACGTCACCTTGAAGGACCTCGGCCGCTGCAAGCGCATCGTGGTCGACAAGGACAACACCACGCTGATCGACGGCGGCGGCAAGAAGACCGACATCGAGAGCCGCATCAAGCAGATCCGGGCCCAGATCGAGGACACCACCTCCGACTACGACCGCGAGAAGCTGCAGGAGCGGCTCGCCAAGCTGGTCGGCGGCGTGGCCGTGATCCGCGTCGGGGCCGCCACCGAGGTGGAGATGAAGGAGAAGAAGGCCCGGGTCGAGGACGCCATGCACGCGACCCGGGCGGCGGTGGAGGAGGGGATCGTGGCGGGTGGTGGCGTGGCGCTGCTGCGGGCGCAGGCGGCGCTCGCGGATCTCAAGGTGAGCGAGGAAGAGCGCTTCGGGGTCAAGATCGTGCACAAGGCGTGCGAGGAGCCCATGCGTTGGATCGCCCGCAACGCGGGCGCCGACGGGGCGGTCGTGCTCGAGAAGGTGCGTGAGGGCAAGGGCGCCTTCGGGTTCAACGCGGCGACCGAGGAGTACGGCGATCTGATCAAGGCGGGCATCATGGACCCGACCAAGGTGGTGCGGACGGCGCTGCAGAACGCGGCGTCGGTGGCGGGGCTGCTCCTCACCACCGAAGCTATGGTGGCGGAGAAGCCGAAGGACGAGAAGTCCGCCGGGGCGGCGATGCCGCACGGCGGTGGCGACGATTTCTAACGACCCGTGAGGTGCCCGTGGGCCCGCCCGTCTCGTGCGGCGGGCCCACGGCCCCAAGGCCGGCTCAGTGGACGGCCGACGGGGTCTCGTCGTCGTCGGGCTCGACGACCTTGAGCGCGGCCAGGCGGGTCAGGCGATCGGCGTCCAGCGCGATGCCGAGTTCCGGGAGGGCGAGGCCGGCGGCCGTCCACTCGGGGACGAAGAGAAGGGGCTGGGCCTCACCGTCGTAGCCGAGCTGCACGAGCAGGTCGGCTTCGTAGCTGCGGCAGTTCTTGGTGCAGCAGGTGAACTCTTCCCGCACGCGGTAGAAGCCCTCGGCGGGCAGCGGCACGAGCGACGTGGCCCAGGCGCTGGCGGGGATGGTGTGCCCCTGTTCGTGCCACTGGGCGCGATTGACGCTCCAGCTGCTCGGCAGGTAGAGGCCGGGGCCGGGGTCGCCGTGGTTGTGGAAGAACACCAGGCGGCCCGCGGGGACGTCGTCGCCGAGCGCCCGGGTCGTCCGGTAGATGCCACACGGAGGCAGGTCGGCCATGGGTGCATCATGCCCCATCCCGGCGCCGGGATCACGCGCCGGATGCGGGGTGGTTCGTGCGTTGACGGCCGCGGTGCCGGGCCCGTAGAACCGCGCCATGACCATGATCGGCATCCGTTTCGACCTGCGGGTGCCCCCGTTCGCCGCCACCACCCACGCGGCGCAGTATGCCGCCTGTCTCGACCAGTGCGCGTGGGCCGACCGGCTGGGCCTGGACGCGGTGGCGCTCTCCGAACACCACGGGGTCGACGACGGCTACATGCCGGCACCGCTCACGATCGCGGCCGCCGTTGCGGGTCGCACGACACGCATCCGCATCAACATCGCGGCCCTGCTGGTGCCGCTGCACGATCCCGTGCGCGTGGCCGAGCAGCTCGCCGTCCTCGACCTCCTGAGCGGTTCGCGGGTGAGCCTGGTCGCGGGCCTCGGCTACCGCCACGAGGAGTTCGAGATGGCGGCCGTCGACCGCACCCAGCGCGGCAAGCTCCTCGACGAGTACGTGCAGGTGATGCGGAAGGCGTGGACCGGCGAGCCGTTCGAGTGGCGTGGCCGGACGGTACGCGTCACGCCGAAGCCCGCGAGCCCGCCACTGGTGCTGATCGGGGGCTCGACGCCGATGGCGGCCCGGCGCGCAGCGCGTCTGCGGTGCGGGTTCTTCCCCGCCATCGGCGACCAGGCCCTGGTCGCCCTGTACGAGCAGGAGTGCGCCCGGCACGGCTTCACCGGCTTCGCGATGGTGCCCGCCGGGCCCGGCTTCGTCCACGTGAGCGAGGACCCCGAGCGCGACTGGGCCCGCATCGGCCCGCACGCCCTCTACGATGCCGAGACCTATGACCGCTGGCAGACCGCCGACCAGCGCTCGCAGGTGCACGTCGCGGCGCCTACGATCGACGGCGTGCGCGCGAGCGGTGTCTACCGTATCGTCACGCCGGACGAGTGCGTGGCGCTGGCGCAGGAGCATGGCCGGGTGCTCCTCCACCCGCTGATGGGCGGCATGTCGCCGGAGCTCGGGTGGGAGGGGCTCCGCCTGTTCGAGCACAAGGTGCTGCCGCGCCTGCGTGCGCGGGCGTGATGCCCCTTCGTACCTGATCCAATGCCCAGCGGGCCGTTGTCCGTGCTCTCTCGGGCACGCACGCTGCGGCGATGGCCGGCGGCGACCAGCGACGACGTGGTGCCGGCCGCGGGCGCCGTCTTGCGGCTCGCCGCGGGACGAGTAGGATATCAGCCGATGATAACCGCCAGACCGACCGTGCGCTCGGTGTGTTGCTCGACTTCGATGGATTCCTCGCCGAGGTGGGCGGCGGCTTGTGGGTCAAGATTGTGGTGCGATGCGTCCCGACGTCGCAGACCTGCCCGCAGGGCTTGTCCTACGCGCTCACCCTGCACGAGCCGAATGGCCGGCGGATCCTGGGCTTCGACAATGCGCACGCCCGCGACCATCGCCACGACGATCGGGGGGTCCGAGGGTACGCCTATCGTAGCGCGGCAGCATTGTTCGAGGACTTTTGGACGGAGGTCGATCGGGTGTTGACCGAACGAGGGCTCCAGGGATGACCCCGCAGCGGTTGCTCCGGATCGGCATCGCGCCGTACGAGAGCATCAAGGCGGGGACGCTGGCCGTTGCCCGCGGTGAGCGAATCTTCGGAGCGACGGAACCAATGGTGTGGTTCACGTCGCTTGAGTCGTTGGCGCAGGTGCTGTCACGACGGAACCGCCTCCTCCTGGAGATGATCGCGCGCACTGAGCCGTCGTCCGTGACGGACCTGGCGCGGACCACGGGTCGCGCGAAGGGGAATCTCTCGCGGACGCTCCGGACCCTGGAGCGCTATCGGCTCCTGCGGTTCGAGCGCGGGGCGCGGGGCCAGCTGCGGCCGCGGGTCACGTTCGGTCGGATCCGCCTCGATATCCACCTTGAGTCGCCACGGTGAGCCGTCCTCACGCGGTGGCCGGCGCCGGGAAGCGGATGTACTCCTCGATCATGAGCAGTGCCAGGTCGGTGCCGTTCGGCAGCGTGTCGCCGAGCCGGCGCCGCCGGCGGAGATCGGTCAGCAGCGTGTCGAGGATGTCCGTGCGCGTGAGGTCGTCGGTGTGCTCGGCTACAGTGCGGCGCTCGGCTTCGTCGGCGTAGCAGTAGGCCTTCCACGACACCGAGAAGCGGAGGTCGTCCCAGGCATAGCGCACCACGACCTCGTCGCCGGAGCCGACCCGCCAGCGGTCGCGACCCTCGAAGGTGAGGCGCATGCCGATCGCCAACGGTGGCAGCGCCGCCGCCTCGGTGACGCGGTCGACGCCGTGGAAGGTGCTGTCGGTGTCGAGCAGCACGGCGGTGTTGTGGGTCGCGGGGAGGACGGCGGGCGCCCCGCAGGCCCCGGTGGGGTAGAAGGCGAACTCGCCGCCGCGGCAGCCGCGGAACCACGCCACGCCGGTGGCGATCGGCATGCGCCAGCGCTCGAACAGGCCGGAGTGGTGCATCACCACCAACAGCCACTCCGGGTCCTTGGTGCGGTTGGCGCCGCGGAACTCGGGCACGTCGGTGTGGACGGCCAGCTCCTGCCCGGGTACGAGCAGATTGGCGTACACGATCGCGGGCGCGATCACGGGCCGGCCATAGAGCGTGCGCGCCGCCTCGACGAACCCCTCGAGCCAGAGGAAGCCCTCGATCCCAGGGACGACCGGCTCGGCGTAGGCGTAGGTCTCGCGGAAGTAGTTCGTGCGCACCGCGAGCGACTCGAACGACTCGCTGCGGCCCAGCCGGCCGCCGGTCTTGATGAAGTTCATGGCGGCGTCGTGGCGCTGGTAGAGACCGTGGCCCAGCTCCTCCTGGATCGGGGTCTGGCCGTACATGCCGTAGCTGCCGAAGCGCTCGCACAGCGCGAGCATGGCGTCGGCCTCGGCCGCGGTCAGCAGCGGGGCGAAGGTGGTGTGGCGGGACGGGGTCACCCGGCGAGGAGTAGTGGAAGACGGCCGCTCGAATCAAGTACGGTGACCCCCATGCTGACCCCATGTTGAGGGACACGACGCGCGGCATCGTTCGCCCGGCGCGGCGTCCGCCGGGATGGCGTGCGCCCGGCCCCGCGCCCGCGGGCGATCCGGCGCTTGGCCCGTGGCCGGGCGAGGACCTGTGCTACCTGGCCGGCGACTGGCGCATCCTGCAGCGTCTCGACGGCCACCGCTGGTCGCTCGACGACCTGGTGACCGCCTGGTTCGCGGCCGCGCAGCTGGCGAGCGCGCCGCCGGCGCGGGTGGCCGACCTCGGCTGCGGGATCGGGACCGTCCTGCTGCTGCTCGCCTGGCGTTTTCCGGCCGCACGGTGCGTGGGCGTCGAGGCCCAGGCGGTGAGCGTCGACCTCGCCCGGCGCTCGCTCGCCTGGAATCAGACGGCCGGTCGCTGCGAGGTCCGGGAGGGCGACCTGCGCGATCCGGCGCTCATCCCGGAGGGGCCGGTGTTCGATCTGGTCACGGGGACGCCCCCGTACCTCCCGCCAGGCACGGCGATCGAGTCGCAGCGCGTCCAATGCGGCCCGGCGCACATCGAGCACCGCGGGGGCATCGAGGAGTACTGCCTCTCGGCGGCGCGTGTGCTCGCCCGGGGCGGGTGCTTCGTCGCCTGTGCGGGCGGGCGGCAGGAAGAGCGCGTGCGCGCCGCCGCCGCCGGCGCCGGGCTCACGATCGAACGGCAGCGGGCGGTGATCCCCCGCGCAGGCAAGGATGCGCTCCTCGCGGTCTATGCCATGCGCCGGGCCGGCGGGGAGGGACCGAGGGCGATCGGCCCGCCCCTGGTCGTGCGCGACGAGCGCGGGCGGCGGACGGACGAGTTCCGCGCCCTCCGCGCCGATATGGGCATGCCGCCCTGAGGCGCGTCAGTCGCTCAGCCGTGGATGGGCGGTCGCCGTCCCGCCCAGGGCAGCGCCTGCTCGAGCTGCGCGGCGACGCGGAGAAGAAGGTCCTCGCGCCCCGTCGCCGCGACCACCTGCACGCCGATCGGGAGGCCGTCCGCCGTCCAGTGGAGCGGCAGCGAGATCGCCGGCTGGCCGGAGAGGTTGAAGGGCAGGGTGAAGACGCCGTACGGCGCGGCGCGCAGGAACGCCCGCAGGGGCTCGTCGGGGGTCGACGTGATGTAGCCGAGCGCAGGCGGCGGGGCGGCCTGGGTGGGCGTGATCAGCAGGTCGAACCCCCGCTCCCACCACGCCGCCAGGCGGCGACCGAGGGCGTGCACGCCCTCGATGGCGGCGAGCAGCAGCGGGGCGGGCACGGCGCGCCCGCGGTCGGCCAGCGCCCACGTGAGCGGCTCCACGTCGGCCTCCCCGACCTCGCGGCCCACCTTAGCGCCGGCGGCGTCGAGCGCGCGCGCTATATTGGAGGCCACCACGGTGACGAAGCACGTGACGGCCTCGGCATCGTCGAGCGCCTCTGGATAGGTCTCCTCGACGACGTGGCCCGCGCCAGCGAGCGCGCGGGCGGCAGCGTCGACCGCGGCGCGGTTCTCGGCGTGGAGATCGATTCCGCGCGGCGCGCGCGTCATGACGCCCACACGGAGCGTGCCGGGTGGGGTCTCCAGGGTGGAGGCGAACGGCGCCGACGGCAGCGGCGCGAAGTACGGGTCGCCCGGCATCGGCCCGGCGACCACGTCGAGCAGGGTGGCCGCGTCGCGCACGCTGCGCGTCAGCGCGAACTCGACCGAGAAGCCGCTCCAGCGCTCGCCGAGCGCGGGACCGAAGGACGAGCGCCCGCGCGTCGGCTTCAAGCCGACCAGGCCGCACATGCTGGCCGGCCCGCGGATCGACCCGCCGCCGTCGCTCGCGTGCGCGCAGGGCACGATGCCGGCTGCGACCGCGGCCGCCGCGCCGCCGCTCGACCCGCCGGCGCTGTGCGCCAGATTCCACGGGTTGCGCGTCGCGCCGTAGGCCTCCGGCTCGGTAGTGGGCAGCAGCGCCAGCTCGGGGGTGTTGGTCCGGCCGAGCGACACCAGCCCGGCGCCGACCAGCTTGCGCGTGAGATAGCCGTCCTCACGCTCGCGCCAGCCGGCATCCCGGAGAAAGCGCATGCCGGCGTGGTTCGGCTGCCCGGCCTCCGGGCCGCCGATGTCCTTCATCAGGAACGGGACGCCGCGAAACGGACCTCGCGGCAAGTCGCCGGCCGCCGCGCGCGCCCGCGCGCGTTCGAGCGCCGGATGGATGACGGCGTTCAACTGCGGGTTCAGGCGCTCGAGACGGGTGATGGCCGCGTCGACGAGCTCCACGGGCGACAGCTCGCCGCGGCAAACGAGATCGGCCTGCGCGGTCGCGTCGAGGGCGGCGAGTTGGTCCGGCATGGTCGGTCCCTCTAGCAGACCCGCCTAGTGTGGTGCGAGAAGGGGTTCGAGGCACGACCGCCCGGCGTTGCCGAGCCCGATCGCCCCCGGGTGCACGGTCGTGAACTGCGGCGCGATCACCCACTCGAAGCACTCCATGGCGAGGATGACCAGCATGAAGCCCGCCAGGGCGCCGGTCAGCACCTCGCGCCAGGGGGTCTCCACCGTCGGCGTCTCGTCGATCGGGAACCAGAGCGGCAGGGTGAGCACGAACCAGGTGCCGTACATGAGCGTCCCGAACCACAGCATGAAGGGCAGGTCGTCGTAGCAGAAGAGCCGCGTCATGAACGGGTTGGCGTTGAGCACCGTCTCGAGCGCCGCGACCGTGAGACACACCGGCACCACCGCGAGCCGCTGTACCCACGGCCCCTGGCCGGCGAGGCGCGCGCGGGCCCAGCGTAGCCCCATGTTGAGCAGGGTGCCGTAGGTGCTGAAGTACGCCACGGTGACGAAGTAGAGGAAGAACGGCACGTGGTTCACGTGCCACGTGGTGGGAAAGCCGTACTGCATGTGCAGGACTTCGTAGAAGTATTTGGTCCAGTAGTTGCCGAGGAACGCGAACAGGAACATCCAGGCCTGGAACTTCGAGTGGTAGAGCGCCAGCGCCGGCTTGCCGCGATCTTCGGGCACGCGCCGCACATACGGGGGCAGCAGCACCCCCAGCCAGAGCCCGAGGCCGTAGACCATGAACGCCGGGTCGCTCCAGCGCTCGGCGACGCCGGAGAGCATGACGACGCCGCTCACTGCGCCCCAGACGGGGGTGTAGAGCAGATACCACCGCTCGGCGGCGCGCTTGCCGGGATTGGTCGAGAAGAGGGAGCTGGTCACCGGGCGAGGAAGAGCGTGAAGGGCCGGCGCTCGACACGGTGTCGGGGCGTGAACGCGAGCAGCGCCTCGCAGCCTGTGCCGGCGAGCGTGCGCTCGACCGCGGCCCGGCCGGCGGGCGGGAGACGGTGGTACTCGCCCAGCACGCGCTGCACCATCCAGAGGGTGTAGGGCGTGGTGAGGCGCTCGAAGGCGACGCCACGGAGCGTGGTCGGATGCGTGCCGACGACGCGGGGGAGCTCGTCAGTGGGGCTCGGGTTGGCGTCGGCCCAGTCTTCGAAAGCACGCACGCTGTTCAGGATGAGCGGCAGCGCGTCGGCGCCGATGCGGTCGAGCAGCGGGTGGAGGGTGGGGGCGAGCGCATCGTCCGGCAACCACTCGCCGGTGGCGTCCGGATCCGGATGGTTTACGCGCTCGATCCAGTGACACACGCCCGGCGCCCGTGCCCGCAGCAGGCGGCCGGGGACGGCGTCGAGATAGAGGTGCGGGTAGAGCGGGCCGATGAGGCCGTAGTCGGCCAGCGACGGCCGCGCGCCCAGCAGATAGGGATGCGTTGCGACGTGCGCCTCGAGCAGGTCGAGCAGCTCTTCGGTGTGCGCTTCGATGGCCGGGGCGGTCTCCGGCTGCACCCCGATCAGGCCGGCGAACATCTTGACGGCGTCGGCGAAGCGACTGGTCTGCGACCGGTTGCCGTTGGAGGCCGCGAAGTCGGCGCGCGCCTTGGCCTCGCTCTCCGGAAAGCTCCAGCGGTAGTGGAGGCCCGGGAGCATCATGAACTCGTCGGCATAGAGCTCGATCAGGTAGGCGACGACGCGCTGCACGGGCGTCGTGGGGAAGAGGGGCGGGTCGGGGAAACGGGCCTCGAGCGCGTCCAGGATGTCGCTCGAGTCCTGCCAGGTCTCGTCCTCGGGCGTGATCACGACCGGGATCATGGCGAGGCCGGTGCGCGGGCGCAGCACATGGCGGTAGACCGCCGGAGTGGGCAGGAGTTCGACGAACGGCACCCGCTTGTAGCGGAACGCCGGCCGTACCTTGCCGGAGAAGTACGACACCTCGGCGGCGTAGAGCCGGAAGTACGTGTCGCGGTCGACGGAGCGCATGGGGGTGGCATCCTTCATAGCCGCCGGGGGCTGTCAACGCGCGGTCGAGCGGAGCGCGGTGGTCACGCGACCCGCTCGTGGGTGCCGGGATCGGCGCCCAGAACCAGCGCGGCGAGCACGTGCGCCAGGGCGGCGAGGCGGCGCCCGGCCCGCCCTTCCGTCCACGGCGGCGGTGGCGGCGTGGACGCGAGCAGGGCGGCGGCGTGCTCGATGCCGCCCGCCTTTCGGCCAAGCCGGCAGTTTGTCGTCGAGCGCAGGTTCAGGGCGGCGCGTTCGGGCTCGCCCTCGGCCCGCAGCAGGCCGAAAACGTAGTGCCCCCACGCGCACAGGAGATCGTCGGGCCGCAGGAATGCCCGCCAGCGGGCCAGCGCGGTGGCGACGGGCTCGCCGTGCACGATCCGGTCGGCGGGGAGTTCGAGGTGTGCCGGCGCCGACGGGGCGAGCGGCCGGCGCGGGGCGATCACGGCGACGAAGCGCTCGCCGGTGTGCGGTCGCAGGGCCACGAGATGGATCAGCTCCGCCGGCGTGTCGAGGCGGGCGCGGCGCGAATGGGTGTTGGCTTCGCCGTAGACGACGAGTAGCTCGGCGCGCCGGGTGACCAGCTCCGGGGTGACCGGCCGGGCGGCGATTCGCCGGCGGGTGTGTCGGTAGGGCTGCGCGTGCCGGGCCGCGCCGGCGAGTTGGGTCGTGACCAGACGGTCGAAGGCGTGCAGCACGGGGGCGAAACGTTCTCCGGTGCCCTCGCGTTCGGCGAGCAGGGCGACGACCGCCTCCACCGTCGACAGGCAGTGCGGCGCCGGCGCGCGGCGGATGCGATAGCGGCTGGGGCTCGACGGATCGAGCGCGATGCGCGGCAGCCGGGCGAGGAACGGATTGCGGCCGACCAGCTTGCGCGCCTCGGACCAGGTGCCGTCCGGGACGAGTAGGGTGTCCACCTCGCCGAGCCGAACCGCGGGCATGCCGGACGACCCTGGGAAGAGGACGGCGGTGCGACCGCTGGTGTCGGCAGCGAGCGCCTGTACGCGCGCGTTGTCGTCGAAGGTGACGCCCACGTGCAGCTCCGAGTTCGGGAGCGCCAGGTGCGCCAGGCGGGCTGTCCCGATGGCGCGGCGGCGCTCGCGCGGATGCTGCAGGAAGACGATGCGGATGGGGGTGGGGACCGGCGCGGTGGCGCAGTAGCAGGCGGCCGACGGACGGTGGCACCGCGGACACCGGGGCCGCGCCATCAGTTCACGTAGCCGAGCGCGCGTAGCTGCTCACGCAGGGCGGGCTCGGAGATGTCATGACGCGGGTCACGATTCCTCGGGCGAGACGCCCCACGCCAGCAGGATGGTGGCCTCGTCCTCCGCGCTCGCGGCCTTCCTGAAGCGCGCGCCCGAGCGCCCCTTCACGCGCCGCTCGCACTCGGCCCAGGTGGCGTGACGGACGAGCTGCCCGTCGACCAGGCTCAGATACGAGAACGCCGCCTTCGGCTTCGCCGCGCCGCCCGGGCGGGGTTCGGGCAGGTGCGTGTCGGCGGGCACGTCGAGCACCGCGATCGGATAGCGGAGCAAGGGGCCGTGGTAGAGGGGGACGGGCCGGCCGGTCGCGTGTCCGTCGGCGATGGCGTCGACGCGCTCGTTGCCGGGGACGCCGGTGTGGCCGCGCACGTAGTGCCAGGAGATGGCGCCGGCCCGGCCGCGCGTGGCGACCAGGGCGGCGAGCGCCTCCCACTGCGCGCGGTTCAGCACCGGCGTTCCCGTGGCCGTCTTCCAGTCGCGGCGTCGCCAGCCGCGCAGCCACTGCGTGATGCCACGGATGACGTAGGTGGAGTCGGTGTAGAGGGCGACCCGGCCGGGTCGCTCGCGCAGGTGGCCGAGCGCCTCGATCACCCCGGCCAGCTCCATCCGGTTGTTGGTCGTGTGGGCGCTTCCGCCGCCGAGTTCGGTGACCTCGCCGTTCGGGGTGACGGTGACGGCGCCCCAGCCCCCGGGGCCGGGATTGCCCTTCGCCGCCCCGTCGGCGAACACGACGATCGGTTGTTCGGCGGCGCGCATCTCCGGTAGGCGTTTGGTCCGTTGCCGCGGACAGTGCAAGGGCAACAGCGCACGCCTCTGCCGCCGGGCTCCGCACGGCGGACGCGATTGTCGGGAGAGGCCCGCCTGCGCGATCCTGGGGGTCATGGACACCCCCTCCCGCCGCTCCCTGCTTCGTACTGCTGCCGCCGGTGTCGCCGCCGTCGTCGGGATCGCGCTCCGACCCCGCACCGCGCGTGCGGCCGACGGGGACGCCGTCGTCCTCGGCCAGGAGAACACCGCCAACAACGCCACCGTCATCCAGTCGGCGTCGGGCGGGCCCGCCCTCAAGGGCATTTCCAGCACCGACGACGGCGCGCTGGTGGGCGAGAGCACGGCCTCCGACGGCTACGGCGTGCGCGCGAGCGGGCCGTACATCGGCCTCAACGCCCTCGGCGGACAGATCGCGGTGTACGCCGTCAGCGACGCCGGCAAAGGCGTGCATGCGCTCACCTACGACGGCGTTGCGATTTCGGCCGCCACGGCGGTCGATGCGGGCACCGCCCTCCAGGTCGACGGCCGCGCCGCCTTCAAGTGGAGCGGCCGGGCCGTCGTGCCGGCGGGAGCGCGCAGCGTGACTGTGACCGGCGTGCCCCTGACGGCCGAGAGCCTGGTGCTGGCGACGCTGCAGCAGCGGCGCGACGACACGCACGTCGAGGCCGCCGTGCCCGACCCCGTCGGCGCGCGCTTCACCGTGTCCCTCAACCGCCGGACCTCGCGCAACCTGACCATCGCCTGGTTCGTGATCAACTAGCCCAGTTAAGCTGTTTCGCCCCCCTGCGCGCGGTGCTACGAGCGCCCGGGGACGATGCAGGACGCGGCCACCATTCGCGCTGCCGAGCGCCGCGCGGCCATGCTCCGCCGGCACATCGTGTCGGTGGCGGCGGCGCAGACCTGTCATCTGGGCGGGGCGATGTCGTGCGCCGATCTGCTGGCGGCGCTCTTCTTCCACTGGCTGCGCACGGGAGAACGCGGCACGCCGCGCGACCACTTCCTGCTCAGCAAAGGCCACGCCGTGCACGCCCTGCACGCGGTGCTGGTCGAGCTGGGCATGGTCGAGGCGGCCGAGCTGCCGCTGACCGGCACGCTCGGGAGCCGGCTCGCCGGTCATCCCACGCGCAAGACCCCGGGCGTCGAGTTCGCCACCGGCTCGCTCGGCCACGCGCTCTCGGTCGGTATCGGTATGGCGCTGGCGGAGCAGCGCCGGCGGTCGGGGGCACGCACCGTCGTGCTGCTGGGGGATGGCGAGCTGCAGGAGGGCACGGTGTGGGAGGCGGCCCTGTGCGCGCCGCGCTTCGGGCTCGAGTCGCTGCTGGCCATCGTCGACTACAACCGCTTCCAGGCCGGCGGCGCCATCGACGATATCCTCCCGCTGGAGCCGCTGGTGGACAAGTGGCGCGCGTTTCGCTGGAACGTACGCGAGGTCGACGGCCACGACATGCGCGCCATCCTGGCGGTCCTGGCCACCGTCCCGGCGCGCCAGGGGCCGAGCGTGCTCATCGCCCACACCGTCAAGGGCAAGGGCGTGCCCGGGGTCGAAGGGACGGCGCGGGCGCATTACACCAGCTTGGGCGAGGACGAGGTGCGCCGCACGCTGGCGGCGCTGGACGGTGCGGCATGAGTGGGTACTTCGCAGCCATGTCGGCGGCCGAGTCGCTGGGCTCCCTGGTCGACGCGTACCCGGAGCTGGTACTCCTCACCCAGGACTTCGGCCCCATCCGGTCCTTCACCGCCCGCTTCCCCGACCGGCACTTCGACCTCGGTATCAGCGAGGCGAACCTGGTCGGCGTGGCCGCCGGCCTGGCGCACGCCGGCATGCGGCCGTTCGTGCTCGCCATGGCGCCCTTCCTCTCCATGCGCGGCTTCGAGCAGGTGCGCGACGACTGCGCCTACAACCGCTGCGCGGTGACGTTCCTGGCGCCGTTCGCCGGGCTCGAGGCCGGGCCGTGGGGCGCGACCCATCACGCGCTGGAGGACCTGGCCCTCATGCGCACAGTGCCGGGCATGACCGTGCTCTCGCCCGCCGACCCCGCCGAGGGGCTGCGCGCCGTGCGCGCGGCGGCCACCCTCGACGGGCCGGTGTACGTCCGCTTCGGCTTTCTGTCGCCGATCGACGGCTACGAGGAGGAGTTCACCCTCGGCCGCGCGGTGACGATGCGGGAGGGAGGCGATCTCACGCTGGTGGCGACCGGCGCCTGCGTCGGTACGGCGCTGGCCGTGCACGACGCGCTCGCCCGCGACGGCATCGGGGCGCGCGTCCTGAACGTGCACACGGTGAAACCGCTGGACGTCGATGCCGTCGCGCGGGCGGCGCGGGAGACCGGCCGCCTGGTCACGATCGAGGAGCACTCGATCGTCGGCGGGCTTGGCGGTGCCGTGGCCGAGGTGCTGGCCGAGCTGGGCACCGGCCGGCTGCGCCGCGTGGGCGTGCGCGACGTGTTCGCGACCGAGATCGCGTCCTATCCCGACCTGCTCCGCATCCACGGGCTGGATGCCGCCGGAGTGGAGACGGCGGCGCGCGCGCTCCTTGCCTGAGGGGGCTTGCCGCCCTTCACCGGAGGGGCCAGACTGCCCGCATGCCGGACACCAGTCTCCGCGTTCCCGGTCGGTGACGGGCGCGCATGGACGGGACGCTTGCCAAGGCCGAGGTCGCCGCGGTCTACACGGGCAAGGCGCCGTTCTACGATCTCTTCGCGACGCTCACCGAGGGCAACGCCCGGCGCCGGGCGCTGGCGCTGGCGGCCGTGCGCGACGGCGAGACGGTGCTCGAGGTGGCGGTTGGCACCGGGCTCCTGTTCACCGAGCTGCTGCGCCAGAATCCGCACGGCCGCACCGAGGGCATCGACCTGACGGAAGCGATGCTCGAGCGGGCACGGGCCAAGGCCGAACGCTCGGGTGCGACCAACTGGCGGCTGCGTCTGGGCGACGCCTACCGGCTCGATTGTGCCGACGCCAGCGTCGACGTGGCCCTCAACAGCTACATGTTCGACCTGTTGCCCGAGCGCGACTTCCCCGTCGTGCTGGGCCAGTTCTATCGTGTCCTGCGTCCCGGCGGGCGGCTGGTGCTGGTGAACCTGGCACGCGGCACGCACTGGGGGTACCGACTGTGGGAGTGGGTGTATCACCGACGCCCGAGCCTCGTCGGCGGCTGCCGGGGCGTGGCGCTGGTCGAGCCGGTGCGCCGGGCGGGGTTCCGGGTCGAAGTCGTGGAGCAGGTGCGGCAGCTCGGGTTCGGGTCGGAAGTGCTCCTGGCCGTGCGAGCCTGAGGCGGTGCGTCACGGACATCATCCTGTACGACGGCGTGTGCGGGCTGTGTAACCGGTTCAACCGGTTGGTGCTCCGGCGCGACGCCGAGCGGCGGTTCCAGTTCGCGTCGCTGCAGAGCGCCTTCGCGCGCACCGCGCTCGCGCGCCATGGCCGGGAGGCGCGCGACCTCGACACGCTGTACGTGCTGGTCGAGGCGGGGACGGCGGGGGAGCGGCTGTTCGACCGGTCGGACGCGGTGCTCTACGTCCTCCGCCGGCTGCGGGGACTCGGGTGGCTGGCGACGGTGGGGGGGCTCCTCCCGTCCCGCGTGCGGGATGCCGCATATGGCGTCGTCGTCCGCAACCGCTATCGGCTGTTCGGGCGCTACGACGCGTGCCCGCTGCCGCCCGCGGAGGAACGCGCGCGGTTCATCGAAGTGTGACGAGCGTGATCCCGAGCGCCGGCCACACGTAGTGGGCGACCAGGTTGAAGGTCACCCACGACGCGACCGCCAGGATGGCGCCGGGGAGCATCATGTCGCGCACCGAGAGATAGCCCGACGAATACGCGATCGCGTTCGACGGCGTGCCGATGGGGAGCGTGAAGCCGAGCCCGGCCGGCACCGCCACCACCAGCGCCATCACGCGCGCGTCCATCAGGAACTGCTGGCACATGCCGAGCGTGACCGGCATGAGGAGCGCCACCACCGCGGAGTTGCTCATTAGCTCGGTCAGGATGATGGAGATCCCGGAGATGATCCAGGTGGCGGTCGAGGCGTCGGCGGCCCAGCGGCCGATGGTGTGCTGCGACATCCAGGTGCCGGCCCCCGATTGGTTGACGACCGAGCCCAAGACGATCGCGCCCCCGTACATGAGCAGGATTCCCCAGTTCACGTAGGCTTCCACGTCGGACCACTTGACCAGGCCGAGGACGAAGAGCGCCACCGTGGCCGCCAGCGCCACCGACGCCAGGCCGAACTCCTCCCCCCCCACGACCCAGCCGGCCAGGGTGCACAGCATCACCGCCGAGATCGCCTTCTCGCGCGAGCTCATGCGGCCGAGGGCGAGTGTCCGGGCGGCGATCAGGTCGTCGGCCTCGCGGATGCTCTTCACGTCGATGGGGAAGAACCAGACGATCACGATCCAGCCGACCACCAGCAGCACGGCCACGATCGGCAGGTTGGCCAGCGCCCACTCGAGGAAGGTGAAGCTCTTGCCCGACGCCTCGCGCGCCATGCCGAGCGCGAGCGGCGCGCGGGCGCCGCCGAGCAGCGTGGCGATGCCGCCGATGGTCGTACCCCAGGCCATGGCCAGGAAGAGCGCGCGGGCGTAATTGCTGCGCTGCTTGGGGAGGCGCAGCACCTGGACGATCTCGACGATGATGGGGAAGTTCATCGCCGCGACTGCGTGTTCCGACATGAAGAACGACATGAACGCGTTCAGCAGGTAGATGCTGAGGAGCAGCGTCCGCGGGCTGTGCCCGAAGCGGTGCAGGATGGCGAGCGCCAGGCGGGTCGAGAGCCGGGACTTCATGAGCGCGGCGGCCAGGATGAAGACGCCGAGGATGAAGAACACCGCCTCGTTCCCGAACAGGCCGTACACCTTGCCCGAGGGCAGCACGCCGGCCCACGGCAAGAGGACCAGCGCCAGCAGGCTGGTGATCATGAGCGGCAGCGCGCCCGAGACCCAGAGGATGAGGCACACCACAAACACCGCCATCGCCCGAAGCCCGGGTTCGGTGAGTCCCTCCGGCGGCTGGCGGGTGGCGATGAACCAGAACAGCAGCGCGGTCCCGGCCAGGATGCCGGGGTTCAGCAGACGTTCCAGCAGGATACGGGACAGGGGCCGGGTGTCGATCACCACGTCCCGCGCGGCGGCGTTCTTGGCGACGCTCATGTCTGTGCCGGGTGCCGCACGGCGCGCATGTCATCATCCGGCGACACGGAGAGTCAAGGCGAAGAGCGGCGGTCGTCCCACTCGAGGACGGCCGGGAGGACGATCACGTAGCACACCAGCGTCAGGGTGACGCCGAGGGTCAGGAGCAGCCCGAACGATGCAATGCCGTGGTGGGAGGCGAATCCCATGCTGCCGAAGCTCAAGGCGGTTGCGAGCGCCGCGTAGAAGACCGCCCGCGCCGTGCTGCTCGCCAGCACGTCGACCTCGTCCGGTCGTGTGCGGTGGCGGTGGACGAGGTGGACGCCGTTGTCCACCCCCATGCCGACCAGCATCGGCAGCACGATCACGTTGGCAAAATTGAACGGGCGCCCGAAGAGGGCCATGGCCGCACCCGTGAGCGCGGTGGCGAGCACCAGGGGGAAGAACGCGAGCACCGTGTCCCACGCGCTCCGCCACAGCAGCACGAGGAAGAGCACCATGCAGCACATCCCCACCGACAGGGCGAGCACCATGGCGTGCCAGGTGACCCGGCCCCACTCGACCATCCACACGGCGCTGCCGGTGGCCTCCGGGGCGACCGTGCGCACGCTGTCGACGAAGCGTTCGAGCGCGACGCTGTCGGACACGTCGGCACGGGGGAAGACCTCGATGCGCGCGCGGCCGTCGGGGGCGACCAGTTGCTCGGTGAGCGTGGCCGGAAGGTCCTGCAGCCGCACGCGTTCCGGGGTCACCAGCGGGCGAAGGTCGCGGAGCTGTTCGGGGAGCGAGCCGACCAGGCTCGCCTCGAGCCGCCTGAGGGCGGCGCCGGGCGGGCCGCCGCCGAGGAGCCCGTCCAGGAAGCTGGTGAGCGCGGTGGCGAGCCGGCGCGCGGCGGCGGCGAGGGCCGGGTCCCGGCTTTCGACGCCGGTGCGCGCGGCTTCGTCGGCGAGGCGGTCGAGGGCTTCCCATTGCTCGGTCGGCGTGCGTGCCGGCACCTCGGCGATCTCGGCCGGCACGAAGTACTCGGCCAGCTCCAGGGTCTCGAGCTTCTCGTCCTGGGCCGTCGGCACCCAGTCGTGGACGGTGCGCGTGCGGGCCACCGTGTCGAGCGCGGCCAGCCGGCGAGCCATCTCTCCGGTCGCTGCCAGATCGGGCACGATCACGTCGATCGTCCACGGCGTCGTCCCCTGGCGCGCGAGCAGGTCGGTGAACGTGGCCACCGACTCGGTCCCGGGATCGCGCAACGCGAGCAGGTTGTAGTCGAACCGGATGCGCGGCAGGAGCGCCGCCGCCCCGAGCGCGACCAGCACCGCCACCACGCGGATGGGCGCCGCGAAACGCACCGGGAGGTGCTCCAGCCGGGCCACGAGCGCCGGCGGGGGCGCCGTCCGCACCGGGGGTGGAGCGCCCATGGCGAGGATCGCCGGGACCACCGTGAAGGCGCCCGCGAGGCTCAAGAACATGCCGCTGCCCGCGATCAGGCCGAGCTGCGCCACGCCGGTGAAGTCGGTGAGCAGGAAGATCCAGAAGCCGATGGCGGTCGTGCAGGCGCTCGAGAACAGCGCCGGACCCGTGCTGTCCGCCGCGTCGAGCAGGGCGTCGCGGCGGGAGCGGCCGGCGTCCACCAGCTCGACGTAGCGCATGCAGAGATGGATCTGCAGCTCGCCCCCGAGCCCGATGATGAGGACGTTGACGGTGGCGGAGATCTGGTTCAGGTGCCCGATCAGGAGGGCCGCCACGGCGTTGCTCCACACCAGGCCCACGAGCAGGCTCGCGAGCAGCGCCCCGGCCACGCGGCGCGAGCGCAGCGCCCACACCACCACCCCGGCGAAGAAGACGAACGACACCACCGCGATCACGCGGACCTGGCGGCCGATGGCGAGCAGCTCCTCGTAGTTGAGCACCGGCTCGCCGGTGATCCGCACCCGCACACCGCGTGCCGGCGTGAGGCCGAGCGCCAGCGCCGCCTGCCGGATGGCCTCGATGTGCGTCTGCACGCCGAGGAGCGTACCGTAGTCGATCTGCGGGCGGAGCGCGACGATGCGCTGGCGGGCCTCGACCGGGAGCGCCGCCCCGAGGAGCGCCGTGCCCCAGGGATCGGGTGCCGGGCGGCGATCGCGCGTCGCCTCGACCGTCGCCGCTACCCGGTCGAGGGCGGTCGACAGCTCGAGGCCCACGCGCGTGCCGGTGCGCTCGGCGCCGAGGGCCTGGCGCAGCAGCCCGGCGATCCCGACCAGGCTCGGATCCTGCGCTAGCTCGGCCAGGAACGGCTGTACCCGGCCGAGACGCGTGACCAGCTCCTCCAACTGCGCCGGCTCGAGGTAGAGGAGGGCGTGACGCGCGAAGAAGGGGCCACCCCCCGGCACGTCGACCTGCGTGAACAGGTCGCGCCGGCGCCCGAGCCGCTCGGCGAGCGCGTCCGCGGCGCGCGCCGCGACGATGGGGCTGTCGGCGTCGACCACGACCAGGATGCCGTCCCCGAGGGTGTGGAAGGTGTGCGTCAGGTCGCGCTGGCGGACCTGGAACGGCAGATCGGCGGCGATCAGCGTGCGCGGGTCGGCGTTCACGCCGAGGCGGGCCGCCGCGTAGATGGCGACCACCACCGTGGCGGCGAGCACGGCACCGAGCGTCCGGCGCGGATGGCGTTCGACGACCGCGACCCAGCGCCGCGCCGCCCGCGCGACCGTGTCCTCGAAGCGGTTCGTCATGGTCCGGGTCGGAGCCTTCTAGCCCGTCAGACGCGGCGTGCAACCGGGGGGGCCGATTGACATTTCCCCGACCGCGGTGTGAACCGTCCCCCATGCGGCTCCTGCACACCATGCTGCGCGTCAACGACCTCGACGAGTCGCTGCGCTTCTATTGCGACGTGCTCGGCATGCAGCTCCTGCGCCGCAAAGACTACCCCGGCGGCCGCTTCACACTCGCCTTCGTGGGCTACGGTCCGGAGGACCGGGAGACGGTGCTCGAGCTCACCTGGAACTGGGACACCGACCACTACGAGGTCGGCACGGGCTTCGGCCACGTCGCCCTCGGCGTCGAGGGTATCTACGAGGCGGTCGAGGAGATGCGCGCCCGTGGTGTCACCGTCACGCGCGAGCCGGGCCCGATGAAGCACGGCGGCTCGACGATCGCCTTCGTCGAGGATCCGAACGGCTACAAGGTGGAGCTGATCGAGCTCCGGGGCCGTAGCGATTGATGGCACCGAAGGCCCGTGTCCCGCTCGACGGTGGCACCGCGCTCGGGACGAGCCTCGCCGACGCCCTGGCGAAACACGGGGTCCCTGTTCGCCAGACGCCGCCCCCGGCCGCCCCGACCTCCGCCCCCGCGTCTCCACCTCCCACCGGCGACCTCGCGCGCTGTGCCAAGATCGTCCTCCGCCGCGAGCGCAAGGGCCGCGGCGGCAAGACGGCGACCGTCGTCGCCGGCCTGGGTCTTCCCGCCCGTGCCCTCGACGCCCTCGCCCGCGAACTTCGCCACGCGCTCGGCTGCGGTGCCACGGTCGCAGGCGACACCATCGTCGTCCAGGGCGACCTGGTGCCGCGCATCCACCCGTGGCTCGCCAGCCGTGGTGCCCGGAAGATCGTCGTCGGAAACTAAGGCAGCCTGACCTATCCGACGACGGGCACCAGCGCGCTCTCCTCGATCCGACCGTCGCTGGTCACCAGACCGAGCATCGTGGCGCTGCGCCGTGGCGACGATGAGCATGTCCGCGGGGTCTCGCAGTACGGTATGGCGGGAGGCCTGTGTGATGATCGGGACTGACAGCTCGATCATGGTGACATGTGGGAGCGTGGTGGCCTGCTCGAGCCATTGCTCCAGGGGGATGGTGAACCGAAACCGACTGGCGTTCGATCGCCGTCCGTTGCGTGCGTGAGAGACGATCGGGCTGACTTGCCCACCACACCCAGGCATGGGTGTCGAGCGCGAGGGGCTTCAACGCGTTGCGGCCTTCCAACGCAAGGGTGAGTCGAAATCGGCGACCTGCTCTCCGCCAATGAGCGTTCCGCGGAGCCGCAGAAGCGCGTCATCGGGGCCGGGCGTGTCGATGGGAACGACGCGGGCGACCGGTCTGCCTCGCTTCGTCACGACAATCGACCGTCGGCGCCGCGCGACTTCGTCGATCAGGCGCAGGCAGTGCGTCTTCAGCTCCGACACGGCCACGGTCTTGCTCATGGCCCATCCTGAAACGACTATGGTCGGGTGTCAATGGTCATCCCGCGG
>CAZUDO010000042.1:0-18341 GCA_964618895.1 uncultured Binatia bacterium (SeqCode)
AACGCGCGGCACGCGGGGAGTGGGAGCAGCACCCGCCGATCGAGGGCCGGCTGCTGACAGGATGGGCAGCGGGTGACATCGAAGCCCGTCAGGCGGTGGAGCAGCGCCGCCCAAGGCGATTGGGCGGCGGGAGTGGCGCGGGTCGGCGGCAGCTGGCGCGTGAGCTGCTGCGCGATCGGCAGCGCGGTCGCGACCTGGCGCGAGGCGAAGAGCCCGCCGTGCCGAATCGTCACAACGCCCGCCGGCTGCACGTGCAGCAGGAGCCGGCGGACGAAGGGCAGCTCGTTCGTGGCGTTGGCCCGCAACGGCGTCCGGAGGCGTGCCGACGGCCGCAACCGCGCTGTCATCAACGCTTTGAGGCGAGCCGCCGACGTTGCCGTCAACCAGCCGGATCGGCTTGCCCTCACAAGGGCCGCCGCAGCCGGCGAGTGAAGCGCGCTTGCCCTTGTCGCCGCCGACGGCCGTAGAACGGCCTCCCGAGGTCGGTCCAGATTTCTGCGCTTTCACGAGTTCGGCAACATCCGCGCCGTGCGCTGGTCGCTACCGACAGCCATCCCGTGCTGGCCGCGACCGGCGACCTGATCGTGACCGGCCCGACGGGCACGAACGTGGCCGACCTGATCGTGGCCCTTCGTCCCGCCTGCCAATAGCTCGTTCGCTCGTCGGAGGGGGCACGTTCATGGGGTCGGACGGCCCGCCATGAATGCGCGCGCGGTGTTCCGGATCGCGGTGTGGTACTCGGCACCCCAGCAGGAGCCGAAGCTGTTGCTGACCCGGACGGTCACCTTGGGGCTCTGGTGGAGCGGCAACATGGGCAACGGCACATTCGCGCCCTGTGCCCTCACGGTGATCTCTGCCGTCCCCGGCGTCAGCCCTTCGTCCAGGTCCACCTTGCGCAGCCCGTCGGATGTCCCCGCCGGGTCGGCATACGTGAACCCCGGCTTCGTCGCCTGCCAGCACGGCTGGTGGCGGCACCTGCCGTCGGCCGGCGCGTTCGCTTCGAGGACGCGCCGCGGTGTGCCGGCCGTCCAGTCGTACACGCAGAGCACGTGATCCGTCGTCAGCGTGGGATCGTAGAATTCCGCCTTCGCCGTCGCGGTGCCGTTCGTCCATCTCCAGGTGAGCAGATCGGCACTGTCTGACATCGCGTCCGCCAGCAGCAGACCCCCCTTTGGGGGATCGATCTGCATCTTGCAGTCAGGTCGTGGCGCGTTCCCGCATGGGGACAGCGGCTCGAGGACGTACACGCCGCCGCCGATGGTGCCTGCGTAGAGCCGGGTCGGGTTCGTGGGGTCCAGCGCGAGAGCCGCGACTCGAGGGGTCGTCAGGCCAAAGTTCACCGCCCGCCAGCTCCCGCCACCGTCGGTGCTCTTGAACACCCCGCCGCCGGTACCGGCGTAGACCCTGCTCGGGTTCGTAGGGTCGAGCGCCAGCGCCCCAACAACGCTCTCGGTGGGCAGGCCGGTGTTGGCGGCACTCCAGCTCCCACCCCCATTTGCACTTTTGAACACGCCGCCGCCCGCCGTCCCCGCGTACACCGTGCTTGGGCTCGTGGGGTCGAGCGCCAGCGCGAAGGTCAACCGCTCGGGTAGGCCGGTGCTGGCGTCGCTCCAGCTCCCGCCCCGTCGGTCGTCTTGAACACCAGGGCGAAGGGCTCGTGGACGATGGCCGCATAGATTGTGCTCGGACTTGCGGGATCGAGTGCGAGGGCCAACACATGCTGAGCACCAAGGACCTTACGCCAGCTCCCACCCCCGTCGGTTGTCTTGAACACCCCGCCGCCGTCGTCCACTCCCGCGTAGAGCGTGCTCGGGCTTCTTGGGTCGATCACCAGCGAGGTGACAAACGGCTGGGTCAGGCCGATATTGACGCCAGTCCAACTCCCGCCCCCGTCGGTTGTCTTGAACACCCCACCGCTCGTCCCCGCGTACACCGTGCTCGGGCTCGTGGGGTCGAGCGCCAGCGAAGCGACCGTGGAATTGACATCGCGGGAAGGCAGGCCAGTATTGGCGGAACTCCAGCTTCCGCCACCGTCGGTCGTCTTAAATACCCCGTCCTGGAACGTCCCCGCGTAGACCGTGCTCGGGCTCATGGGGTCGAGCGCCAGCGCCTCAACAACGCTCTCGGTGGGCAGGCCGGTGTTGGCGGCACTCCAGGTCCCACCCCCGTCGGTGCTCTTGAAGAGAAGCCCGCCGAAGAACACGCCCGTTCCTGCGTATAGTGTGCTCGGGCTCATGGGATCGAGCGCCAGCGCGGAGACGGGCTGGGTCAGGCCGGTGTTGGCGGGATTCCAGCTCGCGCCCCCATCCGTTGTCTTGAACAGCGCGCCCGGCGCGCCCGCTGCGGCGTAGACGGTGCCCGGTCTCGTGGGGTCAAGCACCAGCGCGCCGACAGAAGTGTCGGCGGGCAGGCCGGTGTTGACGGGACTCCAGCTTGCGCCCCCGTCCGTCGTCTTGAACACGCCGCCGTCAACTGCTGCCGCGTAGAGTGTGCCCGGGGTCATTGGGTCGAGCGCCAGCGCGGAGACGGGCTGGGTCAGGCCGGTGTTGGCGGGATTCCAGCTCGCGCCCCCGTCCGTCGTCTTGAACACGCCGCCGGGGGTCCCCGCGTAGACCGTGCTCGGGCTCGTGGGGTCGAGTGCCAGCGCTGCGACGCCCTCGGTCAGGCCGGTATCGACGTCCGTCGGCAGGCCGGTGTTGGCGGGACGCCAGCTACCGCCCCCGTTGGTTGTCTTGAAGACGCCACTGTCGCGCGTCCCCGCGTAGACCGTGTTCGGGCTCGTGGGGTCGACCGCGAGTGCCCCGACAGGGCTGTCGACGGGCAGGCCGGTGTTGGCGGGACTCCAGGTCGCGCCCCCGTCCGTCGTCTTGAACACCCCGAACACCCCACCCGACGTCCCCGCGTACACCGTCCTCGGGCTCGTGGGGTCGACCGCCAGCGGGGCGGTCTTCCTGAAGACGGTAACCGTCAGGCCTCGACTGGCGGCACCCCAGCTCCCGCCCCCATTTGTACTTTTGAACACGCCGCCGCCGGCCGGCCCCGCGTAGACCGCGCCCGGGTTCGTGGGATCCAGCGCCAGCGCCTTGACGAAGGTGTTGGTCATGCCTGAGTTGACGCCATCCCAGTTCGCGCCCCCGTCGGTCGTCCTGAACACTCCGCCAGGGGTCCCCGCGTAGACCGTCCTCGGCATGGTGGGGGCGAC
Organism: uncultured Binatia bacterium (SeqCode); assembly: GCA_964618895.1. Taxonomy (GTDB): domain Bacteria; phylum Desulfobacterota; class Binatia; order DP-6; family DP-6; genus CAZUDO01. Next base: position 3,203 of record CAZUDO010000042.1, read on the forward strand.
CGCGAGCGCGGGGACGCCCCTGTCGGTGGGCAGGCCGCTGTTGGTGGCACTCCAGCTTCCACCCCCGTCGGTCGTCTTGAACACCCCGCCAGGGGTCCCCGCGTAGACCGTGCTCGGGCTCGTGGGGTCAAGCACCAGTGCGAGGACGAAGGTGTCGGCGGGCAGGCCAGCGTTGGCGGCACTCCAGCTCGCGCCCCCGTCGCTCGTCTTGAACACCCCGTGAATGGTCCCCGTGTAGACCGTACCCGGTCTGGTGGGATCGAGCACCACCGCGACGAGAAGTCCGTCGGCGGGCAGGCCGGTGCTGACAGGACTCCAGCTCATCCCCCCGTCGGTCGTCTTGAACACCCCGCCGCCGAACGACCCGATCGTCGCCGCGTAGACCGTGCTCGGGCTCGTGGGGTCGAGGGCCAGAGCGAACGCCGGCGCGGTCAGGCCGGCACTGGCGGCCTTCCACCTTGCGCCGCCGTCCGTCGTCTTGAACACGCCACCGTCGGTGCCCGCGTAGAGCGTGCTCGGGCTCGTGGGATCGATCGCCAACGACATGACCCGGAAGTTCGGATCGGCGGCAGGAAGTCCGGTGTCGGCGGGAGTCCAGGTCTCGCCCCCGTCGGTGCTCTTTGTCAGCACCGTGCGGAAACCGCTGCTTGTCCCCGCGTAGAGCGTGCTCGGGTTCGTGGGGTCGAGTGCCAGCGCCCCGATCGAGGGCGCGGTCAGGCCGGTGATGAGGCGACGCCAGCTCGTGCCCCCGTCGGTCGTTTTGAATAGCCCCCCACCCCCCGTCCCCGCGTAGACGGTGCTCGGGCTCGTGGGGTCGACGGCCAGTGCTTGGATGAATCCGCCTTCGGGTCCGTTGCTGACCCAGACGCTGGATTCTGCCGGAAGCGCGGCGCGGAGCGACAGGAGGAGCGCGAGGAGAGATAAACAAACCTTGAATCTGTGTTCAGTCATCGCTGTTCTCCCATAGCGCCGAAGATTTGCAGACTTGATGATCAACCCCGAGCCGATACTCGCCCCCCGCACCATTCGGAGTCAAGGAATTTCGGCTGAGACATCCACCTACTGGTTTTCCTGCAACCTCACATCCATAAACTTCCGCCTTGGACGAAATTTCCCCTTGCAGCGTGAGTGCCAGGTTACATACAATCGCTCCAGCAATGGCGAGCCACTGGCCGCGTCCTCCTGGGCGTACCAGGGTGTGGCCGCCATCGTGCGCCTCTATCGACCGTCCCCCGGCTCAGTCACGTCCGCAGGCTGCAGGTCGTCGCCGCGATCGTCGGACTCCTCGTCCCGCTCGCGGCCCGCGCGCAAGGGGTCGCGGTCCTGGTGAAGGACATCTTTCCCGGCGCCGACGGCTCGGTCCCCGTCAACCTGACCAAGGTGAACGACACGCTCTTCTTCCGCGCCAACGACGGGATTGCCGGCTCGGAGCTGTGGAAGAGCGACGGCACGCCGGGTGGCACGGTGCTGGTGAAGGACATCAACCCCGGCGCCGGCGGCTCCGCGCCCGACAACCTGACCGACGTGAACGGTACGCTCTTCTTCCGCGCCCGGGACGAGGGCAGCACCGGCCGTGAGCTGTGGAAGAGCGACGGCACAGCCGCCGGCACGGTGCTGGTGAAGGACATCCACCCGGGCCCCGGCGCGTCATTCCCCTCTCCCTCGCCGTTCAATCTGACCAACGTCGACGGCACACTCTTCTTCCGCGCCGACGACGGCAGCACGGGTCAAGAGCTGTGGAAGAGCGATGGCACGGCCGCCGGCACGCTGCTGGTGAAGGACATCTTTCCGGGCACGTCCTTCGACACCGGCGACCCGAACAGCTCGTCCCCCGGCGGTCTGATCGACGTCGACGGCACGCTCTTCTTCCACGCCGCCGATGGGGACACCGGCCGCGAGCTGTGGAGAAGCGACGGCACGGCGGCCGGCACGCTGCTGGTCGAGGACATCTTTCCGGGTGCGGTCCCGTCGTCGACCCCCACCGAGCTGACCAACGTGAACGGCACGCTCTTCTTCCGTGCCGAGGAGGGGAGCGCGGGCGGCGAGCTCTGGAAGAGCGACGGCACGGCGGCCGGTACGGTGCTGGTCAAGGACATCTTCCCCGGCGTCGGCGACTCGAACCCGAGGAATCTGACGAACGTGAAGGGGGTGCTCTTCTTCAGCGCCTTCATGGGAGTACGAGGAGGAAGCGGGCGCGAGCTGTGGAGCAGCGACGGCACGGCGACCGGCACGGTGCTGGTCAAGGATATTTTCACGGGCGTGGGCAACTCGTCGCCCGGCCGCCTGATGGAGATCGGCGAACAGCTCTTATTCCGCGCTGACGACGGCCAGGTCGGTGATGAGCTGTGGGCCCTCACCAGGTGCGGCGACGGCACGCTCGACCCCGGCGAGCAATGCGATGGCGGCAGCCTCGGCGGCGGCGGCTGCTGCTCGCCGACGTGCGAGCCCCAACCGGCGGGTTCTGCGTGTACGGACGGGAACGCCTGTACCGAGGACACGTGCGACGGCGAGGGGGTCTGCCGGAGCGTCACGGTCGGCTTCCCCGGGGCGCGGGCCGTGTTCGTGCGCGGGCTCGAGGTCGATGCGTGCGCAGGCCAGCCGGTGCCCCGGCTCGTGATCCGGCTCTTCGACCGCGCCCGCACCCTGGTCGAGCGCGCGGAGGGCGCAAGCCAGCGGCGGGCGAAGCGGCTCGTCCGCAGCGCGGTGCAGCGGCTAAAGAAGGGCAAGAGACCGGTCGGGCGCGCGGGGCGACACGTTGTTGGCGAGTGCGCGGCCACGCTCGGCGGCCGGTTCGCGGAGGCCCTGAGCCGCGCGGAGTGTCTCCTGACGACCCTGTAGCGCCCGGCGTTGGTGGTGGCCCCCCGGCGTGCGTGCTAATGGGGGCCGCCATGTCGCCGGCGACGGGCAATGCGTCGGAGCTGTTCGTCTCCTTTCAGGGCGAAGGGCCGCATGCAGGGCGGCGCCACCTCTTCGTTCGGCTGGGGGGGTGTCCCCTCCGCTGCCGCTACTGCGATACACCTGGCAGTCTCGTTCCGGTGCCGATCTGCCGCATTCTCGGGCCCGACGGGGAGCGCCACCGTCCGAACCCCTTCACCGCAGGCGAGCTCGAGCGCGAGATCACCGTCCTCGCGACCGCGGCGCCGCCCCTGCATGCCATCGCCGTGACCGGCGGCGAGCCGTTGCTGCAGGTGGACTTTCTGCTCACCTGGCTCGCCGGGCGCCCAGCGGGGAGCGTGCCCGTGCTGCTCGAGACGGCCGGCATCTGGCCGGAGCGCCTCCGCCGGACGCTGCCCTTCGTCGCCATCGTGAGCCTCGACCTCAAGTGTCCCAGCAACACCGGCGAGCGACCGCGGTGGGACGAGCACGAGGCCTGCCTGGCTGCGGCCAGCACGGCCGGGCGCGAGGTGTACGTGAAGATGCCGATCGACGAGGACACCTCGGGGGAGGAAGTCGAACGCGGAGCCCGTCTGGTGGCGACCATCGATGCGCGCATCCCGCTCTTCCTGACCCCGTTGACGGAACCCACGAGCACGCGGCTCACGATCGGCGCAGCGACGCTCGAGCGCCTGCACGGCGTCGCCAGCCGTGTGCATCCGGACGTGCGCATCCTGCCACAGCTGCACAAGATCCTGGGGATGCTCTGATGACCCGCGCTACATTGATCCCCGGCGACGGGATCGGCCCCGAGGTGATCGCGGCGGCGACGCGTGTGATGGAGGCGGCGGGCGGGCGCATCGCCTGGGACGTGCAGCTCGCCGGCAAGGCGGCGTTCGAGAAGCTCGGCACCGCCATTCCGGACACGCTGCTCGCCTCCGTCCGGCGCACGCGCGTCGGGCTGAAAGGGCCGCTCGAGACGCAGATCGGGCAGGCCGGGTACCGGAGTGTCAACGTCGCGCTCCGGAAGACCTTCGACTTGTATGCCAACGTCCGACCGATCCGGAGCTTACCGGGCGTGCGGACGCCGTTCTCCGGTGTCGACCTGGTCGTGGTGCGGGAGAACACCGAGGACCTGTATTCCGGGATCGAGCACCAGATCGCCCCGGGCGTGGTCGAGAGCGTCAAGGTCATCACGGCGCGCGCGTCGCGCCGGATCGCGCGCTACGCCTTCGAGCTCGCCCGTCGCGAGCGGCGGAAGAAGGTGGTCGCCATCCACAAGGCGAACATCATGAAGCTCTCCGACGGCCTGTTCCTCGCCTGCTGCCGGCAGGTGGCCCGGAAGTACCCGCGCGTCGCCTATTCGGAGCTCCTCGTCGACAACGCCTGCATGCAGCTCGTGCTGCGCCCGCAGGCGTTCGACATCCTGGTGCTCGAGAACCTCTACGGCGACATCATCTCGGATCTGTGCGCCGGGTTGGTCGGCGGCCTCGGATTGGTCCCGGGGGCCAACATCGGCGACCGCTGCGCCATCTTCGAGGCCGTACACGGCACCGCGCCCGACATCACCGGGAAGAACGTCGCCAATCCGCTGGCCGCCGTGCTGTCCGGGGCCCTGCTCCTCCGGCATGTCGGGCAGGGCCGCCCGGCCGCGCGCATCGAGGCGGCGGTCGATCGGCTGCTCAAGGAACGGCGCGTCCGGTCCCGGGACCTCGGCGGCAAGGCGTCCACGACCGCGGTGACGGCCCGGCTGGTCGAGCTGGTCGGGAAGCGATGACGCGTCGTGACACTGGGGTGGTGCTCGGTTAGGATCGGCGTTGGATGACGGACGTGCACGCCGGGCGCCGGAAGGCTCTCGCCGCCTTGAGCAGCGAGCCGTTCGACGTGCTCGTGGTCGGGGGCGGCATCAACGGGGCCGGGATTGCGCGCGACGCCGCCTTACGAGGCCTGCGGACGGCCGTGGTCGAGCGCGCGGACTTCGCCTCCGGCACCTCCAGCCGCTCGTCCAAGCTGATCCACGGCGGGCTGCGCTACCTCGAGGAAGGACGCTTGCGCCTGGTGATCGAGTCGGTACGCGAGCGCGAGCGGCTCCGCCAGCTTGCGCCCCATCTGGTGCGGCCGCAGGAGTTCGTGTTCCCGCTCTACCGCGGCGTCAACCTGCCGCCCTGGAAGCTCGCCGCCGGCCTGTGGGCCTACGATCTGTTCGCGGGGCTGTGGAGCGTGCGCCGCCATCGCATGCTGGGCGTCACGACGCTTCTTGCGGCCGAGCCGGCGCTCCGCCGGGACGGCCTGCGCGGCGCGGGGCTCTACTACGACTACCGTACCGACGACGCGCGCCTAGTGGTCGAGACCATGCTTTCGGCCGTCGATGCCGGGGCCGTGGTGCTGTCCTATGCCCAGGTGGCCGGGTTCGTGAAGGACGGTGGCACGATCACCGGCGCCCGCGTCGTCGACGGCATCGGCGGCGAGGAGATCGTGGTACGGGCGCGCGTGGTCGTGAACGCGACCGGGCCGTGGGTGGACACGGTGTCGGCACTCGACGCGCCGGCCCCGCCACGACTGCGCTTGACGAAGGGCGCGCACGTGGTCGTGCCGCGGGCGCGCATCGGGCACAACGCCGCCATCGTGCTCAACGCGGTCGCGGATCGCCGCGTCATGTTCGTGATCCCGTGGGGCGAGCATTCGCTGGTCGGCACCACCGACACCGACCACGTGGGCGGTCCGGACAACCCGCCCGAGGTCGACGCGAGCGACGTGGCCTATCTGCTCGACACCGTGAACCACTACTTCCCGGACGCTCGCCTGACGGCGGCCGACGTGGTGAGCGCGTTCGCCGGCCTCCGGCCCCTGATCGCGCCTCCCGCGACCGCGGGGCTCTCGCCCTCGCGCATCTCGCGGGAAGAAGAGGTGTTCGTGTCGGCCTCCGGGCTGATCACGATCGCGGGGGGGAAGCTCACCACCTATCGCCTGATCGCGGCCACGGTGGTCGAGCAGGTCCTGGCGGCGCTGCGCCGCGCGGGGGACCGTCGGCGGTTCGGTCGCACGCGTACGGGGACGCTGCCACTCCCCGGGGGTGGTGCCGAGCCGGCCGCCCTGGCGGCGCAGGCGTTTGAACGTGATGGGCACGGCATGGGGCGCGCCGTGCTCGGGCATCTCGCCGACCGGTACGGGAGCCGCATGCACGCCGTGGTCGGGGTAGTGGCGCGCGACCGTCACCTGGGCGAGCCGATCGTGCCCGGGCTGCCCGATCGACGGGCCGAGGTGGTGACCGCGGTCGAAGACGAGTGGGCCGTCACCCTCGAAGACGTGCTCCGGCGGCGTACGCAGGTGGCGTTGTGCGACGCCGAGAGCGGGACCGCCGTGGCCGACGAGGTGGCGGGCCTGATGGCGTCGCGCCTCGGGTGGGACGCCACCGCGGCCCAGACTGCGGCGCGCCGCTACGTCGAGGCGGTGCAGGCCGGCCGCCGGCGGTGGCGCTAGCCCGTCCCCCATTGAACGTCGCCAAGGAACGAGCGCCGGCGCGCCAGACGCGCGCGCGCGCCATCGGTCGTGCCCTGGGCCGCGCCTATCCCGACGCCTGGTGCGCGCTCCAATACACGACGCCGTGGCAGCTCCTGGTCGCGACCATCCTGTCCGCGCAGTGTACCGACGCGATGGTGAATCGGGTCACGCCCGAGCTGTTCGCCGCCTATCCGACCCCGGCCGACCTGGCCGGCGCGCCGGCCGCGCGGGTCGAGGAGCTGATCAAGCGCACCGGCTTCTTTCGTCAGAAGACGAAGGCGATTCAACGGACGGCCCGGGCGATCGCCGACCTCCACCACGGCCAGGTGCCGGCCGACATGGAGGCCCTCACCGCGCTTCCCGGCATCGGCCGGAAGACCGCCAACGTCGTGCTCGGGACCGCGTTCGGTCGCCCGGCCATCTTCGTCGACACCCATGTCCGCCGGCTGGCGAACCGCCTCGGGCTCACGGTCGAGGACGACCCCGACAAGATCGAGCGGGAACTGCAGGCGCTCCTCCCGCCGGCGGGGTGGACCGCCTTCGCCCATCGCATGATCCACCACGGCCGCCGCATCTGCACCGCCCGCAAGCCGCGCTGCGGCGCCTGCCCGCTGCTGCGCTGGTGCGCGCAGATCGGGGTGCCAGGCGGGGGCTAGATTGCGATGCCGACCAGCCAGCCGAGGCCGAAGCCGATCAGACTGGCGAGGATGCCGAGGCCGGCGAGCTCGAGGCCGGCGCGCACGGGCCGTTCCTTGGTGAGGCGCGTCTTCGCGGCGCCGGTGACGAGGAGGGTGACCACGGCCAGCCCGGCGGCCACACCGAAGGCCTGCCGCGCCGTGGTGTGGAACAGGTAGGGCATCAGCACGAGGAGCGCGCCGACGAGATACGACAGCCCGGTCGCGACCGCGACGCGCACGGGCGAGTCGAAGGCCTCCTCGGTCAGCCCCAGCTCCTCGCGCGACATGAAGTGCAGCCACAGCTCTGGATTGGACGTGACCCGCCGGACGATCATCTCCACCTCGTCGGGCGTGAACCCGAGGCGTCCGTAGATGTCGCGGATCTCCTCCCGTTCGTGGTCGGGCATGTGCTCGATCTCCCAGGCCTCGCGAGCGATCTCCGCCTGGAAGAAGGCGCGTTGTGACTTGGAGGACACGAAGGCGCCCATTGCCATGGCGCTGGCGCCGGCAATGGCGGCGGCGAAACCGCCGAGGACGATCGGCTGGAGCGCGTCCAGGCTGACGGTCACGCCGGCCAGGAAGCCGACGGTCGAGATGACCCCGTCGTTCAAGCCGAAGATCAGCTCGCGCACGATCCGGCCCTCCGGCGTGTGCCAGGCCTCGTCGTGATACCGGCGCAGTGGCTCGACCAGCGGCCCCAGCCCGGCCGGCGCTGGAGGCCGTGTTCTGGAAGCGGGATTCACCATCCGACCGCGCATTGCCCTTATAGGCGGCAACCCCGCGCCGGTAAAGGTGTTTCCGCTGATAGCACTGAATTTCACCTTGACAACATCGCCCAGCAACGATACCCTACACAAGACTTTTTTGGCCGGAAATCCGGCCAGTTAGGGAGATCGACGGGAGATGGCGGTGTACACGGTCCTCGATGAGCGGGAGCTCGCGGAGCTGGTCGAGGACTATGGACTCGTCAAGTTGACGGGGTTCCAGGGTATTCCCACCGGGTCCGTCAATACGCACTATCTCCTGGAGACGGCTCGGGGAAGGCACCTACTCCGGGTCGACGAAGTGAAGGGCGAGCTCGAAGTGAAGCGTGAGCTCGACCTCCTCCTCTTCCTCCGCAAGCACGGCTTCCCGTGCCCCCAGCCGGTGGCCGACCGCAAGGGCCGGTACTATCGCGAGAGTACGGGCAAGTGCCTGTCGGTCTACCGCTACTACGATGGTCGTGTGGTGGATCCGGCGCGGCTCACGTCCGCCCAACTGGAAGGACTCGGCCGGGTCCTGGCGGACCTGCACACCATCGGCAAGAGCTACAAGAAGGGCATCGACAATCGCTTCTCGTTCGAGCGCATCGCCGACATCTACGGCGAGGCCCGCCGCCGGCTGCCGTCCTACTTCAAGCGCACCATCCGCACCCTGGACGACGAGGTCGAGTACCTCGGCAACTACCTCGAGGGGAAGCTGCCGAAGGGGATCATCCACGGCGACCTGTTCCACGACAACGTCCTCATGAAGGGCGACAAGGTGGTCGGCGTGCTCGACTTCGAGGCCGCCTGCCGGGGCAAGTTCATCTACGACCTGGCTACCGCCGTGAACGCGCTCTGCTTCGAGGGCGAGCAGTACCAGCTGAAGCGCTTCGAGGCCCTCATCGCGGGCTATGAGTCGCTGCGCGCGCTGTCGCTCGCCGAATGGGACGCCTTCCCGAACGAGCTCCGCTTCTCGGCCTTCCGTTTCACGGTTACGCGCCTGCGCGACTTCTTTCTCAACCCGGTCGGCGACCAGGCACGCGTGAACAAAGACTTCCAGGAGTTCTACGAGCGCCTGCGTATCCTCCGCCGCGAGCGGGACGGCGGCATGGAAGGGCTGCTCATGGCCATGGCCACCGGCTACGACTACCGCAAGTACCAGAAGGTGAAGGCGTTGGAGAAGAAGGGCTCGAAGTAGCAGCCCGCTCCGCCCGCGGTCCATGAATATCTCCGAGCTGCTCGGCCGCGGAACCCCTGTCATCTCGTTCGAGTTCTTCCCGCCGATCACGCCGGAGGGCGAAGCGGCCCTCATGCGGACCATCGAGACGTTGCGCCCGCTCAAGCCGGGGTTCGTGTCGGTGACGCGCACCGGAAGGAAGCCCCGGGAAGCCACCATCGAACTGGTGGCACGCATCCGGGCGCTCGGCATCGAGGCGGCCGCGCACATCACGGGGATCGAGACGACCCGCGCCGAGATCGTGGCCGTGCTTGCGTTGCTCGAGCGCCACGGCATCGAGAACATGGTCGCGTTGCGCGGCGACCTACCGCAGACCCCCGGCTTCCAGCGCCCGGCCGACGGCTTCCGCTACGCCGCGGACCTGGTGGCGTTCGTGCGCGCGCGTGCCAGCCGGCTCTGCCTGCTCGGGGCCGGCCATCCGGAGGGCCATCCGGAATGCCGCGACCTCGCGCTCGGCATCCAGCACCTGAAGGCGAAGGTCGATGCTGGCCTCGAGGCCGTCGTCACCCAGCTCTTCTACGACAACACCGACTACTTCGCGTTCGTCGGCCGCGCGCGGCAGGCCGGGATCACCGTGCCGATCATCCCGGGCATCATGCCGATCACCAACGTGCCACAGATCGAGCGCATCACGAGCCTGAGCGGCAACGCGATCCCGGCCTCCCTACGCGCCGAGCTCGAGCGCGTGCGGGACGACGAGCAGGCCGCGCTCGAGGTTGGCGTCGCCTACGCCACCCGGCAGTGCACGGAGCTCCTGCGCGGCGGCGCGCCCGGCATCCACTTCTACACGCTCAACAAGTCGCCGGCGACGCGCGCCATCTTCGAGAACCTCCGCCACGCCGGGCTCGTCGGCGGGTGAGTGCCGCTGCCGAGCGCCTTGCAACGCCCGGAGGCATCCGTTAGTCGCAGGCCGATGCCGGACCACGACCTTGAAGGCCACGTCCACGCCCTGCTGCGCGTGCTCGATCCCGACCCCGAGCGCGAGGGGCTCGAGCGCACGCCCGCCCGGGTGGCGCGCGCGCTCGCGTTCCTCACCAAGGGGTACGGCGAGGACCCGCGCGAGGTGATCAACGGCGCGCTGTTCGCCGAAGACTACTCCGAGATGATCGTGGTGAAGGACATCGACTTCTACTCGCTGTGCGAGCACCACATCCTGCCCTTCTTCGGCAAGGCGCACGTTGCCTACATCCCGCACCATCGCATCGTCGGACTCAGCAAGTTGGCGCGCCTGGTCGAGGTGTTCGCGCGGCGCCTGCAGGTGCAGGAGCGGCTCACCACCCAGGTCGCCGGCACGATCGCCGAACAGCTCGAGCCGCTCGGCGTCGCGGTCGTCCTCGAGGCCGAGCACCTGTGCATGCGCATGCGTGGTGTCGAGAAGCAGAACTCCACCGTGGTCACGAGCGCGATGCTCGGGGTCTTCCGCGAGCACCAGAAGACGCGCGAGGAGTTCATGACGCTCATCGGCAAGCGGTGAACCCCGCGCGGCTCGCGGCGGACGCGCAGGCGCTGCTGGGACCCGTCGGCGGCCCGGTGGTGATCGTCGCGCCGCGTGCACCCCGGCTGGCGACGGCGCTCGCGGCGATTGTGCCGCGTGCGCACGACGGGGACGTGCCGGCGGCGGCCCTGGTCGCGTTGCTCGGGATGCCGGTCGACGTGGGCGCCCGGCAGACGATCCTGGCGGCGCTCGGGCGCCGGCTGCCGCCCGACGGGTTCCTCGTGCTGCTGGATCACAACCAGCCGCGGACCTGGCGGGGCCGGCTGATGGGCATCGCCGGGCTGGCCTTCCGCGGGCTCGGCCCGGCGCGGGCCCGCTATCCGGCCGCGCGCGAGCTGGCGGCGCTGGGCTTCCGGGTCGAACGGCTGCGGCTGGCGTGTGCTGAGCGGGTGCAGCTGGTGCTGGCGCGGCGGGGCGCGTAGCGCTCAGAAGCGGGCGAACCACGGCGGGGAGTGCTTCCCCGGCTGCTCGATCACGATCTGGTAGTGCTGCAGGAGCTGCGCGGTCGCCCGGCGCCAGCGGCCCACCGAGATCATGTAGGCGGTCTTGGCCCTGACCTCCTCGGCGCGCGCGGTGGTGCGGCGGAGCTGGAAGTCGAGCAGGTCTTTGGTGGTCGCCATGCCGACCTGTTGGCGCTTCTCCTGGTGCTTCAGGTTCTCGGTGGCCAGCTCGCGCGCCACCCGGGTGCTCTCGACCGCTTCCCGGGCGGCGAGCACGCCGGCCACCGTCTGCCGCGCCTCGAGGGTCACCTGCGACAGCAGCTCCCGGTGATTCAGCTCGGCCTGGCTGCGGGCGATGCGGCTCTGCGTGTATTCGCTGCGGGCGGTGGCGTTCGAGAGCGGCATGTTGAACTGGAGGCCGAAGGAGTAGCTCTGGAAATCCTGCGACTCGAGACGGCGGTAGGCGTCGCCCGCTGAGCCGGCGAAGGGTGAGGTCAGCACGCCGTAGCAGGTGTAGCTGGGGGGGAACCCGGGCGGCACGACTTGCGGGACGCACGTGGCGCCACGCGCATTGGGGGGATTCGGCGTCGGGCTGGTGAAGGCCCGGCGCGTGTCGTTGTTGGTGCCGCTCAACCCGTTCACGCCGTACCCGCCAACCACGTTCAGCTGCGGGAGGAGCGCGTTACCGGAGATCTTCTCGTTCAGGAGCCGGACCTGCACGCCTCGCGCCGACGCTTCGATCTCGGGCCGGTCCGAGACCGCGGCGGTGATCGTCTCGTCGAGGTCGATGTCGAGATCCTCGAGCGCCGCCTCCTCGACCGGCTCGAGGGTGCGGGGAACGAACGTCCCGCCGGGGCTGTAGTACGCCAGCTGGGCGAGTTGTTGGCGCTGCACCGTGAGCGTCGTCTCGGCGACGATCACCCGTGCGACGCGGAGCGCCGCATCCGCCTGGGCTTCGAGCACCGCGACCGGGGCAAGGAGTCCGACGCGCACCCGGGCCTCGTTCTCGGCCACCGTGCGGTCGGCGAGGGCTTTCGACTCATGCTCCACCTCGACCTGCTCCCGCGCCCCGACCACGTTCCAATAGGCTTCGATCACCTGCTGCACGAAGTCCGCGAGCTGGGCCTGGTACTGGTAGACGGCCGCGTCGGCGGTCTGCTCTGCCACGCGGACGACGAGGTAGCTGAAGTCCCAGCCGAAGTTCTGCAGCAACGGCTGCACGATCGACAACCGGAGCTCCGGCTTGTAGGCCGGTTGCAGCTGGTCGAAGCTCGAGTTCCGGTCGAGGCGATCGTTCAGGAAGTCGACGGTCGCGAGCGTCCCGCTGCGGAGACGTTTCCACAGTCGGGCGTTCGCGTACCGGTCGTCGACGGTGAGCGTCTCCGCGCCGGCCAGCAGGCTCCCCGACGGCGTGGTCGTGCGTTGCTTCTGGACCTCGGCGGACAGCGTGGGATCGAACTGTCCCTGCGCCTGCAGGATCGCCTCGCTCTGCCGGACGGGTTCGAGCCGCCGCGCCGCGATGCCCGGGTTGTTCCCGAGCGCGAGCGCAATCGCCTCCTTGAGCGACACGCGTTGGACCTGCTCGTCGCGCGTGATCGGCCGGGGAACGTCGAGCGCCGGGCTCTTGGGGGCGCCGGGGCGCCACTGGTCGAGGATCATCGATCCCCGCCACGGGGTCCGGGTCAGGTCGGACGGGTCGGCGGCGGCGGTGGCGCCCGCCGTCAGCAGCAACACGATCGTGCTTCCCGCGAGTGTGCGGCGCCCGGGCATGTCGTGGGCGCTAATCGATCCGGGACGGTGAGTCAACGCGGGCCGCGAGCTTGACAACGGCGCGAGCCGACGGCTAAACCGATGCCGACCTCGATCCGTCGCACGACTGGCGTTCGCGTGGAAGCAACCACGGGGAAGTGCTGAACGACCAGCGGGCCGAACGCCTGGGCCCCGGTAGTGTGGGGGTACAGGTCCCGTCGTGATCAAGTCCCATCTACTCGCTCCCGGGCCGACGCCTGTTCCGCCCGAAGTCCTGGCGGCGATGGCGCTGCCGGTCATCCACCACCGTACGCCGCAGTTCGGCGCGGTGCTCACCGAGGTGCAGGACGGGCTCCGGGAGCTCTTCGGCACGGCGGGCGACGTGCTCATCCTGGCGGCGTCCGGCACGGGTGCCATGGAGGGCTCGGTCACCAACCTGCTCTCGCCGGGAGACGAGGCCATCGTCGTCAACGGCGGCAAGTTCGGCGAGCGTTGGACCAAGATCTGCCAGGCGTACGGTGTCACGGTCCACGAGATCAAGGTCGAGTGGGGGCGGGCGGTCACCCCCGACGCGGTCGCGGCGGCGCTCGATGCGCATCCCGGCGCGCGCGCGCTCTACATGCAGGCGAGCGAGACCTCCACGTGCGTGCTCCATCCCGTGCCGGAGATCGCCGCCCTCACGCGCCGGCGCGACACCTTGTTGGTGGTCGACGGCATCACGGCCGTGGGCGTGATCGACCTGCCGCTCGATCGGCTCGGCATCGACGTCCTGATCGCCGGTTCGCAGAAGGCGCTCATGCTCCCGCCCGGGCTGGCGCTGGTAGCGCTCTCGCCGCGTGCGTGGGCAGCGACCGAGCGCGCCCGCCTGCCGCGCTTCTACTTCGACTTCAAGAAGGAGCGGAACGGGGTCGCCGAGAAGTCCACGGCGTGGACCCCGGCCATCTCGCTGATCCAGGGGCTGCGCGTGGCGCTCGCCATGATGCGCGCCGAGGGCTGGGCCAACGTGTACGCGCGCCAGGACCGTCTGGCACGGGCGACACGTGCCGGTGCGCAGGCGCTCGGCCTGCAGCTGCTTGCGCCAGGCGCCCCCAGTCCGGCGGCCACTGCCATCGTCGTGCCGGCGGGTGTCGACGGCGGCGGCCTGGTCCGCTATCTGCGCGACCGGATGCACGTCACCTTCGCCGGCGGGCAGGACCATCTGAAAGGCAAGATCGTGCGCGTGGCGCACCTCGGCTACGTGGGCACGTTCGACATCGTCACCGCATTGGCGGCGCTCGAGCTGGCGCTGCGTCACTTTGGCGCCACGATCGAGCTCGGGCGCGGCGTCGGCGCCGCCGAGGCGATCCTGGCCGAAGGCCTGCCACCGCGTGCCTGAGCGGGGAGTCCCATGGCATACCGCGTCCTGCTGACCGACTCGCTCGGTCCCGAGGGTCTGGAGAAGCTCCGCGCCCATCCCGACCTCGAGATCGATGCCCGGCCGGGCATCAAGGCCGACGAGCTGCGCACCGCCATCCGCGGGGTCGACGCGCTCATCATCCGCAGCGGGGCCAAGATCACGGCCGACATCCTGGCGCAGGCCGACCGCCTGCGGGTGATCGGGCGCGCCGGCATCGGGGTCGACAACGTCGACGTCGAGACGGCCACCAAGCGTGGCATCGTGGTGATGAACACCCCGGGCGGGAGCAACGTCACCACCGCCGAGCACGCCATCACGCTGCTGCTGGCGCTGGCGCGCAGCGTGCCGCAGGCGGCGGCATCCGTCCGCGCGGGCAAGTGGGAGCGCTCGCGCTGGGTCGGGACCGAGGTGTGCAACAAGGTGCTCGGCGTGATCGGGCTCGGCAACATCGGCGCGATCGTCGCCGAGCGGGCGCTCGGACTGCGCATGAAGGTGATCGCCTTCGACCCCTTCATCACCGTCGAGGCCGCGGCCCGCCTCCGGGTCGAGCTGGTGTCGCTCGACACCCTCTACGCCGGTGCCGACTTCATCACCATCCACACCCCGCTCACGCCGGAGACCCGCGGGCTGATCGGCCGGGACACGCTCGCCCGCATGAAGCGCGGCGTGCGCATCATCAACTGCGCCCGCGGCGGGATCATCGACGAGACGGCGCTGGCGGAGGCCATCCGGTCCGGGCAGGTGGCCGGAGCGGCTCTCGACGTACTCGCCGAGGAGCCCCCGCCCAAGGACCATCCGCTGCTCCAGCTCGACCAGGTCATCTGCACCCCCCACCTCGGCGCTTCCACGGGCGAGGCGCAGGTCAACGTCGCCATCGCGATCGCGCAGCAGGTGGCCGACTTCCTGTGTCGGGGGACCATCCAGAACGCGGTCAACGTGCCGTCGCTCTCGCCCGAGATCCTGCAGGTGCTGCGGCCCTACCTGTTGCTGGCCGAGAAGCTCGGCATGCTGCAGGCCCAGCTCATCA
>CAZUDO010000043.1:0-8556 GCA_964618895.1 uncultured Binatia bacterium (SeqCode)
CGATCGGGGTGACGGTGCAGCCGGCGGTAGGGTCGCAGGCGTCGTCGGTGCAGGCGCTACCGTCGTCGCAGGTGACCGGGGCGAAGGTGCAGCCGGTGGTGGGGTCGCAGGCGTCGTCGGTGCAGACGCTGCCGTCGTCGCACGCGGTGGGCGCGAAGACGCAGCCTTCGGTGGGCGAGCAGTTGTCCTCGGTGCAGGCGTTCTGATCGTCGCAGGTGATGACCTGGTGGGCGCACTCGCCGTTCGCATCGCACGTGTCGGTGGTGCAGGCGTTGCCGTCGTCGCAGGTGATGGGGGCGACGGTGCAGCCGGTGGCGGGGTCGCAGGCGTCGGTGGTGCAGGGGTTCTGGTCGTCGCAGACGATCGGGGTGACGGTGCAGCCGGCGGTGGGGTCGCAGGCGTCGTCGGTGCAGGCGCTACCGTCGTCGCAGGTGACGGGGGCGACGGTGCAGCCGGCGGTGGGGGCGCAGGCGTCGTCGGTGCAGGCGCTACCGTCGTCGCAGGTGACGGGGGCGAAGGTGCAGCCGGTGGTGGGGTCACAGGCGTCGTCGGTGCAGACGCTGCCGTCGTCGCAGGCGATGGGGCTGAAGGTGCAGCCGCTGGCCGGGTCACACGCGTCGGTGGTGCAGGCGCTCTGGTCGTCGCAGGTGATGGGAGCGAAGGTGCAGCCACTGGCGGGGTCACACGCGTCGGTGGTGCAGGCGCTGCCGTCGTCGCAGGTGATCGGGGCGAAGGTGCAGCCACTGGCGGGGTCACACGCGTCGGTGGTGCAGGCGCTCTGGTCGGCGCAGGTGATGGGCGTCGATACGCACCCCGCGGCCGGATCGCAACTGTCGGTGGTGCACGCGTTCCTGTCGTCGCATGACAGCGTGGGCCCGGCGGCGCAGTGGCCGTCGGCGTCGCAGGCCTCGCGGCCGTCGCACACGGTGTCGTTGTCGCAGAGCCGGCCGGGGACGGCGTCGTTCACGCAGCCGCGGCTCGGGTCGCAGGAATCGTCGGTGCAGAGGTTGTCGTCGGTGCAGGCCAGCGGGCTCCCGGGCTGACAGCTGCCACCGCTACAGGTCTCCTGGCCGTTGCACAGGTCGGCGTCAGCGCACGCGGTGCCGTCCGCTGCCGGGCTGGACTCGCAGCGTCCGCCCACGCAGGCATCGATGGTGCACGGGTTGCCGTCGTCGCAGGGGACGGCGTCGGCGCAGTTGATGCAGCCGGGGATGCGGGGTGCGTCGCAGGCGCCGTTGCTGCAGTTGTCGGCCGTACAGGGGTCGCCATCGTCGCAGGTGGCGTCGGCCCAGCAGCACTCGCCGCCCAGCTGCGTGTCCGACCCCGCCCAGTCGATCGACCGGGCCACGATCTGGCCGCCCATGAGCGACGGATCCGAGCCCGAGGAGCTGAACTCCCCCGTGGGGGCGAAGAACGAGCCGGTGTAGGCGTTGTCGCTGCCCGAGATGGAGACGTTGCCACCGCCGGCGAGGACGAGGAGCCCGTCGACCGCGGCCACAAGCCGGTTGTGCGAGCCGGAGACCTTCACGTCTCCGCTGGCGGCGACGAGCGTGGCCGTGCCATGGACACGATGCCCCGATATCTTGATGCCCTGCTCGGCGAAGAAGACGCCGCTCATGGCGAGGTCGTTGGTCGACAGGTCGGCCGAGCCGGCGAAGTAGGTCCCGTTGGCCTGTGCCAGCGCCCGGTAATGGGCGAGATCGTGTGGCGGCTGCGGCATGGGGGCCGCCGTGGCCGGGACGGCCGTGACGTTGTTGTGGTCGTCCTTCACCCGGGCGGTACCGACGCACTCGAGGTGCCCGCTCACCGTGTTGCTCCCGCCGGTTACGCTCGCCGATCCGTTGCTGTGTGCCCAGCCGCAGAACGTGTTGCCGTTGCCGGAGATGCTGAGCGACTGCTCGGCCCATAGGGCGAGGGTCGAGGACGCGTGTCCGGTGCCGGGCGAGATGAATGCGAGGACGAGGCCGATCGCGGCCGCAGTACGCTGGAGTCGACAGGGGAGATTCGTTGGATTCACGGTGGGACCCTCGGTGGTGCGGGATGCTGTGTGGTCAGGCGAGCCGCGCTCGAAGGTGAGCTGCGGCGTCGAGGCGGGATGCAGTCCAAGGCACGTGCCACGCCGTGGCCGACGGCCACAGCGGACCGACGCGCATGGTGCCTGCGAGGTGGGCGGTGGGCGGAGGCGTGTGACGCATATCGTCGAGAGAACGACGATTTGCGTCCCCCGGATGGGGCGCGGGCACGGAGCCTGCTGCGAGCGACGCTGTGACGCGACCGGCATCGAGCGCCGTGGCGCCGCCTGTGCGCAGCCGGTCGCGAAGGGAGAGGCCGGCGCGCTGAACTAGCATGCAGGATTGCGATGAGAATGCGCCGGCGACCGAACTCCAGGCCGATGGTCGCGCGCAGCGTCATGGCGGGTGCCACGGCCGATGCCACCCGCCCCCCGGACGTCGGACGCCGCCCGGGGGGCGGCGTCATGCGACAGAAGGGGAGGAGGGCGGGGCCCCGTGTGGGCCCCGCCCCTGACAGACCGGACCTACGGGAGAGCGAGGCCGGTCTTCGTCGGACGGAGGGAGGTGTTGGCCTGGGCGCACTGGGCCCCGACACGCACCGTGATGCGGACGCGGTCGTTCATGGGGCTGCGCAGTGTTACGCGGCGGCCGTGGGTACGGAAGAGCACGTTGCCGTTGCCCATGTTCTTGAAACGGCCGTCGGAGAGACCGTTGGCGTACGCGCCCTTGCGGTCCCAGAAGGTGATGGCGCGCTTGCCCATGGGCATCCAGTGGTCGGAGGCGATGTCGGCGCAGAAGATCTGACCGTCATGGTCCATGATCTGGAGGGAGGTGTCCTGGGCGAGGGGATCGAAACCCGGCGCCGGCGTGTAGCTGCTGACCAGGACCAGCTTGTCGCCGCGCTTCGCGTCGGGGGCGAGCTTCACGCGCTGCAGGGTGAGGGGCATGGTCACCGGGCAGCAGTCGGGATCGTCCAGGTCGATCAGGCCGTCGCCGTCGTTGTCCTGGCAGTCCCCGCACGCCTCGCTGGGGGGTGGCGTCGGGCCGGGGCAGGGGTCGAGTGTGGCGGTGCTGCACTTGCCGGCGGCACAGGTGTCCGCCGTGCAGGTGTCCTGGTCGTTGCAGTCCTGATCCGTGGCGCACGGGGTGCAGCTCGGCGCTTCCGTGCGCATGCAACTCCCGGCCGTGCACTCGTCCGTGGTGCAGGCGTTCTGGTCGTCACAGTCACTGGCGGTCTGGCAGGCGCCGCAGGCCGGCTTGGGCTCGGTGGTGCAGGCCCCTTCGGCCAGGCAGAGCGCCGCCGTGCAGGAGTCCGGCGGCGGGCAATCGGCTGCGGTCGTGCAGCGGACGCAGCCGGGGGTCTCGGTGAAGCGGCAGGCGCCGCCGTCGCAGGAGTCGGCGGTGCAGCCGTCGCTGTCGTTACAGTCGGCGGTCGTCGTGCACGTGCGGCAATCGTCGATCGGGGTGTGCTGGCAGCCCGTGACCGGCGCGCACGAGTCGGTGGTGCAGGCGTTCTGGTCGTCGCAATTCGGTGCCGCGCCCGCCGTGCAGGTGCCCACCTGGCAGGTTTCGATGCCGTTGCAGACGGTGGCGTCGCCGCACACCGCGCCGTCGGGGACGTTGGTGTGGACGCAGCCCGTGACCGGGTCGCGGGTGTCGGTGGTGCAGGGGTTCCGGTCGTCGCAGTCGATGGGGGTGTGGGTACAGCCGGAGGTGGGCAGGCAGGCGTCGAGGGTGCCGGCGTTCTGGTCGTCGCAGGTCACGGCGGTATGGGTGCAGCCCGTGACCGGGTCGCAGGCGTCGGTGGTGCAGGCGTTCTGGTCGTTGCAGTCGAGGGGTGTGCCGGCGGTGCAGGTACCGGCGCGGCAGGTCTCGGCGCCGTTGCAGGTGTTGCTGTCCCCGCAGGCGGTGCCGTCGGCGACGTTGGTGTGGACGCAGCCGGTGACCGGGTCGCGGGTGTCGGTGGTGCAGGGGTTCCGGTCGTCGCAGTCGACGGGGGTGTGGGTACAGCCCGAGGCGGGGAGGCAGGCGTCGAGGGTGCCGGCGTTCTGGTCGTCGCAGGTCACGGGGGTGTGGGTGCAGCCCGTGACCGGGTCGCAGGCGTCGGTGGTGCAGGCGTTCTGATCGTTGCAGTCGAGGGCGGTACCGGCGGTGCAGGTACCGCCGCGGCAGGTCTCGGCGCCGTTGCAGACGGTGCTGTCCCCGCAGGCGGCGCCGTCGGTAACCGGGGCGAAGGTGCAGCGACCCGCCTGGCAGGTGTCGGTCGTGCAGGAGCTCTGGTCGTTGCAGTCGGCGTCGGCGGCGCAGGGGATGCAGCCGTCGAGAGACGTGTAGGTGCACGTGCCCGTCCCGCAGGTCGCGATGTCGCACGCCGTGGCCGGACGGCAGTCGCTGGCCTCGGCACAGCACTCGCCGCCCAGGTGGTTGCGCGAGCCCGACCACGAGATGGTGCGCGCCACCACCGGCCCGAGCACGTTCGAGTCGTCGGTGCCGTGGCGGGCGAAGGCACCGGCCGGGGCGTACAGGCCGCCGTCGTAGGTGCTGTGCGAGCCGGTGATGTCGGCGTCGCCGGCGGCGGCGAAGAAGAGCAGGGCGTCGATCGCCGGGCGGAGCGCGTTGCGCGGCCCGCCGAGGCTGACCATGCCGCGGGCGGATACGAAGGTGACGCTGGCGGTCACGCCGTTACCGTTGAAGCGGATGTCGCCCTCGGCGAACACGAGCCCGCTCGGTGTCGCCGGCAGAGTGGCGTCACCGGAGAAATAGGTGCCGCTCGCCTGCGCCAGGGCCCGGTAGTAGGCCAGATCGTGGGCAGGCGTCGGCATCGGGGCGCGCGCCGCCTGCGTCGGGGTCACGGCGTTGTTGTGGTTGCCGTGGAAGCTCCCCACGTACTCGAAGGGACCACTCACGAGGTTGTCGGAGCCGGTCACCTTCACGTCGCCGTTGGAGTGCGCGACGCCGCAGAACCCGTTGTCGCTGCCGGAGATGGTGATGCTCTCCTCGGCGAACAGGGTGGGGGCAGACGCCGCGGCGGGGTGCGCTGCGCTGAGGGTGGCGGCGGCCAGGAGTGCGACGAGGGCGAAGCGATTCACGATCGATGTCCTCCCCGGGGAGCCGGTGGTAGCTGCGACCGGCGTCCGCGGTAGTCGAATGGTGTGATGGGTTGGGAGACGGGTCATGGTGGAGCGCTGTGTCATTTCAGGGAGAGGCCGTTGCGGGTGGGTCGCAGCGCCGTCGTGGTCTGCGAGCACATGTCGCCCACGGCCACGCTGACCTGGACGCGACGGGCCATCGGCGTCCGGATGGTGGCCTTGCGGCCGTGGGTGCGGAACACGACGCTGCCGTTCTTCATGAGCTTGAAGCGGCCGTCGGTCAGGCCGTTCGAGAAGCTTCCCTTCTTGTCCCAGAAGGTGATGCTGCGCTTGCCCATCGGCATCCAGTGGTCGGCGGTGATGGTGGTGCAGAAGAGCGTGCCCTGGTCGTCGGCGATCTGGATCGAGGTGTCCTGTGTGCTGGGGTCGAAACCTGACGGGATGGCGGGGGCGAAGACGCCCATCAGGCGTAGGCGGTCGCCCTTGGTGGCCAGAGGCTTGAGCTGCAGGACCTTGGCCCCGAACGCGAGCGGCGCCGTGCAGCAGTCGGGATCCTGGGCGTCGACCAGGTCGTCGCCGTCGTTGTCCCGGCAGTCGCCGCAGATCTCGTTGGGCGTGCAGGTGGCGGCGCAGTCGCTGTCGGCACAGTCGGTCAAGTCGTCGCAGTCGTTGTCGCTGCCGTCGCCGCACACCTCGGGCGAGCAGGTGCGGGGGCATTCGTCCACCGGGGCTTCCACGCACACGCCGGCGGCGCAGCTCGCCGTGGCGCACGCGCCCGGGGTGGGACAGTCGGCGACGGTGGTGCAGGAGATGCAGCCCGCGATGCGGGAGTGGATGCAGCCGCCGCTCAGCGTGCTGCAGGCGTCGGTGGTGCAGGCGTCGGTGTCGTCGCAGCTCGCCGGGGCGTTGAAGCCACAGGCGCCGTTGCGGCAGGTCTCGGCGCCGTTACAGGCATCGCTGTCGCCGCAGGCGGTGCCGTTGACGACCGGGGTGTGGACGCAGCCCGCGATCGGGTCGCGGGTGTCGGTGGTGCAGACGTTCCGGTCGTCGCAGTCGATGGGCGGGTTCCGGCAGCCGTCGGTGGGATCGCAGGAGTCAGTCGTGCTGGCGTCGTGGTCGTCGCAGTCGAGCGGCGTGCCCGACGTACAGGCGCCCGCCCGGCAGGTCTCGGCGCCGTTGCAGACGGTGGCGTCGGTACAGTCGGCGTCGCTCGCGCACGGGATGCAGTCCGCGAGCTTCGCGTAGGAGCAGGTGCCGTCGCTCTCGCAGGTCGGCATGTCGCAGGCGGTCTCCGGCTGGCAATCGCTGGCCTCGAGGCAGCATTCGCCGCCCAGGTGGTTGCGGGAGCCCGACCACGAGATGGTGCGCGCCACCACCGGGCCGCTGACGTTCGAGTCGTCGGCGCCGTGGCGGGCGAAGCTGCCGGCCGGCGCGTACAGGCCGCCGTCGTAGGTGCTATGCGAGCCCGTGATGTCGGCGTCGCCGGTGGCGGTGTAGAAGAGGACGCCGTCGACGGCCGGGGTGAGGCGGTTGTGCGAGCCGCTCAGGCTGATCTCGCCATGCGCGGAGACGAACGTCACCGTGCCGGTGGTGCCCGACCCGGAGAGGTGGATGTCGCCCTCGGCGAAGATGAGGCCGCTCACGACCCCCAGGTCGGCGTTGCTCGGGAAGTAGGTGCCTTCCGTCTGGGCGCGGGCGCGATAGTACGCCAGATCGTGCGCCGGTGCGGGCAGGGGCTGGGCGCTGGTCTCGACCGGGGTCGCGCTGTTGTTGTGGTTCTGCCGGAAGCTGCCGACGTAGCTGAACGGCCCGCTCACCGCGTTGTCGTTGCCGGTGATGCGGACGGTGCCGTTCGAGTGCGCGCTGCCGCAGAACTCGTTGTTGCTGCCCGAGATGGTGATGCTCTGCTCGGCGAACAGCGTGAGGGTGGCGGCGCGGGCCGGCACGGTGGTGAGTGCGACCAGGCCGACGATGGTGGCCAGGCGGCCAATGAGCGGGAACGTGTACACGGTTAGATCCTCCCCGCGCCCGCGTTGACTGCGTGTCGGGCGCGGAAGGGTCCCTTCCCAAGAGACATGCCACGGTGCGGCATCGCGTCGCACTGCTGCGCGGGCGACATGGCGTCGCTGCGCGGCGGGGGCGACGGACGCGCGCGGTGTGTCGTGTGCCGAACGCCGCAGAATCAGGAGGTTGGCACGTGTCGCGCGCGCCGCCGGCGCCGGCGCCGTCATGGCGACCTGCGCGGCGGGCGAAATGTGGAGCGCACGCGCGCGCGCTCTGCGCTACGCGCACTCGGCGGCGGGCGACGAAACGCGCCGCCCGCATGCACGCCTGCTGCGTCGTGCAGCACTGAGGGACGAGGGTGGCGAGCGCCATGGTGGTCGGATGGTCAACCCGCCGGTGACGCGATGTCAGCGGCGCCGCGGGCCGGCCCTCTGCTCACGCGGTCCGGTGGTGGACGGTAGAGGTCACACAATCAGTAGGCGGTTTACGTAGGCCGAGCGCCGCACGATGCGGCGGTCAAGCATGAGACGTCGCGGCGCGAGCGCTTGCGTAAACCGGGCTTGGACTGAGCCGCGGGTGGCACCGGCGCAACGGTGTCGCGCGGACTCCTATGGGGAAGTGGGGTGGGGAGTGCGGCAGCACTCATGATCGCGCTGGCCCCGAGGCGCCTGCGGTAGAGGCGTCGACGCTTCGAGGGGGCCGTGTTGAGCACCCCGGCGACCTCTCGCGTGCCGGGTGCGGTGGGCAAACCGAGCCGTCAGACGCAGGGGGACGGCTGCGGACCGCAACGGGTCGCGATCGTCGCCCAAGGGGGTAGGGCGCGTCTCCATCACGCCGCCTGCCGTGGCGGGGCGCGCTCGGCGAATGGACTGGCCCCGCGGATGAACGGACGGCGAATCATGGTGCCGGTGGTGCAGTGTGGGCAGCGCGAGAGATCCACGCCGGTGAGCGCTCGCAGCCGCACACGCCAGTCGCGATCGGGAGGCAGCGCCGGCGGCGCGATGGTCGCGGGGCGTTGCTCCGTGGAGGGTACCGGCAAGAGTTGTCGGGCACGATCGAATCGTGACTTGGCGTTCTGCGGAGCGAGCAGGCCGTAGTGGCGGATCTTGACGAAGTACGCCGGCAAGACGTGCAAGAGAAAGCGCCGGATAAATTCCTGCGGGCGGAGCGTGATGCACTGGCCATGCTTGGTGGCAAAGCGCACGGCGTGGTCGTCGACCGCCTGCAGGCGTTGATTGGAGAGGGCGACACGGTGGGTGTAGCGACCGAGGTAGCGGAAGACCTGGGCGACGCCGGCACACGGCCGCTTGGCATAGACGACCCAGTCCTTGCGGTAGAGTTGATCGCGCAGTCGGGCAAAGCGCCCGGGATCGGCAAGCTCAGCGCACGGGCCACTGAGCCTGAGCTCGCCGCGTGCGTAGGCGCGCGTGAGCGCCGCGAGCAGCTTGCCG
>CAZUDO010000044.1:0-3719 GCA_964618895.1 uncultured Binatia bacterium (SeqCode)
CTCCATTTCCCCGATCTGTCGATTGAAGTCGTCAGCATTCTCGGTTAGCTCCAAACGGAAGCGCGTAGGATGCGGTGACTATCAGGAACCGCATCGACCCTAATCGGCTTTTCTTCCCCTACCCAGCAGCAAGCTGCGGGGTTTCAGAAGGATGCGATGAGAATTTTTCCCAAAGGCGTCACCCCCGAATGTTTTTATCGTGGTTCGACTGAACGCTCACCACGACCCTGAGCCACGTCGAATGGGTCGGGGGCCCAATTCCGGTTTCGCCTGTGGTGAGACTTGTCGAACAACCGCCTAAAGCATGCGGGAATGACGGACTTCAGAACGTAAATTCACTTTCGCAAAAACCGAACACAGACGTCGATGAGAGTCTGATTCCAAAGTAGAATTCTAGCCAGCCGATTGAGAATGCCCTGTCAACCGATGTGCTGCTCCCCCGTCGCGGTTCTCTTGACCGGCGGGACCTAGTGGGTTACAAAAGGTGTGTAACGAGGTGTGATATGAAAGCGAAAAGTGCTCAGAAAAAGGTTGGTAAGACGGTGCGCAGGAGCGTAGCCCTTCCACGGCAGCTTGTCGAAGAAGCCAGTGCAGTCGCTCCCCCTGAACTCGGCCAAAACCTTAACCGACTGGTTACGGTTGCGTTGCAGGAATTTGCCGCAAGGCAGAAAGCGCGGACCTTCGAAGACGCTATGGCCCAAATGGGCGTCGACCCTGCAATCCAGATCGAATGCGCGGCAATTGAAAGAGATTTGAGAATCGCTGAAGGAGACGGACTTGGCCCGTGATTAGCCGTGGCCAGATCTACTTCGTTAATCTCAGCCCAACGGAGGGCCGAGAGCAGGCTGGATACCGGCCAGTCCTGATTGTTTCAGTTGACGCCATTAATCGCCAGCCCCTCGTTGTTACCGTGGTTGTTGGGACGAGCGCGAAAAACGTTCCCAGGGATTATCCCACGAACGTCCGCGTCACAGCCAAAGAAACGGGCCTTCCCATGGACACTGTTTTTCTCTGTTTTCAGATTCGCTCACTGGATCCACGTCGTTTTTTAGACCCGAAGACTCACCGCCCCAACCTTGTCGGAACAATGGCACCCTCTCGCATGACTGACGTGGATATCGCTCTCCGAGCCGTCCTCGGTCTTTAATTGGCTCCACTTCCGCAGAATTTAACGCACCAAGCCGCGGAGAATTGGACCCGCAGAGATTGAAAGTCTCCCTTTGTAAAGGGCGATTTAGAGGGATTTTTAATCCTGCTCGCCACGACTTTGACGAGGTCCTGACCGCGCGTCGGGTTTGTTTGACATAACAACGCGTTATCGGATAACCTTCCTCCAAAAAGCGCACGAGGCGACTCTGATCGCTATCAGTAATCTTCTTATCGCGTCCTGGATGTCTGTATGACTGACCTGCCGCTAAAATGCTTCCAATATAAGATATGAGCACGCGTCCTTTCACGATCGAAGAGGTATCCGAGCCGAGTCAAATCGCCCGCTCTCAGGCACGGGACCAGTGCCACCGTCGTAACAGTGAGTGGCTGCAAGCGCATTGGGCCGATGTATTGCCGCACGCCCGTGGTATGTTTCTAGCTGTGGCCAGTCAAGAATCGTTCATCGCCAAGACCGCGGCACAAGCGTGGGCATGGGTCGAGGCGACTCATCCAGACGATACGGGAGCCTTCGTACATTACATTCGCCCTGAGACAGGCCCTCGAATTTATGCGGATTCCCGGTGAGTGGCAGCTACGTGACGATGGTGGGGCGGTCCGGGTCCGCGGTGAGTTCGCAGCTTTTACCCTCCTTCGCAGAAGGCCACGGGTTTACACCCGTGGATGAATGCGAGGTGGGTACCCTCCGTAGCCTTGGCGAAGGAGGGTACGCTTCGGAGGGTTCCGCCCCACGAAGTATCTGGATAGGTGCCACGGCCGTAAGGCCGTGGGGCTCCACTGATCCAACAACCACAGACCTTAGCGTCCTTGGGCGTGATGTCCTGGACAATTTCGACCTGATTATCAGTCGGCTGAAGAGTAGGATGCGGTGACTGAAAGGAACCGCATCGGTCGCGATCGGCCTTAATTCGCGCACCGGTAAACCTGCCACGTTTATCATTCGCGCGCAGCCGCCAAAGGATGGATTCGCCTACGCCTTTTAACCTTCAAGTTGTTTGTGCTACTATTCCATTCGAGTGATGCTTTGGATTCACCCAACAGGCACGGTAACCGATTATGTCAGTTCAAATCGCGCGTAGATATTTTACCGTAGAAGAATACCACCGCATGGGCGAGGCGGGTATTTTCTCGGAGGACGATCGCGTCGAACTGATCGAAGGTGAGATTTTACAGATGAGTCCAATCGGAAGCCGCCATGTAGCGTGCGTCAATCGAGTACATGAAGAGCTAAGTAGCCGGCTTCACGGTCGCGCAATTGTCAGCGGGCAAAATCCTGTCGTACTCAATGACTTTTCTGAACCCGAACCAGACATAGCCGTACTCAGGCGGCGCGATGATTTCTACGCCCAGGCTCTTCCTACCGCAACGGACGTGCTCCTAATCATCGAGATAGCCGACAGCTCAGTCGCATTCGACCATGACATCAAGCTACCCGCGTACGCTCGTTCCGGAATACCGGAAGTTTGGATTGCCGATCTCACCGCTGAGACCGTTGAGGCCCATACAGAGTTACTCAACGGCAGCTACCGCAACGTGCGTTCGTATCGGCGCGGCAATTCAATAACACCGCTCCATTTTTCAGATTTGTCGATTGAGGTCGCCAGCATTCTCGGTTAGGTGACATCAACCTCCCATAAGCTTAGCTTAGAATTAAAATTCCACACACCTTTGGTTCGGTATTGCCTGACTTCTGTTCCGCTGGATTCACTGAAGGTCGAAGCTGGGCGGATTTGTAGTCCAATCGAAGGTGGCGATGAAATGGTCAAAAGAGCTAACCGGTTCAAGAGTCGCACTCCTCTTGTGGGCCGCTGATGTGACCAGCACTTGACAGGGTTAACATGGATGTTAACATTCATTGATGTCGAGAGAGATCGTTTTCTACAGGACGGCCTTGGGTCACTGTCCTGTCGAGGGGTTCCTCGATAGCCTTTCAGGCAAGCAAGCCCAAAAGGTCGCCTGGGTTCTCAAATTCGTTGAGGAACTTGATTTTGTTCCTCCTCAGTACTTTCAGAAGATGGTGAGCACGGACGAACTGTGGGAAGTCCGAGTGCAAGCTGGCTCCGAGATATTTCGAATTTTTGGTTTTTTCGACGGTCCGTCGCTTTTGGTTCTAGCCCACGGTATCCAAAAGAAAACCCAGAAGACACCTCGGCCTGCCATTCGGGTTGCCGAGGAGCGAAAGCGTGATTATTTCAGGAGGAAGAAGAAATGAGCGATCTTCAAAAATACATCGTAAAGCGAAAGAAGAAAGATTTCACTTTTGCCAGCGGCTTCGATACAGGATATGAACAATTCAAAATCGGGGTCCTATTGAAGCAGGCGCGTGAGCAAGCCGGACTGACACAAGAAGAGATAGCTCAACGGTTGCGCACCAAAAAAACCGCCATTTCCAGAATCGAGAACCACGCAGCAGACATAAAGCTCTCCACACTGGTGAACTTCGCTCGTGCTCTGGGCAAGGATCTTAAGATTGAAGTCGCTTGACAAGGGCAGCGAAGATCACGCTTTATGCGCCAAGTAGTGGTGTGTCTCAGAAATTCGAAGACGAATTC
>CAZUDO010000045.1:0-2640 GCA_964618895.1 uncultured Binatia bacterium (SeqCode)
CCGAGCACGGCTACATCGACCCCGTCAGGGTCGTCGACGAGCGGGCACCGCCCAAACGTCCTCACACCTGTGAAGCGAGGCGCCGCGAACGCGTCCGGTGGCTCGTAGCGGGGGCCATCCTCTCTCGCCACGCGGCGACGGTACCAGCGTGGAGCGACGAGATGAACGCGCGTGCTACGTCTTGCTTGGCTCGAGCGAGATCGGTGCTTGTCCCGAACGTCCTTCGACCTGGAGTCGAGGGAGCCACTCGAGCCACCGCGGCAGGTACCAGTTCCAGCGGCCGAGGAGCTTCATTGCGCTCGGAAGCAGCACGGAGCGAACGATCGTCGCGTCGATCAGGAGCGCAACCGCAACCCCGAACCCCATCTGCTGGAACATGATCAGGTCGCCGCGGGCGAACCCCGAGAAGACGGCGACGATGATGAGCGCTGCGCCGGTGATGATGCGCGCGGTCGAGGAGACGCCGAACGACACGGCGTCTGTCGTGTCGCCGGTCTGCTCGTAGCGCTCCTTGATACGGCTCAGCAAAAAGACCTGATAGTCCATGGAGAGCCCGAAGAGCACGGAGAACAGGAAGAGCGGAACCCAGGCCTCGATCGTGTCCGCCTGCTGGAACCCGAGGAGGCCGGCTCCGACGCCGTGTTGGAAGACCAGCACGAGCAACCCGTAGGCGGCACCGACGGAGAGCAGGTTCAGCACGACTGCGGTTCCGGCAATGACGACCGAGCGGAAGACGATCGTCAGGAGGATGAACGTCAACCCCAGAACGAACGCGAGCACGAGCGCCGTCGGGTCGACGACGGAGTCGAAGTAGTCGATCTGTTCGGACGTCGTCCCGCCCACGAGAACCTCGGCGCTCGTTCCGACGAACACCTCCGGAACGAGATCGTTACGGAGCTCACGCACAGCCGCGACGGCATCACCGCCTGAAGGATCTCCGCTGACCGAGACGGAGAGCAGCGCAGTTTCGCCGTCGGCCGATCGTACGATCTCGGCGCCTTCGAAGCGAGCGTCCTGCTCGAGCGCGGTCTGGAGCTCTCGCAAGGCCTGGGTCACCTCGGGCCCGGAGGCGGTGGATACGACGATCTCGACGGGATCGGTCGTTGTCGCGGGGAAGTCGCGTTCAAGCGCTACGAAGCCCTGCTTCGAGACAAAGCGATCGGGCAACGTCGTGACGCCGCTCGTCCCGATCTTGATTCCGAGGAGCGGGAGAGCCAGTGCGATCAGCAGGCCCGCAGAGAGGGCGAGGCTCAGACCCGGTCTACGCAGCACGCGCCTGACGACGGCGCTCCAGAAGCGTCCCTCGGGATTGGCGGCGTCGACCGAGCGCCTGCCGACGATGGGAATCCGAAGCGAATCGATCCGGTCGCCAAGCAGCCCGAGCACAGCAGGAAGCAGCGTCAGGGCTGCGACGACGGAGACGATGCCGACAAGGATTGCGCCCGCGGCGAGGCTGCGCATGATCGAGTTCGGCACGAGCAGCATTCCGAACATCGCGACGACGAACGCCGTGCCGCTGAACAGGACCGCACGACTCGCCGTTGCACCGGCAGCGCCGATCGCATCCCGCTCGTCGCGGCCTCGGCCGCGCTCTTCGCGGTACCGCGAGACAATGAAGAGCGAGTAGTCGATCCCGAGCGCGAGGCCCATCCCCGTGAGCATGTTCACGACGAATATCGAGATCTCGAACTGCTGGGCGAGGAGGGCAGTGAGGCCCAACGCGACGATGATCGAGACGATCGCCATCAAGAGCGGGATGAGCCCGGCGACAACGGCGCCGAACACGAGTAGGAGGATGATCAGCGCGGCGGGCAGGCCGAACTGCAGCTCACCTTTCTCGAGATCCTCCTGCGAGAGGGCATTGAAGTCGTGATCGAGCGACAGCTCGCCGGTGATCGCGACCGAGAACGCTTCGTCCTCGTTTGCAGCCTCGACCGTCTCGACGACGGAAGCGACCTCGTCGTCGCCGAAGAACGCGATCGGCACCATGGTCGCGTGCCGATCGCCGGACACGAGAGTCCCGCTCGTATCGGTGAGATACGTACGAGCTTGTGAGAGCGCCCTCGTTTCACTGCCGGCGACCAACCCGCCCACAAACGCCTCGAACTGCGGATCGTTCACCGTGTACGCCTCCGAGCGCACGACGACGATGTCCGTGACGGTCTCGTCCGGGTTGGGCGGGAACGCCTGGAACTTCGCATCGAGCGCCCGCTCGGACTCCGGGTTGTTGGTCGGTGCGCCCTCGGTGGTCAAGCTGCCGAGCCCAACCGCGATCGCCGCGATGGCGAGAACCGTGATAACGATCCAGGCGCCTATGGTGCGCCACGGGTGATGCGCGCTCGCCGAGGCAATGCTCTGTGTCGAAAGCTTCATCGTCGTCTTATTTCTTCGACGTCCTACGCAGCCTCGAGTTGCGAAAGCTCGGGCACGCTGTCCAACGCCTGAGCCTCGACGACGCGCCGCTTCCGGGGAATGAGGAGTGCGACGAGGGAGCCCATCCCGAGGACCGCAGCCCCGACCCAGAGTGCCGGCACGAGCCCGTCGGTGAAGGCCTGCGGAGACTCGTAGCCCCCGTAGCTGGCAAAGATCGAGGCAAGCACGGCAACGCCCAGCACACCCCCGACCTCGCGGATCGAGTTG
>CAZUDO010000046.1:0-4353 GCA_964618895.1 uncultured Binatia bacterium (SeqCode)
GGCCGGCCACGCTGACGACCGGCCGCGCCCCGCGGTCGCACCGGGTCACGGCAGGGACGACCGTCCCACGCCGCCGGAGAGGTCACGCTCACGCACGCGTCGCGGCCTGCCGGGGACATCGATTCCTGCTCACACTCGCAGCCTGCCGAGCGGGCGCACCGGCGACTTCCAGGGCACCGGGACCACGCGCGTGCAGCCGCTCCTGATCGCGTCGCGGCGGTTCGGGTCGCGGCTGGAGCTGCTGCTCAACGCCGGCGCCGATTTGAACGCCAACGATGTTCACCGGAGCGTGTTCCGCTGGGCCGCCGGCGGGACGGCGAGCATCGTCGAGTCGGTGGGGGCCGCAGTCACGTTCCTCGGCCGCCACGAGCTGGAAGCGCAGACCGCGCCCATCCCGCTTCCATTCTTCTTCCAGATCGAGCGCAACGACGTCTACGACGCCGCCGTAGGCCTGCGCTGGCGGTTCGCGGAGGTAGCGGTGCTGTCCGCCAACGCGTTGCTCCCGCTCAATCGCGACGGGCTGCGCGCCGACGTGATCCCGACCGTCCAGCTCGAGTACGCCTTCTAGCGCCCGCAGCGGAAGCCCAGGTAGTCCTCGACCTCCCACACCGGGAGGAAGCTCCCCACGCTGAATACCCCGGCGAAGGCGCCTTGGCTGTGGAAGCCGCCGCGGACCAAGGCATTCATGCCGACAGCCGGGCTCGTATCGGGAAGACAGTAGTCGTCGCTGAAGGCGCCCCACCCCGAACAGGCGGCGCCTTCGGGCATCCAGTCCGCCACCCACTCGGACACGTTGCCGACCATGTCGAAGGCACCCCACAACGACACGCACGCCGACCGCGACCCGGCATTGACGAGGTCGCCGACGCTGTCGACGTTGCAGTCCGTCGTCCCGTTGTCGGCGCCCAACGGGTTGTCGGGCGTTCCCGCTGCCGCTCGCTGCCACTCCTGATTTGTCAGCAGGCGCTTCCCCGAGAGGGCGCACGCCTGTTCGGCCTGGAACCAAGTGACTATGGTGGTCGGCAGCACCCCGGGCAGCGAAGCCGCGTAGACCGGCGCCGTCCAGTTGCCGTTTTCGGGGAAGGTCGGCGGGATGTTGTCGGTGTACTGCGTCGCGCCGCCTGCCAGCAGGTCGGTGAGGGTCGCCTTCCCCTTGCGCACCCGGTTGATGAGGGCGATGCTCGCGGCGGGGATGCTCCACACGCTCGCCTCGTACTTGTCCACGCAGGTCGGCCCCACCTCGACCGCGTCTGGCGCACACTGGGCGACGGCCAGCGTCGGTGCGGCGACTGCCATCAGGACCATGCCTACACCCAGAGACAGAGAACCCTTCTTCATGACGAACTCCTCCGGCTCATTTGACGTTGGGGTGACTCGCTCACCAAAGAAATCACCTGGTTACCAAGAGGCCACGATACTTGCATGCTCTGATAGCCTACTGCCGCATGAACACGCCTGTCAATAGACAATATCCAGATACTGACCATGGAGACCCTGACGCCGGCTCTCCCTCGAGGGCGCGCGCCTCCGGTCTTGGTCACTGCCATCAAAAGGTGTAGCGTCCGGCTCGTGTCGGGCCGGACTGCTCCGCTCGAGGTTCGCGACAAGCTCGCGCCGGCGATCGTCCTTCCGCTCTGGTTGCTGTTCTGGACCCTCTCGCCGCGCTGCGTCCTGCGCGGGACGCCATGAGCCTGTAGAAGCCGCTCACGACCGGATGGGCCGGCAGCGGCACGTCGCGCTCGGCCCGCACGTCGGTGGTGGACTGCGGGGGCCCGTGGCGCAATGTCAGCGTGGTTCCGGACGAGGCGTTGCCCGAGTGGGAACGGTTGCTCGCCGCCGAGCGGCATCTGCAACACCTCGTCCCGGGCACGGTCCTCGTCGGCGGCACCGCGGCAGCGCTCCACGTCGGACACCGGAGGAGCATGGACGGTGACCACGTGCTCGCGGACCTGCGGGACCGATTCGACACGGTGCTCGCGCAACTCGAGGCCGTGGCTGGCTGGCAGACCGAGCGCGTCCAGCTCGATGGCATCCTCACCGGGATCCGTCAGTTGCGACGCACGCGCCCGCTCGAGACCGAAGAGATCGCAGGCCTGCGCGTCCCGACGCTCGCCGAGATGGCGCGCATCAAAGCCTGGTTGCTCGTCACACGCCACACCGTACGGGATTACCTCGACACGGTCGTGCTGCTCGCCATGACGCGCTGCGAGGTGGTCATCGGCGCAGGAGGTGCGAGAGACACGTCTGGTGGGGGGGCAGCAGGCGCTGTTCCTGCGCCAGGGCGGGTACTGCGGGGCGGCGGGCGCGTCGGCGAGCGCGGTGCCCTGAGCACGTGTCTTGGTTGCCCGCCCCCATCCCGCACGGTACATTCTCGGGCCGCGCCGCTTCGTATGGAGACGTACACGCTCCGCCCGCGGTCGGATCCGCGTCCGACGCCGCACTATCGCATCGACTACGCGGGTGAGCTGAACCCGACGCAGCTCGAGGTCGCGACCACCCTCGAAGGGCCCGTGCTGGTGATCGCGGGCGCGGGCAGCGGCAAGACGCGGACGCTGGTCTACCGCGTGGCGCGGCTGGTCGAGTCGGGCGTCAACCCCGGGCACGTCCTGCTGCTCACGTTCACGCGCAAGGCGGCCGAGGAGATGCTGCGCCGCGCCGCGGCGCTGGTGGGCGCCAGCTGCGAGCGGGTGGCGGGTGGCACGTTCCACTCCTTCGCCAACTCGGTGCTGCGGCGCGCCGGCCGGCGGCTCGGGCTCGACCCGGGCTTCACCATCCTCGACCGCGGCGACGCGGAGGACGTGATCGCGCTCCTCCGCGCGCGCGCCGGGCTCGACAAGAAGGACCGCCGCTTCCCGCGCAAGAACGCCATCCTGGAAGTGCTCAGCATGACGGTCAATTGCAACACCACGGTGCAGGACCTGGTGACCGAACGCTACGGCCATCTCTACGACCATCTGGACGACCTGGTCCGGCTCGGCACGCAGTACACACAGTACAAGCGCGAAAAGAGCCTGGTCGACTACGACGACCTGCTGGTCCTGCTGCGCGACCTGGTGCGTGACCATCGCGACCTGGCCGAGCAGCTGTCGCGCACCTACCGCTTCATCATGGTGGACGAGTACCAGGACACCAACCCGCTGCAGGCGGAGATCGTGCGCGGCCTGGCCGCGGCGCACGACAACGTCATGGCGGTCGGCGACGACAGTCAGAGCATCTATTCCTTCCGCGGCGCCACCTTCCGCAACATCATGGACTTCCCGGCGCTGTTCCCGGGCACGCGCCTGATCAAGCTCGAGGAGAACTATCGCTCCACGCAGCCCATCCTCGACCTGGCCAACGCCGTCATCGACCGCGCCACCGAGAAGCACACCAAGGTCCTGTTCACCCGCAAGGGCGACGGCCCGCGTCCCGTCCTCGCCCAGTGCGCCGACGAGCAGGCGCAGTCCCGCTTCGTCACCCAGCGCATCCTGGATCTCCGCGAGGAGGGCGTGTCGCTCGACCGGATGGCGGTGCTGTTCCGGTCGAGCTTCCACTCCTTCGACCTGGAACTGGAGCTGCAGCGTGCCGACCTGCCGTTCATCAAGCGCGGCGGCTTCAAGTTCATCGAGACGGCGCACGTGAAGGACGTGCTCGCACACCTGCGCGTGGTAGCGAACCCGCGCGACGCCGTGTCCTGGCACCGCGTGCTCCTCCTGCTGGACGGCCTCGGGCCGAAGACGGCCGCCGACATCTTCGCCCACCTGGCGTCGGCGGCCGATCTGGACGAAGCGACCGAGCGCCTGCGCGCGTACCCGGGGCGGGGCAGCTATCGCAAGGAGCTGGAGCACCTGGCGACACTGCTGCGAGCGATCGCGCCCGACACCGTCCCTCCCATCGACAAGGTCGCCCAGGCGGTGGCCTTCTACACGCCCATGCTGCGCAACATCCACCGCGACGACTTCCCCAAGCGCGAGAAAGACCTGGAGCACTTCGTCACCATCGCCGGCCGCTACCGGAGCCTGGCGTCGCTCCTGACCGACATGGCGCTCGAGCCGCCCACCGACAGCGTCGGCGGCGTGCTCGCGGGGGGCACCGACGACGAAGGGCTGCTCACCTTGTCCACCATCCACTCGGCCAAGGGGCTCGAGTGGCAGGCGGTGTTCGTCATCTGGATGGTCGACGGCCGCTTCCCGTCCTACCAGAACCTGAACGACGACACCGAGGTCGAAGAGGAACGGCGCCTCCTGTACGTCGCCGTCACGCGGGCGGAGGAGCATCTGACGCTCAGCTATCCCATCGACATCTACGATCGCAGCTCGGGGATGGTCCTGGGGCAGCCGTCGCGCTTCGTCGAGGGTCTGCCCGAGCGTCTGC
>CAZUDO010000047.1:0-13145 GCA_964618895.1 uncultured Binatia bacterium (SeqCode)
TGAGATCGACGGGCTGCGGGCGCGGGGCTATCTGGCCGAGGATCGGTGGTTGCGCATCAGCGAGCAGGCGCACCTGATCATGCCCTACCACCGCGCCATCGATAAGGCGCGCGAGCGGCTGCGCGGCGCGGGCAACATCGGCACCACCGGCCGCGGCATCGGGCCGGCGTACGAAGACAAGATGGCGCGTACCGGCATCCGGGTGGGCGAGCTGTTCGACGAGGTCGGCTTCCGCGACGCGCTCGAGCGCAGCCTACGCGAGAAGAACGGCTACCTGGAGGCGATCCTGGGCGAGGCGCCGCTCGCCTTCGACGCCATCCTCGAGCGCTACGCCTTCTTCCGGGATCGGCTGCGGCCGTTCGTCACCGATACGGGCGCCGAGCTGCGGGCCGCCCTGGCGGCGGGCCGGCGCGTGCTGCTCGAGGGCGCGCAGGGCATGATGCTCGATGTCGATCACGGCACGTATCCGTTCGTCACCTCGTCGAACTGCACGGCGGCGGCCGCCGCCACCGGGGCCGGCCTGCCGCCGCGCGCCCTCGGGCGGGTGATCGGCATCGTGAAGGCGTACACCACACGCGTGGGCAGCGGGCCGTTCCCGAGCGAGCTCACGGACGCGCTCGGGGACCGGCTGCGCGCCGACGGGGACGAGTACGGCGCCACCACCGGGCGCCCGCGCCGGTGCGGCTGGTTCGACGCCACCGTCGTGCGCCAGGCGGTGGCGCTCTCGGGAGTCGATGGCCTCGCCATCACCAAGCTCGACGTGCTCACCGGTATCGATCCGCTACGGGTGTGCGTGGCCTACGAGATCGCGGGCCGGCGCTGCGAGTTGCCGCCGGCGACCCAGCGGGCGTGGGAGGCGGCTCGGCCGATCTACGAGGACTGGCGCGGGTGGAGCGAGCCGCTGGGCGGCGCCCGGGCGCTCACCGACCTGCCCGACACCGCGCGCCGCTACGTCGAGCGCCTGGCGGCGCTCGCCGGCGCCCCCGTCGCCCTGGTGTCGGTCGGGGCCCCCCGGGAGCAGACGATCCGCCTGGGCGCCGCCTACTAGCCCGCGACCCGAGACCTTGTCTCGGGTCGCTCAGCGAAGTCCGTACTCCTTCATCTTCTTCTGCAGCATGACGCGCGACAGGCCCAGGGCCTGGGCCGTGCGCGAGACGTTGCCGTTCTGCCGGGCGAGCACCTCGGCGATGTGTCGCACCTCGAAGGCGGTACGGGCCCGCCGGAGATCAGCGGCTCCCACGGCCGCCTCGGGGGCCCCGGCCGGAGCGCCGTGCCCCGCCGTCGGGGCCGGCCCGGCCGCGGCCCCGGTGCCGTCCACCTTGGCCGACAGGTGCGGGACGCCGATGGTCTCGCCCTCGACCGCCAGGGCGACGGCCCGCTCGATCTCGTTCTGCAGCTCGCGGATGTTGCCGGGCCAGTCGAACTGCACCAGACGCGCCAGCGCGCTCGGATGGATGCCGGCGATGCGACGCTTGTGGGTCTCGGCGGCCCGTGCCAGGAAGCGGTCGGCGAGCAGCGGGATGTCGTCCCGGCGCTCGCGCAGGGGGGGCAGGCGGATGGGGAAGGCCGCCAGGCGGTAGTACAGATCCTGCCGGAAGCGCTGCCCGGCGACCTCGCCGGCGAGCTCCCGATTGGTGGCCGATACGATGCGCACGTCGACCTTGCGCGGGCGGTGGTCGCCGATCGGCACCACCTCGCCCTCCTGCAGGACGCGCAGCAGCTTCGGCTGCATGGCGAGCGGCATCTCTCCGATCTCATCGAGGAAGATGGTGCCGCCGGACGCGGCTTCGAACAGCCCCTGCCGATCCTGCACCGCGCCCGTGAAGGCGCCGCGCCGGTGCCCGAACAGCTCGCTCTCGAGCAGGTTCTCTGGCAAGGCGGCGCAGTTCACCGCCAGAAACGGCCCCTCGCCGCGCGGGCTGGCGCGGTGGATGCCGCGCGCCACCAGCTCCTTGCCGGTGCCGGTCTCGCCTTCGACCAGGACGGCGATGGGCGAGGCGGCGGCGCGCTCCATCAACCGGAAGACCTCGTGTATGGCGGCGCCGGTGCCGATCATGTCGCCGAAACGATCCTGGCGGGAGAGATCCCGGCGGAGTGCACCGACCTGGGTACGCAGGCGTCCCTCGGAGGCCTTGAGCCCCGCCACCAAACGCGCGTTCTCCATCGCGACCGCGACGCTGCCCGCCAGCGCCTCCAGGAACGCGAGGTCGTCGTCCGCAAAGGGCAGGCCGCCGCGGCGGTTGAGCACCTGCAGGACACCGATCGTCCCCTGATGGGTGACCAGGGGCACGGACAGCAACGCGCGCGTGGTCGCGCCCGTGTGCTGGTCGACCTCGGGGTAGAAGCGTGGTTCTTGGCTGGTATCGTCGACGCGGATCGAGCGGCCGCTCTTCAGCACGGCACCGGCGATCCCCCGGTCGGCGGGAAAGCGCAGGGTGGCGAGACGTTCGGCGACGGCGGGGTCTTCGTCCGCGACGTAGGGGAAGTAGAGCGCGTCGCGCTCGGCGTCGTGCAGCAGGACGGCCGCCCCTTCGGCGTCGAGGGCCTCGCGGCACTTGCTGACCACCAGCGGCACGAGCTCGTCCAGGTCGATGCGGGCCGCGAACGCGCCGCCGAGGTCGTAGAGGAGCTGGAAGCGCGGGGCGGTCGAGGTCGGCACGGAGCAGCTTGTTAGCCCTGCAACCGGGTCGGGGGCAACCGGCAGACCGTCCGGGATTTCTTGACGTACGGCGGACGGGGTGCCCGCTACGCCTCGGGACGCTCGAGTACCACCACGGCACCACCGTCCTTGCGCGCGTCGCCGGCCGCCACCGGGTCGCCGGCGGCCGAGATGCCCGCGGCCGTCACCGCACCGATGGCCGGCATTTCGACCACGCGGTGCCCGATGCGGGTGAGCGCGGCCCGGACGGGTGCGGGAATGCCTGGCTCGACCGCGAGCACGGGTGGCACCGCCTGATGGTGGAGGCGCGGCGCGTCGACCGCGGCTTGCAGGGAGTCCCCGAAGGCCACCACGCCGAGGACTACCTGCAGGGTGCCGGAGATGATCGTCGGCCCGCCGGAGCCGCCTACGACCAGCTCGGGACGGGCGCCGTCGAGCACGATGGTGGGCGACATGCTCGACTGCGGTCGCTTGCCGGGGGCGAGCGCATTGGCGGCGCCGCCCGTCAGCCCGAAGGCGTTCGGCGTGTCGGGGGCGAGCGCGAAATCGTCCATCTGGTTGTTCAGGATGATGCCGGTGCCCGGCACGAGGATACCGGCTCCGAACCCCGTGTTGATCGTGGTCGTGATCGCGGCCGCGTTGCCGGCGGCGTCGACGACGGAGATGTGCGCCGTGCCGTGATCGAGCGTGACGGCGGCCGTGGGGGCGGTCACGCGCACGGCGCTCATGCGTGCCCGCAGCGCCGCGAGGCGCGGCGGGGCGAGCAGGCGCGGGACGGGAACGGCGGTGAAGCCGGGATCGCCGTACCAGCGGGCCCGATCGGCGAACCCCTGCGCCATGACCGAGGCCAGCAGATGGAGTGTGGACGGCGTGCCCGGGCCGAGCGCGGACAGGTCGTCGCCGGCGAGCAGCCCGAGCATTTCGAGGAGGACGCCGCCCGACCCGGGCGGAGGGAAGGTGACGATGCGGCGGCCGTGGAAGCTCGCCCGGAGCGGTGTCCTCCACAGCGGCCGGTAGCGGGAGAGGTCGGCCGTGGTCAGCACCCCGCCGCGTTCCTGGACGACGCGCGCGATCGCCCCGGCCAGCGGTCCCCCGTAGAAGGCGTGCGTACCGTGGCCCGCAATGGTCGCGAGCGTGTCGGCCAGGTCGCGCTGCACGACGCGGAACGCCGCCCCCGGAACGCTGCCGTCGGCCGCCAGGAACAGCGCGCGCAGGCCGGGATCGCCGGCGAGGAGCTCGCGGTTGCGGGCGATCTCGCGTGCCAGATGGGGCGCATCGGCGAGCGGGAATCCGTCGCGGGCGAGCCGGACCGCAGGCGCCAGCACCTGCGCCAGGGGCAAGCGTCCGAAGCGACGATGCAGCGTGCTCCAGCCGGCCACCTCCCCGGGCACGCCCACCGCCAGCCCGCCGCGGCGCAACACCGCCTGGTCCGGAGCGCCCCCGCCGGTCACGCGGGCGAGTGTGGCCGCGGCCGGGGCGACTTCGCGGTAGTCGAGCGCGAAGTCCCTTCCCGCGGCGACGTGCACGAGCGCGAAGCCCCCGCCCCCGATGCCGCACGACGAGGCATGGACGACGCACACCGCCGCCGCGGCGGCGACGGCGGCGTCGACCGCCGAGCCCCCGGCGCGCAGCATCGCCGCCCCGGCCTCGGCCGCCCGCGCATGCTCGGTGGCGACCGCGCCGCGTGCATGGCCGAGGGCCGGCGTCCAGGCGGCGCACAGGAGCACGACGGCACATGCGAGACGACGCACGCGCGTCGCTGTAGCGTGGTCGGTGGGGCCAGGCAACCGGACTCCACGCTCGTTGCCGAGCGGCGGGCGGGGTTCCCTTGCCGCGGGCGCGCTCTGTGCTAGGGTCGTCTCGATGCGCCTGTCGGCCCGCCGGCGCCCCGCTCGGGAGCTGTTTGGGGAAAAGGATTTCTACCTCGAGGAGTTCCGCGGCCGGAGCGTGCTGATCGCCATGGCGCCCACGCCCTCGACCGCTCGCCCCGATCTGGGCCCGCTGGTGGAGACGGTTGCCGACCTGGTGCGCAACGGCACGCGCGTCCTGCTGTGGTGGCCGGCGGGGGACAAGCTCGCCGAGCGCCGGCTGGTGGCGGCGCTGATGCGGGCCCGCCAGCGCCAGCGGCGGGGACGACGGACGACGGTGCGCCGGCTCCGGCTCGCGCCCAGCGCGTTGGCGGGTCCCGCCGCCGAGCTGCTGCGCGGGACCCTGTGGGCCGTTCTCCGCCGCGAGCGCCTGTGTCTCCTGGTGGTGGACGAGGCGGTGTCGTTCCCGCGCCCGGCGGCCGTGCTGGCCGGTGCCCTGCGGGTCGCCAAGCTCGTGCTGGTCGATGCCCGCGGCGGATTGCTGCCGCAGGGCCCGGCCCGGCTGTCGTTCGTCGACGAGAACGTCCTGGAGACCCTGCTGCGGCAGGGGGAGGCCGAATGGTCCGGGCTCGGGGACCGGCGGGGGCTCCTGGTCGCGGTCCGTGAAGCGCTCCGCGGCGGCGTCGAGTCCGTGAACCTGTGCGCCCCCGAGGGCGTGGCCCAGGAGCTGTTCACCTACGCCGGCTCCGGGACGCTGTTCACGCCCGGCGACTACTGTCACGTGGAACCCCTCGGCCTGGACGACTTTGCGCAGGCCGACCGGTTGCTCACCCGCGGCCAGCGCGAAGGCATGCTCAAGTTCCGGACCGCGGAGGAGCGGGCGCAGGTGCTGGCCGTGGGCTACGGCGCGACCATCTGGCCGCGACATCTGGCGGGTGTGGCGGGGCTCTTGACCGCGCCCTACACCGCCGAGCATGCCGGCGAGATCGTCGGCCTGTACACGATCACCCGCTTCAAGGGAGAGGGGGTGGGCGAGCGCCTGGTCGCCCGCCTCCTGACCGACGCCGGGCACCGCGATCTCGACTACGTGTTCGCCTGTGCCATCGACGAGCGCGCGCAGCAATTTTTCGCGCGGCTCGAATTCGAGCGTGTCACGACCGCCGACGTGCCGGCGGCCAAGTGGCTAGGCTACGACCGCCGTCGCCAGGAGCGCGTAGCCGTGTTTCGCCGGCAGATGGTCCGGATGGCCGCGGCCGTACGGGCGTAGTCGGACGCCCCGGGCGGGTCAGTGCGACGCGGACTCGCGTGCCTGGGCCGGGGGAACAGGCTGCCGGCCGAGCAACTGCCCGATCGACGCCTCGACCGCCGTGCCTTCGGCGACCAGCCGGCCCCACGTCTCGCGGAGGGCCCGCAGGACCAGTGCCGGCCCGCCCAGGCTGGCAAGCCAGATCTGCCGTGGCGGTTCCAACGCGCGACGCACACCCGTCGTCAAGCTGTCGGTCCACCCCGTGGCG
Organism: uncultured Binatia bacterium (SeqCode); assembly: GCA_964618895.1. Lineage (GTDB taxonomy): Bacteria > Desulfobacterota > Binatia > DP-6 > DP-6 > CAZUDO01. Next base: position 5,982 of record CAZUDO010000047.1, read on the forward strand.
CGCACGGTCAAAGCCCGTGTACGTGACCGCCGCAGCGGAATCGCCTTGTTCGTCCCCTCGTCCATCACACCCCCCCGCGCCAGTTCTGGCTGGCCCCCTTTTGTGATCGTGCTGCGAATCTACCGGCCAATCGCGGCGCGCCGGATGGACCGCACGGCCCATCCGGCGTCCGTCACCTCGGCCGGCGAATCAGGCGCCGGGCCGCTTGAAGAGGTTCTGCATCTTCATCGCGAGCCCCATGTCACCCGAGATCTTGAGCTTGCCGCTCATGAACGCCATCTGGCCGTTCAGCTTCCCCATGATCATATCGACGTAGTCCTGGGAGGTCATGGAGAGGGTCATGTTGGCGGTGGGCGCCTTGCCCTTGGCCACATCGGCCTTGCTGTCCTTGATGGCCACGTACCACTCGCCGCCGTCGTCGCCCGACAGGTTGAACTGGATGGTCGAGTTCATGCCCTTGGCAGCGTCGGCGTTCAGGTTGGCGGCCATCTGATCGAAGATCTCCTGGGGATTCATCAAAAAACTCCTCCTTAAGGTGGTGGTGGGGTCCTGCGTTTCCTAGGGCATGCGTCCAACCCTGTCAAGAACATGGGCGTGCCGTGCCACCGGGCTGGCCCGACTGAAGGTCAGGGTCGGGCGTCAGGTCAGGGGCCGGGCGGAGGCGCCACACTGTGAGCACGTAGTCGGCGAGGCGTGGCATCCGGCGTGCGAGCGCGTCCAGTCCTTCGAGGATGCGCGTCTGGCGGTCCCACGACACCTGCGTGAGGGCGCGTGCCCATCCCGGGAAGGCCCATCCGAGTGACACCCCGACCGTCCGATCCAGCAGCAGGTGGGGCCGACACAGGGCGAGCAGCCGCGTGTACGTGCATTCGAAGGTGTGCTCGGTGGGGACGGGGGAATCCCAGAACAACGGCTGGTCGCGGGGCAGGACCCCGACGGCGCGCCCGAAGCGGTAGACGACTCGGGCCAGCCGGACCGTCAGGCCGCCGTAGTTCACGACCCCGATCACGAGGCGGCCGTCTGGTGCCAGGACACGCGCCATCTCGCGGATCCCGAGCGCCGGATCGGCGAAATGATCGATGGCGGACTCGCACAGCACGCGATCGAAGCTGCGATCGCGAAAGGGCAGGGTCTCGCCGATGCCGCGCACCAACGTCAGCCGCGCGCCCAGCTCCGTGGCGCGTGCCCGGGCGGCCGTGAGCATGGCCACCGACGGCTCGAGCGCGATGCACGCAAGCCCGCGGAGACTCAGCTTGGCGGCGTGGATGGCCTCGGCCGCCGCGACCTCGAGGACCCGGCCGTACGCCCCGGCGGCGGTCTCCTCTACCGGCACGGCGCGCAGCCGATCGATCAGGAAGTCGTTGTCGTGCCCGGTCGGCCAACGACCGTGCAGGGCGTGGAAGTCCCAGTCGCGTTGGATCTCGGGCATCGGCTACGCGACGCGGGCGAGCAGCACCTGCGCGAGCGTCACGCCCCGGGCGGCGTCCTCGTGCTTGAAGTACACGTAGACGCGCTTCCAGCGCGCCACCGCACGGATGCGAGCCGCCCACGCGTCCAGGTCGGCGTCGTCGTACGCCTCGCGCCGCAGGCGGAGATACCCGAACGGGGCGGTGTCGACCGGCGGTGTACTGAGCCCGTCGGCGTCGGCGATGCAGAGCGCGGCCCGGTGGTCGGCGAGCACGGTGTAGGTCTCATCGGTGAACCAGCCCGGGTCGCGGAACTCGACCGCCGGCTCGAGGCCGGGGGGCAGGCCGGCGAGGAAATCGCGCAGGCGGACCGGGTCGGCGCGCAGGTAGGGCGGCAGCTGGAACAGGATCGGTCCGAGCTTGGTGCGCAGGCTGGTGGCCAGGGTGCAGAAACGCGTCGTCAGCTCGCCCGCGTCGCGCAGCTGCAGGTGGTGGGTGATGCGTTGCGGTGCCTTGAGGGCGAAGCGAAACCCTTCCGGAACTTGGCGGGCCCAGCCGGTGAGCAGCGCGGGCGTCGGCAGGCGGTGGAACGTGTGGTTGATCTCGACCGTGCCGAGGACGCGGCCGTAGTAGGCGAGCATGTCGGCCGCCTTCAGGTCCACCGGGTAGAAATGGCCGCGCCAGGCCGGGTAGCTGAATCCCGACGTGCCAGCCAGCACGCGTGGCGTTCGCTTGCCGCGGCCTGTCCGGCGCGGCGCTGCCATCACGGTCGTCCCGGCGCCAGGCGGCGATAGACGGCGAGATGGCGGAGCGCGTCGGGCTTGCGCCCGGCGTGATCGTAGAGCAGGGCCAGGTTGTAGTGCGCATCGGCCAGCTCGGGGTCGGCGCGCACCGCCTGCTCGTAACACGCGAGCGCGTCGTCGGGGCGGCTGGTGTCTTCGAGCAGCACGCCCAGGTTGTACCACCCGAGCGCGTAGTGCGGGTCGCTCCGGATCGCCTCGCGGTAGTGCGCCTCCGCGCCGGTCAAGTTGCCGTCGCCGTGCAGGAGGCGGCCCAGATTGATGCGGGCGATCACGTGGTCCGGGTCGAGGTCGAGCGCATGATGGTAGGCGGCGCGTGCCTCGAGCGGCGAGCTGGCCTCGAGCTCGAGGGCCAGATCGCTCCACTCCTCGGCGGACAGGCGGGGGAGTGTGGTGGACGTGGGCTCGGGCGTGGGGAGGTTGGCGATCTTGCCGGCGCGCCGCACGACCTGGGTAGCGTCGAAGTTGAACAAGAACTGGCCCGATTCCGGCTGCCAGCGGCTGCGTCCGTCCCAGGCCACCACCCGGCCGCCGTCGGCGAAGACGTTCAGCTGATTGAGCGGGCGGTGGCCGATCTGGCGCCGGAGCGACGCCAGCACGCGCGCGATCTGGCGCACCGGCACGCCGCGCTCGAGGAGGCCGCGCATGGTGCGCAGCAGCACGAGGTCGACGAAGTCGAAGCGGAAGCGCCCGCGCCGGTCGCGGCGCGGGCTCACCAGACCGGCGCGCACGCACTCCCGCAGGCGCATCGGGGGCACGCCGACGATGCGCGCCGCCTGCGCCGTGTCGAAATGTGCCTGCGCCTTCGCACCGGACCGGGCGGCCACCTACTTCTTGCTCGCGCGTTTGCGGCCGGGGGCCTCGCGGCGACGGACGCTCGCCGCTGGCCGGTGCTTGGCCGCGGTCTCGCGCTCGGCCTCGGGGCTGCGCCGCCCGCCGGTGCTCGCCCGCGCCAGGCTGCGCTTGAGGGCGTCCATCAGGTCGATCACCTGGGCGCGCTCCGACGCCGGCGCCGCCGCAGTCACCTCCTGGCCCTGGACCTTCTGCTGCACCACCTCCTGCACCCGCGCGCGATACTCGTCGTGATACGCGGCCGGCCGGAACGTGTCGGCGGAGAGCTGTGCCACCAGCTTGCGCGCCAGGTCGACCTCGCCGGCGCGGACCTTGGGCTCGCCGCCGAGGTCGATGTCGTCGATGGCGCGGACCTCGTCGGCGTAGTGCATGGTGTGCAGGATGAGCCCCTGGGCGTACGGCCGGATGAGTCCCAGGTGCTCCTTGCCGTGGCTGGTGTACTTGGCGATGGCGCCCTTGCCGCTGTCGCGCATGGCCTCGACCAGCAGGTGATATGCCTTCTCGGCGCCGGTGTCGGGACCGAGGAAGTGCGCGCCGTCGAAGTAGATCGGGTCGACCTGGGCGAGCGGCACGAACTCGTGGATGTCGATGGCGCGATTGGCCTCGCCCTCGAGCGCCTTCAGCTCCTCGTCGGTGAAGGTGACGTACTGGTCCTTGGCGAACTGGTAGCCCTTGACGATGTCGCCGCGCTCGACCGTCTGCTCGCAGCGCGGGCACGCGAGCTGCTGGCGGATGCGTGTGCCGCAGGGCCGGTGCAGCATGTTGAACGACAGCTGCTCCGACGACGTGGCGACGTAGAAGCGGACGGGGATCGCGACGAGGCCGAAGCTGATGGTCCCGGAGCCGGTGGCGCGTGCAGCCATGGAGCCTCCTCGGAAGCAGGAAAGCGCACGCGCCCGGGGTGTGTCAAACTGGCCCGTGCTACCATGCGCGCCGTGCGCGCCCGTGCGGCTCCGACGACGCTGCCGTTCATGCTGCCGACCTTGGTCGACGTGGTGCCCGCCGGCCGGGGCTGGCTGTTCGAGATCAAGTGGGATGGCGTCCGGGTGCTCGCGCGCCGGCAGGCCGAGCGCGTCCGCCTCTGGTCGCGCACCGGCCATGAGGTGACCGGGCAGTATCCCGAGATTGCGGAGGCGATCGCGCGGCTCGGGGGTGGCGACCTGGCGCTCGATGCTGAAGTGGTGGCACTCGATGCGTACGGACGCGCGAGCTTTCATCGCCTGCAGCCGCGCATGCATCGTGCGCGCGGCGTCGCCGCCGCCGCGGCCAGCGTGCCGGTGGTCGCGTACGTGTACGACTGCCTGGTGCTCGACGGTCACGATGTGCGCGCCCAGGCGCTCCGCGACCGGAAGGCGCTGGTGCGGCTTCTCCTCCCGGCCCGCGGCGTGCTCCGCTACTGCGATCACGTCACCGGGACGGGGCGGGCGTTCCTCGCCGCCGCGTGTGCCGCCGGCCTCGAGGGCGTGGTGGCCAAGCGTGCCGACGCGCCCTATCGCGGCGGCCGGCGCCGCGAGTGGCTCAAGATCAAGTGCCAGCAGCGGCAGGAGTTCGTCATCGGCGGCTGGACCGACCCGCGTGGCACGCGTCCGCATCTCGGGGCGCTGCACGTGGGCGTCCATGCGGGCGGTGCGCTGGTGTATGCCGGGCGGGTCGGCTCGGGGTTCGACGACGCGAGCCTCCGCGACCTGCATGCACGGCTGCGCGCCCTGGCGACCGACGACTGCCCCTTCGCCGCAGGGTCGCTGCCGCGCGCACGCGGCCAGCACTGGGTGCGGCCGACGCTGGTGTGCGAGGTGCGCTTCACGGAGTGGACGCCGGACGGCAGCCTCCGCCATCCGGTCTTCCTCGGGCTGCGGGCCGATCGGCCGCCGCGCGCCGTGCGCCGCGAGCGAGCGGCGTCGCCGCGTGCGATCACGCCTCGATCGTGATCGTCCACACCCCGGCGCGTTCGCGTATGGCCACCACGTGATGCCCGACACTCTCGGCGGCGCGCGGCAGATCGCGCGCGCCCTGGGGGTCGTCGAGGAGCAGGTCGATTTCCGTGCCGCGGGCGAGCGTCTCCAGATGGACGCGGGCCCGCGCCCAGCTGAGGGGACAGCGGACGCTGCACAGGTCGAGGATCGGGCGGGGTGGTGGCACGCTCACGCGGTGACGACTATGCCAAGGCGTGCCCGCGCCGGGAAGAGACCCGCGGCGGGCCCACCTTGACCACCAAGGGCAGGGCCGCCCCCGCGCCACGGATCCTGGGGATCGACATGGGGGCGATTGCCGACACGTTCGTGGTTGGTCATGACCATGGTTTCGGTCCCCGTCTCGTGTTCAGTCTTCGTCGGGTCGCGCGAGGAGCCACTCGTAGGTGGGCAGTACCTCGATCCCTGGCGTATCGGCCCGCGAGCGCGCGTCGCGGTCGAGCACCAACAGGCGCCGCGTCGCGCGCGGATGGTCCTTCGCCGCCGCAGTCAGGGCCCGCAACTCGCGCGCGCGCGTCGCGGGAGACGACAGGTCCGCGCACACCTGGATCAGCTCCTCTCCGCCGACCGGCCGGCGTGCGAGGAAGTCCACCTCCAGCCCGTCGCCCGCCTTGACGTAACCGACATCGGCGCCGCGCCTCTCCAGTTCGTTCAGCACGGCGGTCTCGAGCGCGTGGCCCAGGTTCGCGCGGCCGCTGGCGTCGAAGGCCTTGATGAGGCCCGGGTCTGCGGAATAGAGCTTGCGCGGGTTCGAGTTGCGCTGGCGCTCCGAGTCGGTGGCCAGCGGCACGGCGCTGAGCAGGAAAGCATCCAGGAGATGGCCGAGCATCGCGTGCACGGCATCCTTCGCCACGCCGTGCCCCTGGGCCTTCAGGTCCTGGTGCAGCCGGTGGGCGCTGAAGCTCCCGGCTGGGTTGCGCAGGCATTGCCGCACGAGCCAGCGGAGCGCGGCCACCTGCGACACCCCGTAGCGCTCGACCACGTCACGGAAGAGGACGGTATCCACGTAGCCCTGCAGGAGCTCGATCCGCAGCGCCGCCGGCACTCCCTGCGCTTCGGGGAACCCGCCCTCGACGAGGTACTCGCGAAAGCGCTTCTCGATCAGCGACCGCTCACCCGGCGTCCAGCGCCGGGGCTCTTTCCTCGGCTCCTCGCCGCGATGGCGCAGGAACTCGCGGAAGCTGAAGGGCCGGATGACGGTTGCCATCCCGCGACCGCGCAACGAGGTATGGACCTCGCGCGAGAGCATCCGCGCCGAGGAGCCGGAGACGGCGATCTCGGCCTTCTCGGAGTCCAGGACCCGGCGGACGAAGCGCTCCCACCCGGGCACGAGCTGGATCTCGTCGAGAAACCAGCACACCGTCTCGCGCCCTCGCCGCGCGGGGTAACGCCGGTAGTACTCCTCGAGCAGGAAGCCGAGTTGCTCCAGTTCGAGGCCGGCCAGCCGGTCGTCGTCGAAGCTGAGATAGACCGCCCGCTCGGCAGGCCCCGCAGCCCGGCGCTCGCCCAGCAGTTGACGCAGGAAGGTGGTCTTCCCCGCGCGGCGCATCCCAATCACAGCGTGCGCCTTGCCGGCGACCGCGGGCAGCTGGGCGTCGCGCCGCGTGAGCGCCACCGGCGGTGCCTCCGCCAGCGCAGCGCTCAGCTTCTCGGCCAGGACCGGGTGCAGGCTCATGTGGCCACGCTATGGCAAAGGTGTCCGTGTGTAAAGGACACATTATTCAGAACCTGGTCTCCGCGCAGGGGTCTGTGTCTGTAGTCGGGATTGCCGGGGAAAGTTTACCGATCCTCTCTTGGACGTCCCGGGCCCTGGCCCCCTCACCCCCCGGCTCGCGCGGTGTCGTTGGCGCGCAGGTGCTCGCGGCGCACGGCGTCGGGCGGAAAGTACTGGTTGCCCTCCACGGCGATGCACTGTTTGGTCTCGGCGATCACGGTGCCGTTCCACAGGGCGCGGGACATGGCGGACCTCCTTGGTGACTGTCTGTAGTCGGGATTAGCAGGTGGCCGACTTCCTGTGTCGGGGGACCATCCAGAACGCGGTCAACGTGCCGTCGCTCTCGCCCGAGATCCTGCAGGTGCTGCGGCCCTACCTGTTGCTGGCCGAGAAGCTCGGCATGCTGCAGGCCCAGCTCATCA
>CAZUDO010000048.1:0-10375 GCA_964618895.1 uncultured Binatia bacterium (SeqCode)
TGCGACGGGAGCTCGGCGACCTTCCCGTGCACGTGTATCTCTTTGGCTCACGCGCCGACGGCACCGCGCGGTCGGCCTCTGATCTCGACATCGGCGTGCTTCCGCTCGCGCCGATTCCCGCCGACACGTTGGCGCGGCTCCGCGAGGCATTCGAGGAGAGCACCGTCCCGTGGGAGGTCGATGTCGTCGATCTGTCACGCGTCGATGCGGCGTTCCGCGAGCGTGTTATAAGGGAGGGGCAGCCGTGGGTCGGCTGACCGAGCGTATCGCCACCGCACGCCGTGCGGTCGAAACGCTCGAGGAGCTCGCACGCAAGGTCGATCGAACTGTCGTCGAGCGTGACGCGCTCCTGCAGCGGTTCGAGTACTCGGTCGAGGCGACGTGGAAGGCCGCTCAGCGATTTCTCTCCGAGGTCGAAGGTATCGAGATCGGCTCGCCGAAAGGTGCCGTGCGCGCGTCGCTCCGCGTCTTTCTGTTGGACGAGACACAAACCCGCGCCAGTCTCGCGATGGTGGAGGACCGTAACTTGACCGTGCACACCTACGACGAGCGCCTTGCCAACGAGATCGCGGCACGGGTGCCGGGCCACACGGCCTTGCTGCGGACGTGGATCGAAGCGATCGCAGCGCGAAGTAGCGAGGGCTGACGAGCTGCCGCGCCGCGCAGGCTTCCCACCCGACGAAGCGGAACACCTGCGGATCCGGTCGGACCTCCTGGCGCGCCTCCAGAGGCCGATGCGGCGAAGCTACTCGATGTCACGCAACCTCGCGTGAGCGACCTGATGCGCGGGCGCCTCGATGCGATCTCCAAGAAGCTCCGCAACCCCCCGCAGGGAAGATCGCGGACCCGGCGGACCGTGCGATCGTAGTGGCTCCGGTGCGGCCGGCCACAGGCACCGCAGACCGTTTTTTGCCCGCCGGACGAGCGTCACCACGCGCGCTCCAGCGCGGCTTTCCGCCTTCTCCCCCCGTCTCAGCTACCCACTCAAACCCCCGAAGCCCCACTCTTCTCTTGACGTACAGGATATCCCCTCGGTACACCACACGGGTCGATGATACCCCTGCGGAGCGTGGTGTTCGCGATCGGCGCCGTCGCTGCCCTCTGGGACATCCCCGCCCACGCGTTCGACTCCTTCATCACCAATCCGCAACACGGCAGCATCACCGCCAATGCGGCGGGCACCAAGGGCTACGCTGCAGCGGCCATCAAGGCGCTACAGGACGAGAATGCCCTCGTCGACTCGCGCGAGACGTGGCTGCGGACGGTGTGGACGAAGAAGAAGGTGTTCGGCCAGAACGTCGACGTTCCGGTGACCTTCCTCGCCCCCACGGCCAAGTACATGTTCTCCCATCATTTCGATCGCGGGCGCGTGAAGAAGAACGAGTACCGGAGCATCGCGGACACCTTCAAGGACAGCGCCGCCTACGTCGTCGAACAGGTGAAGGACGCGCGCACCGCGGCGAACGGCGACAAGCCCGACAAGGCCTTGGTCGCGCTCGCCCGGGCTCTGCACGCCCTGCAGGATATGAGTTCGCACTCGAACCTCGTGAACCTCGCCGCCGGAGACCAGCCCAAGGTGCTCGACGCCGTCTTCGGAGGCGGCGCTCTGCCCCAGCTCGCCGCCGCGCTGCAGCTCACCTCGTACGTCACCACCGACGAGACCGAATTCCCGACCGACGACCCGGAGAACTACACCCATGGGACCTTCGCGAAGGACAGCGCGAAGAAGAACGACGAGGCCAAGGGCAAACCCGACGGCGCCGACAAGCCCCGCTTCGAGCTCGCGTACGATCTGGCGGTCGCGTTCTCCGAGCGCCTCCTCGACGAATTCGCCAAGGGGCTGGCCGCCGCCAAGCTCAATGCCGTCAAGGGCGCGAACCCAGCGGCCGCGCCACCGGTCGAGTCGTGCGAAGCGAGCGCGCCCTTCACCCCCGGGACCCCGTTCACCCTCGGGCCGGTGTGCAATGGTACGACGCTCGCGCTCCCGGACGACACGTTCGACAGCTCCCAGACCGTCCGCGTGGCCGTGGCCCCGCTCACGATCTTCCGCGAGACCGCCTTCATCCTGACCCCCGACAGCAACACCATCGGCCTGCTGCGCGAGATCGGCCCCTTCGGCGTGGCCATGAACGCCAGCGGGGTCGCCGAAGTCGACTTCACCCTCGCCGAGCTGCGCGGACTCGATGCCGACAGCCTGCACGTCTACCGCCTGTCCCCCGATTCAGCCGACGGCGCATGGGTCTACGCACCGAACGAGACCGTGAGCGTCGACGGGCAAAGCGGCAACGGCGTAGCGGCGTTCGACGTGCCCGCGACGGGTCTCTACGGCATCGGCGGCGCGGCCGGTGTGCCTCCACCGGGCACGCAGCACCCGGTCGCCGGCACGCGACTCTTCTTGCGCGACGAAAGCGATCCCGCGCGGCCGGATCGGCTCAATCTGATCGCGTTCGATCCGGCGATCCAGTTGCCGGCACAGGGTGGCCTCGACGACCCCGCACTCGGTGGCGCGACGCTGACGCTCGTCAACGCCACGACGTTCGAATCGGCAACCTTCGTCATGCCACCGACCGACGGGACACGCGCGCTCTGGCGGTGGAGCCGCACCGGCTACACGCTCGTCTACCGCAACCGGCAGGCGCCCGCGGGCGGTCCCTCGCACGTACGGTCGATGCTCCTGCGCCCCGGCCGTCTCAAGGTACGGGCTCGAGGGCTCGAAGGATTCACCCTGGACGAAGCGAGTCAGGGCAATCTGGTCGCGATCGTGTCGATGGGGCTGACGCGCTATTGCACGACGTTTGCTCCCGGAAAGGATCACGGTCTCCCGCTTGGCGCGCCGGGGCTGTTCGTCTCCAACGACCAGCCCCCGCCGTCCGGGTGCGACACACCCGCGCCCCCGCTGCCCTGAGACCGGCGCATCGCTCGGTCCGGGCGCCCTACCGGCGACGCGACAACGGACAGGACTTCAGGGCAGCGCGGCGCTCGGCCACCAGCCGGCGCACGTGCCCCGCAGAAGTGCGCCAGGCGAAGCCTGGGGAAGGGGGAAGAGATGTAGCCCGACGTGGGCGTGAAGGACAACCAGGGAAGCGCCAGCTGAGATCGCGTGGCGCTGCGTCCGCGGCCGCCTTCGAGATGGGGGAGCGAGGAATGAAGAGCACGAATGGTCGGACGACGAGACGAACGATCGGGGTCGTGGTGCTGGCACTCGGAGTCGGCGTGGCGACGGGCAACGCCCGTGCAGCCGACGAGCAACCACCCAACATCGTGTTCATGATGGTGGACGACCTCGGCTACGGCGACATTGGCGTCTACGGAGGCGGCGAGGTGCGCGGCGCACCGACGCCGCGCATCGATGCGCTCGCGAGCCAGGGATTGCGGCTCACCAACTTCAACGTCTAGCCCGAGTGCACGCCGACTCGCTCCGCTCTCCTGACCGGTCGCATGCCAATCCGCAGCGGCACGTCGAGAGTCCCCGCACCGGGGTATCCGCAGGGAATCACTCCCTGGGAGTACACCCTCGCCGAGCTGCTGCACGATACGGGCTACCAGTCGGCGATGTACGGCAGGTGGCATCTCGGCGACACGCACGGACGGTTTCCGAGCGACCAGGGTTTCGACGAGTGGTGGGGGTTCGCGCACTCGAGCGGCGAGACGTTGAACAACATCCAGGCGGGTTGGTCGCCGGAGCTGAGCGCGATCCAGAAGATCCAAGAGGGCAAGCGTGGCGCCGCCTCCGTGGCCGTGGGGGACTACGACTACGCCATGCGCCCCTTGATGGACGAGCAGATCACACAGAAGGCGGTGGCCTACATCCAGGCGCACGCGAAGGACGCGAAGCCGTTCTTCCTGTACGTGCCGTTCTCGCTGCCACACGCGCCCCCTTTTCCCGAACCCGAAGTTCCGCGACCAGCGACGAACCGACTTCCAGAACGTGCTGATGGGAACCGACTACAACGCCGGTGAAGTCCTGGACGCGATCAAGGCCGCCGGCATCGAGGACAGCACCATCGTCGTCTGGACGAGCGACAACGGCCCGGAGACGCACCAGGGGCCTTTCATCCAGTACGGCGCGGGCAGCGATTCCGGCCCGTTCCGCGGCGAGTTCCCCAGCGGGTGGGAGGGTGCGATTCGGGTACCGTGCATCATCCGGTGGCCGGGTCACATCCCCAACGGACGCGTAAGCAACGAGATCGTGAGCATGCTCGACTTCTACCGGACGTTCGCGCAGATCGCCGGTGCAGCCGGCCGCGTGCCGTCGGACCGTCCGATCGACAGCATCGACCAGACCGACTTCCTCCTCGGCAAGCAGGCGAAGTCGAACCGGGAGTCCGTGATGTTCTTCTACGGGCCGGACCTGCTGTTCACCAAGTGGCGCACCTTCAAGATCCACTTCAGCGTACGCGAGACGTCGCGCGGCGACGTCAGGATGCCGGGGCAACAGGAGGTCACGAGCTACAGCGTCGAGCCCACCTATCCCTGGGTCTTCGATGTCTCGAACGACCCCAAGGAGCTGTGGAACATCGCCCTGGCCAACACCTGGGTGGGGGAACAGGTGGCCAAAATCGCCTTCGAGTACCAGAAGAGCTTGCAGAAGCACCCGAACATCGAGCCGGGATCGGATGGCCCCAAGTAGCGGCTTGTAGAAGCCCTCGCGTCCTCAGGTCCGCGGACGGGCCCGGCCCACCAGGGGGGTACGCACCGGCCTCGTAATCACGGTCACCGGTCACGGCCAGGACCGTCCCGCAGGCCACAGCGCGTCCCCCGGATTAGATTCCGGACGGGGCCGGCGTGACGTGCCCGTCCGCGGTGGCTTGCAGGACGGTCAACCGCCGCGACGAGCCACTCAGCATCGTGGTCGAGGACGATCTCGAGCTCCGCTTCCGCTTCCCCGATACCGATGACCTGCTTCCGCCCGACGACGATCGCACCTTCGCCGGCCCGGCAGCGATCGCGATCACGGCGCCTGACGCACCCCTTCCGTCTTCGCTCCTCACGGACCCCTGCACAGGCGCGGGCTCGCTCGCCTGCGTGGCTACATTGTTCGACGCCGACGGCTCCTGCGGGTCGGCGCCGCACCCGCTCTTCCCGCACTTCACGGCCCTGCCGCCCCCCAACGACTTCCAGGCCCTGTGCACGGCGCCCGAATCGGTGTGCACCGGCCGCGCTACCGAACTGCGTCTGACAGAGGACACCGCCGGCAACCTGCTCGTCCCCATGGACTGGCGGGGTGTGCTGGTCGGGCGCGACATTCCGGTCGCACGCCTGCTGCGCGCGGCGACCGGCATCCCTGCCTTCCCGGACTCGACCGATCCGATCCTGCTCCCGGGCGAGGAGGTCCTGGGCGCGTTCTCGCCGACCGGAGCCAAGCTGCCGCCCGTGTTCGATCCGCAGCTGGACCCTACCCGAGGGGATGCGGCAAGCTTCTTCGGGACCACAGACGCCCCCGAGAGCGTCCTCCGCATCGTCCGCCGGGCGCCACGCCAATGTGCCGACGGTGCGCGCGCCGGCGCGCCCTGCGGGGCGGCGCTCACCTGCCCCGACGGCACGTGCGGGGCGGCGACGTGCGTCGGCGGGCCCCGAGCAGGCACCCCCTGTGCCGGCGCCGCCGACTGCCCGGAAGGCGCCTGCGGAGCGGCGCTCTTCGATCTGGGCAACCGCATCGTCGACGGCGTGGGCCCGATCGTGATCGAGCGTGCCGCCTTCACCGCCCAGGCGCTCGATCCGGTGCCACTCGACGGCCTCAATCAGAACATCGCGCTGAACGCCTTCGTGATGGAGGAGGCGATCGTCGGCCAGGACCTGAACGGCGACGGCGACCCGGCCGACCCCGGACGGGCCGGCGACCACGTGGTGAAGCTGATCGACCGCGACAGCGGGCAGGTGCAGCCGATCGGCGAGGACGGAGCGGAGGGCCGGGCGGTGGCCCGCATCGTCGAGCCCCCCTTCAGCTTTCCGGCGGTGGCGCTGGGCGGCCCCCTGCTGGCCCTTCTCGAGCCCGAACCTGCCCAGGGACGCGGTCCCGTGCTCGACAAGAACGGCGACGGCGACGCGTTCGACACCATCCTGCGCATCTTCCGCCTGGGCACGCCCGCGCCCGTCCTGCCGCTCACGCCCGCGCTGACGGCCGACGGCGCGCCGGTCGTGAACGGACGCAGCGTGGTGGTATCGCAGGGCCGCATCTTCTTCCGTACCGCCGAAGCGGCAGCGGCCCGCCGCGTGACCGAGGTCCTCGGCATCTGCAACGAGAGCGCATCCGACGATCCGCTGAACGCCGTCAGCGCCGACGGACGCTTCATCGTCTTCGAGTGCGGTGACGACACGCCCGATGGGCCCGTCGGCCGCGTCTTCCTGCGCGATCGCCAAGACGGCACGACCGTGCTGGTGAGCGTCGACGAAGCAGGCACGCCGTCCCGCGGTAACTCGCCCACGATCAGCGCCGACGGCTCCACCGTCGCATTCGTGGGCGACGGCCTCTTCGTGCGCGCCCGCGGCGCGCCGCGGGCCGAGCGCATCACGAGCGACGGCTTCAGCCCGTCACTAAACGAGGACGGGACCCTGGTCGCGTTCGGGAGCGGGCTGGACGCGGGGCTGCGGGTCTACGATCGTCGGCGGCAGGCGGTGGTCGACCGCGTCGACGTGGACAGCGCGGGGATGCCGGCCGACCGCTCCAGTTTCGACCCGGTCCTGAGCGCGTCCGGCCGGTTCGTGGCCTTCGTCTCGTTCGCCACCAATCTGGTCGATGGGGACACCAACGGCGTGAGCGACGTGTTCGTGCGTGACCGCGAGGCGCACACGACCGAGCGCGTGAGCGTCGCGACCGACGGGAGCGAGGCCAACGCCGGGGACGACCGCTTCGGCAGCGGCAGCGACGCCGTCTTCCTGAGTCCCGACGGCCGCTACGTGGCCTTCCTCTCGAGCGCGACCAACCTGGTCGCCGGCGACACGAACGACGCCCCTGACGTGTTCGTTCGCGACCGGCAGACGGGCATCACCGAGCGCGTCAACGTGAGCAGCGCGGGCGAGCAGGACAACGGCGGGGCCTTCGCGTCGTTCCGGCCGCCGTATCTGAGCGCGGACGGCCGCATCGTCGTGTTCGAGTCGAGGGCCACCAACCTGACCGCGGACGATGCCAGGGAGGGGGCAACCGCCTACCTGCACGACCGGCGGACCGGCATCACGGCGCGTCTCGCGGACGCACTGATCTTGTCGGCCCCGGTCCTCAGTGCCGACGGGCGCGTGGTAACGTTCGACGCCAGCAATCCCGAGACGCACGAGGGCCACCTCCTGGTCCAGGCACCCGATCCGTCCGACACCGGCGCCGACCTCACGGGCGACGGCGATCTCGCCGACACCGTGCTCCGTGTCGCCGATCCGACATCCGGTGCCGTCACCACGCTTTGCCCCGCCGACACGGTCTCGGCGGTCGCCGGCACGGCCGCCTTCCTCCGCCCCGAGGCGGCGGGTGACGGGCCGGCCGCATGCCCGGCCGGCCGCCCGCTCGAACGCGGGACCGACCTGAACGGCGACGGCGACGCGAGCGACGCCGTGGTGCACCTCGTGCGCGACGGCACGATCCAAAACCTCGGCCGGGCGGCGACCGCGGCCGTGCTCTCCGGCTCGTGCGTATCGCCCTCCGCCGTTGGCGAGCTCGCCCCGGGTTGCACGGAGGACACGGACTGTCCGGCCGGTCCGTGTACGCCCCGCTTCGCCGCCGCCCTCGGGACCACGGGCACCGCCGGCGCCACTAGCGGCGACGTGCAGGTCTACTCGCTGGCCGACGCTGCGTGGGACGACACCGGCTTCGCGGGGGACCGGATCGACGCCGCCGGGGTGGTGGTGGCGTTCACGACGCCGCCGGCCGCCGGGACACCCGGCCCGCGCGCGCCGGTGCTGCAGGTCTACCGCGCCGACAGCCGGCGCTTGCTGACGGGTCCGGCGCCCGAGCCGGCGGCGGAGTTCGTCCTCGGGACGCACGGGCTGGTGGCCTTCCGCACGCCGGAGACCGACCGCTCGCTCAACGGCGACACCGACACGTCGGACGGGGTGCTGCGGGTGTTCGACGCCGCGACCGCCACCCTGATCGACACCCGGATGGCGGTGACCCCATGCCGGCTCGAAGCGTGCGACCCGCGCGTCCCCTACCGCGTGCTGCGCGATACGGTCACGTTCCTGACCCTCGAGTGCGACCAAGGGGGCGACAACCACATCGGCTGTGCGCGCGGCGGCACCGACCTGAATCGTGACGGGGACGCCGGCGACCTGGTCGTGCAGGTGCTGAACGTCCGTCAGGCGTGCCACACGGGCGACATCGCGCATGCCTGCCACGTGCTGGCGGCCGCCAGCGCCGGCATCTGCACGAATACGGCCGAATCCTGCGCCACCGACGCGAGCTGCGACTGTCCGGCCGCCGGCGCCGGCTGCCTTCCGGGAACGTGCTTCGTGCCGCCAGGCGGCTGCATCCGCGACCGCGCGCGTCCCTGCGACCCGAGCTGCCGGCCTGGGGACTCGGTCTGCGGACCGAGGTGCACACCCGACGAGTTCTGCCAGCCCCGCCTCGGACAGCCGCACGAGGGGAGCTGCCACGCGGTCGAGGGGCCGTGCGGCAGCTCGGCCGACTGCGTCGAGGGCGCCGTCTGCAACGCGAGCGACCAGGGCTTTCAGCGCCTGGCAGGCCCGCTGGTGCGCCTGAACGGCGGCGCGGTGGTGTTCACCAGCGCGGGCCACTGCGTCGAGTCCCTCGCCAGCGCGTGTGCGGCGGCGCCCGACTGCGGCCCCGGCGCGTTCTGCCAGAAGGGTGCGTGCCGCCGCGACCATGGAGCCTGCCGGACGGCCGCCGGCTGTCCCCTCGGTCTGCCGTGCGTGCAGGATCTGGTGACCGCCACGGCCGACGACGGCGACAGCGACGAGCTGCCCGACGCGATCGACAACTGCCCGAGAGTGGCGAACGTCCTACAGGAGGACGCCGATGGGGATCTGGTCGGCGACGCCTGTGATGCCGACGACGGCAACCCGTGCACCGAAGACGCGTGCGATGCGGCCGGCCACTGCGAGCACCGACCGGGTGCCGCCGGTGCCATCTGCCGCCCGGCGGCCGGACCCTGCGACGCACCCGAGAGATGCCCGGGAAGCACGGCCGCCTGCCCTGCCGATGATGCCCTACCGGTCGGGACGCCGTGCGAGGGCGACGGGGCGGCCTGCACGATCGAGGCCTGCGACGCGGCAGGCGCGTGCGTCGTGCAGGCCAGCACCTGCGGCTGCGGCACCGGACCCGCCGCCCCGTGCGTCGTCACCGTGAGCGGGATGGGACGCACCTTCGACCGCCTGCAGGCGGCGGTGGCGGCGGCCCCAAACGGGGCCACGCTCAGCGTCCGAGGGACATGCAGTGGACCGGTCCGGATCGTGGGCCGCACGGGCCTCACGCTCGAGGGCGAGCCCCCCACCTCCACCACCTGCCTCGAGCCGGGGGCATTGCGTTCGACGGTGCGCGGCAGCGGCGGCGATCACGAGGTCGTCGACGTGGTGCAGTCGACCAACGTGGTGCTTCGCTTCCTCAACCTGGTCGACGGCGACGACACCGGCCTCGAGTTCAAGCAGTCGCACGGGGGACGGATCGAGTGCGGCTGCGTGGCCCGCAACGCGGGCGAGGGCATCGAGCTCGACGGCGGGGGGCGGCACGAGATCGTCACCAGCCTGGTGATGGAGAACACCGGCGACGGCATCGTCCTCAAGCGGGGCGCCGGCCGGACGCGCGTGCATGCCAGCCGCGTCGAGCGCAACGGCGACGACGGCATCGAGCTGGAGGCCGGCAGCCACGACAGCGTCG
Organism: uncultured Binatia bacterium (SeqCode); assembly: GCA_964618895.1. Taxonomy (GTDB): domain Bacteria; phylum Desulfobacterota; class Binatia; order DP-6; family DP-6; genus CAZUDO01. The sequence goes on from CAZUDO010000048.1 coordinate 9,821, forward strand.
TGACCGACACCGTCGTGCGCGACAACGCCGAGGACGGCATCGACCTGGACGACGCGGACCAGAACCAGCTCCGGGCCAACCGCGTCGAAGGCAACGGCCGCGACCCGGCCCGCGACAACGGCATCGAGCTGCGGGAGGCGGACGCGAACGTCGTCGACGGCAACACGATCGCCGGCAACGCTGACGGCCTCGTGGACCGCGTGCGCTGCCAGTCCGGGCGCGGGAACCGCGGGAGCAACGTGCCGCGCGCGTGCCGTTGAGCCTGCGAGGTTCAGGCCCTCAGCGGAAGTTCTCGGTGAACAGGATCTGCTGCACCGAGACGAAGCGCGGCGTGAGCGGCGGCAAGTTCTCGACCTGCTGGAAGTCGGCGTCGTAGTCCCAGTTGCGGCCCGGCGGGTTGTAGATGTTACAGAACGTGCGACGGGAGCTCGGCGACCTTCCCGTGCACGTGTATCTCTTTGGCTCACGCGCCGACGGCACCGCGCGGTCGGCCTCTGATCTCGACATCGGCGTGCTTCCGCTCGCGCCGATTCCCGCCGACACGTTGGCGCGGCT
>CAZUDO010000049.1:0-50801 GCA_964618895.1 uncultured Binatia bacterium (SeqCode)
AACGAGCTGGCCGCGAGAGAAGCCGCTGACCTGCTCACCGTAGTCGATGACCTCGGCGACGAACTCGTGCCCGAAGGGAAACGGGCCACTCAGGGGCATCTCGCCGTGAAGGATGAGGATATCCACATCGCAGGTGGTAACGCCGACCGGTCGCACGAGTGCATCGTCAGGCGCTTCGAGCTTGGGTCGCGGCGTCTCCTGCCACTCGAGCTTCCCCGGCTCAATGAACACAAGTTGTTGCATCAGTTGTTGCCTCCGACACCTCTGTTCGCGCGCCGGCCCGAATCCAATCCGCCTAACGACCGGGCGTTGAACCGCCGGCACGCGCGCTCGCACTGTGGTGACCGAGGATCATGCCGGCCGGCTCCATCGCCAGGTTAGACGCTCAGATCATGCCGCGTACCGGATGACCTCGAGTTCCGCAGCCCCGGCGACCGCGGCGAGGATCTCGTCAACACGGCGCATGACGACGTCTTCAATAAGGTACTCCGTGCAGTTTCCGCACTGCAGCACGGGGAGGTCCTTCAGGATGACGATAGTGCGATCGGTCGTCTTGAACGGAAGGTCGCTGACGACCTTCGCCATCGTGGCCCCGCATGTCGTGCACTTCATGGTCGTGGTCTCCTCGTCTTCAGATCATCGGCCCATTCGTCAGGGCTTGGTCGGTAGGTGGTGACGACTCTCACGTTGTTTCCTTCAAGGTCGGCGGCAAAGAGCACATGGACCGCGTCCCCCGGCAGCCGTGCCAGCACCAGATAACTCGGCAGGTACTTGTCGTCAGGGTACGACTCGACGATGTCGTACGTATCGACGGCATCAAGAATGCCCTCGCGCCGCACGAAGCGACCCTTCAGGCGGAGATTGACGTGATACGTCCACAGGAGCCGACCCGAACGGACGCACTCCTGAATGAAGCTGAGGGGTTCATCGGGAAGTCTTCTCGGCTTCTCTCCCACGTCCGCTGTCTACCGCTCTCCCGCCATTTCGTCTAACGTTGCGCATCAGCGGCCCGCGTAGGCGGGCGAAGCCCGCCGGAGAGGGTCCGCTGCATGCGCGGGTTAGGCCGCACCTTGCGCCTCGCGCCGCACGCTTAGAACAACGCGTCCTGGGCCGGCCCCGCGCTCTATCGTCTCGTGCGCCAGAGCAATCTCCTCGAGCGGGAAGCGCGCTTGGATGGTGAAACCCGGCCATCCCTGCTCCAGCGCCTCGTTCAAGCTGCGGGCCGCTTCGGCCTTGGCAACAGCAGGAAAGTCGTCGCTTCCAAGGAAGAACACGCTCACGTTTTTGAAGACCAGGGGCCAGAAGGGAATCGCCGGCATCGGATTGCCAGTGGCGTACGCCGCGATGGACCCGCCCAATCGCAGAACACTCTCGTCCAGTGCGATGTTCGCACCGAACGTGACCTCCACGACGTGGTCGATGCCGTCAGGAGCCTTGGCGCGAATCCGCTCGACCAACTCTTGAGGGAGGAGGTTGTCCGTGACGACAACATGGAGGGCTCCTGCGCGCTCCGCCGTGGCCCGAACCTCTTCCGAGCGAACGGTGGCGACAACACGTGCTCCGGCATGCCGTGCAAGAGCAACGGCACACTGGCCAACCGCACCGCCTCCCCCTTGGACGAGAAGCCACTTTCCGCGCACCGGACCGGCAACATGCACTGCGCGGTGAGCGGTGATGCCTGGGATTCCCAGGCAGGCGCCTTGTTCAAAGGACACGTTGGGTGACAGTGGCACGGCCTGGCCAGCCGGGACGACCACGAACTCGGCAGCCGTGCCGAACGGGCGGTAGCTCTGCGCGCCGAAGCACCACACCCGTTCGCCAACGCGAGACCCGGGGACTGCATCTCCAACTGCGTCGATGACACCCGCTCCGTCGCTATGCGGGATCACCCTCTCGTACGGCATGCCGACACCAAAGCGGTCATCGCGCTTCTTCACGTCTCCGGGATTGATGCCGGAGGCAACTACACGAATGCGAACTTCACCTGGACCGGGTTCAACGATCGGGGTCTCGCCAATAACGAGGACCTCGGCGGCGGGTCCTTGCCGTTCGTACCAAGCTGCTCTCATGTTTGTATCACCCGCTGGGCACTCGGGGGCGTGGTTTGTGCGGCCTAACGCATGGCCGCTAAGCTGCGGCCGCGCGTGATCCTGCCCACGATACGTGCCGCCCTCGGCCGCTCGCACGGCAGAGCCCGCGGCCGGCAGCTTCAGCGGCTTGTTGGGCGGCGTTCATGAGGAGAGCGGATCAGTCAATTGGCAGGTCGACCAGGGATGCTGACCGGCCGGGAAACAGTAACGCTGAACCGGTGGCGACCGCGACGTGCTTGCCGTCGGCGTTGAGAACTTCGGAGTGAGCCACGACGATCGTGCGCCCCGCATGAGCGACCGAACCCCGTGCCAGCAGCTCGCGACCATCAGCGATGCCGGGACGGAGAAAGTTCACTTTGAGATCGATCGACGCCATTGCCGTGCGCGCAGGCGTGACCGTCATGATGGCCCCGGCCAGCGCCGCGTCCGCCAGCATCGCGATCATCCCGCCCTCCACCTTTCCCGTGGGCGGGCAGAGCCACTGGCTGGCGGGTAGTGTGAACTCGGCTTTGCCCTGCGCTGCGTCGACGAGCCGTAGGCCCATGAGGTATCGGGTTGGTGGGGCCGGGAGCTCGCCCGCGAGCGAAGCGGTGAGCATCTCAAGGCCACTCATCTTGTCCCAAACTTTCTGGGGGGTGACCTCGCCGACGACTGGGCGTAGATAGGGATCGGGAGTGGCATACTCGGCCTCGCAAACTGGCTGCGAGCCGGAAGGCGAGTTGGGCGGCGAGGACGCGGGCGGAAACACGAAACACAGCGAGCTTCCATGCGCAACCAGGCGTCCTGCAGCGTCTTCAATGAGGACCTCGGAAAGTGCGATCCGCCGCCCCGCATGGACCAAGTGACCCTTTGCCGTCAGAACGGTCCCCACTTGGGCCGGGCGCACGACGCGGAGTGACAGCTCCGAGGTCGTATACGCGGTGGCCGGCGGCAGTGCTGTCTGTATGGCGCATCCAAGGGGACCGTCGGCCAACACGGCAAGCATGCCGACCGAGATGAGTCCTTGCGGCGAAACCAGCCACGGCGATGCGGGCATCGTGAACGTTGCTTTGCCGGCACCGACCTCCGTCAGCTTCATACCCACGAGATGACACAACGGCGATCTCGGCGACTTACCACTCAACTCCGTCCGCAGTTGCTCGATGCCCGCTAACGCAAACAGCGTTGGGTCCGGATAGCCGCCGCGCACCGGCTCGCGCCACACCTCCAATTGAGGATCAATACTCGTGTCAGTGTTGCGAATCGCCATGGGACCCTCCACGGTTACAGCCAGGCGCCTCCCAACGTTCGGCATCAGCGGCGGCGCGCGGCGCCGTCCGCTGCATGCCGGTGTTAGCGAGCTACCTCACCCAAGCACAGTATGGCTCGACGAGCCGCCCGACGGCAGCGATTCGACGGTATCGCGACTTCATCCGATCGGGGTGAGACGTCATGTCCTTCTGAACAGTGCAGATCGTTGACAGGCCGAGCTTAAACCTCACCGGAACCTCGGGAGTCGCTGCTTCCGCATACCGCCACAGGTCGAGCATGCCATCGACGTCCGCGACCAGTTGGTCGAACACCAGCGCCGTTGCAGCGCCATCCAGCTGACCGGTGACTGGTCCGATTCCTTGCGGCAACGCAGACCAATCGACTCGATCCGTCGAGAACTCGGTGGCGCGCTCCGCCTGCGTCGTTGGGCGTGCACCACCCGGCGTCGCCGGTTCAACGAAGACCACGTGGCCAGAGCTCGTGGCGCAGAGCTCCTGAACCTGCCCCGGGCGAGCCTTGGCGGACTTAACCACCCAGAACGTCCGGCCAGCCGTCTGGCAGTCGGCCACCTTGCGGCCGAAGATCGCGTCGACTTCCTCTCCGGCATGAGCTCCCATGACACTGACCACGCACCATGGCGCGTCCAGCGCTGCTTGCAGGAGCGGCATTCGTTCCTCCGGGTGTCTCGCTAACGTGTATTGGACAGACCTGTATAAACACCGCGAACGCGGCGAGGCGGTCTGCCTATTGTGGTTGGGAAGAGATTGCGCGAGCGACGCAAGGTGCCGTGAGCCCAGGGGATGCCGCGCGACGTGCGCCAAGCGAGGTTCCTCATTAGACGGGTCTGCCTAAGACCCGGCGCAGCCCAGGCGTTGCGGTCGTCACCCTCGCGGGGAGGTGACGCCGGGATCATGCCGAGAGGAGCCGGGGTGCTCATCATCTCCCCCCCAGGAGGCGGTCGGCCGGGGATTGGACGCCGGCGGGACCGCGGTTCAGGACATGGGTGTAGATCATCGTCGTGGCGACGTCCTTGTGGCCGAGAAGCTCCTGGACCGTGCGAATGTCGCTGCCGTCCTCGAGCAGGTGGGTGGCGAAGGAATGCCGCAAGGTATGGCAGGTCGCGCGCTTCGGGATGCCGGCGGCGAGGACAGCGCGGCGCACGGCGTGCTGCACGACGGTTTCGTGCAGGTGGTGGCGGCGCTTCTGGCCCGTCTCGCGCTCGATGTAGGTGCGCGTGGCGGGGAAGACCCACTGCCAGGGCCACTCGCGGCCGGCGGACGGGAGCTTCTTCCCGAGCGCGCCGGGGAGCTCGACCCAGCCTGCGCCGTTCGCGACGTCGCGCCCGTGCTGGGCCCGCACGCGTTCGAGGTGCGCGGCGAGCTCGGATTTGATGGACACGGGCAGCATCGTCGCGCGGTCCTTGTCGCCCTTGCCGCGCCGGACGGTGATTTGGTTGCGGCCGAAGTCGACGTCCTTGACGCGCAGGCGGCAGCATTCGAGCAGGCGCAGACCGCAGCCGTAGAGCAGGATCGCCATCAGGCGCGGTTCGCCGTCCATGCGAGCGAGCACGGCGCGCACCTCGTCGCGCGTGAGCACTACCGGAAGACAAGCGGGCGTCTTGGCGTGGACGAGGTCGTCGAGCCACGGCAATTGGATGCCAAGAACCTCCCGGTAGAGGAAGAGCAACGCGGCGAGCGCCTGGTTCTGTGTCGAGGCCGCGACGTGCGCGCGGGTCGCGAGCGCGTTGAGGAAGGCCGTGACGTGCTCGGGGCCGAGCACCGCCGGATTGCGGCGGCCGTGGTACTCGTGGTAGCGGCGCATCCAACCCAGGTAGGCCTCCTCCGTGCGCGGGCTGAAGTGACGCAGGCGCATGGATTCCCGCGCGCGCTCGGAGAGACGCGGAGCCGGGGTAGCGCGCGGGCCGGAAGTAGGGAACGGGCGATGAGGCTCGATCGGGTCCTCGCGCACGGTGGAGGCTCCGCCGAACCCGCCCCATCTGTCGGAGGAAGTCCACGGCGCATCCGGACACGATGGCGCGCGCGGCGCGCGCGCCATCGACGTGGCGAAGCGGGTCATGAGCGGCTGGCTTGCGAGCATCGGCACCATCTGAGCCTTGTCCCTCCCGCGAGAACCGATCCTTGGTGCCTGAACTGGTGCCTCAAGTCGATCGGCGCCACTATACCGAACGCCGGACGACCGGGGGAAGATCAGTTCGTGGGAGAGCCGCGCGCTGTTGATGCCTGCGTGTGTGCGCCCCGAGGTGTGAGGGCTCTCTTGCTCGGCCAGGTGGAGTCGCGATATCGGCCACCGCCGAGGAGGTTCATTTTGCCCAGCCGCCAGGTGGTGTAATTGGATTCCTGGCCGTAGATGCTGATGTCGCCCTTGGGCTCGTAGGCGCCGGGCGCCTTCTCACCTTCGCGCCAGGAACGGATCGACGTAGCGCGCCGCCGCGCCCAGCTCCTCCGCGATGGCCAGCAGCCGGTTGTACTTGGCCGTCCGCTCGGAGCGGCACGGCGCGCCGGTCTTGATCTGTCCGGCGCCCGTCGCCACCGCCAGATCGGCGATGAACGTGTCCTCGGTCTCGCCCGAGCGGTGCGAGACGATCGCGCGGTAGTTCGCCGCCGCCGCCCGTGCCATCGCCGTGCGTGTCTCGGTGAGCGTCCCGATCTGGTTCACCTTGATGAGGATGGCGTTGCCGACACCGCTCGTGATGCCGCGCGCGAGCTCGGTCTCGTTGGTGACGAAGATGTCGTCGCCGACCAGCTGCACGCGGGCGCCGATGGCCGCCGTGAGGCGCTGCCAGCCGGCCCAGTCGTTCTCGCCCAGGCCGTCCTCGATCGACACGATCGGGTAGGTGGTGCACCAGCGCTGGTAGAGGGCGATCAGCTCGTCGGCCGGCCGGCGCGGGCCGCCGGCCTTGCGGAAGACATAGCCGTCGCCGTCGGCCAGCTCGCTGGCGGCGCAGTCGAGCGCCAGCGACATGTCGCGCCCGGGGGTGAGGCCGGCGGCGCGGATGGCCTCCATCAGGAGATCCAGACCCTCCTCGTGCGCCGTGAGCGCGGGGGCGAAGCCGCCCTCGTCGCCGACGGCGGTGGTGAGCCCGCGGCGCTCGAGCAGCTCCTTCAGGGCCTGGTACACCTCGACCCCCTGGCGGAGCGCCTCCGGAAACGACGGCGCGCCGTGCGGCACGATCATGAACTCCTGGAAGTCGAGCGGGTTGGCAGCGTGGCGGCCGCCGTTGATGACGTTGAGCAGCGGCACGGGCAGCAGGGTGGCGGCGTCGCCGCCGAGCGCTCGATAGAGTGGCCGCCCGGACGCGGCCGCCGCCGCGCGTGCGCTCGCCAGGGAGACGGCCAGGAGCGCGTTGGCGCCGAGGCGGCCCTTGTTGTCGCTTCCGTCCGTGGCAATGAGCTTCCGATCGACCGCCTCCTGGTTGCCGGCATCCAGACCGCGCAGCGCCGGTGCCAGCACGTCGTTCACGTTGGCCGCCGCGCGCCGTACGCCTTTACCGCGGTAGCGGGTCTTGTCGCCGTCGCGCAGCTCGACGGCCTCGCGCTCGCCGGTCGAGGCGCCCGACGGCACCGCGGCCGTGCCGCTGGCACCACCCTGCAGCGTCACCGTGGCTTCGACGGTCGGGAAGCCACGCGAGTCGAGGATCTCTCTGGCGCGGACGCCGGCGATTGCGGTCATTGCGGGCTCCTTGCTCGAGCTGGTAGCTGCTCGGCGGTGCGCAGGACGACCACCCACAGCTCGGACAGGACGGGCAGCACCGGGATGACGCGCTCGATGCGGAGCCCCGCCGCCGCCACTTCGACCTCCAGGGCGCGGCGGGTGAGCCGCGGGCTGCGCTTGGCATGACCGCCGAGCAGGCGGCGCAGCGCGCGGCCCGCACTCTTCATGGTGTAGGGATGGCAGACGGTGGCGACCAGGGGGCCGCGGGCCAGCTCGGCCAGGGCACGCAGCACGCGCGGGCGGCTCGCCGGGGGCAGATGCATGAGAAAACGGTGGCACACCACGGCGTCGACGCTGCCCGGCCGGCACGGGGCGCGTTCGAGATCCGCCCGCACCTGGCCGAGGGCATCGCCGCGCTCGTGAGCGACCTCCAGCATCGCTGGCGAGATGTCCATGCCGACCACACGCAGACCACGCGCGCTCAGCCCCGGCTCCAGGATGCCGGTGCCACACGGCACGTCGAGCACCAGGCCCCCGGGCCGCACGCCGTCGAGGCCACGGCCGATGGCATGCTCGATCAGGCGGAGATTCAGCCGGCGGATGAGGCTGCCGTAGCGGCGGCGCTCGTAGCGCCGGGCGTCCAGCGTGCGGTACCCCCAGCGCGCGTCGTAGTTGGCGACGCCGGTCTCCTCCATGGCCGCGGCACCGTAACAAGCAGGCCCCAGCGGCGCAATTGCGCGTCATGACGGCCCGACACGAACTCCTCGCCGTGCTCGCTGCCTGTGCCGCGCTCTATCTCACCGGCACCGCCGACATCCCTTTCCATACCCGCGGCGAGCCGCGCGAGGGGCTGGTGGTGCGCGAGATGCTGGCGACCGGCGAATGGCTCGTGCCCGCCCGCCCGGCGGGTGAGGTGGCGCGCAAGCCGCCGCTCTACTACTGGCTCGCCGCGATAGCACTCCGTCTCCGTCCCGAGGCCCCCGAGCAGGCGTTGCGGCTGCCTAGTGCCGTGCTTGCGACCGCCGCCGTGGTGGGCACGTGGGCAACGGCGCGGACGGTGTGGGGGCCGGCGGCGGGCCTGCCGGCGGCGCTCGTCCTCGCCTCGGCGTTCGAGTGGACTCGCGCCGCCACCGCCGCGCGCGTCGACATGACGCTGGCGGCGGCGCTCACGGCCGTGGTGCTGGGATGGATCCTCACCCTGGCACGGGATCGCCCCGGGGGCGCGCTCGTGCTGGCCGCGGCGGGCGCGCTGGCGGGAACGCTCGCCAAAGGACCGGTCGCGCTCATCCTGCCGGCGCTCGCCGCCGGCGTGCTCGCGGTGGTGCGACGCGACCAGCGCGTGCTCGCCCGCCTGCGCCCGTGGGTCGTGCTCGGCGCTGCCGCCGCCGGCGCCGGGCTCTGGTACGCCGCCGCATTCCTCCGCGGCGGCGACGCCTTTCTGGAGGTCGTCGCGCGCGAGAACCTGACCCGGTTCATCGACGCCGAGGACCACGCGCACGGCATCTGGTACCTGGTGCCGCTCGGCCTGGTCGGCCTGCTCCCCTGGTCTCCGCTGCTGCCGCTCGCGGTGGGGGCGGTGCGCGCACGGCCACGCACCACGGCCACGGTCTTCGCCGCGGTGTGGATCGTGGTGGGATTCGTCTTCTTCTCGCTGGCGCAGGCGAAGCGCAGTGTCTACCTGCTCCCGATCTACCCGGCGGTGGCGCTCCTGGTCGGCGCCGGCGCCGCCGCACCACCCGATTCGGGGTGGCTCGGCCGCACGGCGGCCTGGGGTGCCCGGCTACTCGCACCCGCGATGGCGCTGATCGCCCTCCTGGCCTTCGCCATGGCGCTCGGGGTCGATCCGGCGGGGAGCCTTCGTCCCTGGCTCAAGCCGGCGGACGCCGCCGGGGCCGCCGTCGTGACCGGCGCCATCGTCGGGGCGGCGCCGGTGGTCGTCGCCCTCGCCCTGGCGACCCTGGCGGCGAGCATCGCGCTCGCCGCGGCGGCGCGACGGGCGGCGTGGCCGCGACTCATCGTACTGGTCGCTGCACTCATGGTCGCGTGGACCGCGTTCTTCGACACCGTGGTGTTTCCTGTGATCGCCCGCTCGCAGAGCCTGCGGGTGTTCCTGACCCACGTGCGCACCGTCGTGCCGCCGGCGGCCACGCTGTACGCGCGCTTCCCGGCGGACCCGGGGCTCCGGTTCTACGCCGGACGTGACCTCCGGCCGTGGCCGCGGGGCGGCCTCGCGACCGACGGGCACCTGCTGCTGTGGGAAGACGAGTGGCGCGCGCTGCGGACGCCCGCGGGAGAGCCGTTGCGCGTGGTGGCGGTGAGCGACGCGCGCCAGGCGGGACGGGGGCACCTGGCGCTGGTGATCGTGCCGCCGGGGCCGCTGGTCCGTGCGCCGGCGCCGGCGGCTGTGGCGCCGCACTACCGTGAGCTGCGCGCGCCGAGGTCGCCGGGTGGCTCGTGATCGGCAGGGCGCCCCGGCGGAGGAAGGCTTCACCAACGCAGAGGAGAACGTATGGCTCTTCCGGGTTCCGTGGGGATGGCCGGGGGCGTCGGGGACGGAAATGGCCCGCCGCCGGGCGCGGGTGGTCGAGCGTGGTGGCCAGGCACCGATCACCCCGGGTCGAGGCGGCGCATCGCGCCAGCGAGGGGAGTCTCCGCGCAGCGCTCGGGAGTGCACCTGCGTCGAGCGCCGTGAGCGCCGTGCCGCGATTGACATGGGAGCAAGCTTGCTATAATATGTGCCCGTATCAAGATGACACGCCGCGTCCAAATCGCGTTTACCTTCCGCACCTGGGGTGGCGCGCGCCGCGGCGCCGGCCGCCCACCCACGCCCGGCCGGCGCCGTGTCCCCCACCGGTCGCGCCCGCTTCACGATCGACACTGCCCGGTGCACGTCACCCTGCGCGCCGCGGTGGGCGTGCCGTCCCTCCGGGGGGCGCGGGTGTTTGGCGCGCTGCGTGCCGCACTGGACGCGTCGTCGGCCGCCGGCTTTCGGGTGGTGCAGTTCAGTGCACAACGGGACCACGTCCATTTGGTGGTCGAAGCCGACGCCCCGTCGCGTTTCGTCCGCGGCGTGCAGGGCCTCATGATTCGCGTCGCCAAGGCGGTGAACCGGGCGGGCGGGCGCCACGGCCGTGTGTGGGGGGGGACCGGTACCACGCCCGCATGCTCAAGACGCCGCGGGAGATCCGCACGGCGCTGGTGTACGTGCTCCAAAACTTCGCGAAACACATCCCCGGCGTGCGCGGGACGGATCCGTGCTCGTCCGCGGCGTGGTTCCTCGGCTGGCGCACACCCCCGGCACCACCGCCCGGGCCCTCGCCGGTCCGAGAGCCACGCACTATGGTTGGCGCGCATGGGGTGGCTCCGGCTCGGCCGGCTCCGCGTCGACGAGGCCCCCCGGGGGGCCGTGATCGCGGGGCGGTCGGCGGCGGTCGACACGACGGACCCACACGAACTCGGAAGAGCCGAAAGTATGAAGAAGGCGCCAGGTAAGAAGGGCAGTATCCCGCCTGAAACGTCGCTCGAGCGATACGATTGGAGCAAGGCCCGTCGTGGTCGCTACGCTTCCCGGTTCCCCCGAGATACACACGCGGTCGTCATCGCTCCGGAACTGTGGAAGCACTTCGGCGATGCCGGAGCAGTGAACGATGCGCTTAGGCGGCTGGTAGAAGCAGCCACCAAGGCTCGCCGGGTGAAGAGGCCTCCGAATCGCCGGGAGCGCCGGGGCCGGGCGGCCTGATCCGAGTGCCACACATCGCGAGTCACCCCGCGCCGGCCTCGTCGCGACGCTCACAACCCCGACCGGCCTCAGAACGGGTAGTCGATCCCCGTGAACACCGCCAGCCCCTCCGAACCGTAGCCCACGTCGACGAAGGCGACGATCTGCGGGCGCACGACGCCGCGGAAGCCGAGGCCGCCGACCGGGTGCAGAGCCGACACCGGCGACTCGGTGACGGCGTGGAACACCTGCCCGGCCTCGACAAAGGGCGCCAGTTCGAGCTCGAAGTTGACCCCGAAGAGCTTCCGGCTCCACACCCGCGTGCGCAGTTCGAGTGACACGAGGGAGCGGTTGAAGTCGATGAAGCGTTGCGACCCGAAGCCGCGCAGCGTCCGCCGGCCGCCGAGCATGCTCTGCTCCCAGAAGGGCGTGTCGCCGGAACCGCTCACGTAGTCGAGCACGGCACGCATGGCCACGACGGGGTTGCCGCGCCAGAGCGGGATGAACGCGCGTCCCTCGAGCCCGAACTTGACGAACGAGGTGGAGCTGCCGAGCGCCCGGTCGGCCAGCTCGGTGTACAGCGTCGCCAGCGCACCACGTCCGGGGATGTCGCGCTCGTCGCGGCTGTCGTAGGTGACTGCCACGCGGTGCGCCCAGTAGACGCCGGGGTCGATGCCCGGCACGCGCGGGTGCTCCTGGAAGATCGACGCCACCGAGTCGACCTGGCCGGCGTGGACGGCGTAGCGCCGGATGCGCATGCGATAGGAGAGGTTGAGCTGCGGCAGAAGCCAGATCCCCGGCGTCGCCTGCGCGAGCGTCTCCAGGCCGGTGTAGTTCGACTCCTGGTCTTCGTCCGAGTCGTTGCCGAGGCCGAAGAAGCGCTCCGTCGAGTCGGCCTCCTGCACGAACGATGCCAGAACGAAGGCACGACCGTCCCACAGGCCGCGGTCGGCGAACTCGACCTCGTAGTCCTCGTCCCGGGTGGTCGATTTTCCCAGAACGATCGAGTAGCGCCGCTCGGGGGTCGGGTAGGCGAAGAAACGGAAGGTGGGGTAGACGCCGGTGGTCTCGTTGTAGCGGATGTCGGGCGCGAGCATGTAGCGGATCTCGTCCTGCTCATTCAGGAAGAGGATCACGCCGAGGAAGCCGAAGGTGTTGCCCTCGTTGGGATCCGTGATGATCTCGGGGATGGGAATGAAGCTCCGCTCCGCGCCCCCTGGCGAGGCGCCGGCCAGGAGCGTCGCCAGGGCGAGCGCCGCCAGCGTGCGGCGCGGGCGGCGTTCGTGCGCGCTCACCCCCCCGTCACACCCCACCACGCACGCTCTGTCGGCAATCGCCCGGGGAATGTCAACGCGCGCCGTCGGGGTGGGACGACGACCGGCCGGGTGGTATCCTGCCGCCCTTCGTGGAGGTCGAGCCGGCTGAGCCATTCCCGCGTCGTGCGGCCGACACGGCCCACCGCCCGCGCGTCTCCGCCCTCAGGACCGTCCTTCCGTTCGGGATCGGGATCGCGCTGCTCGCCCTGCTCCTGCGTCAGACCGGCATCGACCAGATCCATGCGCGCATGGACGCGCTCGGGTGGACCGCTCCGCTCGTCCTCGTGCCCTGGGCCGTGGTCGCCATCGTCGACGCCCTCGGCTGGCGCGTGACACTCCCGTCCGCCGCCGCCGCCCTGGTGCCGTTCCGCGCGCTCGTCCTCGTCCGCATGGCGGGCGAAGCGGTGAGCAGCGTGACGCCGACGGCCGGGGTCGGTGGCGAGCCGGTCAAGGCCCACCTCCTGCGCGCCTGGGGCGTGCGCCCGGCGGACAGTCTGGCGTCGATCGTGATCGCCAAGACGGCGCTCACCGTGTCGCAGAGCCTGTTCGTGGTCCTCGGCATCGGCGCGCTGTGCGAGCGCTTCGACCAGGGGGTGCGCGGCCGGCTGTGGGTGGGGCTGCTGCTCGTCGTGCTGGCGGCCTTCACCGTCGGCCTCGTGTCCCTGCAGCGCCGGGCCCCGGCCACGACGGTGTGGCGCTGGGGCCGGCGCGTGCTTCCGCGGGCCCGCGTCATCGCGCGCCTCGAGACCGCCGCCCACACGATCGACCGCCGCCTGGACGACTTCTACCACACGGAGCGGCGCGCCTTCTGGCGGGCGAATTTGTGGTACTTGATCGGCTGGATGGTCGGCGTGACGGAAGTGGCTCTCATCATGTCGCTGATCGGCGCCCCGATCTCGTGGCGCGACGCGCTCATCATCGAGGCCCTGGCGCAGCCCATCCGGGCCGCCGCCCTCGTCATTCCCGGTGGCCTCGGCACGCAGGAGATCGGCGGCGTCGCCCTGTGCACGCTGCTCGGCATGCCGGTGCCCGAGGCCGCCACCCTGTGGCTCTTGAAGCGCGGGCGCGAGGTGATCTACGACGGCGTCGGACTCGCCTACCTCGCGCATCGGAACCGATGAGCGGCATCCCGCAGCGCCCGCTCGGCGACACCGGCCTGGTCGTCTCCCGGCTGGGACTCGGCCTCGCGGCCGTTGCCCGGCCCGGATACATCACCCTCGGGCGCGCAGACGACCTGCCCGTGACGCGCACCATCGAGGCCCTGTACGCGCGCTCGGCCGCGCTGCTCGACGCCGCCCATGCGGCCGGGGTGCGCTACTTCGACGTGGCGCGCAGCTACGGCCGCGCCGAGGAATTCCTGGCCCGCTGGCTGGACGAGCGCCATGTCCCGCGCGCGTCGACCACGGTCGGCAGCAAGTGGGGCTATCGCTACGCCGCGGGGTGGAGGGTCGACGCGCCCGTGCACGAGGAGAAGGAGCTGTCCCTCGACCGCTTCACGACCCAGGTGGCCGAGACGCAGGTGCTGCTCGGCGATCGGCTCGATCTGTACCAGATCCACAGCGCCACCGTGGAATCGGGCTGCCTGGACGACCGCCCGCTCCTGCAGGCTTTGGTGGAATGCCGGCGGCGGGGGACATGCCGCGCCATCGGCCTGACGCTCAGCGGGGCCGGCTCGGCCGACACGCTGGCCCGCGCGCTCCAGGTGCGCGTCGACGGCGAGCGCGTATTCGACACCGTGCAGGCGACTTTCAACTGCCTCGAGCCGTCCCTGGCGCCGGCGCTGGCCGAGGCCCATGCCGCCGGCGTGGGTGTCCTCGTGAAGGAAGCCTTCGCCAACGGGCGGCTGACGCCCGCCAACCAGCGCGCCGACGACGCGCCGCTGCGGCGCGGCCTCGAGCCGATCGCGGGCCGCCTCGCCTGCACCCTCGACCAGCTCGCGCTCGCGTTCGTGCTCGCGCACCCGTTCGTCGACGTGGTGCTGTCCGGGGCGGTCACGCTGGCGCACCTGGCGTCGCACGTGGGCGCCCTCGACGTGGCGCTCGACCGCACGAGCCGCATCCTGCTCGCACCGCTGGCGGAGACACCCGAGCGCTACTGGGCGACGCGGGCGCGGCTGCCGTGGACATGATGATCGCCCCGAGACCTTGTCTCGGGGCGGGAGCGAGTTTGAGCGCTTGGTGGAGAAGGCGAAGGGCGCGCCGCGGCCGGCGGAGCCGGCGCGGCAGACTGGGTAGGACAGGAGCCGATGTCGTCCGCGGCCTTCCCCGGCTGGCAGTCCGGTTCCAAAGCGCGCGCACCGTCCTCCCCGAGCCGCTCGAGAAGCACGACCGTGTCGATGCCCGCCATCGCAGGCCTGCGATATTCCCGGGGTCACGCGGCCGAAATTGGAAGCGGAAGGTTCGACGCCGCGAACTCGAGCAGGGTCGCGTCGGCTGTTACGAGCCGTAACCCTTCGACGAGGGCGGTCGCGATCAGGAGACGATCGAACGAGTCGGCAACGACCGTGCGATGTCTTCGTCGAGCGCCTTCGAGAAGGCCGCGTCGATCCTTGCTTGGCTGAGTTTCAGGGACCGCCACCCGCCGCCGCGGCCTTCACGGGCCCGGCCGGTCACGGAACCGTGGCGCCGTAGTACGATGGCAGGTCGCTGCCGAGATCGACGTCCTCCCCTAGACTCGCCAGCGCCGCGAGCCAGAAGCGCGGCAGGGGCAGCGGGACCGTCTGGACGATACGGCGCAGCCGGCGCCGCAGGTGCTCGTCCGAACACGCGAGTCGATACAGGGCACGCCAGGCGGCCATCTCGCCGCGCTCCAGCAGCTGCGCGAGGACCTCGTCGCTCTCGAGATCCAGGGCAGTGCGGTTCCAGAGCGCGCGTGAGGATGCGAGGGCCGGGTCCTTCACGGCGGTTCCTCCAGCGCCGCGCGGGCGACCCGCACGGCCCAGAAGCGACCCCGCTTCATCACGTGCTGCCAGTCATTCCATGGGGGGCGCAGGCCACGGTATTGATGCAGGTCGCGGGTCGCGACGTCGCCCGGCGCCGCTGCCACCAGTCGTTCCGCCACCTCGGCGAGCGGCGATGCCCCTCCCGGCTGACGGTAGATGTCATCGAACAAACGCAGGGCAGCCGCGACACCGTCCTCCCCGAGCCGCTCGAACAGCACGACCGTGTCGAGGTAATCCCGGACGGTGTGGCGCGTGACGAGCAGCCAGGCTTTGATGCGCGCCATCTCGGCGAGCGTCGGGACGCGCAGGCCTGCGATCTCTTCGGTCTCGAGCGGGCGCGTGCGTCGCAGCTGCCGGATCCCGGTGAGGATACCATCGAGCTGACCGAGGATGAGGACAGGTCGCTGGACGCGCTCGGTCTGCCAACCAGCCACGGCCTCGAGTTGCGCGAGCACCGTGTCGAATCGGTCTCGCAGGTCCGCAAGCACGTGGTCACCGTCCATGCTCCTCCGGTGTCCGACGTGGAGCGCTGCCGCGGTGCCGCCGACGAGGACCGTGCCCGGGACGAGGTGCTGCAGATGCCGCTCGGCGGCGAGCAACCGTTCCCACTCGGGCAACGCCTCGTCCGGAACCACGCGGACATTGTGCCACGGGCCACCGCAGTCCACCACCGACGTGCGGGCCGAGCGCGACGTGCCGCTGCCGGAGCCCGAGCACTGCGTGGACCGAGGGGTGCGGCGGAGCGATGACCTGGACGTCGCATACGCGACCGCCTACCACCTCCGCTGCATGCGGGTAGGCCGCGCTAGCGGCCCGCATTCTAGGTAAGCGTGTCGACGACGCGCTGTCCCATGAACTGCCGTGCGTGGTGGGCTCAGCCAGGAGGGACCCCCCGAGGTGGGCGCCCGGCGTCTTCGCGCGACAGTGCCCCACGCGTGCGCCAGCCTCGGGCTTACAGTATGCGCCCAAGAGCCGCGGGAGCTTGCTCAGGCAGATCGCCCCACCAGCCTCCCCACCCCGCTTGCGTTGCAGGCCAACTGCCGCGTAAATGGCCCACTATGCTCGGCAGAGGGCGCAGGACGTGCGGCACGGCTTCTCGTCGGCGACCCATGATCGGCGGCTGCTTGCAGATCGGCCACGTGAACCTGCTCCCCGGGCCTGCGGAGCAGGGTGGCCAGGTAGTGCAGGCCCTTGCTGTCGCGCAAGCGGACCGTCTTCCGGGCGAAGATGATGGTCCAGTAGTCGCCCTCCAGACGGAACACGTCGCATTCCTTCACGTCGGGAGAAGGGGTGTGAAACTGCCGGGCACAAGTGTGCCTGGTCGGGTCGCTAGAAGGCGTACTCGAGCTGGACGGTCGGGATCACGTCAGCGCGCAGCCCGTCGCGAACGCCAGCGCAGGCCTACGGAGGCGTCGAAGATGTCGTTGCGCCCTGCGGGCGGTGCTGGGCTAGCTCGGAACCCGTGCGAGGTCGAGCTTGGCCAGGCGATCGACGCGGCGTAACAGGCGTCGTATCCGCTGATCCGGCAGGCGTACGCCAGGCGTGCGGCTCGGCGCGCGAGGCGATCATCCAGACGGATGCGGCGCAGACCCAACCGGACGAGTCGGGCGTAGGCGCCATGCGCGGGGCACCGAGCCCTCGCAGCATTCACAGGCCGACCTCAACCGCGTGGCGCGGCGGCTCAACGAGCATCCACGCAAGACTTTGGCCTTCCGGTTACAATAGCTCAGATGTTGCACTGACCGGGTTGGCGAGAAGATCATGCGTGAACGAGGCAGATCAGCGCCAAACGAAGGGCTCATCAACTACTGGGAGCGAGAGATCGAGGCGTTCGACAAGGGGATCGCCCGCGCCAGGAGGCGCCAGAAAGGCGGAAGATGAAGGCGGCAATCCAACGGGTTCCTAGGACGGCATCGGCTACAACACGGGTTCTGCTCGGTGAGCTACGGGAGGAATGCGAGTGGAAGGAGCGAAGCTCTCGGCCAAGGAGCGGGACGACGTGCTCGGCGAGCTCAGCGCGGCCGTGCTGCACCTCCACGCACACACCGACGGCCTGGACGAGTTCCTCTGCCAACGAGCCTGAGGTCGTCGCTCACCAGCAAGAGGAAACGGTACCGCGCTTCGACGAGTTCATGAGACGGGTCATGTCCGGACACGCTCGACTGGCGCTAGAGCGCCCCAGGAGTCACAGCCCCTGCGACTCGAGCCATCCAGCCATCGCCGCTGCGAACGCCTCGAGGTCGTCGAGCTGCCCGAGCTTCTCGTGGACGAGGGCGTAGTCGACCGCTGCATACTCGTGCACGAGGACGTTTCGAAACCCGGAGACTTTTGCGAGACGTTCTCCAAGCGGGGCGTGGAGAACATCGTGTCGCGTGAGCTGCGGGACTATCTCTCCGTAGTCGCGCGGACTCTCTTTGAACCTGCTGCTGAGGATGTGTGCGCCTGCATCCAGAAGCGCCTGCACGGTCGTCTGGAGGGCATACGCGGCAGCCCATTGCGCCTTACGGTCGGCGAGAAAGGCATCGAGGGCCATCGCCGCCATCGACCGAAGCTCGCCGAGGTTCGTGCGAACGAGCGCGAGCCGCTCGCGAACGGTGTCAGCACGCAACGTCATCGGGCGTTGCGAAGGTCTTCGCGCACGTACGCGTAGACGATCCGGCGCAGCTCCACCGTGCCGAGATAGCGCTCGAGCGCTCGGGTTTCCCAGGCGTCCGCGGCGTCCGTATCGCGCGTCAGGAAGCGATGCCCCGTGTCGACAATGGCCATAGCGAGCACTGGTGATGCGTGCTCCGCGACCACGACGTCGCACGTCCGACCGGCGGCTCGGGTCAACTCCACCGTCAGCTGAGCCCTCTCGTCGAACGTCAGGGTTGCCCCACCGAGGATCGCGACATCCACATCGGAGAGCGGGCCGTCGGTACCCGTAGCGACCGACCCGAAGAGCCATGCCGCGCTGATGGTCGGCCACCGGTCGAGCACCCGGGCCACCGCCTGTTCGAGCGTGGAGTCAGGAGCCGACATGAGCGGGATAGTAGCAGTCTCCCCCCTCTTCTCCCACCCGCAGGTCATGGGCTCTGCGGGCGGTGCTGGGCTAGCCGCATCCGGCGGCAGAGAAGCGCCAACACCTCGTGGAAGAACAACTTTGGCACAACAAAGCGGGCGGGGCGCGTCCATAGTCGGGATGCCCAACATCGGCCTCTTCTACGGCCTGGCCGAGTGGCTGGGCGTGACGCCCCGCACGCTCGCCCTCATCGACACCACCATCTCGGCGCCGCTGACGCAGCTCGCCATGGTGCCCATGCTGACGCTGATCGCCACGGTAGCCCCGACGGCCGCCGCTTGCTCGCGATCGCCACGGAACGCCTCGGCCTCTCGGCGCGGGCGTACACCTGCATCCTGCGGGTTGCGCGCACGATCGCGGATCTCGCCAGCGAGCACCACATCGCCGCCGGACACGTGGCCGAGGCGATTCAGTACCGGAGCCTCGATCGGCCGGTACAACGGTAGCGTGGCAGGGGTGAGGGGACACGGCTTGCCCCCGGGGCCGGCCTTGACAGCGGGCTTGATCGCGAAGACCCTACGAAGTGCCCAGCTCCGGAGCCGATGACCCAATTCACCTGCCCATATCTCGCTGCGGAAGTGGATCTCACGACTGAGCGCGAAGCGCACATCGCGGCGCACCATCCCGATCTGTTGCCCGCGAACCGGGGCTGCCTGGCTACGGTGTTGAGCGACCCCGATCAGGTTCGTCGAAGTCCACGATTCACGAATGCTCGGTTATTCTCCCGATGGTTTTCTGATCTCCGAGGTGGCAAGCACGTCGTCGTTGTGATCGTGAGTGATGCCAAGCCGGGGGATCGGCATTGGATCGTCACGGCGTACATGGCGCGCCGGCTGACGGAAGGAGCGATGGAATGGCAGCGAAGCTGAGCTTTCGATACGATCGCCAGGGCGACGTCCTCTACATCGACCGCTGTGCGCCGTACGCGGAGCAAGAATCCGAGGAACTCGGGGACGAGGTGATCGGCCGGCTCAACCCTGACACGGGCGAGATCGAAAACCTCGAAGTGCTCTTCTTCTCGACCCGCCTGCTGCGAAGCGATCTGTTCGAACTGCCTGTATCGCTCGATCTTCGTCCGGTCGGGCGGCCTCAGAGCTGAAGGGAGTGATCACCCCACCGCCCCTGCGACTCGAGCCATCCAGCCATCGCCGCTGCGAACGCCTCGAGGTCGTCGAGCTGCCCGAGCTTCTCGTGGACGAGGGCGTCGTTCGACCGCTGCATACTCGTTGACACCCGAGCTAGCGTCCGCTGTCGTCCGCTTCCATTCTGGCCAGCGCATAGCTTGTGCTCCGGCCACCTTCAGGGTTGCGAACAAGAACGCCGCGTTTCACGAGAAAGACAATATCTCGCGACGCCGTGTCCTGAGAACATTTCGCGAGCCTTGCGTATTTGGATGACGTCACCTTGCCCTCGAATCCGTCGAGAAGCCGATTGAGGACGAGGCGCTGCCGCTTGTTGAGGGGGACGCCGGCTATAGATTCCCACAAGCGTGCCTTCGCGAGGACCGCCCCAAGAGTGGTGTGTGCGCCCTCAATGGCGCGGCCCAGACAGCCGAGGAACCACTCCATCCATGGCGTGATGTCCAGCGTCGCCTTCTGTGTCTCTCCGAGGATGCTGTAGTATGCGTTCCGCTCCTGCCGGATCTGCGCCGACATACTGTAAAAGCGCTGCGGGCTGTTCTCCGAACGGGCCAGCGCCATGTCGGCAATCGTACGCGCGATGCGACCATTGCCATCGTCGAAGGGATGGATGGTCACGAACCAGAGGTGGGCCAGCGCTGCTTTCAGGACAGGATCGACATCGGCCTTTGCGTTGAAGTCCTCCAGGAACACCTGCATTTCCCGGTCGAGCCGTTCTGTCGCCGGCGCCTGAAAATGCACGTGCTCCTTCCCGACCGGTCCTGAGACGGCCTGCATCGGCCCGGCGCTGTCATCACGCCAGGCCCCCGCCCTGATTTTAGTCATACCCCTGCGGCCGGTCGGAAACAGGGACGCATGCCACGCGAACAGCCGTTCGGCCGTGAGCGGCTCGTCGTAGTGGCGCGTGGCATCAAGCATCATTTCAACGATGCCCTCGACGTTGCGGTCGGCCGGCTTGAGACCGCCGATGTCCATGCCGAGCCGGCGGGCAATCGAAGACCGGACTTGCTCTGCGTCCAGCCTCTCTCCTTCGATCTCACTAGTCTTGAGCACGTCGGAGGTCAGGGTTTGCAGCACCGCCTCCTGACGGAGACTGAACCCGAGAGCCTCCATGTGCCCGATAAACCGGCCCTGATGGTGGCGGACCGCGGCCAGTGGCTCGGCCAGGTGCTCCCGGTTCCAGTAAAGCCTGGGCCAGTCCTCTCGCTCATGGATGTACATTCTCCGCACCTCTTGCGGAGATTATAGCCAGCGATCGCCTTGAGGGCAAAGATTCTCCGCAAGCCATACGGAGAATAGCTCAGTTAATCTCCGCAAGGCCCCCCAGCCGCGCCAATCCACCCCATCCCCTACCGGCAGAAGGCGGGACATCGGGGTCTCCGTGCGCAACCAGTTCGGCGTGGATCGGGTGAACACCTTCAAGGCCGTGCTGCTCGGGTCGCTAGTACTACTGTGTCATAAAAGATGAATCTCCCTCCGCGCCGCAAACCGGGCAGTGCGGAAGCCGCGCCACGATGGAACGGACCTGATGCCAGCGCATCGTCGTGATCGAGCAGGGGTTGTGACGTTCAGTGCGCACCGGCAGCGCCCCGTGGGCGGAAACCTTTGGGTACGGGAGCGGGCTTGAGGAAGGCGAGAGGTGCAGGGGGGGAAAGCCGAGCGCGCTCGGCCGCCAGATACGCATAGGCGGCGATGCATAAGACGCCGTGGTGATGGAAGCCCCGCCAGCCGCGGCCCTCGTAGTGATCGAGGCCCAGCTCATCCTTCATCTCCTGATAGTCCCGTTCGATGCGCCAGCGGATCTTCACCAGACGGACCAACGCCTCGATGCGCACCCGGCTGGCCACCGTGGAGAGCCAGGACTTGATGGGTTCTTTCTCCGGGGCGGGCCACTCGATCAGGAGCCATTCAAGATCCCGCGGCGCCGTGCGATGGTAATCACGGTGCGCCGCGCGGACGCGCACGGCAGCGAAGCGGGAACGCCTCGTGCCCTTCGTCCCTTCCCGCCACCGCACCTCTCGCCAGTGTGTCGCCGACAGGCGCACCGCCAGCGCGCGCACCGAGACCGGTTGATGTTTGGCCGTGCGCCGCAAGCGCGTCGCGGGGCGTCCGGGACGATGGGCTTGCGGCGGCGCGGGCGCTAGAACTAGCGGTGCACTGCCCTCGGGCCATACCGTCGCATCCTCACTGATGCCGACGGCGTACAGCAACTGCCTGGCGGTCAGTCCGTCACGAAATTCCGTGGCGGTACCGTAGCCCGCATCCGCCACCACCGGGGCGCGAGGAAGATCGTCTGCCAGTAACTGATCGATCTCCTCCAGGGCGATCTCCCACTTCTTACGAAACGTGACCTCCTGCGGAATGCCTGCCTCACCACACCGTCGACGATCCTTCGCCCACGCCTCCGGCAGATACAGTCGGTACGCAGACGGTACGCTCATCACCGTGTTGACCAGCGAGATCGTCACGGCCACCTGACAATTGTCTTGCTTCCCGAGTTGTCCGCAGTCCTGTCGCGCAACTCCGACAGACATCCGTCCCTTCTTGGGCATCCCCGTGTCGTCGATCACCCATGCGCCCACCGGCGCGTGTCGCTCCAACGGCTCCAGTGCATAGTCGCGCGCGCTCCGCAGCAGCTCCCGCTCGTCCCACGGCGCACTGGCCACCAGGTGATGCATGGACTGGTGGCGCGCACGCACGTGGCGCGGATCGATCCGTGCGGCCATCGGCTCCACGCTTTTGCGCTCGCCTGGGAGCAACAGACCGGTCACATACGCCCGCAAGGGCTCGTGTCGATCCGCATGTCCGATCGCGGCGCCCAATCGTTCCAGATACCCCTCCAACCGCTCCGCCGCCTCGGCCCGTCCCACCATGGCACCGTTGATGCCACACCCGAGCAGATGGAGGCAAATACTTTATGACACAGTAGTACTAAGGGGCCGCGCAGGAATAACTCCCTGGTTTCTATGCGGGGCGAAGCGTGTAGTTCCACTTGGGCAGCGCCGCGTCCATCACGAGGTTGAGTTCCCGCATTTGGGCGTCGGAAATCGTGCGGCCCTTGGCGTAGGGGGTGCGCACCAAGCGGGCGCGAAGTTGACGATCACCGGCTGGCGTGTCCAGACGGTGCCGGCGTTCTTGAAGTCACCCACCAGCTCCTTCTTCTTGGTGTCCACGCTGATGATCGGAAGACCGCGGGTGGAGAAGTCCTCCCGCAGCTGGGCGATGCCAACGAACTGCGCGTTGCGGTCAGGCGGTGAGCCACGGGAACGCTTCTTGTGATTGACGCGCAGCGCGAAGCCCATCTGCGAGAGCAGACGGGCGACGGTCCGCGCGGCGACATCGAGGCCCAGATGCCGCAGCTCCGCGGCGACCTTGGCCGTGGTCCGGTGGGTCCACTTCAGCCCGGTCATGGGATCGCCGGCCGTGTCGTGCTTCATGAGTTCTTCGATCCGCGGGACGACCGCGGGCGTTTTTTTTCCACCGTCTTGCGTCCCCCGCCGAGCCGGCGGACCCGTTCGACCTCGACATCGCGCCCGAGCAACTCGCGGCGCCCGCGCGCCACGGTGCCGGGATCCAAGCCCAGCAAGTCGGCGATACGGCGGTCGCCCCCTGGGCCGAGCTTGAGGGCTTCCAGTCCGGCGTACAGCCGCCGGTGTTGCTCGTCGAGCAGGCTCACGAACAGCACGAGTGCGGCCTTGAGCTCATCGGGCACCAGCGCGGGTGGCGAGAATGGCCCCCCTGGGGTGCGCTGTGCCAGTTGCACGCCGCGCGCCATGGACTGCTGGCGGGAGCGCGCTGGGTTGCTGGCGCAGTAGAGGTATCGTCCACCGATTGGCGCGCGCGTGAGATGGTGCTCGCGGACCAGCTTGCGCAAGGCGTCCTTGGTGGCAACGTGCACGAGGTGGTCGAGTTCATCGACGAAGTAGCCGGCCGCGGCCGCTTCGACGAAGGCCTGGCTGGTCGCGAGCAGCGTCCCGTACCGCGAGAACCACACGGATCGATGGGACCAGAGCCCTTGCGCATCGAAGGCGGCGACGTCGGCGAGCGTGTAGTAGGCGCCGCGGTGGGAATAGCTGGTGCGGGACCCCAGCTGCTTGAGCGTGCGAAACACGGTGCGCTCGGACGGCGCTCCCAACGCGGCGGTGACCTCCGGCAGGGTCGCGATCGATCGCGTGCGCAGCAGTCTGCGGAGGGCTTCAGTGCTCCGTAGTGAGGGACCCATGTGGCAATAGGACGCCTCCATGAGCGTACTGTTGCCACATCACGCGAACGATGGGAAGCCCCAGAATCGCGGGAAACAGTAGATCCGTAGCGCTGGGAACGCGACCCCGCGAGCTAGGCCACAGCTGCCGGATGGCAAACGTGCGATCGAGAGACTTGAGTTATTCCTGCGCGGCCCCTAACGGGCACAGGCTGGCCAAGAGGCTGCTGGCCTCATCCCGGGATGACATCGAAGCCGAGCGCGAGGGCATTGGCGCGGACGCGGTCATCACACGAACCGACGGTCAATCGGTCGACGGCCTGATCCCACGCCAGGACGGACGCCAGGTGCAACGCGTCGAGCGTCCGTACGGGTTCGACGGGGAAGGTCTGTCGCGCCCGCGACAGCACGCTCGCGTCGAGCACGATCTCATCACAACTCGCGAGGAAGTCGTCGATCCACCGTCTGGCCTGCGCGTGTGCTCCTCCACGGAATCGCCGCTCTGCTAGCGCGCGGCGAAGGGCGCGATCCGCCTCGACCCAGGTCAGCCCCGACGTCACCAACCGATCGGCGCTCACGAAGCGCCGACGCAGAACCGTATCACCTTCAAGGGCCACCCGGAGCAGCGCGCTCGTCTCGACGTAGAGCGTCGGCATGCCCGCTCACTCCCCGCGGTCGGCTTCCAACAGTCGACGTGCCGTTCCCGGGGCAAGCCGCATGAGGCGGCCCTTCGCCCAGGGTCGATCGGTGCATGCCGCCGGCCGCAAGATGCCCCGTTCGATCAGCGCCGCCAGGCGGGCATCCGCGCCCAGGTGCCGCGCAGCTCCCGGTCCCTTCGCGGCGGCCCTTGGCGCCGACACTTCGGCGATCACCTGCCCGCGATCGGTCACCAACACCGGCCGTCCGCTCCGGACCTGCCGAAGATATCGACTCAGCTCTGCCTTGAATGCGCGGATGCCAACTTGTGCCATGGTGTCAATGTAGTCTCATGAGACCACATGTTGCAATGGATCGACCTGCCCGTTCATGATGGTGCTTCCGGCCTTGGTACTAGCGCTTCTCGCCGTGCACCCAGCTGGACGGGCGGGATGTTGGCAGCGGGACGGTGCTCGGCGGGGACGCCACCGCGGCGGCCGGCGGTGCGCCGCCGGCGGCGGTGCCCGGTGTGCCGACCACCACCCCGGGCGCCTGCGGCGGCGCCGCGACGCCCGCGGGCGGTGGACTTACGATGGTGACCTGGCGCTCGACCTCGAGCGTCGCCTTCGGCTTGCCGCACGCCGCCAGCAGCACCATCGCCAGCAACAACCCACCCCGCATGGTACGCCTCCCCCGCCCTCTCTACCCGATTCCGTAGCCTCCGGACAGCACGCGGCCCTCGACCCGCCTCAGCTCAGCTCCGCGCCAGCACGCGCACCAGCAGCACCAGGCCCACCAACCAGAACACGTGCGCCCCCACCGCCGCCGCCGGCACCAGCACATCGAGGCGACCCGCCAGGGCGAAGGCGAGCACGAACAGGTACCAGTCCCGCGTCGCCAGCGGCGCGAGCACGTCGTCGAGCACGCGGTTCTCCCAAGCCTCTACCCGGCAGCGACGGCTCGCCGTGGTCTCGCTCCAGGTGGTGACCGCAAATGCGCCCATCACCCCGACGGCGAGCAGCACGAGCACCGGCCACGCCAGCACCGTACCCGTGGCGGCGAGCCGGAGCGCGATCCCGCCCAGGAGGGCCAGGTGCACCACCGTGTCGCCGGTGATGTCGAGCCAGTGCCCCAGACGCGACTCGGCGAACACCAGGCGGGCGAGCTCACCGTCGGAACAGTCGAGCACGCCGGAGACGAGGAGCAGGGCGACGGCGACGACGGTCGCAGCGGGCGTGGCATCGCCGAAGAGCAGGCCGCCCGAGATCCCGATCAGGATGCCCGCCACCGTGACCACGTTGGGGGCCACGCCGGCACGCAGCAGGAGGCGGGTCAGGGGGCGGGAGAGCCGCCGGTACAGCACCCGGTCGGCATAGCCGTCGCGCGGATGGTCGAGGCGGCGCAGCATCTCGCGTTCGAGCGCGGCGGGCGGCGTGCTCGCCGGCCGGAGCGTGCCGGCGCTCGGGCGCAGTCGCCGCCCGCCGTTGCCCACCGTCAGCGGCCCCGGGGCCACCCGGACGCGCGCCCCGTGCGCCTCGACCTCGAGCGCCTCGTCGGCCACCGCCCGCTGGCGGAGGTCACGGACCAGGGCGTCGTCGATAACCGCGCCCGGGCCGACCACCAGACGAACCGCCGGGTCCCGTGGCGGCACCAGCGTAGGCACGCGCTCGACCGTGCACCGGATGCGCGGATCGGGCTCCACCTGCTCCTGGCCGACCAGGACGCAGCGCTCGATGCCCGCGCCCTGGAGCGTCAGGATGGTGCGTACCAGCAGCGGCACGCCCGCGACACGCCGGGCGCCGTCGCCCGGAGCGGTCAGGATGAACGCCTCGCGAATGGCGATCACGGCTCAGAAGCGGGGGAGCACCTGGCGTTCGGCGCGCACGATGTCGTCCGGGAAGTCGATCTCCGTCCACGGCATGTCGTCGATGCGCTCGAAACACACGTCGACGCGCGCCAGCAGCTCGGGATAGACCTCCTCGTGCTCGATGCCGGTCTGGCCCGCCGCCATCCGGGCGGCCAGGAGTGCGTGCAACTGGACGGCGGCGTCGCCCGAAAGCTTCAGGAAGCCGACCGACTCGCCCTGCAGGTCGTAGCCGGGGGCCCCGCCGCGCACGATGTTCAGCACCCGGCCGGCGCGCACCATGAGCATCTGCTCCTCGCCGGTGTTCTCCGCGCTGCCGTCGAGCAGGAAGCAGTTCGGGTGCGCCGAGTGCACCAGGCGGGCGATCATGTCGGGCGGGCAGAGCACGTCGGCGTCCATGATCAGCACCGGCCCGCTGAGGGCTTCTCGCGCCGCCCACAGCGACAGGATCGCCCCCTCGCGATAGCGCTCGTTCAGCACGTAGCGGACGGCCGTGCCAGGCGGCCCGGCCCCGAGCGACGCCCGCACCGCGGCGTCACCGAACCCGACCACCACCACCACTCGTTGCACGCCGGACACCGCCAGGTTGTCCACCAGCCGGCCAAGGAGCGTCTGGCCACCGATCTCGATCAGACACTTCGGCCGGCCCCCGGAGGCGTCGAGGAGCCGTTTGCCGACGCCGGCGGCGAGGATGATCGCCGTCATCGACCGAGCACCTCGGCCAGCGCCCCCAGGAAGCGCGTGAAGTCGTCGGGCTGGAGATGTCCCATGTTGGCCACCCGGAAGATGCCGCGCTGCAGCCGACCCTGCCCTTCGTAGATGACGAAGCCGCGCGCCTTCAGCCCGTCGTGCAGCGCGGCGTAGGTGTGCCCGGCCGGGAGCCAGAGCGACGTGAGCGAGTTCGACCGCCACGCCGGCAGCAGGACGAATTCCAGCCCTAGGCGCTCGAAGCCCGCCCGCAGCCGGGTCGCGGCGGCGGCGTAGCGGGCGACGCGCCCGTCGACGCCTTCTGCGAGCAGCTCGGCCAGCGCCTCGTCGAGGGCATAGCCTACCTGCACCGCGGGCGTAAACGGCGTCGACTCCTGCTGCTGGGCTTCGTGATGCGTCGCCAGCGACAGATACACCGAGCGCCGCGGATGGGTGGCGATGCGCGCCATGGCCGTGTCCCGCACCAGGACGAACGCCATCCCCGGCAGGCCCTGAATGCACTTGCTGGCGGTGCCGACGACCAGGTCGGCGCCGGCCGCGCCGAGGTCGAGCGGATCGCCCGCCAGGCCACTGATCGAGTCGACCAGCAGGAGCTTGCCATGGCGGCGAGCCAGCGCTCCCACGTCGGCGACCGGGTTGTGCAGGCCGGTGGTGGTCTCGTGGTGCACGACCGCGACCGCCTCCACGTCCGGCGCGCGCATGGCCGCCTCCACCTGCGCCAGATCGGGCGGCTGCGTCCAGGCGTCGGCCGGCCTCGCCACCATGGTGTACGGCAGCCGGGCCGCGGCGGCCATGGCGACAATGCGTTCACCGTAGACCCCGTTCGACGCCACCACCAGCCGGCCACGCTCCGAGAGCACGCTCGTGACCGCCATCTCGAGCGCCGCCGTCCCCGACCCCGTCAGCACGACGGCCGTGAACCCGCCGGCGGGCGCGAACGCCGTGACCAGCCGCCGGCGGATGCTACCCAAGAGCGCTGAACACTCGGGCTCGCGGTGACAGAGATCGCCGCGGGCGAGCGCGGCGGTCACCCGCGGCGACACGTTCACCGGCCCGGGGTTCAGCAGGATCATGCCGGCAGCCCGAGGGCGCCCCGCACGCGCGCGGTCATGGCCTCGGGCTGGTGCGGAATGCGCGGCCCGGGCGGCCCGGGCGGCCCGAGGGCGATCCGCACCAGCAGAAACACCGGGCCCGGGCGCGCGAGGAACCGCGGCACCTCGGCCACTAACGCCTCGCGATCCTCCACGCGCCCGCTCCAGCGGTAGCCCGCGGCGCGCGCCAGCTCTTCCAGACGGACCCGGTCGGAGATGGTCGGCTGCGCTCCGGTGGATGCGTGCGCCCCGTTGTCGAAGCAGACGTGACGGAGGTTCTCCGGGGCACGCGCCGCGATCGACGCCAGTGCGCCCGGGTTCATGAGGACGTTGCCGTCGCCGTCCAGTACCAGGACCCGCCGGGCCGGCTGCGCCAGCGCCAGGCCGAGGCCGATCGACGGCGCCAGGCCCATCGACCCGATCATGTAGAAGCACTCGGGCCGGTCGCGCACGGCGCACGCCGCGCGTGAGATGTAGCCGTTGGCGAGCACGCACAGCGTGCCTTCGGGGATCGCCGGCGCGAGGACGGCGAGCGCGTCGGTGAGCGTCATGTCGGCGACCGTCATACAAAGAGCCCCGGGCGGGCGATCAGCGCCACCGGCGTGCGTCGCTCGCGCAGGCGGCGCGCCGCCCACTCGACCGCCGGCTCCAGGTCGTCCTGTCCGGGGGCCCGATGTTCGACGTCGAACAGGTCGAGCAGCTCGGGCAGGACGCGGCCCATGACGAGGTGCTCGGGCGCGTCCTTGCCCTGGTACCCACGCCAGGTAACGAGGAGCAGGCACGGCATCTGGTAGAGGATGTGCAGCGAGCCGAGCGCGTTCAGCGATACCCCCAGGCCCGAGTTCTGCATGACCACCATGGGGAGCCGGCCGCCCATGTAGGCCCCGGCCGCGACCCCAAGCGCGGCGTCCTCGCGTGTCTCGCCCAGATACAGCCCCCGGCCCTCGAGCTCGGCGATCACGGGGCCGACCAGCGAGCAGGGCACGCCGGTGAAGAAATCGAAGCCGGCGGCCAGCAGGCGGTCGACGAAGTGCGCGGCCGGAAACGGCGCGCTCACGAGCGGGCCGGCCGCCGGCCGACCGTCAGTATCACCGCTTTACCTCCGCCCACGCGCGGCGGTAGTCGTCGAAGCTGTCGATCTCCATCCAGCCCTTGTGGATGTCGACCGCCGTCACCGCGTGCCCGCGGTCGATGAGCGCCTGCAGGATCTGGGTGGCACTGGCGCGCTCGAGGCCCTCGGCCCGGTTGCCCGCCAGCTCCTCGTGCACCTCCCGCAGCAGGGTGGCCCCGGACTCGGAGAACATCGCCATGCCGATGAACTCCCCATGGGCCTCGTCGGGCGGGACCTCGGGACCGATGCGGAGCACACGGCTGCCCCCCTCGGGGGCGACGAACCGCCGGCCGCCGGCCGGGGTCTCGGTGATCACCAGGTCGAGCGGTCCGGCCTGCGGCGGCAGCCCGGCGCGGTGGGCGTCGTGGAACGCCCGGTCGACCACCACCGCCACGTCGGCCTGCGTGCGCAGGAGCTTCTCCAGAATGGCCGGCTCGAAGATGATGTCGCCGTAGAGGAGGACGAACGGCTTGTTCAGCTCCGTCCGCGCCTGGAAGAGCGAGTACAGCTCGCCGGTCTCCCGAAAGCGGTCGTTGTCGACGAAGCGCACCCCGGGAACGGTCACCTGCTCCTTCCGATAGCCCCGCACCACCACCACGTCGCGCACCCCGCAGCCGTTCAGCGTGGCGACCTGGCGCTCCAGGATGGTGCTGCCCTTCACCTCGAGCATGGTCTTCGGCCGGTCCTGAATGAGCGGCATCAGCTGGGGCTCGAAGCCGGCGGCCAGGATGATCGCCCGGGGCGGCTCGCCACCGGCGAACAGGAACCGTTGCTCGTTGGCCTTCAGCTCGGGCACCCCGACCAGGGCGTAGACATCCTCCAGCGGTGCGATGCGACCCTCGACGCTGGATAGCCGCCCGGTGGTCCGCATCTCCCCGAGCACGTCACGCATGGCGACAATGGCGGCCCGGAGTGCCTGATTGGCGAAAATCGCCATGCGGAAGCCGGCGGCGCCCAGCTGCTCGCGGGTCACGGTGGGGTAGGTGGTCGGCACCGCCACCAGCGGCACCGCCCTGTCCCATGACCGGGAAAACTCCTCTAACTCGCTGAAATCATTGTGTTTTGAATGAACGAGAACGGCGTCGGCCCCGGCGTCGGCATAGGCCCGGGCGCGGCGCAGGGCCTCGTCCTGGCCGAGGCCCACGATGAGGGCCTCGGTGCGCGCAATGACCACGAATCCGGGGTCGCGCCGGGCACTGCGCGCCGCCTCGATCTTGCGGGCGTGCTCCTCGACCGCCACCAGATCTCGCCGTACGCCGGCGTAGAAGCTGCACCGCTTGGGAAAATCGTTGTCCTCGATACAGACGCCCGCGGCCCCGGCGCGTTCGAACTCGCCGATGGTGCGTATGACGTTGATAGCGTTACCGTAGCCGTTGTCGCAGTCGGCGATCACCGGGATGCCGACCGCGTCGACGATCCGCCGCACCGCCTCCAGCGTCTCGGTCAGGGTGAGGATGTTGGCATCGGGAACGGCCTGCACGGCCGAGATGCCGAACCCACTCGCCCAGATGGCATCGAATCCGGCCTCTTGGGCCAGCTTGGCCGAGAGGGCATCGTGCGCCCCGGCGGCCAGCACGACTCCCGGCTCGCGGAGCGACAGCCGCGCGTCTCCCATCAGCGTTCCCCTCTCCGGAAGGCGCCGCTTATAGCCCGCGGCGCGCTGCCGGCGCAAGGCGTTCTTCTGTGCAATACATCGTCACAGGCCGGGGCTACCTTGCACGCCACGATGTGGTCATGTAGCTGGCGCCATTGACCGCGCGGTCAAGCGCACGAGATGCGGACCCTGTTCCTGAATCCCCCCTCGTACGACGACTTCGACGGCGGCGCGGGCTCGCGCTACCAGGCCAAGCGCGAGGTGTGGTCGTTCTGGTACCCCACCTGGCTCTGCTACCCGGCGGGGATGCTACCGGGGGCCCGCGTGCTCGACGCCCCGCCGCTCGGCCTGTCGGTCGAGGAGACGGTGCGTATCGCACGCGACTACGACCACGTGGTGGTGCACACCAGCACGCCGTCGTTCCGGGCCGACGTGCGCACCGCCCGCGCGCTCAAGGACGCCAGGCCCGACACTGTGATCGGGTTCGTCGGCGGGCACGTGACCACCATGGCCGAGGAGTCCCTGCGCACCGCGCCCGTCATCGACTACGTCGCCCGCAAGGAGTTCGACCTGGCGGTGGTGGCCGTCGCCGAGGGCCACGCGTTTGCGGACGTGAAGGGCATCAGCTTTCGCCACGGCGGCACGGTGGTGCACACCCAGGAGCCGCCACCGCTCACCACCGCGGAGCTCGACGCGCTGCCCTTTGTCACCGAGGTCTACGAGCGCGACCTCGACTACCGCCAGTACAACAGCCCCTATTGCCAGTACCCCTACGTGTCGCTCTACACCGGGCGCGGCTGCCCGGCGCGCTGTACCTTCTGCCTGTGGCCCCAGGTCACCACCGGCCACACCTACCGCGTGCGCAGCGCCGGCAACGTGCTCGAGGAGGTGGCGCACATGAAGCGGCGCTTCCCGGCGATGAAGGAGCTCTTCTTCGACGACGACACCTTCACCGCCGACCCGCGCCGGGCGTGCGAGATCGCCAGGGGACTCGGCACGATGGGCATCACGTGGTCCACCAACTCGCGCGCCAACGTCGACCGCGACACCCTGAAGACGCTCAAGGACGGCGGGCTCCGCCTGTTCGTGGTCGGCTACGAGTCCGGCAACCAGACCATTTTGAAGAACATCAAGAAGGGCGTGAGCGTCGAGCGTGCCCGGCGCTTCACCACCGACTGCCACCAGCTCGGCATCCTGATCCACGGCACGTTCATCCTGGGCCTGCCCGGCGAGACCCGGGCCTCGATCGAAGAGACCATCCGCTTCGCCCAGGAGATGAACCCCGAGACGCTGCAGGTGTCACTCGCGGCGCCGTATCCGGGAACGCACTTCCATGACTACGTCACCACCAACAAGTTCCTCACCGTCGACAGCCTGGTGGACGAGACCGGCTACCAGAAGTGCACGGTCTCCTATCCGGAGGTGTCGGCCGACGAGATCTTCAAGGCCGTCGAGACCTTCTACCGCCGCTACTACTTCCGTCCGCGCTACATCTGGAAGTCGGTGAAGAAGATGGCGGGCAGCCGCGAGGAGGCCAAGCGGCTGCTCGGCGAGGGGGTGCAGTTCCTCGGCGCGATGCGCAAGCGGCGGAAGATCGCCGGGCTGCACGCCTGACATGGCGATCGTCGCCGGGCTCGCTCTCGGCTGTTCGGCGATCGCCGGAAGCTACCAGCTCTTGCAGTGGTTCGCCGCCTGGCGGTTCCTCCGGCGCGCGCGCCACGGCGGCCGGCGCCGGATTGGCGATGATCGCCGGCTGCCGCCGGTGACGGTCCTCAAGCCGCTGAAGGGGCCCGGCGTGGAACTGTACGAGAACCTGGCGAGCTTCTGCCGCCAGGACTATCCCGCGTTCCAGATCGTGTGTGGCGTCGAGGATGCGGACGATCCCGCCGTACGGGTCGTCCGCCGGCTGCGCCACGACTTCCCCCGCGTACCCATCGTGCTGGCCATCGATCGGGCGCCCGGGACGAACCGGAAAGTCGCCAACCTGTGCCAGATGATGCGCCACGCGCGGCACGACGTGCTGGTGCTGAGCGACGCCGACATCCGCGTCCGCCCGGACTACCTGCGCACGTTGGTGGCCCCGCTGCTCGACCCGACGGTGGGGCTCACGACCTGTCTCTACCGTGCCCTCGCCCCACCCGGGATGCCGGCGGTGGTGGAGGCCCTGTCGATCAACACGGACTTCACGCCGATGGTCATGACGGCGCAGCTCGTGGAACCGTTCGGGTACGCCTTCGGCGCCTCGATTGCCGTCAAACGCGCGGCACTCGAGCACGTCGGCGGCTTCGCTGCCATCGCTGACTACCTGGCCGACGACTACGAGCTCGGCCACCGCGTCGCGCACGCCGGCTACGGCCTGGTCCTGGTGCCGTACGTGGTCGACACCGTGCTCGACGCGCGCACGTGCTCCGACGTGTGGCGCCACCAGCTCCGCTGGGCACGCACCTACCGCGCCTGCCGGCCAGTGGGCTGGTTCGCGACCATCCTGACGCAGGCCACGTTCTGGGGTGTGGTGTCGTACCTGGCCACGGCGGGATCGCCGGCGGGCTGGATCGCGCTCGCCGGGACGGTCGGCGCACGGCTGGTCGGCCTGGCCGGCGTCCTCGGGCTGCTGGGGGACCGGCACACGCTGCGCTGGCTCTGGCTCGTCCCGGGGAAAGACCTGGCCGCCACGCTCGTGTGGGCGACGGCGTTCCTCGGCCGCGAGGTGACCTGGAGCGGGGAGCGCCTGCGCATCGAGGCGGACGGGCGGCTGGTCTCACTCGACGACGCGGAGCCCGACACCTACCAGGACACCAGCGCGGCCGTGTAGGGCCGACGCGCCGGACAACACCAGTGCGGCGAACCCCAGGCGGCCAGGCGAGCGCAACGGGTGCGCCCATCTCACGGCCCCGCGTCGAGAGCAAGCGCTAGCGCGCGCCGTTCGACCGCGCGAGCTGTGCGTAGCTGGTCAGCTCTACGCCCGCCCGGTCGAGCGCCGCACGCACGCGCGCGCTCGTGAGCGCGGCCAGCTCGCCCGCGTGGTCGTAGCCCGGCTGGTCGGGTGCCAGCGTCGCGGGGGCGCGCTCGGCTGGATGGCAATAGAGCTCGGTCACGCCCGCCGGCAGCTCGCGCACCACGGCCAACAGGTACGCCTCGTCGACGTGTCCCGTCTGATGCATGCCGAGCACGCGGTCGGCGACCACGATGCCGGCCGCGCGCAACCGCGGTGCCGCCCAGGCAGCCAGGGCCCGGAACACTGTCCCCTCGGCAACCTTGCGCGCGATCCGGCGACGGTCGTGGCGCAGCGCCGCGCCCAGGTCCTCCCGCGCCACGCGGATGGCCCGGATGCCGTAGCGCGGAGCCAGCTCGAGCAGGATGGGCAGCACCATGGGATGGAGGTGCATGTGCAGGTGCCCGTCGACGTGCGCGAGCGGGAGCCCCGTCGCCCGGAACGCGTCCAGCTGCGCGGTGATCTCGCGCCGCAGCGCCGTCCGGCCCGCGCCGCGGGCGCAGTGCCACGCATACCGGAACCCGAGCGCCACCGGCTGGCGGCCGAACGTGCCGCCGGCGGTCACCAGGTGGGGGATGTCCGCCGGCGGGGCGGCCGGACGACCCTGCGCGAGCACCAGGTGAAGACCCACGGCCAGGCCCGGATGGGCGTGCGCTCGTGCGACCGCATCGGCCGCGGCGGCGCCGGTCACCATCAGGCTGGTCGCGGTCAGGATGCCGTCGCGGTGCGCGCGCACGACGGCGGTGTTGATCTCCGGTGCGGCGCCGAAGTCGTCGCCGCTCACGATGAGCCATCGCCGCGCGCCGTCTACGCCGGCCATTCGATGGCGGGCAACGCGCCGGGAAGGCCGAAGTCGCGCGCTGTGACCGTGATCTCCTCCAGACGCTCGACAATAGAGTCGGGCCCGTCGAGCGGGAGGAGCATGCCCTCGCGCCGCGACCGATCGCGCAGCCAGGCGGCGATGATGGTGGTGCCGTCCACGTCCTCGCGGCCGATGGGCGCGTTCTCGTACCGGGCCCAACGCTCGCGCACCAGGTCGACCACGGCCGCCAGATCGCGCGTGGCGGTGACCCGGGTCTCGACCGCGAGCCGGCCGCCGAGCACCCCGTACACCAGCATCGCGTCGCGCTCGACGGTGGGCAGCAGGACGAGGAAGTTCTGGCGGGCCAGGATCCAGGCCACCCGCTCGCGCTGTTGCTGCAGGGTCTCCAGGAAGGTGATGTCGCGCTGCACGCCACCCGCCGCCTCGAAGCGGAGCTCGTCCGCGAGCTGATCGCGGCGCGCGCCCAGGCGGGCCAGGACGCTGGTGTCATTGGCCGACACGAAGGCGAGGAACTCGTCCACCTGCCGCCGGTAGTCGGCTTCTTCGACCCGCGCCGCGCACGGCGCGGTGCACGTACCGACCTGCCCGGAGAGACACGGCGACACCTCCGGGGACGGCGCGAGCCGTCCCGGGCAGGTGCGCAATCCGAACAGCCGACCGAGCACGCCGAGCGCATGCTCCGCCCGCTCGCGGCTGGCGAACGGCCCCACGTACGTCGCCCGGTCGGCCGCCAGGCGTTCGGTCACCTGCAGGCGGGGAAAGGGATCGTGCGCGTTGAGCTTGAGAAAGCCCACCCGGGGTAAGTGTTTCCGTTGCCGGTTGTAGGGCGGTTTCAGCTCCCGGATGTGCCGGGCCTCGAGCAGCGACGCCGCCAGCTCGGAGCCGGTTTCATGGATGCGCAGGTCGTACACGTGCCGGATGAGGTCGAGGACACGCGCCGAGTGCCCGCGCGAGTTGGCGAAGTACGACGCCAGGCGCTCACGCAGGCGGACGGCCTTGCCGACGTAGAGCAGCCGGCCGTCGGCGCCGAGCAGATGGTACACGCCCGGCGTCGCCGGCACCTGCTCCAGGCGACTACGCGGGATGTGCACCTCGAACCGGCGCCCGTCGGCGGCGCGATGCTGGAAGTCGAGGAGTTCGTCGATCCGTTCGATGCCATGCTCGCGCGCGCGCTCCAGGAAGACGCACAGGATCTCGGCCGTGATGCGGGCGTCGGCGAGCCCACGGTGGCGGTCGACGCAGCCGATGCCGAGCGCCGCCGCGACCGCGTCGAGGGAACGGTGGCGCAACTCGGGGAGCAGCCGCCGGGCCAGGCGGAGCGTGCACACGGCCTGCACCTGGAGCGCGCTGCCCAGCAGCGCGAGGTGGGCGGCGTTCAGATGCCCCACGTCGAACGGCGCATTGTGCGCGACCACGACTGCCGTGCCCGCAAAGGCCAGAAAGCGGGGCAGGGCCTCGGCGATGGCCGGGGCGTCGGCCACCATGGCGTCGGTGATGCCGGTCAGGCGCTGGACGAACGGCGGGATGGGCCGGCCGGGGTTCACCAGGGTGGTGAAGGTTTCTGCCAGGGCCCCGCGCACGACACGGACGGCGCCGATCTCGGTGATGCCGCTGGCGGCAGGGGCACCACCGGTCGTTTCGAGATCGACCACCACGAACTCGACCTCGGACAGCGGCCGGGCGAGCGTATCGTGCGCCCGCACGCGCCAGTGCCCGGTATCGGTGTCGAAGCGGAAGCGGGCATCGTTGCCGAGCAGCGTGGTCAGGAACCGCCCGCCGAACTCCGGGTCGTTCCCGCGCGCCGTGAACACCAGGTCGAGCAGCTCCACGGAAGGCGCGCCGGCCGGCCGTTCGGCCAGGTACTCGTACAGCCGCTGCCGCATCCCGCCTCCCCGTCGCGCGCTAGAAGGTGAAGAACCCCCGCTTCTTGGTGGGCGCGCCGGGCGCCTTCTCGCGCGTCGCGATCGCCCGCAGCTCGTCCTCGAAGCGCTCGATCTCGCCCCGCTGCTTGTCCTCGAACTGCTCGAGCTCGCGCCGCCGGCGCTCGTGCAACGCCTCGAACGCCGTCGTCCACTTACCGTGGAAGCGCGCCAGGGCCTCCTCGACGGCACGCACCATGCTCAGGGTGGGGACGAGCGAGCCCTGGCAATGCGGGCAGTAGAACACCACCCCGGCCCGGTAGTACTGGAACGGCACGGTGTAGTCGCCGCTGCAGTGATAGCAGCGGATGGGGATCTCCCACTCGTCGGGCGACGGGATGGCGAGCCCGACGGCGTCGTCGGCCGGGGCTGCCGGGGCAGCGGCCGGGGCTGCCGGGGCAGCGGGCGATGCCGCGGCGGCCGGTGCGGCCCCGCCTTCGCCGGCGCCTTCCTTCTTGAAGCGCGACGGCGCGTCGTCGGGGATGCCCTCGCCCGGGTGGAGCACTCGCGCCCGTGCCAGCAGCACGTCGTGCGTCTCCGGGATGTCGGGGTTGGGCACGCAGCAGTCGACCGGACAGACCGCCGCACATGCTTCCTGGTCGTGAAAGCCGACGCACTCGGTGCATTTCTCGGGGACGATGTAGAAGATGTCGTTCGAGAGCGCGGCGTGCATGCCGCCGTCCTGCGCCTGCCACTCGACACCGCCCTGGTAGATGGCAGTGTTCGGGCACTCGGGCTCGCAGGCCCCGCAGTTGATGCACTCGCTGGTGATCATCGTCGCCATGGGGAGTCGAAATACCACTCGCTCGACGCGCGGTTCAAACCGGCCCGGGCACGCGCTGGACCTCCCGGCGATCTTGGGCTACCCACGTTCCACCGTATGAGTAGCGACGGCCAAAGCCGTCCCCACCAGCGCTAGCTCCGCTCCGGACCGGCTCGACTTCGCCCGGAGCGGGGGAGGTCTGAGCATGGCCACTGCACACATCGTCGGCAGGTGCTTCCTTGCGGCCCGGGGAGGGGTGTCATGACCGACACCGGGCTGCTCGAGTCCGAGCTGAAGGACGCCTGGGCCGTCCTGTCCCCGGAGGAACGTCTCGAGGGGCTGAAGCTCCTCGCCCGCCCCGAGGCCGAAGACATCCTCCTCGCGATGCCGGCCCGCGATCAGGCGGAGCTGATCGTGGCCGCGGCCCCCGGCGAGCGGCGGTCGTGGATGCGCCTCCTGCCGCCCGACGACGCGGCCGACGTGGTGCAGGAGGCGCCCGAGGAGATGCGCGCGGCGCTGCTCGCCCTGCTCGACGACACCACGCGCAAGGAAGTGGTCGCGCTCCTCGCCTACGCCGAGGACGACGCCGGCGGCCTCATGAACCCGCGCTACGCGCGCCTGCGCCCTGACATGAGCGTCGACGAGGCGATCAGCTATCTCCGCCGCCAGACGCGCGAGCACCTGGAGACCATCTACTACGTCTACGTGCTCGACGCCGAGCAGCACCTGCTCGGCGTGGTGTCGTTCCGCGATCTCTTCTCGGCGCCGTCGGACCGGCGCGTGCGCGACATCATGGCGACCGACGTGCTCACCGTCCCGGAGGAGATGGACCAGGAGGCCCTCAGCCGGCTCTTCGCCGAGCACGACTTCCTCGCCATCCCGGTGGTCGACGCCGAGCGGCGCGTGAAGGGCATCGTCACCGTCGACGACATCGTCGACGTGGTGCAGGAAGAGGCCACCGAGGACATGCAGAAGCTGGGCGGCATGCAGGCCCTCGACGCGCCGTACCTGGACGCCGGTTTCTGGGGCATGGTGGGCAAGCGCGCCGGGTGGCTGTCGGCCCTCCTCGTCGGCGAGATGCTGACGGCCACGGCCATGGCGTATTTCGAAGACGAGATCGCGCGCGCCGTCGTCCTGGCGCTCTTCGTCCCGCTCATCATCAGCAGCGGCGGCAACTCGGGCTCGCAGGCGTCCACGCTGGTGGTACGCGCGATGGCGCTGGGCGAGCTGCGCCTGCGCGACTGGTGGCGGGTGATACGGCGCGAGCTGGCCGCCGGCGTGTCGCTCGGTTCGGCGCTGGCGGTCATCGGCCTGCTCCGGGTCCTCGGCTGGCAGGCGCTCTTCGGCAGCTACGGGGAGCACTCCGTCCTGATCGCGCTCACCGTCGCCGGAAGCCTGCTCGGCGTGGTGACGTTCGGGACCGTCGTCGGCTCGATGCTCCCGCTGCTGCTCGAGCGACTGGGACTCGATCCGGCCAGCGCGTCGGCACCCCTGGTGGCGACCCTCGTCGACGTGAGCGGGATCGTAATCTACTTCACGCTCGCGAGCGTGCTCCTGGCGGGCACGGTACTCTGACCGCCCCGAGACTTCGTCTCGGGGCGGGGCCCAAGACTCCCTGCCGGTGGAGAAGGTAGAGGCCGTGCCGCGGCG
Organism: uncultured Binatia bacterium (SeqCode); assembly: GCA_964618895.1. Lineage (GTDB taxonomy): Bacteria > Desulfobacterota > Binatia > DP-6 > DP-6 > CAZUDO01. The sequence goes on from CAZUDO010000049.1 coordinate 38,541, forward strand.
GGCGAAGCCGGCGCGGCAAAGCGGAGCGGATCGGTAGCCGCTGCGGATCCGCTCCGGCGGGGAAGACCGGGAGACGCTTCGTCGGCGGCGGCAGCGCCGACGTTCTGTCCTCTCCCAAGTTTGCCGCGCCGGCTTTTGCCGGCCGCGGCACGACCTTCGCCTTCTCCACCGGCAAGCAATCTTGGATCCGACCCGAGACAAGGTCTCGGGTCGCGTTCAGAACGCCGGGTAACAGCGCAGACGGAGCTTGTCGCCGCCCACATCGAGCGCGTTGCTCACGAAACGCGACATGCCGCGCACGGTGAGGCTGCCGAAGTTGGTGGGCTTGTGGCGCACGTTCACGGGGACCAGCTCGGTGCACACCCGCTGCAGGAGGGGCGGGCCGAAGATCACCAGGTTCTCCTTGATGCCGCTGACGGAGCCTCCCAGCGCGACCATTGCGTCCCGGAGACGCTGGGCGTTCCCCGCCTGCACGGGATCGCGCGCCAGCGGCTTCGGCTTGGTGAGCTGGTAGAGCGTGATCCCGTCCACACCTACCGTGCAGTTGGGCAGCAACGGATCCAGGTGGTTGAAGCACACCCCGACCCGGAACGTGCACGTCCCGTTGATGGTCCGATCCGCATCGCAGGTGACATCACCGTCGCGGCAATTCTGCACGCCGTGCACCCGCCCCACGTTGTCGCGGAACGGGACGTTGGTGGGGTTGGCGATCTTGAACTCCGCCCGGCAGTCGCTGATCGCCCCGGGCCCGCCCGGCACGAGCGGCGGGATGTACCCTTCGGAAACGAGCGCGGCCGGATGCAGCACGACGTAGGTCGAGAAGTCCGTGACGCCGCTGGTCGTGACCGTGCGCAGACCCGCGTCGGCCGTACTCGGGAGCACGGTATAGCTCGAGCCCAAGCACGGACCGCTCGTGCCGCAGTCGGCGTGCTCCGAGCATGTGGCGGCGCCCACGACGCACACCCCCGGCGAGAACCTGGCGATGACCAGCGCGGTCTCGTCGGTCGTGCCGGCGGGGATGCCGGCGACGCCGAGCTCGGTGGCGGAGTACGAGATGGTGAGCGTCGCCGAGAAGGTTCCTGGCAGCTCGCGCTGCACGGTCACGAAGAAGGGCAGGAATCCGAGGGTGCCGACCGTACTCGTCGGTCCCGGCGGCATGTCGGCGTCGGTCGCCAGCGGCCCCGACCCGAGGGTCGAACGCGCGACCGTGAGACGCGTGGCGACCGTGTTGGCGCCGAAGTCGACCACGACGTCGGGCGTCACTTCGGAGACGGACAGCCCTCCCCCGACCCCGACCGTGCGGTCGAAGAAGCGCTTCGTGAACGCTCCGGCCGGGATGGTGACGTTCTCGGTCGGGCTGTACGTGGGCTGGTGGTCCAGCGTGAACGTGCCCGGCGGTCCACTGGCGGCGATGTCCCCGAACCAGTCGAGCACCGCCTGCAGGATTCCCGTCGTCCCCACCGGGATGTCGCGCAGCAACGTCGGCAGCGCTTCCCCCGTCGTCGGGAACTCCTCCCAGTGCGCAAAGCCCGGCACCAGCGTGAGGACACCCGGGAGCGGACCGCCCACGGCCGCGTCGTGCGCGGCGGCGGTTTGCAGCACGGCGGCGGTGGCGAGCCCGCCCCCGACGTTGCCGCGGATGAACCGCGGCGGGCTCACGACCGGCAGGACGAGCGGCGAATGCAAGAGGTTCTTCACGAAGGGGTCGAAGAGGGGGTAGCCCGCCGCCAGCGCGAGCGCCTCGGTCGCCTGGTTGGGCACGAACTCGTCGCCCATGCCCTCGACCAGGATCATGCTCCGGGGCAGGCCGTTCGCGGGCGCAAGGAGCAGGTGTGCCAGGTTGGCCGGGTCGGCCGGCTCCAGGACCTGCTGCACCAGGTTGAAGGGCAGGCTGAACGCATCGGCGACGTTGGCGGGGTCGAGCCCCAGCACGCCGTCGGCAAGGCCCAGCTCGCCGAGACCCGACGGCGAGTTGTTGAACAGCTCGGTGGCCAGGTAGCCCCCGGCGCCGCTCACCAGCGCGGCTCTCACGTTCGCTTCCACCGCCACGAACCCCGTTCCGACGATGCCGCCCAGCTGATGCCCCATGAAGAAGAGATTGCCGGCGTTCAGCTGCGTGTTGAGCGCGCTGTCGATCGAGTGGCCCTGCAGCAGGCGCACCAGCGAGAACAGATCCACGTAGGTCTGGCGCAAGTTGTCGCGCACGGCGACGAAATTGTGGAGTGCCTCCAGGAAGCCCAAGCCGAAGGTGACGGTCCCGAGATCGTAGCCGAGGAACGTTCCGTCGACGAACCCGTCGGGGACGCCCAGCCCGCCGAAGGCGTTGGCGGTGTCCTGGCTGCACGACGCAGCGGACGTGCAGCCGAAGTAGCGGTAGCCGTGCCCCACCGCGTCGATCCCGATGGAGGCGAAGCCCCGCGCCGCGAGCGCCTCCGCGCTGCGCACCACGGTCTCACGCTGGCCTCCGAGGCCGTGCTGCACGATCACCACCGGCCAGCCGTTCACCGGCGGGACACCCTTGGGGACCACCACCGTGAACGGGATCGCCGGCGTGCTCTGCACGATCGGATTGCCGCTGCCGTCGCGCACGAACGCCTCGTCGGTGGTCTCGCACGGCGTCGCGCAGGAGACGAAACTCGGGGGAGTCGGCAGATCGGCGAGCGGGCCGTCGCCGTCGGGGTCGGCGGTCTGGAAGCGCGGGCTGCCGTAGAAGCCGGTGGCGACCTGGGCGAGATTGCCGTGTGGGGTCGACGACAGCAGGACTGCCAGGTCGGTATCGGTGTTGAACACCAGCTGCGGCCGGCTCGTGAAATCAGCGGTCGGCGTGGCCAGGCCCGGCAGCACGACGTTGCGGATGCGTAGCAGATCGTCGGCGATCGACTGCGTCGTGAACACGGTCATGCCGGCGATGGCGCTGGTCGGCACGCCGGCGGTGGCCAGCGCGGTCACTACCGGATCGAAGATGGCGTCGGCGTCGGTGTTGGCGCTCGTGCCGTCGCGGACGCTCGCCCAGTCGACGTCCGGCTCGACCGGGTCCCCGCCCCCGGTGACGCTGCCACGCACGACACACGTGTACCTGGTAGCCGCGGCGAGCGGGCGCCCGGGGAGCGGGGCGATCGCGAGCACGTTCGGGATGCGCGAGTCGGCGTTGGACTTGAGGGCGATCGGCACCGGCGTCAGGGTGGCGGTGTCGGCGCAGAAAACGCCGTCGGTGAGAGCCGGCGCCGTCACCGGAGACGCCGGCAGGCTGGCGGCGTCGAGCGGCCCGCTGAAGAAGAAGTACACCGCGGTGGTGGTCCCGAATCCGTCCAGCCGGTCGAGCGCCTCTTCCACGGCGGCCGTATTGGCGGTGATCACCGCGCTCGCGAGGCCGATCTTACCGCCTGGCGGCAGCCCGGTGTTGATCAGCGTGCCGTCGCCGTCCCCGGGACGCCCCTGATCGAAGTAGAGATCGTTGGGGTACGGCAGGGCGCCGAATGCCGCCGGCGTGCTGTTCTGTGCCGGCAGCGTGAACGCCACCGACGGCCCGGCGGCCCGGGCCGCGCTCGGTAGTCCAAGCCCCAGCACGGTGACGGCACTCGCCAATAGCGCAAACACGAACCCCACTTGTGGTTCCCCGTTGGGCACTTCGCACAGGACGCTACGCGCTGGCAAGGAAAAAATCACGGCCGGAGGCCCTCGCGGCCGATTGCGTGGGCTCGGGCACCCCCCTACACTCACTCCGGCGCCGTGCACGATACCCCGTTCTATCTGCCCGTCGGTGACGAAGTGGCGGTGTTCACGGCCGCCTGGGAGGCACGCCTGCCGGTCCTGCTGAAAGGCCCGACCGGGTGCGGGAAGACGCGCTTCGTCGAGTACATGGCAAGCACGGTGCCGCGCCAGAACGGCCCGGGCGCGGGGGTGTCGGGTGGCCTGATCACCGTGGCCTGCCACGAGGATCTGACCGGCAGCGACCTGGTCGGGCGCTACCTGATCAAGGGCGACGAGACGGTGTGGATCGACGGCCCGCTGACGCGCGCGGTCCGCCAGGGTGCCATCTGCTACCTCGACGAGATCGTGGAGGCGCGTAAGGACACCATCGTGCTCGTCCACCCGCTGACCGACCACCGCCGCCTCCTGCCGGTCGACAAGACGGGCGAGCTGCTGGAGGCCCACCCCGACTTCCTGCTCGTCATCTCCTACAACCCCGGCTATCAGAGCGTGCTGAAGGACCTGAAGCACTCCACGCGCCAGCGCTTCGTCACCATCGACTTCGACTACCCGCCGCGCGATCTCGAAGCACGCATCATCGCCCACGAGGCGGACCTGGCGGTCGAGCAGGCCATGCCGCTCGCCCGCTTCGGCGAAAAGGTGCGCTGCCTGCGCTCGAGCGGCCTCGAAGAGGGCGTGAGTACGCGGCTGCTGGTGTACGCCGGCCAGCTCATCCGGCGGGGCGTCCCGGCGCGGCGCGCGTGCACCGTCGCCGTGAGCCACTCGCTCACCGACGACGCCGACGGGCAGCAGGCGATCGACGAGGTCGCAGGGGCGATCTTCGGCGGCTGACCATCACGATGTCGCGGGACACGGAGCGCCTCGCCGAGCTGGTCGACGATCGCGAGCGCTTCGCGCGCACGCTCGGCGAGCTGCGTGCCCGCCTGGGCGCCGAGTTCCCGCGCTGGCTGGCGCTCGGCCGGGCGCTCGCGACCGCCACCCATCCCGGACGCGTCGCGGTGCGGACGTACTGCGCGCTCGCGCCGGCCCGGGTGGCGCGCGTGGGGATGGGCGGGCTCGCTCCCTGGGTCGCCGCCGCCGTGCGCGTCGGCAGCGTCTCCCGGCAGCTGGCCGAGACCTTCGTCGACACGACGGCGCCCTTTCTCGGCGCGATCGACGGCGACACGCTCGGCGCGTGGGCCGACGCCGGCACCGCGCTGCACGCCGACAGCGATCTCCGCCGTAGCGTGCTGGCGCACGCCTTCTTCGCGGCCGCGCCGCGCGCGCTGCCGCTCCTCGCCGCAGCCCACTTCGGCCCCTGGCAGCGCGTCGCGCTCGGGCTGCAGGGCACGCTCGATCCGGCCGAGGCCCTGCGGGGGCTGCCCACGGCGATCGCCGGTTGGTCCATCGACGAGCGTACCCGATGGCTCGAGACGTGCCTGGCTCTGACCACGCGGGGGCCCGCCGTCGCGGCCCGCCTGTACCGTCACCTGCCGGGCACGCTCGACGCGCTCGCGCCCGCCAGCCGCCACGCGCTTCTGGTCGCACTCCGGCGCGCCGCCGAGCACGCCCCTCCCGCCGAGATCGACGCGCTCATCCCGGTGGCCGGCGCCCTCGTTCCGGCCGATGCGGACGCGCTGGCCCTCCTCGACCGGGTGGGCGAGGCGTTCCCGCGTGGGGTGCCGGCGTTGCTGCGCACCCTCGGCCGCGTGCTCGAGGATGCGCCCGGTGCACACGCGAGCGAGTGGGTCGCTCGCGGGCTCGCCCTCGCGCGCGACAATCCGGAGGCCGGACACGCCTATTTCGGGCTCGAGTCGCGCACCAGCCTGCGCGTGCTGCACGCGTCATCGACCGCCGTGGAGCTGCCCGAGGTGGCCGGCGTGCTGGGTCGCTTCGTCCACATGCTGAGCGGGATGCCCGCGCTGCCGCGCGCCGGGGAGGCGTTTCGGCTCCGCCCGCCGCTGGAAGATGATCCCACCGCCGGCACGGTCACGTTCCCCGCCCTCATCGACCGCCTCGACACGGTCGAGGACAACGGCCGCCTCTATCGCGTCGCGGCCGCGATGCACGCCGGCCGCCGCGAGGGCGGCACGTACGACGCCGTACCCGGCGGCGCGCTGGCGGAACAGCTGCACGCACCCGAGCGTCCGGCGGCGCTCGCCGAGCTCTTCCTGCTCACCGACGGCTATCGGGTGGCGTGCCGCCTGGCGCGGAGCTACCCGGGGATCGCCGCCGATCTCCGCTGGGCAGCGGCACGCCTGCTCGCGCGCTGGACCGACGCCGACCTGGGTGTGCCGGGCGTTTTGCTGGACGCGCTGCTCGCGCTCGCGCTGCGGGGTGACCACCCGGCGCATCCTTCGCCCGCGCTGCGCGCCGCGGCACGCATCGTCCTGCCCGCGCTGTCTCCGCTCTCCCGTTCCGACGCCACCGCCGCCGACGCGCTCGCCACCGCCGAGCGCCTGACCGGGTTGTTCGAGGTCGCGAGCGCGCGCGCGCCTGCCCTCGAGCTCCTCGAGAGTCTGGGAGCCATGATGCTCGACGGCGGCATTCAGGGCCTCGGCTTCGACGGCGACGAGCCCGGCACCGCGGCCCTCGCCGGCGGGGACGCGGACGGCCCCGAGATCACGGACGAGTTCCGCCTGTCGCTCGACGACCCGGACAGCCGGGTCGTCGAAGGCGGGCGCGCGCTCACCCCCGAGGAGCTCCGCCGTCTGGTCGAAGCCGGTGTCCCGTTGGGGCAGGGCGAGGGAACGGGGCCGGCGCAAGCGGGCCTCTACGTCACCCAGCTCGCCGGGAAGGCGCTGGCGGACGCGAAGCGGAGCCCCGGCCGGCCCGGCGAGCCGCCGGCGGTGAGACCGGCACGCGCCCACCCCGCGTTCCCGGGCGCCGCGGTGTTCACCTACGACGAGTGGGACTACCTGATCGGCGACTACCGGCCCGACTGGTGCGCGCTCCGCGAGCTACCGGTCGGCGACGACGCGGGCCACTTCTTCCATCAGGCCCTGGTACGACACGCCGACCTCGTCCCCGAGATCCGCCGTCACTTCCAGCGCGTCCGTCCCGAGACCTATCGTCCCGTGCGCGGGCTCGAGGACGGCGAAGACTTCGACCTGAACGCGGCCGTCGACGCCCACGTCGATCGCCGGCTGCAGCGGACGCCGTCCACCAAGCTGTACACGCAGCGCTACCGTCAGGAGCGCGACGTGGCGACGCTCTTCCTGCTCGACATGAGCGCGTCCACCGACGAGACCCGGGCCGAGACCACCGGTCGCATCATCGACATCGCCAAGGAGGCGCTCGTGCTCATGGCGGCGGCGCTGGAGGAGATCGGCGACGCGTACGCCATCTACGGCTTTTCGGGCCAGGGCCGCGACAACGTGCAGGTGTTCCCGGTGAAATCGTTCGCCGAGCGCCTGAGCAGCACCGTGAAGGGCCGCATCGGCGGCATCGAGCCCCAGGGCTCGACCCGCATGGGGACGGCGCTCCGGCACGCGGCCAGCAGGATGCGCCGCCTGTCGGCACCGGCCCGTCACCTGGTGCTCCTGAGCGACGGCTTTCCGCAGGACTTCGACTACGGCCAGGACCGCACCAGCCACACCTATGGCATCCGCGACACCGCGGTCGCGCTGCGCGAAGTGGAGCAGGCGGGCATCCGGCCGTTCTGCATCACGGTCGACGTCGCCGGGCACGACTACCTGCGCGAGATGTGCGACGGGACGCGCTACCTGATCATCGAGAACGTGGCCGACCTGCCACGCGAGCTGCCGAAGATCTATCAACGGCTGGTGCGGGCATAGGCAGGCGCGGTCACCGCCCCGGGGCGATCAGCGGGATCGCTCGCCGACCGTGCTTACGGTACACCGAGAAGTCCCCGTCGATCGTGAACACCGACGCGCCGTCGTTCAGCTCCGCGAGCCGGACGAGGCACGCGTCGGCCAGCGGCATGGGACGGTCGGCGTACTTGCGCAGGAGTCTCCCCACCGCGCCACGCTCCACCATGACACCGAAGTCGATGCGGAGAAGGTCGCTCATGAGAAGATCGACGAAGCGATCGAGCCCGTGACGCGCCCGCCGCACGAGATGGGCGACCTCGGCAAGCACGGGCTCGCAGGTCAGAAAGGGTGGGGGCAGCTCGCGGAGCCGGTCGACGACCCAGTCATGATGATCGTCGGTCCGCACCAGCAGCGCGACCAGCGGCCCGCTGTCGACGACGATCTCATGCACCGAAACCGTCCATGTGGCGCGCGTGGTGAGAGAGATCACGGGGCCCCGACAAGCGCCCGACGAGATGCTTCACGAGATCGTAGGCCCGCAGCTGCTTCCGGACGGACCGACCGGACAGCTGGGCTTCCAGGATCTCGCGCACGACAACCGACTTGGTCGTGCGCCGCACCCGCGAGGTCGCACTCAGTCGGGCGTCCAGCTCCGGCGACACTTTGCAGGTGATCGTGGGCACTGTCGGCATCGTATACGAGACCGGAGACCCGGTCACGCCGCCGGGGTCACCGCGGCGGCGGCGCGAACAGCGCGTTCAGCTCAGCATAGCCGACCGGGTCCTCCGGCCGCGCATCGAACCGCCCGTCGCGAAGGAACTGCGTCGCGGTTCGGCGGACGATCCCGTACACGGCTTGCGCGATGGCGGAGCCGGCGCTCACGCGTCGCACGCCGAGGGTCCCCAGGTCGGCCACCGGCGGGAGCCCCGGCACGACCATGACGTTCAGCGGCAGCGCGATCATCGCGGAGATGCGCCCGATGGTCGCCGCGTCCGCCAGGCCGGGAACGAACAGCCCGTCGCAGCCGGCGGCGGCGTAGCGGCGGGCCCGCTCGAGCGTCTCCCCCTCCCGCTCCCCCCGCGGCACGAGACCGCGCAGGAAGACGTCGGTGCGCGCGTTGACGAACAGGTCGACCCCGGCACGGCCCGCTGCCTCCTTCGCCGCCGCGATCTTCGCGCACAGCAGGTCCGGGGGAGAGGTCCCGTCCTCGAGGTTGATGCCGATGGCGCCGGCGTCGACGACCGCGCGAATGGTCTCACCGACCACGTGCGGGTCGGTCGCGTAGCCCCCCTCGACGTCGACCGTCAACGGGACCGAGAGGACGCGGGCGATCTCGGCGACGGCCGCAGCGAGCACGCGCGGCGGCAGCATGTCTCCGTCGGGGTACCCATGCGACCACGCGAGCCCCGAACTCGTGGTCGCGATCGCCGTTGCGCCACACGTTTCGATCATTCGCGCGCTGCCGGCGTCCCACGCGTTCGGCAGCACGAGTGGTGCCCCTTCGCGATGGAGCCGCCTGAACACCCCCGCGCGCCCGTCCGTGCGATCACTCATCGGAGAACCTCCTGCTCTTTCGGATCACGCGACCGCCCTCTCCTGCCCCGGGGGGACGGTCCACAGGTACTGCGCGGCGTACGCGCGCCATGGGCGCCAGGCCTCGGCGCGTTCGAGCAGCGCTGCCGGTGTCGGGCGCGCGCCGCCGCCCGTCGCCATCGCGCGCAGGAGCCCGAGGTCGGCGGCCGGGAACGCATCCGGGTCGCGCAGGGCCCGCATCGCCACGTACTGCGCCGTCCACTCGCCGATGCCGGGAAGGGCCTTCAAGCGGGCCATGTCGCCGTCGAGGTCCTGTGCGCGGTGGAAGAGGAGGGGGTCCGCCGCCGTGGTCGCCGCCAGCGCCGACAGCGCCGCCGCCCGAGCGCCCGGCATCCCGAGGTGGCGCAGGTCGGTGCCCACGAGCCGCTCGGGGCCGGGGAAGATGGTCGTCAGTCCGCCCGGCGCGTCCTCGCTGCCGCGCACGAACGGCTCGCCGTGGGTCGCGACCAGCGTGCCCACGAGTCGGCGTGCGGCCGTCACCGTGATCTGCTGCCCGAGGATGGCACGGACCGCCAGCTCGAACCCGTCCCACGCCCCCGGCACCCGGAGCCCCGGGCGAGCGGCCACGAGGGGCGCCAGCAGCGGGTCGCGGCGAAGCTGCCCGGCGATCGTGCCCACGTCGGCCGCCAGGTCGAACACCCGCCGGATGCGTGCGACGATCGCCGGCAGTGTCTGCACGCGCGGGAAACGGATGGTCGCCGCCAGCGCGGCCCGCCCGGAGAGCGGGCGGACGGCGATCGTGCCCTGGTGGCCGTCGAGCGCGATCGTGCGCCGATAGCAGTCGGGCTCGACCACCTCGACGCCCGCGATCGCGCGCGCGGCCAGGAAGTCGATCATCGCCTGCCAGTCGTACGGCGCGGCGTAGCCGAGCACGAGCGTGATCCCGGACTGCCCGCCCCCGGCCGGCGCGGAGTTCCGGCGCCGCAGCAGGGACGGCCCCCGCCCGTAGAGCCGCCGGAAGGTGTCGTTGAAGCGCCGCACGCTGCCGAAGCCCGCCGCCATCGCCACGTCGGCCATGCGCATCCGGGTCTCGTGGATGAGCTGCTTCGCGAACAGCAGCCGGCGCGTCTGCGCCACCGCGATCGGCGATGCGCCGAGATGGCGCTGGAACAGCCGCCGGAGCTGGCGCTCGCCGACCCCCAGTCGGAGCGCCAGCCGACCGACATCATCGGCGTCGCCGTCGAGTGCCCCGTCGGCGATGAGCGCCAACGCCCGCGCGACAGTGTTGGAGGTCCCGCGCCACACGGCGAGCTCGGGGGACGACTCGGGCCGGCAGCGCAGGCAGGGGCGAAAGCCCGCCTCCTGGGCGGCGGCGGCGGTCGGGTAGAACACCACGTTCTCGAGCTTCGGCGTGCGCGCCGGGCAGATCGGCCGGCAGTAGATGCCGGTCGTGCGCACGGCGATGAAGAGCCGCCCGTCGAAGCGGGCGTCGCGCGCCTGGATGGCGCGGTAGCAGGCATTCCGGTCCAGAACCACGTGCGCACCATGCCATGGGTGCCGACCTCGTGTCTCGCCATTTTCGGACCCGGTCGTCCGCTGGCCAGACATTTTGTTGACGTTACAACCCGTTACGGCGCAGAGTAGCCCGATGACGCCGATGTGGCGGGCCGCAGGCGGGATACTGCTGCCGGTAGCACTCCTCCTGAGCATCCCGACCGCGCACGCCAGCCAGGTGGTGCTTGGCAAGAGGTTCCTGGTGAGCGACCCGCTACCCGGCCTCGACCCCTCGCGGCGCCGGATCGTCGTCGTCGCACGCGAGGTTGCCCTCGGGGATGGCGCCACGCTCGTCGGCGATCCCACGGTGGCCGGCGCGTTCGTACAGATAGTCGCCGAGGGCGGCACGCTCGTCGACCAGCGCGAGACCCACGCGATGCCCGCGGCGGGATGGACACGGATTCCCGCCGCCAGCTCCGAACCGCTCATCGGCTACAAGTACTTCGACCCCCGGCCGGGAACGTACGGCGCCGTGCACCGGGCACACGTCAAGGTGCGGGCGGGGAAGTTCCTGCTGGCGGTGACCATCCTTGGGGCGAACGGCGCCGGCCCACAGCCACGTATCCGCCTCGTGCCGCCGGATCCCGGCATCGCGGGTGGGGCGACCCTCACCATCGTCGATGGTGACGCCTACTGCGTGAGGTTCGGGGAGTCGGCGGGAGGACGGGTCGCCAACTCCCCGCGCAGCACGAACCGGTACTTCCGGATCACCCGCACGCTCGCGGAGCCAACCCACGAAGCGGGCTGCGTCACGCCCCGACCAAACGTGGTCGTCGTGCTCACGGACGACCAACGGTGGGACACCCTGGGATCGACGCACTCACTCAGCGGGACGGATCCCGTCATGCCACAGGTGATGGACACGCTCGCCAACCGCGGCGTCACCTTCGCCAACGCGTTCCTGCCGACCCCGGTCTGCACCCCGAGCCGGGTGGCCTTCTTGACCGGGCAGCACGGGCATCGCACCGGCGCGACCACGAACTACTTCGCCATCGGTCCGGCACGGGAAGCGTCGACCCTGGCGACGTGGCTGCATGACGCCGGCTACCGGACGGGGTTCTTCGGGAAGTACATGCCACGAACGACATCCGGCACGCCGCCCGGGTGGGACGACTGGCAGGCGTTCACCGTGCTCGGATCCTTCAACTACACGCTCGCGAACAACGGCGCCCCGGTGAGCTATGGCGCGACCGCCGCCGACTACGCCACCGATGTGCTGGCGCAGAAGGTCGTCGACTTCGTCGACGTGGCGAGCGCACGGCCGTTCTTTGCGGTCCTTGCGACCTATGCCCCCCATGCGGAGGGACTGGTGTTCCCCCAGCCGGCGCCTCGCCATATCGGCACGTTCGGCGGCCTGCAGCCGCTGGCGCGGCCCAACTACGACGAAGCCGACCTCACGGACAAACCGTCGTGGCTGCAGCAAGTCGCCCGGGCGGCCGCGGATTACTTCGGCGGCTTCTTCACGTACGGGGCGTGGAACACGCTCTTCCGCAGGTATCAGCTCGAAGCGCTCCAGGCGGTCGACGACGCGGTCGGCACGATCGTCGCGGAACTCGAGGCACGACACATCGCGGACGACACGGTGATCATCTTCTCGTCCGACAACGGCCTCCTGTGGGGCGAACACCGGCTGTGGCAGCAGAAGAACGTGCCCTACGACGAGTCGATCCGCACGCCGCTCATCGTCCGCTATCCGCGCCTGGTGACCGCA
>CAZUDO010000050.1:0-56429 GCA_964618895.1 uncultured Binatia bacterium (SeqCode)
TCCGTCCTTTCGAGCGCGCCCTCTACCTCATCGAACGCGACCGCGGCAGAGCCAGCTCCGTGATGGCCTCGCGTCTCTTCAACATCACTCAGCCGGTCCGAAAAGTACCCTCAGGATGGGAACCAGCGTGAGCGGCTACACGTGGCTCCTGGCCCAGGCGGTGCTGCCCCGTTCGTCGCTCGGTGAGGCGATCGGCTACACGCTGCGGCACTGGGACGGCCTCGAGCGGTTTCTCGACAATCCCCGCATCCCGCTCGACACCAATGCCGTGGAGCGCGGCCTGCGCCCCCTGACGATCGGGCGGAAGAACCATTACGGATCCCGCTCGGAGCGCGGGACACGCGTCGCCGCCCTCTTCTATACGCTGATCGAGTCGGCGAAGCTGGCCGGCGTAGAGCCGGCAGGGTACCTCGCCGAAGCGACGCGCCGGGCGATCGCAAATCCCGGGACCATCACGCTGCCCCGGAACCTGCTCGCGAGCTGACGCCCGGCCGCACCCCAATCGCTGCCCAGTCTGCAGAACATCACGCCATCGGGCCAGACGGCGAGCATTTACAATCGGACTTACCATGCAGGGGATCAACGCACCGACGCATGCTCCAAGAGAACCCTACACCCTCTCCTGGATAGTCTGAATCCCCCTCGCTCGACCGGTCGCCGCGTCGATATCCACGACCACCCCACACACGACAACCGGACCATCTGCGACATCAAATCGAGTCGGCATCTGGGTAAGAAACCGACGCACAACCTGCTCGGTCTTAACTCCGAGCACAGACTCATCCGGCCCACACATTCCGGCGTCCGTGATGTACGCAGTCCCCCCGGGAAGGATGCGCGCATCCGCGGTCTGCACGTGCGTATGCGACCCCACAACCGCGGATACGCGGCCATCCAAGAACCTCCCCATCGCCACCTTCTCTGACGTAGCCTCCGCATGCATGTCGACAATCACCACGCTCGCCTGTTTGTGTATCTCGTCAAGATCGTTTGACATCGCGCGAAACGGGCAGTCCGCGGGCCCCATGAAGGCACGGCCAATCAGGTTCGCGACGGCCACTGGTCCACATCCCGCAACTTCCCGCACCGTCCATCCTCGCCCAGGAACGTCTCGAGGAAAGTTCAGCGGTCGCAGAAGGCGCGAATCGCTCGCCATGTACGAAACGATCGAGCGATGCTGCCACACGTGATTGCCGGAGGTCAGGACATCGACGCCCGCGTCGTACAACTCCTCGGCGCCGTCTGGATCGATCCCTTTGCCTCCGCTCGCATTCTCGCAGTTCGCGACCACGAAATCGATCCGAACCCGCGCTCGAAGCGAGCGTAGCGCCAAGCTGACACCTCGACGACCCGGCCGTCCAACAACGTCGCCGATAAAGAGCACGACCATCGCCTAGTGCGCGATCTCGCTAGCTCGCGTCTCCCGAATGACTGTGACCTTGATTTGACCCGGATATGTCATCTCCTGCTCGATCTTCTTCGCAACGTCGCGCGCCAAGAGCGTGGCCTGGTCATCCGGGATCAACCCCGGGTCAACGATGACCCGGATTTCCCGCCCGGCTTGCACGGCGAATGATCGTTCAACCCCTCTGAAGGAGTTGCTGATCCGCTCGAGGTCTTCGAGCCTCTTCACGTAGCTCTCAAGGACCTCTCGTCGAGCCCCTGGCCGCGCCCCGGATAACGCGTCAGCAGCATCAACCAACGGCGCCAAGATCGTCTCGGCCTTCACCTCCTCATGGTGTGCCGCGATGGCATTCACGATCTTTGCGGACTCGCCGTACTTCCGTGCGATCTCTCCTCCAATCACCGCGTGGGAACCCTCGACCTCGTGAGTCAGTGCCTTGCCAATATCGTGCAGCAAGGCGGCCCGCCGCGCCTGCTTTTCGTTGAGGCCCAACTCCGCCGCCATCGCTCCCGCGATAAATGCGGCCTCGATCGAATGCATGAGGACATTCTGTGCGTAGCTGTACCGATATTTCAACATTCCGATCAGCTTCACCAACTCCGGGTGGATCCCATGCACACCCACCTCAAGTACTGCTCGTTGCCCCGCCTCTCGGATCGCATCGTCCAACTCTTGCTCCGCCTTGCGCACGACCTCCTCTATCCTCCCAGGATGAATTCGACCGTCCGAGATGAGACGCTCCAGCGCAAGCCGAGCCAATTCACGACGGATCGGGTTGTGACAGGAGATGACGACCACCTCCGGCGTGTCATCAACAATTAGATCAACTCCAGTTGCTGCCTCAATCGCTCGGATGTTTCGCCCCTCCCGCCCGATTATGCGGCCCTTCATGTCGTCGCTCGGTAAAGGGACGACGGATACTGTACGTTCGGCCACGAACTCGCCAGCGAGCCTTTCAATGGCAATCGATACGATCTTCTTGCCCCTGCGATCCGCTTCCTCTCGCGCCTCACCCTCGATCTGCCGGATGTGCCGTGCGCCCTCATGTCGGGCTTCCTCAAGCATCTGGTCCACCAGCGTTCGTTTCGCCTCCTCACGGGTCATGCCCGCGGCGCGCTCGAGGGTCTGTCGTACCTCCCCGATTAGCTGTTCGTGCTGTGCCTGGCGGGTCAGACTGTCACGCTCCTGCTGTCGGAGGACCTCTTCTCGCTGCGCAACTTGCGACTCGCGTTGGGACGTGGTCTCGAGCTTCTGTGAGATGGCCTCTTCTTTCTGAGCGATACGCTTCTCTTGCGCGGCCCGATCACGTTGTTGATCCCGAACGCTCCGGTCCCATTCAGCTTTCGACCGAATGGCTGCATCCCTTGCCTGGACCTCCGCTTCCTTTAGAATCGCGTCTCTGTCGCGCCGCGCATCCTCGACGAGCCGCTCTGCCGCGATACCGGCGTTCGTCGCCGAAGCTTGGGCCCGTCCTCTCCTTACCGAGGTCACCAGCCACACAGCACCAGCCCCAATCAGTAGGCTCACGAGACTTGACAACAGAATGTCCATTACGTTGTCTCCTTCACGTTGACTACGCGCTGAATCACCACCGTACGCGAATCGCTGACGATGGCGTCCATCGGAACGTCCCACCGGTCCCGCGGTAGCACAGGAACGAACTGGAACTCGTACGCTAGCCCGATTCGTTTCGCGTACGGGTAACAGACCAGCGACTTATCATACATCCCCAACCCTCGCCCAAGTCGATACCCTTCGAGATCGAACACGGATCCGGGGACAATGAAGAGGGTCTCCCCATCCCCATCTGTCAGCCGACGGCCCGAAGCGGGCTCAGCGATCCCCCACCGTCCGATCCGATATTCCCCGCCCATATCCTCGATGAAATCGAGACCGGAATCGGCGGTGCTTGGGTAGAACACGTGCATTCCCGCGGACAACGCGGCGCTCCGCAGGGCATCCGTCCGAACCTCTCCGCCGGTAGCCGAATACAGGACTATGTTCCGCGCAGCGGCGTACCACGGAAGTACGGTCACTCTGGCACAGATCGGCTCCGAGAGAACGTCAAACTCCCCACGGAGCATCGTTCTCAGCCCGAGGATCGTCTGTCTGGCAACGGGTTTGGCCTTCCGCATTCCGATCGTAGCGACCGCATTAGGCAACGACCATACCCGCGGCCCTCCGCCCGGCCGATAGCGTCGCCCAGCAGGTCCCAGACTAGCAGACCCGACCCCAGTCGAGTCCGGATCACGTTACCGCTCACGGGGTCGATCGAACTCCATTCGCGCCAGGATCCGCTCCAGGCGGGCCCGCATCTCCCTCCGCTCCTGTTCGTACCGACGAAGCCGGTCGACCAACTCCGCGTAGCCGACTTCCGGTGGCGCCGGAAGAGCCTCTACCGTCCCATTCCCCTCGCCGGGAGCTTCGATTGGACTTTGCCGAAGAGCCTGTCCGTCCTGACTCATAGAACGTCGCATGGGAGGTAACGCATGAGGAATCTATGTGTCATTCGTCCGTCCTGTCAAGCAGTTCTCACCTCGTCCGATCCCAACTTTCGTCACGAAATAGGTGCGACACGAACGCGGGCGCTTCGAACGGACGCAGATCAGTCGTTCCTTCACCGACGCCGATATATCGCACAGGGATTCCAAGTTCGCTCCGTACTCCAAGAATTACCCCCCCGCGCGCCGTCCCATCCAGCTTGGAGATCACCACGCCAGTGACTCCGACCGCGTCCACGAACGCCCTGGCCTGCGCAATGCCGTTCTGTCCCGTTGTCGCATCCATAACCAGGAGAACCTCGTGTGGTCCCCCGGGAACTTCTCGCTCGATGACACGGCGGATCTTGCGTAGTTCCTCCATCAGATTGGATCTCGTGTGTAGGCGACCCGCAGTATCGATCAGGACGACGTCGACACCGCGTGCACGCGCGGCGGTCAAGCCATCGAACACTACGGCCGCCGGACTCGCTCCCGCCTGCTGGCGGACTACGCTCGCATCACTCCGCTCGGCCCAGACCGTAAGCTGTTCCGCCGCACCAGCGCGGAACGTATCGGCTGCCACACACACAATCTCACGACCCGCTGCCCGATGCATTGCGGCCAGCTTACCGACGGTCGTTGTCTTTCCCACCCCGTTAATACCAACGACCAGTACTACCCACGGCCGAACGTCGAAAACATCGGCCACAGGCCCCCCCAGCCGCGCCTCTAGTTCCGATCGTAGCGCAGCCACCACCTCTGACCGATCCCCCACGCCCCCAACCCGCCTCCGAACCGCATCGACCACGGTAGAGGCCGTCGCACCACCAACATCAATCGCGATGAGCGCTTCCTCAATCCCCACGAAGACGTCCTCGCGTTCCCCGCCCGTGGCCGCGAATGCCTCGTCGAGACGTTCCACAAAGGACCGGCGGGTACGGTCGACCCCGAGTTTCAACGCGTCGCGGGCCGCCTGCGCCGAAACGTGCCGCCGGAGGCGTCGTTGAACAACCAGCCACGTCGCCAGAACCACCACGCAGACGGCCCCGCCGACGAACGGGACCGGCCACCACCCCTCCATGACTACCGCTCGCGAGGCCTACGCTGCTTCGCGGAGCCGAACGGACACCACCTTAGATACCCCCGCCTGCTCCATCGTGATTCCATACAATGTTTCAGCCACCTCCATCGTACGCCGGTTGTGCGTGATCAGAACGAACTGAGAGCCGTGAGCCATCTCGCGAATCACGTGGTTGAAGCGCCCGATGTTGGCTTCGTCAAGCGGCGCATCGACCTCGTCCAGCAGGCAGAACGGCGTTGGTCGGATCAAAAACAGCGATAAGATGAGCGCGACAGCGGTCAGCGCCTTCTCCCCGCCCGAGAGCAGCATTAACGACTGCAGCTTCTTCCCTGCGGGCTGCACCACGATCTCTACGCCGGGCTCCTCCCCTTCTTCCGAAGGAGCCACCATCTGTAGCTGAGCCATACCTCCCGGGAACAGCTTCGGAAACATCTCCCCAAGCTTCACATTCGCCGCAGCAAACGTCTCCTCGAACCGCCGCCGAGAGGTACGAGCGAGCTTGGCGATCGTACGGCGCAAGTCCTCCAGCGAGCGCTCCAGATCCTCCCGTTGACTGCGCAAAAACTCGTGACGCTCTGCCAGCTCTGTCAGCTCATCGATCGCCCCGGGGTTGACGTCGCCGATCCGGCTCAGGCGCAAGCGAAGTGACTCGACGCGCGTCGCATGCTCCTCGACGTCGGCGTCGTCGCCGCGGCCAACGGACGCCAGTTCGTCAATAGACAGTTCATATCGCTCATGGAGTTGGGCCCCCAGGTGATCGATCTGCATCCGGTGTTCCGCCATCGCCAACTCTGTCGCGGCACGGCGCTGCCGCATTCCGTCCAGTCGCTCTCGTGCCTCCCGTTCCGTGACATCATCTGCACCAACCACGGAACGCAACTGAGCAAGCACCTGTCCGACGGCCAATCGCCCCCCCTCAAGCACGCCCACTGCCGCCCTCGCTCGCTGCACGTCCCGATCCGATCGGACACGACTCTCTTCAAGCCGCTCGCCCGCGCTTCCCATTTCCGCGATCTGCCTCTCCACTGACTCAAGGCGCACCGCGATCTCGTTAGTCACCGCTTGTCGCCTCTCGACATCGATCCGCCCGGCCCGAAGCCGTTCCGCCGCCGCCGCCACAACGATAGCCGCCTCGGTTCGGCGCTCCTCGGCGCGTGCGTACTCTCGGCGCCAAATCAACAACGCCTCCTGCGCAGTCGCCAGCTGTTGGCGCCGGTTCGCCACCGCACGTTCACTCGCGACCAGTCGGTTCTCAAGCTGTTTCAACTCCCAGGAGACCTCACCACCCTCGCCAGCGACACCGCCCACCTGAAGAGCACAGCCTTCCAGTTCTGCCAAGATCCGCTCGCGCTCGGTGTCAGCATGCTCGCGATCCTTCTCTGCCGCAAGGCGTGCGAGGCGAAGCTCCTGCTCCTGCCGTTCGACCTCAACGGTCCGCTCTACCGCCTGCGCGAGGGCCTTTCGGATGCCTCGGAGCTCCGTGTCCTCGTCTTCGACGCGTGCCTTCAACCGAGCCAACGCATAATCCATCTCGCGCAACTCACGCTCTCGAACCAACACGGTCTCCTCGATCGGCGGCTCACTGCCCCCCGTCATCGCCCCCAAGGCATCGACCGCTTCACCGCGCAGCGTAACGACTATGACCTCGTGTGCGGCTGCACGCCAAAGAGCGATCGCGGATACAAGGTCATCAGCTAGCAGCACATTCCCGAGAAGGGTTTCCGCAAGCGCCCAGTGTGCCGCATCGGCCTCGATGCGGTCGAGCAATCGTGGGCCAGCTGGGACGATCGTCGCCGCCCGGCGTTCGCTTACGCGCGGAATCAACGTCGCGCTTCCCCCACCGGACGAGGTTAGCCATTGGATGTCCCGGATGGCCGAATCGGAGTCCGGAACGACGAGCTGTGTCAGTCGAAGCCCGAGGGCAACCGCCACCGCTCGCTCGAGCTCAGCTGGGACTCGCAGGAGCCGCGCGACCAACGCGACACCCTCGCGGTCGCCCTCCTTCGCGAGCAGGCTAGCAACTCCGCGCGCACACCCCTCATGCCGCTCCTGTAACTCACGAAGCGACAGCGATCGCGATTCCATATGGGCGGCCTCCATGCGAGAGGCGTCGACCCGACTCGCCTGCACACGCTCGCGTTCTTGAAGCTCCGCCTGAACCGCAGCCAGCCGCGAACGCTCCCCATAGAGGGTCGTGAGCTCCGCATCCAGTCGTTCGATCTTCGTCCGGATGTCGGCGGCACCGTGTGTGTTCGCGCGCAGTCTTTCCGCAAGGGCACGTTGATCATCCTCGAGCTTACGCTGCTGGCTTTCGAGCTCATCACGCCGGTGACCCAACGCCGTCACGAGATTCCGCAGGCGGGCTTCGTCACCGATCGCCTCAACCAGAGCGTCCTTCGCGGTCTCCAGCACATGTTCCAACGGCGCTCCCGCCGAGAGAAGCTCGAGGCGTTGAGCCTCGGCCGCCTCCCGATCTGCCTCGAGCCCTGGCTGAGCGGTCGCTAGTGCCTCGACTTCGGGCACCGATACCGCCACCTCCCTCCGCGCCACAACGCCCTGGTTGCGGAGCTGCGCCGCTTCCTCTTCACACGCCAACCGTCTCGCAACGACTTCCTGCGCGCGCTCCCGAAACGACTCCACGCGCCCTCCCCCTTCGGCCAACGCCAGCCGCTGAGTAGCGAGCGCCTCTTCGATCTCCCGAAGATGCGCCTCCTGAGCAATCTCCGCCGCCCGAGCCTCACTCATGCTCGCGCGGGACCGATCGATCGAGCCCTGTAGTGCGGATTCGGCCGAATGCGATGCCGCGAGCGTGTCTTCCAGCTCAAGAAGGTCACGCGACCACTCATCGTAACGACCGGCCGCAACACATAGATCAAGGTCACGAAGTTCGGCCTTGATGCGACGGTACTCTTCGGCGCGACGAGCCTGGCGCTCAAGAGACGTCCGTTGCCGCTCCAGCTCACGCACGACGTCCTGCACCCGAACGAGGTTCTCCCGTGTCCGCTCCATCTTGCGTTCCGCGGCGAGCTTCCGGCTACGGAACCGCGTCGTTCCCGCGGCCTCCTCGAGAAACAGGCGCAGTTCCTGCGGTTTCGCGTTCAGAAGCTGGTCGACCCGCCCCTGTTCGATGATGGCGTACGCCTTGGTTCCTACCCCGGTCCCGAGAAATAACTCGGTGATGTCTCGGAGCCGACACGGGGCCTGGTTGATGAAGTACTCGGACTCCCCCGACCGAAAGTAGCGTCGCGTAACCAGTATCTCACTCGCCTGCGCGAGTCCTGGCGGCAGTCCGTACGAGACGTCGCCTTCGGCTGGCGCGCCGGTCCCGTTCTCGTCGGGCAACTCCGCATCAAGGTCCGCAGCGTCTCGCTCGAGCAGGAGCGATACCTCTGCCATTCCGAGCGGTCCGAAGGTCGCATTGCCACTGAAGACGACATCTTCCATGACCGCCCCGCGCAAATGCTTCGGGCTCTGTTCGCCGAGAACCCAACGGATCGCATCGACCACGTTCGATTTCCCGCACCCGTTCGGGCCTACGATCGCGGTGACCCCGGACGGCAGCTCGAGCACCGTCCTCTCCATGAACGACTTGAAGCCGTTCAGTTCAATCTGCCTGATCCGCATCCCAGTCCCCCCATCGACCGTCGGTCCGACCGATCCGCCTCGGCGAGCCGGGCTCACCGAGCGCTACTCCGCCACCAACTCCGTATTCCAGTACGCCGCATCCACCGTGCTGAGGAACGGGATCCATTCCTTGTGCCGTCGCAGGCTGAACGCATCCGCCATGAAAGGCGTCCATTGCGGACGTCTCGGCTGTCGAATCAATCGCATGCCTGCCTGGGCCGGCGTCCGCCCACCCTTCAGACGATTGCAACGGTGGCACGAGCAGACGACGTTCTCCCAGAGCGAGGTTCCGCCCTGCGAACGTGGAACGACGTGGTCCAGATTGAGCTCGACTCGCGCGAAGTGTCGTCCGCAGTACTGGCAACGATTATCGTCGCGTACGTAGATATTGAAGCGACTGAAACGTAGCGAACGCCGCGGAACGCGATCGTACGCAAGCAGAAGAATGACGCGCGGCACGCGAATCGCCCTGTTCACGAGACCGATCGTGTCCTTTTCGGCCGCCAGATCCGCCCAGCTATCGAAATCGAACGTCCGATACTGTTCGTCGACGGCACGCGCAATACCCTGGTAGAGCAAGGCGAGCGCCCGGCGCACAACCGTAACGTGCACCGGTAGGTACGACCGGTTAAGAACCAGAACTTTCGTCTGGAGTACCGTCGACATTCGCGCTGGCGTCGACGGTACACAGCGGTCCAGGGGAAGTCAACGAAAGGACGTACGCTACCCGTGCACGTGGACAGACATCACCGCTACTCGAGAATCGCATCGGCCGGCACCGGCTGGCGCCAACGAAGCACGGGCCGGCGCGCCGCCCGTGTCTCATCCAAGCGGGTCACTCGCGCCCGATGTGGCGCCTGCCGGACGAGATCTGGGGTGGTGCGCGCTTCTTCGGCGATCCGCAGCATCGCGTCGACGAACTCATCGAGGGTCTCCTTGCTCTCAGTCTCGGTGGGCTCGATCATCATCGCGCCCTTCACGACCAACGGGAAGTAAATCGTTGGAGCATAGAAGCCGTAGTCCAGAAGGCGCTTTGCCACATCAAGGGTGTGCACTCCGTACTGTAGGAGGTTCCGATCCGAAAAGACACACTCGTGCAAAGATGGGGTCTCGTAGGCGAGATAATACGAGCCGGCAAGCCGCGCGCGTACGTAGTTCGCGTTCAGCACCGCCATTCTAGTTGCTTCCGCCAGCCCGGCTCCCCCTAGGCGACGAATGTACGCGTAGGCTCGAAGTAGAATCCCAAAATTCCCGAAGAACGAACGAAGTCTACCGACGCTCTTGGGACCCTCCTCATCCCAGGTCCAAACGTCACCTCGCCGTACCAGACGTGGTACGGGGAGATACGGCGCGAGCGGGGCCCGAACAGCAATCGGTCCCGCTCCTGGCCCCCCGCCGCCGTGGGGCGTCGAGAACGTCTTGTGAAGGTTGAACTGCATGACGTCAACGCCCATATCGCCTGGGCGGGCGACTCCCATGATCGCGTTCACGTTCGCACCATCCATGTAGATGAGGCCACCGCGGTCATGGACGAGCTCTGCGATACTTTCGATCTCTGCCTCGAACAACCCGAGAGTGTTGGGGTTCGTGATCATGAGCGCGGCCACAGAATCGTCCATCACAGCGGCAACTGCCTCTAGGGGCAGCAGCCCGCGGGCATCCATCGGGACCTCGGTCACGTTGTATCCGCATAAGGCCGCGCTCGCCGGATTGGTGCCATGGGCGCTCGAAGGAATCAGCACGCGACGCCGCCCGTCACCATTGTCGGCGTGATACGCCCGCACCACCATCATTCCGAGCAACTCACCCTGCGCACCCGCTGCTGGCTGCAAGCACACGGCATCCAACCCGCTTATCCGCGCGAGAGCCTCCTCGAGACGCGCCAAGACCGTCAGCGCCCCTTGAGCCAATGCCTCCGGCACCAGCGGGTGAAGCGCCGCGAAGCCCGCCAACCGCGCGACAACCTCGTTGACGGCAGGGTTGTACTTCATCGTGCAGGAACCCAGCGGATACATGGTGCTAGCAGCGCTGTAGTTCCACTGAGACAGCCGAACGAAATGTCGAAGCACTTCGAGCTCTCCGACCTCCGGCATCCCCTCGAGATCATCTTCGCGCTCCAGCTCTGTCGGAAGTGGAGCGACCTCGGCACCGTCGACAGGGAACGCCTTCCAGCCGGCGCGTCCCGTCGACCCACGCTCGAAGATGAGGGGCTCGTCGAGCAGCATCGCCTAACCCCGGACCGCACGCGTCTCGCGCGCGGTCGTCCCGATCGCCGACACGAGTCGATCGATCTGATCCGGGCTGTGGACCTCCGTGACACATACGAGCAGAGCCCCCCTGAGCTCTGGATACCACCGCTCAAGCGGGTATCCCGGCACCACTCCATCGCGAGCCAGCGCTTCCCATCTCCGCACCGTGCCGGGCGCATCCACGACGAACTCGTTGAAGAATGGTCCGTCGAATATACGTGCGACTCCCGCAGCCTGGAGACGATCCGCTACCATGTGAGCGGTCTGGAAGTTGCCCCTGCCAAGGCTGCGCAACCCCGAACGGCCGAGCAGAGAAAGGTACACGGCAACCGCCAGCGCACACAGTCCTTGATTCGTACAGATGTTCGACGTCGCTCGTTCGCGACGGATGTGCTGCTCACGCGCGGCCAGCGTCAGCACATACCCCCGTCGCCCCTGACTATCGACGGTCTCTCCCACGATGCGCCCCGGCATGCTGCGGAGGTGGCGCTCCTGAGCGGCGAACAGACCCACACCGGGACCACCGTAGGATACGGGGAGTCCGAGACTCTGTCCCTCGGCAACCGCGATATCTGCCCCGCACGCCCCTGGCGACCGAACGGTCGCCAAGGCCAAGGCCTCCGGCGTTGCCGTGATCGTCAGGGCGCCGACTCGCTGCGCGATGACGGCGGCAGCCGCGACGTCCTCGAGCACGCCGAACACGTTCGGGTACCCGAGCACCAGACACAACGCGTCGTCTCCAACTACGCGGTCGAGACTCTCGAGGTCACACCGTCCGTTCGGCAAGTACGGCACCTCGCGCACCTCGAGATCAGGTAGCCGGCGAACATAGGTGATCACCGTCGCGCGGTACTGTGGATGCACCGAACGCGCCATCCACACCACCCGTCGTCCCGGCAGCACCCGTCGGGCCATCAGCACCGCTTCCGCGGCCGCCGAGGCGCCGTCGTACATGCTTGCGTTGGCCACGTCGAGACCGAGCAGCATCGCGGTGAAAGTTTGAAACTCGAAGATCGACTGTAGTGTTCCCTGACTGACCTCCGGCTGGTACGGCGTGTAGGCGGTCGCGAACTCGGACCGAAGCAATATCTGATCGACAACGGCGGGCACGGCATGCGGGTAGGCACCGGCGCCAAGGAACACCGCCGTCTCCGCGCCCGCATTCCGGCCCGCGAGCGCCTCGAGCTCACGACGGAGTTCACTCTCGGTAAGCCCATCTTCCAGTTCGAGGCGAGCGTGCGCTCGCAGACGCTCCGGAATACTTGCGAACAGGTCCTCGATTCGTGACGCGCCAATCGCGGCCAACATCGTTGACACGTCGTGCGCGCTATGGGGCGTATACGTACTCACGTCTGCTGCTCGGCAGCCACGTGCGCCCGGTACGCATCGGCGTCGAACAGACTATCGACTTCCTCGCGACGCGTCACGACCAATCGGATCATCCATCCCGCCCCGTATGGATCACCATTCACGAGCTCCGGCTCATCACGCAGCACTTGGTTCACCGCCACGACGCGGCCAGCGACCGGAGCGAAGAGATCGGAGACCGTCTTATTGGATTCCACGACACCGAACGTCTGGCCCTGGCTCAGCATTGCACCAACCACCGGCAACTCCACGAATACGACGTCGCCCAAGGCATCCTGCGCAAAATCCGTGATCCCGACGACGGCTTCTCCACCTTCGACTCGTAGCCACTCGTGGTCCTTCGTGTAACGAACGTCGCTAGGAAACTCCATCTTACGGGCTCTCTCGCCGAGCGCGCCGGTAGAACGGCCGCTCGACCACACGGGCAGCCACATGACGGCCGCGGATATCGACTGCCACGTTCGTACCCGGCTTTGCTGCCTCGTTACCAACGTACGCAAGACCAATGAACGTACCAAGCAGGGGGGCTCTTGCTCCGCTCGTCACGGATCCGATCACGCGATCCTGCCACCGCACCTCGTATCCGTGACGGGGAATTCTCGCCTCTTGCATTTGTATTCCGACCAGAGATCGCCTGACACCCCGGACTCTCTGCGCCTCAAGCGCGGGCCGCCCGACGAACTCGCCCTTCCCGAGCTTCACCACCCAACCAAGACCAGCCTCGAACGGCGTTGTATCTCCGTCCATATCGCTGCCACACAACGGCAATGCTGCCTCAAGGCGCAGCGTGTCGCGCGCTGCCAGCCCGGCGGCCAATCCACCTTGCCCACGCACCCCTGAGAGCAGCTGCTCCCAGACAGCCCCCGCATTCATCCCACCGACGAATATCTCGAAGCCGTCCTCCCCCGTGTACCCGGTTCGCGACACGAGGGCATCGTACCCCGCGACTCGGCCTTCACGGATGGTGAACGAACGCATCGCCCTCGGATCGGCCGCCGTGACCGAGCGGAGCACCTGCTCGGCGAGAGGCCCCTGCAGAGCCAGCAGCGCGACGTCGGCACTCCGATCTGCGATCTCGGCGCGCCCAGCGTTGTATCCCCGGATCCACGCCAAGTCACGTTCGGTGTTGGCGGCGTTCACGACCATGAGATACCGCCGTTCCTCGAGACGAAACACGATGACGTCGTCGATGACACCACCCTGCTCGTTACACAGCATGGAGTACTGCCCGTCGCCGACTTTGAGACGGGCAACGTCGTTTACGGTGAGTTCCTGACACACAGCCTGGGCCTGCGGCCCACGCAACTCGAGTTCACCCATGTGACTGACATCGAACAGTCCACATGTCCGACGTACGGCCAGGTGCTCGTCGACGGGGCTCCCGTACGACAGGGGCAACTCCCAGCCGGCAAAGTCCACGCAACGACCCCCTAGGGCCCGATGGATATCGTAGAGTGGAGTACGACGTGCCATCGGTCTAGGCCGCCCGCATCGTACTCGCATGCTCGGCAGCGCTTACCGTGTTCGCCAGCAGCATCGCAACCGTCATCGGGCCGACACCGCCAGGAACGGGCGTTATGTACGATGCACGCCCCAAAGCCACCAGGAACTCGACGTCACCCCGTAGCGCGCCGTCGCTGCCCCGATTGATTCCCACATCGATCACGACGGCACCGGGTTTAATCCACTCACCCCGCACCAGGCCCGCCTGCCCGGCCGCCGCGACGACGACATCGCCCCGAGCGATCTCTCCGCCCAGGTCGACGGTGCGAGAATGACACATCGTGACCGTCGCGTGACGTTCCAACAACAAGAGTGCGAGGGGCTTTCCAACGAGCGCACTGCGCCCAACGACCACCGCCCGCGCACCGCACAGGTCGGCACCCACCTCCGCGAGCAACCGGATCACACCGAGCGGCGTGCAAGGACGTAGCCCAGGCCGGCCGGCGAGCAGCCTGCCCTGGTTGACCGGGTGCAGGCCGTCAACGTCCTTCTCCGGGGGAATCGCCTCGATCACCTCCTGGGCATCCAGGCCCGCAGGCAACGGCAACTGCACGAGTATCCCATGCACGGCTGCGTCGTCGGCGAGCGCCCTCACCAGCGCGAGCACCTCGTCTCGTGCCGCTGTGGCGGCGATCCGTCGCCCGATCGAAACCATCCCAACTTCGACACAGGCCTTTTCTTTGCTTGCGACATAGACCCTCGAAGGGGGATCGTCTCCGACAAGCACGGTCGCCAAGCCGGGCACGACACCACGCTCCCGCAAGCGCGCAACCCGCAGGCGCACCTCTTGCCGCACTGACGCCGCTACGGCCTTCCCATCGATGATCCGTCCCATTTGCTCACCTGAAACGAGCGCCCTTTTTATAGAACCGACCGCGTCGCAGGCAAGCCTTCACCCGGCCCCAGCAAACGCCGCAGCTGTCGAACCGCACCGGTCGGCGTCGTTACACACGCGCAACGCGAAATATCCCACGCAACCTCGCCGCCCGCCACCCCTCCCGGAGGCTCGCGCTGCAGCATATGCATCCGGGGCATGCTGGCATGAGGGGCGTCGGGGCCTACCCGCGCACCTTCTCTTCTCTGTCGGGTGGCAAGGCGAGCTGGATGTGGAGCTCCCGAAGTTGACGTTCGTTCACCGTGGATGGAGCGTTCATCATGAGGTCCTGAGCCGCCTGATTCATCGGAAAGACGATCACTTCGCGGATATTGGCCTCGTTCGCCAGCAACATCACCATGCGGTCAATGCCAGGCGCCAGGCCGCCGTGCGGGGGCGCTCCGTAGCGGAAGGCGTTCAGCAACCCACCAAAGCGCTCCTCGACGTCCTCGCGTCGGTACCCTGCGATCTCGAAGGCGCGAATCATGACCTCCGGGCGATGATTCCGGATCGCCCCGCTCGAGAGCTCGATGCCGTTACAGACGATGTCGTACTGGTACGCTCGGATGTCGAGCGGGTCGAGCGTCTCCAACGCCTCAAGGCCTCCTTGTGGCATGGAGAACGGATTGTGACTAAAGACGATTGCGCCGCTGACGTCGTCCCGCTCGTAGAAGGGATAGTCCGTGATCCAGCAGAACCGAAAGGCCGATTTCTCGATCACGTCGAGATCCTCGCCTAGGCGCCCACGAATCGCGTGGCAGGCGCGAGGGACTGCGCCCGCTTCGCCGCAGACGAAGAAGATCGCATCACCCTGACGCGCCCCCGTTGCGCGCGACAGCGCCGCACACATTTCGACCGTCAGGAACTTCGCGATCGGCCCCTTCATCTCTCTGTCCACGATCACGTAGGCGAGCCCCGGCAAGCCCAGCGACCGCGCAAATTCGACCAGTCGATCAAAGAAGCTGCGGGGTCTAGCGGCGGCTCCCGGCGCCCCCATGGCTCGAACCACAGCCCCATCCTCGATGGCCTTAGCGAACATCGCAAACCCGGATCCCGCGAACGTGTCGGTCACGTCGGCGATGAAGATGGGGTTGCGAAGGTCGGGTTTGTCTGACCCGTACCGCAGCATGGTCTCCGCGTACGGGATTCGCGGAAACGGTGGCGGAGTGATCGCCCACTGCGAGAACTCGGAGAATAGCCCGTAGAGAACCGGCTCGACCGCGGCAAATACGTCGGCCTGCTCCACGAACGACATCTCGACATCGAGCTGATAGAACTCGCCCGGTGAGCGATCTGCCCGCGCATCCTCGTCGCGGAAGCAGGGGGCAATCTGAAAATAACGGTCGAAGCCCGCGACCATGAGCAGTTGCTTGAATTGCTGAGGTGCCTGTGGGAGGGCGTAGAACTTCCCCGGATGCAGTCGGCTAGGTACCAAGTAATCTCGGGCACCCTCAGGGGAGCTCGACGTGAGGATGGGCGTCTGCATCTCGCTGAAGCCCTGCTCCACCATGCGCCGGCGTACGCTCGCGATCACCCCTGACCGCAACACCATGTTGCCATGCAACCGCTCACGACGCAGGTCCAGAAACCGGTACCGCAATCGAAGATCCTCCGGCGGCTCCTGCGCACCCCACAGCTGCAACGGAAGTACGTCCGCCGCCGACAACACGTCGATTGCCTCAATCGTCACCTCGACCTGTCCCGTGGCGAGATGCGGATTGACCGTGTCCTCACTTCGCGCTGTCACCCGACCCCGAATGGCCACTACGCTCTCCAGGCGAACATGCTCCGCGACGCCGAATGCTGCGTTGTCGGGCGTCACCACGCATTGCGTCACTCCGAAGTGGTCCCGAAGGTCCAGAAACAGCAGACTGCCGTGGTCCCGCCGCCGATGCACCCAACCAGCGAGCCGCACCGCTTTGCCTACATCCGTCGCCCGCAGGCCTCCGCAGGTGTGGGTGCGATATGCCGTCTCAATACCCATGTTCACGAAGTACCCCTCACCATCATACGAACCATGGCCGCAAGGTCCTTCCCCGCGCCGTCGAGCGGGAGCATGCATGGACGGTCCTCGCGTCGTTCGAGATCGCGGACTGTCGCGTGTCCCGCGCGCAGCTCCTGTTCACCAACCAAGATCGCCAGACGTGCTCTCCGCTTGTCCGCCGTCCGCATCATCGCCTTGACGCTCCGCCCAGGCGGCTCGAGCGCAACGAGCACTCCTTCACGACGCAGGCGGCGCGCCAGCGCCAGCGCCGGCCCCGCCGCGGGGCCGGCGAGCGCCAGCACGACCAATTCGGGTGGCGTTGGCCCGTCACCGGCAGCAACGATCATCGCCAACCGTTCGAGGCCGAGTGCGAATCCGACACCACAGACGTCCGGACCACCCAGCGCGGCCACCAGGCCATCGTACCGCCCCCCACCCCCGACGGCGTTCTGCGCACCGAGGCTTTCGGCGACCACTTCGAACGCGGTTCGACAATAGTAAT
Source organism: uncultured Binatia bacterium (SeqCode) (assembly GCA_964618895.1). GTDB lineage: Bacteria > Desulfobacterota > Binatia > DP-6 > DP-6 > CAZUDO01. The sequence continues at coordinate 17,071 of CAZUDO010000050.1, forward strand.
CGAGTCCCCGCACCAAGCGAGGATTCATCACGTACGAGACGCCCTCCTGGTCGAGCAATGCACGCACGGCAGCGAGGTGGCTATCGCACCCCTCGCACAAGCTCTGCCCGATCACGGGCGCACGTGCCATCACCTCCCGACACGTCGCGACCTTACAATCGAGAAGCCGGAGCGGGTTTCGTTCCAATCGCCGGTGACAGTCCGGACATAGGCCGTCGCGGTGCGCCAACCCAAACTTCTGCAATAGCTCCCGATAGACGGGACGACATGCCGCATCGCCTACCGAGTTGAGTTCCAATCGGGTCGCACGCGCACCAACTGCCTCCAGCGTGTCCACGAGCATCACCAGGAGCTCAGCATCGGCCAGTGGGTCTTCGCGACCGAGCATCTCGGCGCCGATCTGGTGAAACTGCCGGTATCGCCCCTTCTGTGGCCGTTCACGGCGGAACATCGGCCCCCGGTAGAATACCCGGGCTGCCGGGTCCGTGTGTGCGAGCCCCCCGCCGACATACGCACGGACGACACTCGCCGTCGCCTCGGGCCGAAGCGTCACGAGCGTATCATCCCGATCCGGAAACGAATACATCTCCTTCTCGACCACGTCCGTAGTTTCCCCGAGCGAACGCGCGAATAGCTCCGATCGCTCCAGCACCGGGAGCCGTATTTCGCCGAAGCCATACGCCCCAAAGACCGCCGCTGCGCGATCCTCGATCGCATTCCAGCGCATGCTCTCCGGGGGGAGTACGTCATGGAACCCCCGGACCGGGGCGATCTGCGTCGGCTTTCCCATGGGGCGAAGTTGGAGGCTTCTACCAAATACGATACGGACCCTCAACGCAGGCGATTGATACCCCGAAGGTTTCCCCGCACAATGGAGCGGCGAGCGGGGAGAGACACTCGACGGCAGAGCAATCATGCTAGCGACTGGAACTCTTGCGTCATTGTTCCACGACCTGGTCCGAGCCGCCATGGCTGCGCAGCGGGTCGAGTCGTCAGAGAGCACAGAATGCTACCTCGTGAACCTCCTCGAAGCGTTCGCGCGCCCCGTCCGGTCGGATCTCCTGGATCCGCCCTTGGGCGTCGCCTATCTGACGGCCCTACACCTCCCGGCATCACAGCGCTACGGCGAGCTGAAGCAGATCGCCGATACCGCGCTGTTCGTCACCGGAATGTTCGTAGACAGCCTTGACCGCAGCCTGGTCGGCCCCGACTACTACGAAATCATCGGCCGCAACGCCTATGCCCGACTCTCCACTCACCCCCCTCGGGCGAGTCTCGCCGAGCTCTTCGGCGAACTGGCACGACGTTTCCCGGAGTTCGTCCGGGTGCTCACCGAGATCAGCACTCAGGAACTCTTTCGCCGGCACAAGGACACCCTCCGGCTGTACAAGCGCTGGCTGCACACGCGAGGGCAGCGCGAAGCAGACATGCTTCTTCGGCAGGGAATCATTCCCTTCGCCCCCACAACACGCCACCGCCACTAGACCCGGCGCTCGGAGCCACCATTGACGCTGGACGATCCGTTCGTGAGCGCTTTCGCGTTTTGGCCGACGAGAATCGTGAACAGCGAGCGCGGCGACGTCTTCCACTGACGCTCGACGTGCAGCTGCTGCCGGTCAATCACCTCATGCAGGCGCAGGGTCGTCCAACCGAGGCGCCGCGTGAGCGGGTCGATCGTGCGCGTCAGTCGGTCGACGATCGGCTGTGAGCTGCGGAAATGATTGATGATGGTGATGGTCCCTCCCGGACGGCACACGCGTCGCGCCTCAGCCATCATGCGTTTCGGGTCCGGAACGACGCTGATCACATGAAATGCCATGACGTAGTCGAAGCTGTCGTCCGGAAACTCCAGATCGAGGGCATTACCTTGCTCGAGGCTGACATGCCGCCAGCCGTATCGGTTGATCTTGTCCTGCGCTCGCTCAAGCATCTCCGGGGCCAGGTCGATGCCGGTAACCTGACAATGCGAGGGGTACGCATCGAGTGACAGGCCTGTTCCGACTCCGAGTTCGAGGACGCGAGCCCCCGGTGGGACGTCGAGCGCGCGGATCACCATCGCGATGCGTGGATAGAACACGCGCCGAAAGATCAGGTCATACAGATGAGACAGTTCGTAGTACAGCCGGCTTTCGTGAGGCTGCGCGTTCGCAATAGCCATGCACCTACCCCTCTTCGGTTGGGCCCGCCGGCGCGTCCCATCGTGAACGCACGATCTAACGCGAGCGGCCAGGACAAGCGGCGGCCGCCATCACGCGGCCGTTGTCCCGCTCAGCTGCCGCTTGAACGACGCGATATCTCGCTTGCGGAAACGCCACTGACGCCCCTTCTTGAACGCAGGGAGGACGCTCTTTCTCGCGAACTCGTTCACCGTATCCGGGCTGCAGTCGAGAATCTCCGCAACCTGTTTGCTGTTGAGGAGCGTATCGTCCGCGTTGAGCATCTCGTGGCCGCTCGACCATTCGGGACGGTGTTTTGGTTAGCAGGGATCACGGACTTGCGTCAAGGAATGACATATTCTCCTTCTTTTTCAGCCTGTTGAGTCACATCACCAGGTTGGGATCGACGTAATGCACGGACGCCCAACTCGAGTCGCTCGCGTCCGTCCCACCTCGCGAGGCGGGGGGCACAGATCGCATCGATACGCATCCCGACATGGACGGCCGCCCGCCCGTGATCGAAAGCGATCGCGCCCACTGTGCGGGAGTCCTGCTTGAGTCGCAGCTTGAGGTGAGGGCGATCGGCATCCCCGACTGCACGCGCACCGACAACCTCAGCGCTACGCACCAGCAACGTCACCTCGGGATTCCCGGGCCCGTGTGGCGCGAGGCGACCCAGCGCTGCCACCAGTCCGGGGGTGAGTTCCGCCAACGATATTTCCGCGTCAAATGCCAGGGGGGGTGGGAAGCCTGCAACCGCAGTCCTCCGTTGCACCGATGCCTCGAAAAGCTTCCGCAGCTCGCCCAGGCGCGCACGCCCTACGGTGAACACCACGGTGTGTCTATGCCCATCGAGGGTATCCAGGACGTTGCCGCACTCCGTGAGCGCCGCATGCACATCTACACCGCCAACGCCGTAGCCGCATCCGTAGCCCCGTTCTCCCTCGAGCGCGATCACAACGACGCATCGTTGATGGCGCTCAGCCAGGCGGGCGGCCACGACGTTGATCGCACCGGGATGCCACCGGTCCCCAGCAACGAACAGCGTTCGATTCGCACCCCCATCGCTACCGACGAACGCGTCCGCATCGGCCAGGATGCTCTCCGCCAGGGCGCGACGCTCGGCGTTCAGTATCTCCAACTGGACAGCAAGGGCTCGTGCGCGATCAGCGCTCTCCGTAGTCAGCAGCTCGACCACCATGCGCACGTCACCGCCGTACCCGTTAGCGGCCAATCGAGGCACGAGGCGAAGCGCAATGTCCTGCACCGATACCCACTCCAGGAGAGCACTATCTTTCAACGCCGCCATCCCTGGCCTGGGCGCCCGATCGATCTGACGTAGTCCATGCGTCACCAGGACTCGATTCTCCTCACGGAGGGGTGCCACGTCCGCCACCGTTCCGACTGTGACCAGATCGAGGTAGTCGCGAAGGTCCGGAAACTCCTGCCGTCCTCGCGCCCGCAGGGCCATTCTGACACCCATGAGGAGATAGAACACAATTCCCGATCCGGACAGCCCCTTGAAGGGAAACTCACAATCCGATCGCATCGGATTGAGCACGGCGAACGCCGGCGGCTGCCCTACCGGAAGGGGGCGATGGGAGCAGACGATCACGTCCAGCCCAAGGTCCGCCGCGACCGCAAGAGGTGCGTGGGCGGCCGTACCATAGTCCGCGATGACGACCACACGTACCTCGGCCGTACCAAAACTCTCGAACGGCTCCTTGCTGACAGCGCCCCCTCCCCGACCCCCATCCGGAACGAACACCAGGGGCGTTGCACCCAGTGCCCGAAGGCAGAGGACCAACATTGCCGTCGCCGCGATCCCGTCGATATCCCCACCCCCATAGACACCGACGCGCTCCCCACACGCGATCGCGGCCGCGAGTCGTTCAGTCGCTCTCTCCATGTCGCGCATCAAAATCGGCGACCGCAGACCGCGGGCCAGCGTCGGGCTCAAGAACGCGGCGGCGCTGGTCGCATCCCGGACTCCACGATTCCACAGCAGGCGTGCGACGAACTCGCCGTGTCGGCCCGTGGTCGCCACGGAAACGTCGCGAAGCGCAGCGAGGTCAGGCCCGGCATCCCCCCGCCACACCCATCGATCGGACACCACCGCCGCAGCCCCCGCCGTCCCGGCACCTACCTTCGTGCCCGCCCTTCGAGGTACAGCACGATCGGGCTCGCCACGTAGATCGATGAGTATGTGCCGACCACGAAGCCGACTAGGAGCGCAAACGCGAAGCTATGGATCACCGCCCCCCCCAGCACGAACAGGGCTACCGTCACGACGATGGCCGTGCCGCTGGTGATGAGCGTGCGCGACAGCGTCTCATTGATCGAAACGTTGATGATGGTCGCGAGGCTTTCCCTCCGCATCTTCCGCATGTTTTCGCGGATACGATCCGAGACGATCACCGTATCGTGCACGGAGTAGCCGACCACCGTGAGAAGCGCTGCGACCGTCGTGAGGTCGAACTCCATGTTGGCAATCGAGAGCGCCCCCAGCGTCAGGAGAACGTCGTGCAACAAGGCAATCGCCGCACCGACACCGAACCGCAGCTCGAAACGGAACGCGATATACGCTCCCATCACCAGCGTCGCCACGAAGACGGAAACAATCGCATCTCGCCAGAGGTCCTTACCGACCTTCGGCCCGACGGTCTCCACCCGGAGCACGTCGTAGGTTCCTTCACCGAACTTTTGCAGTAACCCACCCCGAATCGCCTCCGCGACGGCGGCGTTGCCCCCCTGCAGGGCCCCGAGTACGCGGATCTGGAACTCGCTTCCGGCCTGTCCCACGTCCTGGACAACGACTTCGCGCAACTCGGGGCGGTCTAGCGCACTTCGGATGTCTGTAACCGCGGTCGGCTGGACGAACTTGACGTGCACCATGGTGCCGCCCGCAAAGTCGATCCCGTAGTTCAATCCGCCCCGCACCCAGATGGAAACCAAGCCGATCAGAATCAGCCCCCAGGACAGGAGCAGCATCCTGAACCGCAGACCAACGAAGTCGATGTTGATCGTCGGTGGGATGAGTTCGAAGAACCGGGACGAGGCTGTTGCGGTCCTCTCCGCCGGGCTCGTCGCACGCGTCGCCATCCGCTCCGCCTCCCCCTTCATACGCTTATCGTCGTCAGCCGGCGCCGCGACATGATCACGTCGTACACGATACGGGTTCCGAACACACCCGTGTACAGGCTGGTAATGATACCGACACACAACGTCACGGCGAATCCTCGCACAGGCCCCGTCCCGAAGTTGAACAGGATGAGACCAGACAGGAAAGTGGTGAAATTGGAGTCTCGAATCGCGTACCATGCGCGATCGTATCCGGCCTCGATCGCCGCCCGGACGCTCTTTCCGAGCCGTAGCTCCTCCCGGATGCGCTCCAGGATGAGTACGTTGGCGTCGACCGCTATGCCGATCGTGAGCACGATGCCCGCGATACCCGGAAGCGATAGCGTGAAACCGAAGGCGGCGAAGATCCCGACCAGAAAAAGCACATTGAACACCAGAGCGGCATCGGCGATCAGACCACCGCCGCGGTAGTAGACCAGCATGAACACCACCACCAGCGAGCTCCCCACCACGAAGGACAGTATCCCCTTTCGGATGGAGTCCTGCCCCAGCGAGGGACCTACCGTCCGCTCCTCGATCAACTTGAGCGGTGCCGGCAGCGCACCGTTTCGGAGAACGTTGGCCAGGTCCTGGGCCTCCGCGAAGTCAAACCGGCCCGTGATCTGACCGCGCCCGCCGGTGATCGGCTCCCGGATGACTGGCGCCGATTCCACGACGCCGTCGAGCACGATGGCCAGGTTGCGTCCGACGCTCGCTGTCGTAACCTGGCCGAACTGCTTTCCACCGCGAGCGTCAAGGACGAACTCTACGGCCATCCCTTCGGTGGCCGAGCCCGGGCTCACGCTCGCGTCCGTCAACATGTCACCCGTCATCAGTACGCGCCGTTCCACCAGGTACTGCTGGCGGCGGCCGCCCTCTCCCTTGCCAGAGAGAACCTGCGTTCCCGGCCCGGGCTGCTCGACCGTGCCCGCCTGCGGCCCTTGGGCCAGGAGCTTGAACTCCAGCACTGCCGTCTTTCCGATCAGGTCCTTGGCACGCTGCGGATCCTGGATGCCGGGAAGCTGCACCACGATCTCGTCTGTACCTTGGGCCTGCACGGTCGGCTCGGCCACCCCGAACTGATCGATCCGGTTGCGGATGATGTTGAGCGCCTGCTCCCGCACGTTGTCGCGCAGCCGCTGCACCTCACGAGCGTCAAGCGTGAACGCCAGGTCCGCGTCGCCCTGGTCGCCTGAGGCGGGAAGCAGGTTGACGAACCGCTCCTTCACCAGATCGGCCGCCTGCGAACGCTTGTCCTTGCTTGCCAGCCGCAGGCGGATCGTCCGGCCCTCCCGATCGACCGTGAAGGCCCCGACCTGCGCGGAACGAAGCTCGCGCTCCATGTCCTGCGCTTGCCGATCGGCGGTGTTGTCGATCGCCTTCTCGATGTCCACCCCGTAGAGGAGATGGGTTCCCCCTTGCAGATCGAGGCCGAGACGAATCGGCTGCTTCCAGGGCCACCAGTCCGGTACTGGCTGCGCCAGCGTCGGGACCAGAAACACGATCGCCGCCACCACCAACCCCACGAACAACCCCACCCGGTAGAGCACCGATTGGCTCACGACTTCTCCCCCCGCTCTTTCTCCCGCGGCTCCGCAACCGAAGCCTTGTGGACACTCTGAATGGCGCTCCGCTCGACCTGCACAGACACGCGCGGGGCGACCTCGACCGTCACCGTCTTGTCCCCCAAGGCCACGATGCGGCCATGTATCCCCGACGCCAGGACGACTTGGTCGTTCCGTTTCAGGTTGTCGATCAGCTTCTGCTGCTCCCGACGACGCTTCTGCTCGGGTCGGAGTAAAAGGAAGTAGAATATCCCGACCAACACCAGCAGAAAGCCGATATTGTACACCGCGGGTGGGCCACTCCCGGGCCCTGCCTGCGCGAAGGCCGTCCCCATCTTATGCCCAGGCCCCCGCCACCTCGGCTGCCTGTCCCGGGAATGTCCCCGCCGCCAGCGCCGCGCGCATCGCCCGCATCAAGCGCAGGTAGAAGTGCAGATTGTGGATGGTCGCGAGCTGCGCGCCCAACATCTCCCCGGCCATTGCGAAGTGCCGCAGGGCGCCGCGGCTGAAGTGCAGACAGGTGTAGCAGTCGCAGCCCTCTTCCACCGGTCGCCGGTCGCGAGCGTGGGCGGCGTTGCGGATCATGAGCTTGCCCTGGCTGGTGAACAGCGTTCCGTTACGCCCGTTCCGGCTCGGCAGCACACAATCGAACAGGTCATATCCCATGGCGGCGAAGCGAAGCAAATCGCGGGGCGTCCCGACACCCATCAGATAGCGCGGCCGATCGGGAGGCAGGAGTGCCGCGGTTCCGCTCGCAATCCGTCGTGTCTCCTCCGCGGGCTCTCCGACGCATAGGCCTCCCACGGCATAGCCGTCGAACCCCAGCCCGATTAGCCCTTGCACGCTTTCCGACCGGAGGGACATGTCAAGCCCGCCTTGCACGATCCCGAACAGGGCGGTGTCGGCCCGCGCTCGGGCGGCCAGGCCGCGGGCAGCCCATGCCGTCGTGCGCCTGACCGCCCGGGTCACCTCGTCGGGGGCAGCGGTGGCGGCGACGCACTCGTCGAGAGACATGGCGATATCCACCCCGAGCGCCTCCTGCACCCGAACCGCATCCTCTGGCCGGAGGGTCCCCGCCCGGCCATCGACGTGCGATCGGTAGTGCAGGCCGTCGTCGTCGACCCGTACCAGCTCCGCGAGGCTCATCACCTGGTAGCCCCCGCTGTCCGTCAAGATGGGACCGTCCCAGCCCATGAACGCGTGCAGGCCACCGAGCGCCTGCACGACGTCCACCCCTGGCCGTTGCGCGAGGTGATACGCATTGGCCAGCACGATTGTTGCACCCGCTTCGCGGAGCTGTCGTGGTGCCACGCCTCGCACAGCGCCGTGAGTCGCCACGGGCATGAACGCCGGCGTCTCGACCACGCCGTGGGCTGTCGTGAGACGCCCCAGGCGCGCTCCAGACGCGAGACGTACCACGATATCGAAGCGCTCCACGCCGTTCATCCGAGGAACATCGCGTCCCCGAAACTGTAGAACCGATAGCGCTGCCGAACGGCCTCTTCGTACGCGCTCCGAATCTGATCCCAGCCTGCGAACGCCGCCACGAGCGCCAGTAAGGACGAGCGCGGAAGATGAAAATTGGTCAGCAGCGCATCAACGACTCCGAAGCGAAAGCCGGGCCGGATAAAAAGGCGCGCTTCGCCCGAGCCCGCGACGAGCACCCCCCCCGAGGCGGCCGACTCGAGTGCTCGTACCGTCGTAGTGCCAACGGCCACGATTCGGCGTCCCTCGGCCTGCGCACGCGCGATCACCGCTACCGCGTGAGCGGGGACCTCGTAGCGTTCCGCGGCCATCACGTGCTGGTCGATGTCGTCGACACGAATCGGCAGGAACGTGCCCGGCCCGACGTGGAGGGTCACCGCTGTGATGCCGACCCCTTCCGCGCGTAGACGGTCGAGGAGGTCTGGCGTCAGATGCAGCCCCGCCGTCGGGGCCGCGACGGCCCCGGGCACGCACGCGTAGACGGTCTGGTACCGCTCCCGATCACGCGTACTCGGCCCCGCTGGACGCCGGATATACGGGGGGAGCGGAACGTCGCCCACTCGATCGAGCCAGGCGACCACCGCTTCTCCAGCAGACACCGCGAGCCGCCAATGCCCCTCGCCGAGACCTTCCACCCATTCGCCGTCAGCCTCCGGCAGGTGCACACGCTCGCCACGCCGCGGGGCGCCACGTACGAGCACCTCCCACTGCTCCACATTCCGGTGCGCACCGGACGCCGTGAGGGGACGGACGAACAAGAGCTCCAGCCGACCGCCGGTCGGCCGGCGGCCGTGCACCCGCGCAGGGATGACGCGGGTATCGTTCACCACCAGCACGTCCCCGGAGCGCACCACCATCGGGAGATCGGCGACCTGCAGGTGCCGATGCGCACCGTCAGAGGCCAGCACGAAGAGCCGGGCGGAACTTCTCTCCTTCGTCGGCTCCTGCGCGATCAGCTCCTCGGGGAGTGTATAGTCGAGGTCCGCGAGACGCATCCCGCCTATGTCCCGCCTCTCCCAGGACGGAGAAACGGCCCGAGGAGATCGATCGGCACCGGGAAGATGGTCGTCGAGTTGTTCTCCCCCGCTACCTCCACCAATGTCTGGAGGTATCGCAGCTGGAGTGCGATCGGCTCCTTCGCCATGATGGCCGCCGCCTCGGTCCGCCGCTGGGACGCCTGAAACTCACCTTCGGCCGCGATGACTTTGGCGCGCCGCTCGCGCTCGGCCTCGGCCTGTCGAGCCATGGCACGGCGCATTTCTTCCGGCAGGTCGATGTGCTTGATGGCCACCTGCACGACCTTTACCCCCCAAGGGTCCGTATGCTGATCGACGATCGTCTGCAGGTGGGTGTTGATCTTCTCCCGCTCGGCGAGCAGTTCGTCGACATCCGCCAGGATCCCCGACATCGTCTCCTCCCCTCAGGTTCTGGAGGAGGTGCGCCGCACGCGCAGCCGCAACCCCTCGACCCCAGTTACCTCGACCCGCTCCCCGGCGTCCACCGGGTCGTCACTCTCGGCCGCCCAGGACTCGCCTCCGACCACGACTCGCCCCGTGGGGGCCAGGCGCTCCGATACCACGCCGATCTGTCCGACCATACCCGCGACGCCGTGTCGTGGCCGTGCCCGCTGCGAACGCACGACCAGACTCGCCACCACCAGCATGACCAGCCCCACCGCACCACTGACTCCGAACACCAGCCCCCGGTTGACGGCCACCCCGGTCTCGGCGGTGTCGAACAGGAACAACGAACCCATCACGAACGCCACGATCCCGCCGACGCCGAGCAGCCCACACGTCGGCAGGAACGCCTCGGCGACCAGCAAAGCGACGCCGAGTCCGAGCAGTGCCGGGCCGGCGCTATTGAGCGGCAACACATGCAGGGCGGTGAGCGCGAGCAAGAGACAGATCGCTCCCGCCACCCCGGGGAACATGGCCCCGGGGTGCGTGAACTCGACGTACAACCCGAGCAGACCCGCCATCATGAGAAGATAGGCGATGTTTGGATCGGCGATCAGATGCACGGCGCGGAGGTCAGGCTCGCCGAGGTGCGGAACGACCTCGGCCGTCCCGAGGCGACGCGCGCGGAGCTCGAGCTGCTCGAGGACGAGCTGCGCGCGGCCGTCGGTCCCGGAGGGCGCCCGCGCCGGGAGGCGAGCGACGCGGAGCGCCTGCGGGTCGCGATCACGCACCGCATCCGTGACGCGATCGCGCAGATCGCGCAGCGCCATCCGGCCCTCGGGGCGCACCTCGCCGCGAGCGTGTCGACGGGCTATCGGTACGCCTACCAGCCTGTGGCAGCTCATCAACGAGAGCGGAAGGCCTAGTCGACCGGTGGCTTCCAGCGACGAGGTCTTCGTCCGGTGGGTCGCCGCGGTACTGGTGGCGGAGCGGAACGGCTGGGCGCCAACGCCCTGGTAGCGGGCTTCGACCACCCGGCGGCCGCCGTCGCGGCGGCGAACCGTCTCCACGCGGACGCCGCCGGCGTGCCGGGACGCGTGCCGCCGGGGCGCTGGCGGGGTGGCCTCCACGTGGGCGAGGTCATGATGACGGCCGAGGGCGCCGAGACCCTCGCGGCCATCGAGCGTGCCACCGCGCTCGCCCGTCTGGCACGTCCGGGTACGACCGCGGTCGAAGCCGGCACGCTGCCGGCGATCGGCCCGCTTCGCGACGCGACGCTCGAGGCGCTGGACACCGGCGCCGCGCACCTGATCGTTCCCCGGGTGCCGGCGCCGTCGCTCGAGCGACGCTGGCTGGTGGCGACGCTGGCAGCCGGAGCGCTCGGCGGAGCGGGCGCGGCCGCCTGGGTCGTGCAGCGCCGTCCGTGGGCCGATGACGAACCCCGGCACGTGACGCTCGGGGTGGGGCCGTTCCAGTCGTCCCGCACCGACCCCGGGCAGGCCTGGATCGGCGACGCGCTGCGCACCGGCCTCAATACGCAGCGTCTTTGGTTAGCGCCTCGCGACGCACTGCGTTGTAGATCCGCGGGTCGAGATATGCTTTCTTGTCGGCGTGGCGGTGGTGTGGTGGCGGGCGGCGAAGCGGGGTGAGGACCGCGAGCAACAGCTCCGCGAGGAGCGCCGCGAGAAGGAGCGGCTGCGGGAAGAGAACGAGCGGCTGCGGCGGGCGATTGCACGCGTGGAGCGTGAGCGCGATCGCTACAAGCGGGAGCGGGACGCGCTGGAGAAGGAGCTCGAGGCAGCACGGCGGGCCGCGAAGCGGCCGGCGGCGCCGTTCTCGAAGGGGGCGCCGAGTGCGCGCCCGCGGCGGCCGGACCGCAAGCCCGGGCGGGCGTACGGCCCGCGGGCGTGGCGCCCGGTCCCCGACCACGTCGACGAGATCGTCGAGGTGCTGCCCCCGGCCCAGTGCGCCACGTGCGGCGGAACGGTCGGCAGCGAGCGCGTCGATGTCCAGTACCAAACCGATCTCCCGCCGGTGCGCCCGCACGTGACGGCGTTCCACGTGCACGTAGGCCGGTGTCGGCGCTGTGGGCGCCGGGCCCAGGGCCGCGCCGCGCGGCAGACCTCGACGGCCCTGGGAGCGGCGGCCTCGCAGGTCGGGCCGCGCGCGCTCGCGCGCGTGGGCGGCGTGGCTGCACACCGGGCTCGGCGTGCCGTTCGCGAAGGTGGCGACGATCTTGCGCACGGGCTTCGGCCTCACGATCACGGCGGGCGGCCTCGTGCAGGCGCTGCACCGCGTGGCGGCGCGCAGCACGCCGACCTACCACGCCCTGGGGCAGGCCGTGCGGCACAGCCCGGTCGTCGCGCCGGACGAGACGGGGTGGAAGGTCGCCGGGCGGCTGTGGTGGCTGTGGGTATTCGTGACCCGCGAGGTCACTGTCTACGCCATCCAGCCGGGCCGCGGCTACCCGCAGGCCGTGGCGATTCTCGGCGCGCGCTACGCCGGCAGGCTCGTGCGCGATGGCTGGGCGCCGTACCGCAAGCTGACGCACGCCACGCACCAGACCTGCCTCGCGCACCTCTTGCGCCGCACGCACCACCTGCTCGAGACCGCCCAGCGCGGGGCCGCGCGGTTTCCGCACGCGGTGCGCCGCCTGCTCCTGCGCGCGCTGGCGCTGCGGGACCGGCGCGCCCGCGGCGCGCTCGGTGGCCACGGGCTGCGGGTCGCACTCGGGCGCCTGGAGGCGCACACCGATCGCGTGCTCGCCGGCCGCGTGACCCATCCCCCCAACCGGCGCCTCCTGCAGCACCTGCGAACCGAGCGGTCGGCGCTCTTCACCTGCGTCGCGCGCCCCGACGTCGAGGCGACGAATTGGCAGGCCGAGCAGGCCATCCGGCCCGCCGTCGTCACCCGCAAGGTGTGTGGCGGTAACCGCTCGCCGCGCGGCGCCGCCACGCAGGAGATCGTGGCAAGCGTCCTCCGCACCGCGTGGCAACAAGGCCGCGATCCCCTCGCCCTGCTCGTCGCCCTGCAGTGCAGCCCACACCCGCTCGTCGCGGACCTCCGGCTCCCCGGCCCCGCGCCCCCTTGATCCACCTCAGGCACCGTCAGGCGCTAACCGAATACCGCTGGCCAAGCCGGCAACACGCGCTCGATCGGTACGCCGATGGCCGTGGTCCCTCTGGCCCGACGATGCGACGGGCTGCGGGATTGAGATCGACGATCCGGCCGCCCTCGTCGATGGCGAAGAACGCATCGCTCATGTTCTCGACGATGGTGTCACGTGCTGCGGGCGAGACGTCGGTCAGGCGGTAGCGAAAGAGCCCGATCAGAAGCGCCCCCCGTAGAGGTGTGAGACTCGAGGGCACAGTTGTGCCCTGGCGAGACGAGGCGAGGGAGCCCGCTTCAGCGTGTGACGGTCGTGGCCGTGCTGTCGTCGAGGAGCCGCCGGGTCGCCCGGCTCACGGACACGTCGTGGCTCCCCCGCACAGGTTCGTGCCGATCTCGACACCGCTCGACACCTGCGGGTTCACGTTGCCGCCGTTGTTGCCGTGCAGGACGTTGCCGGCGTAGCCGACGGAGGGGTCGAGCTCGAGGCCCCACTCGCTCGCGTTCGACACCACGTTGTCGGTCACGACGCCCGGGCCGCCGACGAGGATCCCCGAGTGGAGTCCCGGCCCGCCGCCATAGCTCACCTCGTTGTGCGACACGACGCCTGCCCCGGGAGCCGGATGCCGTCGGTCCCGTTGCTCTCGAGGACGTTGAACACCACCACGCCCGAGGTTCCGCGGACGCCAATGTCGCCGTTGTCGCCGATCGTGTTGCTCGCCGAGGCCCACGACTTCCTGGCAGGCCGCGGCTCGACGGGGAAGATCGTGGTGAGCTGGTAGAGGGCGAGCGCCCAGCGCCCGCGATCAGTCGGGAAGGACCCGGAAGCCTTCTCGCGCTGCTGCCTCCCGCAGCCGGGCATCGAAGGAGACGACCGCGTGGACAGCAGTGTCACCGCGTGACCAGAGGAGCGCCGCTGCGAGCTGGAAGGCGTCGGCTGCCCGCAGGGCATGCAGCGCGAGGAGCCGCTCGGTTCGCCGTCGCAGGCGCTCGCTCGGCGACACCTCGGCCCATTCGGTCGAAAGGGCGTCGAGCACATGCCGTGCCTGTCGCTCGTCCGTGTCGGTGAGCGTTCCTTCGCGCCGCAGACGCGCAAGCGCCGAGACGCATTCCGTTCGCGTCGCCCACCAGACCACGACCGACGAATCAGCCTCGACGAGCTGCCGTACGCGCGCGGTCGCGGATTCGGTCACGCACAAGGGGACGATGGCCGAGGTGTCCCAGAACCTCACCACCCCTCCTCGCGTTCTCGGGCCACGGCCTTCCGAACGCGCCCCTCCGGGTCGCGAGGCCGGGGGAGCTTCCAGAAATCGCGCGGCAACCTCCCGCTACCGAGGCGGATCAGGCCCTGCCGCTCGAGGTCGCGGAGGCTCTCCTGATCCTTGCCGACCTGGCCGACAGGGACGAGGCGGGCGATGGGCACGTTCCGCTCGGTCACCAGGATATCCTCGCCCGCCTTGACGAGGCTCAGGAACCTGCTGAGCTGCGCCTTCAGCTCGGCGACGGCGGCCTTTTTCATATGACCTGTGTAGTCATGTCTGCATGATCTTGCAAGTTCTCGCAGGCTCGGCCCCGGCGGGCGATCGCGTGACGAGGCTGGCCGCCCGGGTAGTGATTGCCTGCGGCCACAGGCGTGGGCGTTCCGCGTGCTCGCGTCTTGCGGCGCAGCCGGCGCTATCCTCAAGTTCGTGAACTTCTGGATGCGGTTGTTTGCGGCCTCGGCGTACGGTCGAGGCGCTCCTGGCCGGTCTGGTGCCCGGGATCACCCGCCGCACAGCCCCGGGAACCGTGCCGGGCACCCCCGCCGCCCCATTGTGCGCTGCGTCGTTACGGAAGGACGGGGCCGGAGTAGAAGCGAGCCAGGCGAAATAGGGCCTTTGTCGGTCTATCTTCCTTCTCCGTCACGGTGGGGGGCCAGGCGAAGGCGAGTAGACGCGGCGCTGAGCGCCCCGGCGACGAGGAGCAGCAGGAACGGCTGCAGCGGCTGGCTCAGCCGGGCCTCGGCATGCGTGGCGGCGTGGAGGAGCGTGCAGTAGAGGAGCAGGGCGTGGATCGGCAGCAGCTCCCGCCAGCGCCTGCGGAGGAGCAGCACGGCGCCGAGCGCGACGACCGGAAGCACGAGGCCCGGCAGGAAGAGCAGCGTCCAGCACAGGCCGAACGCCAGCACGAGCGCGTGCAAGTCGAACACGTGCGAGCCGCCCCAGTCCGCCTCGGGATCGCCCATCCAGTAGGTGACGAGCTTCTCGGCGGCGTAACGTAGGTACAGCAACGGCTCGGCGGCGATGGAGCGAACGGCCCTCGTGTTCCAGTAGCGATCGCCTGCGAGTGACGAGGGATCGGGTACCGGGGAGTCGGGCGCGTAGAGCACCTCGGTCCATACCTGCATGTACGAGACGCCGCGGTCGCGCACCAGATGGAAATACTCGGGGCTCCCCTGCCAGAGGAACGCGTTGCTCAGGGCGAGGGGGAAGACGGCGTGGTAGCGCTGGTAGTTCCGCACCATCCACGGCGTCACCACGAGCGCGGCCCCGAGCACGTAGACGAGGCCGAAGCGCGCGGCGCGGTGGCCGCCGTCGCGCACGGCGAGCACGAGCGGCATGAAGACCGGGAAGAAGAGCAGCGTCGGTCGCACCAGGTCGGAGACCCCGACCAGCGCGCCGGCCAACGCGATGCGCCACCACGCCCCCTGGCGCAGGGCATCCCAGAGGAGCAGCATGGCGAGCAGCACGACCGACGTGAAGAGCACCTCGCTCATCAGCGGCCGCACCTCCACGATGAGCTGGCAGCTCAGCGCGACCCCGAGTGCCGTCAGTAGTCCGGCAGCGTGCCCGAACACGCGCCGCGCCAGCAGGTACGAGAGCGGAATTGCCGTCGCGCCGAGGAACGCCTGCGCGATCGGCACGGCGCGGTACGATCCGCCCGTCGTGGCGTACACGGCTGCCAGCCACAGGGGATACAGCGGCACGCGGCCGGGCCAGTCGATCCCATGGCCGGCGAGGATCTCCCGGGCCAGCCGGTCGTAGCCGGGCTCGTCGCCCTGGAGCCGGGCGGCGCCGTCGGGCTGCGTCAGGTTCCAGCGCCACGCCGCGTAGAGGCGCAGGGCGAGCCCGAGGAGCGTGATCGCCGCGATCGTCCACGGTGGCACGCGGCGCATTCTACGTCTGCCCACCATCCGACGCGTGGCACTGGTCCTGCCGTAGACAGAGGCGGCGAGTGTCCCCACCGCGTCGGAGCCGTCCATCGTGTGCCGGATCCTATCGGGGGAGTTGTCAGGTTGTCGATCGGATGCCTGCCGGCGGGGCGCGCCTGCAGACGGCGGCCAGGCGTTGCATCGCCGGCGCGGACGAAGACCGGTTTCATCGAAGGTTCCGCCAGGGCCTCGGGAAGCGTCCCCCACCCCCCAATCCGGGCACATGGCTTGGGGACTGATGTCACTTTTCCGTCACATTGCTACTCCTCGCCCTCGTCGGAATCGTCCTCGGGAGGGTCCCCCGCGGGCTTCTTCTTCTCGTCCTCGTCGTCCTCGTCGTCGTTGAAGTAGCCAGGCTTCCCCATCGTTAGTCTCTGTTCCGCCAGGCCGAGGGCGTCGTCGAGTTCCCGGAACGCGAGCAGGCCTGCGTCGGAGGTGACACGGGCGCCGTGGAACTCCAGCTTCAATCGGCGGTCGAAGGCGACCCGCAGCCCGGTCCCCCCCGCTTCACCCGTCGCGTCATCCATCCGCCGCCCCCCTCCATGCTCGTGAAACCCTTGCGACACATAGTCGAATCGCACGTTGGCGTCACGCTCCGAGGCGATCATATGGGGAATCCGGGCTCAAGTGGTCGGTGCACCACTGCATGGCGAAGGTAGGAAACGAACGATCGTCATGGAGGTGGTGGATGGGAGGTGGCAGAGAGCCAGGGTGGTCGCTGACGGCGGCGGAGCGGGCGGACCTTCAGGAACGGATCCGGGGCGGCGAAACGTTCGAAGCTGCCGCAGCAGCCGTCGGGTGCTCCCACGGTCCGCACCAGCAGCCGCTGCACGGATTTCGGCGGCGTGAGGCCACGCACCATGCCGCGGGCGCGGTTGCGGCTGTCGCTGGCGGAGCGGGAGGATATCTCGCGGGGTCAAGCACCGGAAAACGCCAGCAGCTATGTATGGCTCGTCCCTCGCTCGGAGAGGGGGTGGTAGGGAGGTGCACGCGCTACCGAGAGGCTTCGAACGTCACGGCAGGCGCTGGGCCCGGCCGTCGACCCGAAGCTCACCGTCGCGGCGTACGCGATGCGGTGGCTCTCGGTGATCTGCGCGATCGTGAAACCATCAAGGCCGCCGTCGATCAGCTCGACACCTCGGCCGACGACACACGCGCTGTGCGGTGAGTATGCCCCCGACCCTCGCCGCCGACCGAAGTGGTAGCAAAATGGTAGCAGACGGCGGGGTCAGGTGGTGTAAGTATCAGTGCGCCCAGGCTGATTCGAACAGCCGACCTTCTGATTCGTAGTCAGATGCTCTATCCATCTGAGCTATGGGCGCGTGCGCGAAGCGGTTTCTTTAACACAGCCCCCCACTTGCCTCAAATCCGCTGCTCATCCCACACCCAGCAGCGCCCGCGCCTCCGCCGTCCGCGGCCGTTCGAGCACCTCGGCCGGCGGTCCGCTCTCGACGATCCGCCCGCCGACCAGCACCACCACCCGATGCGCCACGCGACGCGCGAACGCCAGCTCGTGGGTCACGATCAGCATCGTCTGGCCGGCGGCGGCGAGATCGCTCACCACCGCCAGGACCTCGCCGACCAGGCGCGCGTCCAGCGCCGAGGTGGGCTCGTCGAGCAGCAACACGAGCGGCTCCATGGCGAGCGCGCGCGCAATGGCGACCCGCTGCTGCTGTCCGCCCGACAGCGTGCGCGGGTACGCATCGACGTGAGTTGCCAGTCCGACCCGCCCGAGGAGCGCGCGGCCCCGTTCCTCTGCTTCGGCCGCGGTGAGTCCGAGCACCCGGTGCGGCGCCTCCGTGACGTTGCCGAGCGCGGTCAGGTGCGGGAACAGGTGGAAGCTCTGAAACACCATGCCGACCTGCACGCGGACGGCACGCAGGTGCGCGGCGTCGGTATGTTCGCTCAGCCCGGGCCGGAGGGTCGCCCCCGCGATCTCGACGTGGCCGGCGGTGAACGGCGTCAAATAGTTGAAGGCGCGGAGCAGCGTCGTCTTGCCACTGCCCGATGGGCCCACGACCGCCACCACCTCGCCCCGGTGGACGGCCAGGTCAATGTCGCGCAGCACCTCGGTCCCTCCGAGACGCGTGCCGATCCCGTGCGCCCGCACCACCACGTCGTCGTTCATGCCGCCACCGGGAGGAGCCGGCGCTCGAGCCGCCGGGCCAGCCGGGAGAGCGGATAGCTGAGGGCCAGGTACAGCGCCGCGCACAGGAGCCCCGGCGCCAGCCACCCGCGCACGTCGACAGCCGTGATCGTCATCTGCTTGGTGAGCTCGACCACCGTGATCACCGACACCAGCGACGAGTCCTTCAGCAGCGCGATGAAATCGTTCGCCATGCCGGGCAGCGCGACGCGCAGCGCCTGCGGCAGGATGATTCGCCGGAGCGCCAGGCCCTGCGACATGCCGAGCGCCAGCGCCGCCTCGCCCTGCCCCGCCGGCACCGCCTCCAGTCCGGCGCGGTACAGCTCCGACTCGTAGGCGGCGTAGTTGAGCCCGAGCCCCAGCACCGCGGCCGTGAACGCGTCGAGCGGCAGGATGCCGGCCAGACCATAGTAGATGACGTAGAGCTGGAGCAGCACGGGCGTCCCGCGCAGCACCTCGACGTATACGCTCGCGCCCCGGCGCAGCACCGGCCCGCCGTAGCGGCGCGCGATGCTGAGGCCGAGGCCGCCCGCGACTGCGAGCACCATCGCCAGCGCGGAGATCACGACCGTGAACGCGGTGCCACGCAGGAAGAGCGGCAGGTGCGCCAGCGTCAGCCGGGGCCGCCCGGACATGTCCGGCAACACGGGCCCGGTGGCGACCAGCGTCTCCTGGCGCGCGTCCCACAGGCGCCAGCGCTCCAGGATGGCGCGGAGCTCGCCGTCGGACATCATCCCGGCGAGCCCCTGGTCGAGCGCCGCCAGCAGCGCCGGCTGGTCGGGTCGGACGGCCGCGGCGTACACCCCGTCGCCCACGCTCGCCGCCGCGCGCAACGTGGGACGCGGCAGGCCGTAGCGGTCGGCGATGATGTTGTCGAGCAGGACCGCCGTGACGCGGCCACGCTCGAGGTCCAGATACGGCTCTTCCACGCCCTCGTAGAGAACGACCTCGATCCCCGGCGCCGCGCGCAGCAGGTCGAGCGCGAGGGAGCCCTCCAGCGTCCCGACCCGCGCGCCGCGCAGATCCGCCAAGCCGTTGATCCCGGTCGCGCCGCGGCGCACCACCAGCGTCTCGGTGAAGGCGTAGTACGGACGCGTGAACGCCACCCGACCCCGGCGCGCGGCGGTCACCTCGAGGCCGTTCAGCGCCACGTCAAAGTCGCCACGCTCGAGCGACGGCACCAGGTTGTGCCAGTCGTTCTGGACGAACTCCGCCCGCACGCCGAGGCGGCGCGCCAGTCCGTCGGCGAGGTCCACCTCGAAGCCGGCGAGCCCGCCGGGGCGGCTCGGGTCCTGGAACACGTACGGCTCACCACCCTGCACATCGCCGCCCCAGCGCAGGGTGCCGCGGGCCTGCAGGCGCGTGAGCGCATCGTCCGCCCGCGCGGTCGCCCCGCCACCGAGCAGCACCACCGCGAGACCAAGGAGCGCCAGCGTGTGATTCGTGCGCTCGCTTTACCCAACGCTCGCCTGGCGGGCAAGAATTGGACGCGTCGAGGTGCCCCCGATCTTCATGCTATGGACCGGGGTATGCGGATGCGATCGCTGCTCCCCCTGCTGCTCGCGGCCCTCGTCGGCGGCGCACGGACGACCCGCGCCGGCGACGCCACCGGGGCCTTCGCCCCGTACGAAGACGTCCTGGAAGTGCTGGCCGACTTGAGCTGGCACGTGCGCGACGACCTGTACCGCTTCCCTCCGCCCAAGGATCCGACCGGCCACGACCTCTTCCAGCTCTGCCTGCACCGCCTGGAGAACTGGGACAAGCGCTTTCCGGGCCGGCTGCGCGACGTGACCTCGTTCGGCCGTGCCGAAGCCCTGGAGCGCCTCGGCGAATACCGTGCCGCCAGCGACCTCTACCGCCAGGTGGCGGCGCTCCCCTCTGCGCTCGCCGGCCCGGCTGGGGCGGCGGCCACGCGGGCAGTGCTGTTCGCCGACGCGGCGGCGCTACCGGAGCGTAGCGAGGACCTCGAGCAGACGCTCGTCGCCCTGCGGCGGAAGCTCGACGCGTGGGGCAAGCTCGTGACCCGCTTCGCCGCCACGCCGTTCGAGGCCATCGCCCTGGTCGAGGAGGAACGCTTGGAGCGCCTCGCCGCCGAGCAGGTGGTCAGCCACCGGCGCGCGCTGGCCGACGGGGACGCCGCCGCCGAGCGCGGGCTCCGCTTCCTGATCGACAAGCACGCCGACTCGAAGGCGCTGCCCGAGCACATCCTCCGCCTGGCCGATCTCTACGCCGACTTCGCCCGCGACTACGTCGCCGCCCACGACCGGCCGCTCGCCTTCGACGAGGACGAGTTCATCCGGCGCGCCAACCGCGCCCTCGACACCTACCACAAGGTCAGCACCTGGGACGGCGCCCCCGAGAAGCCCGAGGCCGTCGCCCGCTCGTCTGCCTTCGACGCCTACAAGACCGCCATCCTGGGACGCTATCGGTGAGAGCGGCGATCCTCCTCGCCCTGACGGTGGCGCTCGGTATGCGGACACCCCCCGCATGCGCCGACCTGCTCACCGAAGCCATCGGCGCCGACGCTGCCACCCGGGACGACGTGGAGCACCGCATCCGCGCCCTGGTCGTACACCGCGCGGAGGACGATCGCGACGCGTTCGCCACGGACATCACCGCCCTGGAGGCACGCGACGACCTGCGGCGCGACGCCGGCTTGCCCCCGACCGGGCTGACCGACAACGCCCGCTACCTGGGCGCCGCCATGGCCGCCACCCGGGACGCCCGCCGTGACGCCCTGCACGAGGTCTTGGACGCCCATCCCGATCCGCTCGTCCGCCGCCTGACCGAGTTCCAGCTCGAGCACGCCGACGACGGCGCCGCCGCCGATCAGTTGCTGGTGAACGACCGCCACAACCGGCGCGCCGTCGTCGTCAACGACGCCATCCGCCCGTTCGGCGTGTTTTCCGGATTGACCGCGCTCGGTGCCCTCAATCCCTTCCTGCTGGCCGGCAGCGCCCTCGACAGCCTGAGCACGACAGCGGTCAACCTGTGGCACTACAACCGCCTGTCGACGCCCGAGCGCGAGGCGTTGGCCCGCTACCGTACGCAGCTCAGTCGTGACCCGGACACCATGGACGCCCCCGGAATGGCACGCGCCATACGGCGGCTGGGGGTCAAGCGTGCGCGGGCGCTGTGCGACGAGACGCGCGCGCAGGGAACGAAGGCGCTCGAGCAGGGAGACCTCGACCACGCCACATTCTTTCTGCAGACCGCCGCCCGGCTCCCCGACTGTGACGCCGCCGCCCCGCTGGACGAGCTGGCGCTGGCCGCGGCGCGGCAGGCCGCGCGTGAAGACGCCGGGCGCTGGCCCGCCGACGACGTGCTGCGTCCCGACACCGATGACGAGCGCCGGGACCACGACGCGCTGGCGGTGACCACCGTGCTCGGCGACCCCGCCGCCATGGTCGAGGCGGCGCGGCGGTTCGACGACCAGTACGACGATAGCCCGCTCGCGCCCTCCGCGCGCTACGTCCTCGCCGTCGGGCACGATCTGGCCGGAGAGCACACCGAGAGCCGGACGGCTCTGGCCGAAGTCGCCGACGACGACGATCGCTCCGTCGGCCGCCACGCCGCTGCCATCCTGGCCAGTACCGACTACGACCGCCTCGATGCCCTCCACGCCGCCGAGCGCCGGCACACGCGCGACACCGTACGTTACGTGCTCTTCGGCGGCACTCTGGACGGCCGCTCCGCCATCTACTCCACCGCCCGTCTCGGCGCCGGCGGCCTCCAGGCGGCGCAGACGCTCGGCATGTTCAACGTCCTGGGCGTGGCCACGCGTGCCTGGCAGGCCTGGCGCCACGATCCGGTGTCGAACCAGACCATCATCGACCGCGGCGAGGAGCTGCTCGCGCGCACACCGCAGGGGCCCGAGGCCGCCGAGGCACACGCGCGCCTGGCGGTCGCCTACGAGCGGGCCGGCGCCTACGGGCGCGCCCTCATGCACTACCGCGCCACGCCGGACCCCGATCCAGACGAGATCGCCCGTCTGGAAGAGAAGCTCGCCGACGATCTGCTGGAGACCGCCGAGCGCCACCACGACGACCCGCGCCTGCTCGAGGCCGTCGTACGTCACTTCGGGACAACCGACGCCGCCGAAACCGCGCGCGAGAAGCTCCGCGACCGGTCCCCGCCCGCCGACGCGGTCGTCCCGCGCGACACGCTGGTCGCCAGTCCGGCCCTGCTCGGTCCCGACGCGCTCGATCTGGACGCCGCCCTGCTCGACGGCAAGCGCGACAACGGCGAGCTCGCCGACCAGGGTGTAATGCTGGCCGACGGCGCACTCCGGCTGACGCTCGAGAACCGCGACGGCGACGGCGAGCACGTCGACACCCGGCCTCTGGGCCCCGACGCCTACGCGCGCGCCCGGGCGGCCGCGCAGGAGACGCTCTACACCGGCCTGCTCACCGCCGAGCGCCGCGACCCCGACACAGGACGCTTCGAGCGCTACATCCCGGTCTTCCTGCAGGGCTCGATCGACGGCGGAGGCGGCGTCTACGTCTCCCCGGCCATCAAGCTGCGCCGCTATCGCTCGGAGGACGCCCGCCTGTATGAATGACCCGCGCCGCCCCAGCAGCGGCGGACGTAGCCACAGCCGAGCGCCGTGCATGCGTCCGGATCCGGCGGGCGGCGCGGGAACGCATCCGCGTCCGAACGGCCCGACGCCTCTCCCAGCGAGATTCCGGCCTCGAGCAGGCGCGCGCCTTCCGCACCGGCGTCGAGCGCCGGCATCGCCCAGCGCACCGGCTCGTCGCGCAGGAAGAGCACGTCGGCCTCGACCGGTCCGCCGCCCGCCCCCGCGACGGCGAGCTGGTAGGCGGCCAACTGGGTCACGTACTGCATCGCCGCACCCGCCGACGCGCGGGCGTACTTGTAGTCGCGGACCACGGCCGTCGCGCCCCGTTGCCCGAGAAAATCGATCCGGCCCTGCACCAACAGGCGCGGACGCCCGACCGGGAGCGGCAGCACGAACGGTACCTCGCGGCCGACCACCACAAGTCCCGCCGCCACCTCCGCACGCAGCGCGCGCGCCGCCCGGGTCACGTCGCGGGTGAGCGAGTCCACGTCGGCACTGCTCAACGCCAGCGTCTCGGGCATGGCGGCCAGGTACGCGCGCACCTCCGGCTCCGGATCCGGGTTCCCGCTCGCCTCCAGGGGGAGCACCTCGAGCACGCCGTGCGCGGCCGTGCCGAGGAGACGGGCACGCGCGCCGCCCTGCCCGCGCTCGGCCAGCTCGAGGACGTGGCGATACCAGTACTGGCGCGGGCAGCGTACGAAATCGGCGAGCGCGGTCGGACTGGTGACCACTTCGGACACCGCCACTCGCGGCGCGCGCAGCGCGCGCTCGACGGCCGCTTCGTCGGCCGCAGACGGCGGCGCGGTCCGCGGGGCGGGCATCGGCGCGTCCGCCGCTCCAGCCGGCGCCAGGTAGCGCTCCGCCCGCTCGAGCAGGACCGTGCCGCCGCCCGCCAGCGCGAGCTCGGTCTCGGCATCCTCGCCCGCCACGAACCCCTGCACCCGCTCGCGGCCGAGCAGGTCCCACACCTGATGGCACCAGACGAACGGATCGCCCTTCCCGTCCGCCAGGTAGCCTGGCTCGCCCCGGCCCTCGAGCAGCACGAGATGGTCCCGGGCCCGGGTGCAGGCGACGTAGAGGAGCCGGGCGTGCTCGGCGCGGGCACGATCGCGCTCGCGCGCCCGGTACTCCTCCAGGCGGGCGTGCCGGAGGGGGAAGGCGCCGACGCCGCTGACCGGCGCGGCCAGGACGCCGAGCGTGTCGTCGAGCACCAGGGTGTCGCGCTCCCGTTCCAGGGCGCGGCCCAGATCCACCAGGATCACCACCGGGAACTCGAGGCCTTTCGCCTGGTGGATCGTCATCAGGCGCACCACGTCGTCGTGCTCGCCCACCAGGGCGGCCTCGGGTTCGCGGGCCTCGCGGGTGGTGAGCTCGCGCACGAAGCGCACGAACTCGCGCAGGGTCACGTGCCGCCGGCGCTCGGCCGTGCGCGCCAGCTCGATCAGCTTGCGCACGTTGGCGACCTTCTGCATGCCCTGAAACTGGGTCAGGCAGACGGGCTCGAAGTCGGTGGCGGCCAGCGCCTCGGCGAAAAGCTCGGGCAACGTGGCGCGGCTGCGGGCGCGCCGGAGGTGCGCCAGGAGGTCGCGGACACGCGCGAGTTCCGCACGCTGCCCGACCGGAAAGTCGGCGAACGTCTCCACCGCACGAAAGCGGCGCGCCAGTCGCGGACGCTCGGCGTCCGCAGGCCAGGCCAGGCGCCAGAGCGTATCGTCGTCCACCCCGAACATCGGCGACCGGAGCGCGGCCGCCAGGGCGACCTCGTCGCGCGGATCCGCGATGGCGCCGAGCAGGCTGACCACGTCGCGAACCTCCTGGCACTGGAAGAAGCCCCGGCCCTTGACCACGTAGTACGGAATCTCCCGCCGCCGCAGGGCGTACTCGTACGCCTTCACCTGATTGAGCGTCCGGAAGAGTACGGCGATCTCGCCGGGCCGCACGCGTGGGACCTCGCGCGCCAGCATGTCGGCCACCACCCCGGCCAGGACGCGGCCTTCGACCTCGCGCACCTCCGCCTGCAGCTTGGCGCGCCCGTCGCGGGGGACGAACGACACCAGCCGCACCGCCGGCCGCGGCCACTCCTGCGCGCGATCGGCCACCAGCCGGTCGGCGTCGCCGAATACCGTCCAGTGCTCGCCACGTGAGCCCGGCGGGATGCACAGCGTCCGCGCCGCGAGCGCGTTCACGAACTCGAGCACCGCCGGCTGGCTGCGGAAGTTCGTTCCCAGCGCCAGCTCGGCGCCAAGGGCGGCACGGGTCTCCTGGAAGACCGCGACATCGGCACCGCGGAAGCGATAGATCGACTGCTTCTCGTCGCCGACCACGAACAACAACGCCCCGCCGCTCGCCAGCTGCCGCACGACCTCGGCCTGCACGGCGTCGGTATCCTGGAACTCGTCCACCAGAATGGCGCGGAAGCGGCCCGCATAGCGCGCCCGCACGCCCGGGTGGGTGACCAGGAGACGGCGGGCCTCGGTCACGAGCGCATCGAAGGTGAGTACGCCGTCGGCGCGCTGGCGGAGACGCACCGCGGTCGCCAGGTCGGCGAGCAGGCCGGTCAGCAGCCGGGCCTCGGGCAGGGTGGCGAGGAAGCCCCACTCTTCCGGCAGCGTCCCACGCAGGACTCCGTTCTCGCGCCGGAGGGCATCGTCCACCGCCGCCGGCAGCTTCAGGCCCGGGAGCAGGCGTGCGAGTCGATCGACTGCCACGAGCGCCCCGGCGGGCGACGCGGGGCCGAACCCGGCCAGCAGCGGCTCGATCCCGGGCCACGCGTCGCGCAGCTTGGCGACCTTCCTGGAGCGATCCTTCGTGTCCAACGCGCCACGGACGGCCGCCGCTATCCGTTGCTTGGCGCCCTCCAGGGCCGCCTCCGCTCCCGGGGCCAGCGCTTCCTGGCGTGCCAGGGCCTCCGCCAGCCACGTCGGGTCCCGCCCGCTCGTTCCCAGACGCTCGAGGATGCGCACCACCGCCCCGACCGCACCCCCGTCGCGCCCGCCGCGGAGCGACCGACGGCGCCGCAGCAGCGCGGTGGTCGCGGCATCGCCCCGGCGCAGGCGGGCGATCAACTCGTCCTCGACGATCCCTTCCACCCAGGCGCGGCCCTCGTGCTCGTCGAGGATGGCCGCCTCGGGATCAATGCCGGCCTCGAGGGGATTTTCCCGCACGATGCGGGCGCAGAAGGCGTGGATGGTCGATATCTGTGCCCCGAGCAACTCGCGCCGTACACGCTCCCAGGACGCACGCTCGCCGGGCGCCGCGCGCTCCAGCTCCGCCGCCACCAGCGTCCGGATGCGCTCCTTCACTCCAGCGGCGGCCTTGTCGGTGAATGTGATGGCGAGGATCTGGCGCACTTCGTCGACCAGTGCGGACTGGTCTCCCCGGGGCCGCAGCAGGGCCACGAAGCGCGCCGCCAGTACGCCGGTCTTCCCAGTGCCAGCTCCGGCCCGGATGCCCACCGACCCGGTGGCGTCGATCGCGCGTTCCTGCTCCGGCGTGTACCGGACATCAGCCATCGCGCGTATCGTCCTCGAGCGGCGGCGGCTGGTACCGGCACACGCTGCGATACCGGCAGTACGGGTCGCACGGGTCGGGTGCCACGTCGAACCGCCCGGCACGCACCGCACCGACCAGGCGGCGGATGCGTGCCGGCAGCGTCGGCGTGCCGTCGGCGGTGACCGCCTCCGGCGCCAGCAACGCCCGCGCAATCGGCCGCACGACCCGCCCCCGATCGCCGGCCAGCACGGCCACCAGCCCGCCGTCGTACAGCGTCCCGGGCCCGACTCCGGGCAGGTCGTGCGCGAGGGCCCCGAGCAGGTACACGGGAATCTGGAAGCTCGTCCGTCCGAGGTCCTTCTCCGGATCGAGCCGGGCCCCAAACCGGGTCGGGTCGCGGCTCACCTTGTAGTCGAGCACCCGGAGTAGCACGGCCTCCGTCCCCAGACGGTGGATCTCGACGCGATCGGGCCGGCCGGTCAGCTGCAGCGTCCCGCCCTCGGCATCCTCGAGCGTGAAATCGAGCGTCCGCTCGAGCCACCGCTCGACGGTGACACCCGCCGCGGCCTGCTCGCGCTGCTCGTCGTGCTCGCGCACGATCAGCTCGTCGAGCGCGGTCCCGAGGCTCCCCCAGGTGAGCGCGAACAGGTACGGATCCTTGGCGGCGACGATGCTCGCCATCCGCTCCCGCCCGCCCTCCATGAAGGTCCGCCCGAGCGCGCGGGCCGCCTCCAGGTCGACTGGCAGCACCGGCACCGCCGCGAAGAACTCCGACAGCACGTGATGCATCAGCCGACCCCGCTCGGCGGCGGCGACCTCGAGCTCCGGCTCGTCGTCCTCGTCCACGCCGAGGATACGCGCCGTGAAGAAGCGGAAGCCGCAGCCGCCGAGGATCTCGAGCCGACTCGGGCTCCAGCGCATGGCGTCGAGGCGGGCGGCGAGCAGCGGGTCGCCCGCCACCCGGCCGACCCAGGCATCGGCGAGCACCTCCTTGGCGGCCGCGTCGGCGGTGAGGAAGTAGCGCGCCCGGCGCTCCTCGACCAGCGCGCGCGCGTCGATCGCCGCCAACCGGGCGGCGCCGTCCGGCAGCCGGGCACACAGGACGGGGCCCACACGATCGGGGCCGGCGTCGGGCGCCCGGCCCCAGCGTTCGAGCGCACTGCGCGCCACCAGCTCCGCCGGCTCGCCGCACTCCTCGACCGGCGGGATGAGCTCCGTCGGGTCGAGCGTCCGGTGCGGCAGGTCGCCTGCGATGCCGGCACGCACCTCGTCGACGAACGGCGACACGACCGTCGGGTTGCCGCGCTCGTCGACCGTGGGCCACGACAGGACGAGTTCGCGCTCCGCCATCGACAGCGCGAGGAAGAAGAGAAACGGATCCTCCAGACTGGCCTCGCGCGCGGTGCGCAGCATACCCGCCAACGGCACCCCCTCCGCGCGGGCACCGAGGCGACGGCGCAGCAGCGCCGGCCCCAGACGGTTGATCTCCCGCCGGAGCGCGTCGGGGAGGAGCGGACTCTCGCTCCGCGGGGCGGGGAAGGTCCCGTCGTCGAGTCCCAGGAGGTAGACGATGTCGAAGTCCAGGCCGCGCGCATCGAGCACGCCGAGCGCGCGCACGCTCCCCACCGCCGTCGTCTGCTCCTCCAGCTGCCGGGTCTCGAGGGCGGCGAGCAGCAGCGGCACGAACTCGGCGAGCGGGATGCGTCCGATCCCGACCGCGCCGGCGATGCCACCGAGCGTGATCAGCGTGTCCTCGAAGCCGGCCCACGCCTGCCCATCCCGCCGGATCGTGGCCGCCGGTAGCCCCTCGGTCCGTACCGGACGCACGCCGAGCCGGGCGAGCGTCGACCGGAGCGCGCGGGCGTGCCCCGCCACCGTGCGTGGCCGGTCGAGATCCCGCACCACCCCGACCACCGCCAGCAGGCGATCCCGGCTGGCGGCCGGCGGAACCTCCGGGCCGTGCGCGAGACACTCGGCCAGTGGACGGGCGTGCTCGGCCACGAACCCCGTCCGGCGGAGGACGCGCGTCAGCTCCGGCGGTCCGGCACGCAGGTAGTCGCTGTCGAGGAGCGCTTCGAGCCGTCGGCGCGGCAGGCCCTCCGCCGCCGCCCGGAGCACGTGCATGGTCGTCTTCACCACCCCGCATCCGAGCAGCGGCGTGCCACGGCGGAAGTGGACGGGCACGCCGTAGCGCCGCGCCACGTCCTCGATCAGCTCGCCGTACGGCCCGAGATCCCGGGCGATGAGCGCACACCGTTCCGGCGCGAGCCCGTCGTCGAGCCGCCGGCGCACCTCGCCGAGGGCGGCCTCGACTTCGCGGTAGCGGCTCGGCGCCTCCAGCAACCGGATGGTACCGTCGGGCGCCACCGGGGCGGGTCGATCGGCGGCGAATACGCCCCGCAACGCCGCCGACAGGTTCCCCTGCCGCCCGCTGCGCACCACGAACGACGGCAGCACCTGGTCGGCGATGCCGGCATCGGCGACGAAGCGGTTCCAGGTGCGGTCGAGGAAACGTGTGGCATCCACGTTCTCGGGATGCGCAAACGCCACCAGCTCGGCGTCCCCCACCAGGCGGATCAGGCTGGTCGCGATCAGGAACTGCTGCAGGGAGTAGTCGTAGATCTCGGCAAACACGATGCGCCGCACACCGGCCAGCACACGCGGGGGCCGGCCCGCCGCCTCCGCCGCCGCCAGCGCCTCGCACACCCGCCACGCGCGCCCGGGGCGGTCGAGCATGCCGAGTCGGGCGAGCGCCGCCTCGTAGGCGGCGTACACGCGGCCGATGTGGATCAGGCGTTCGGCATCGGCGCCGGCCGGCAGGGCCTCCGCGATCGCCCCCAACGCCTCGGGGTCGAGACAGGCCGCCTTCAGCTCCCCGATCAGGTCGAGCAGCGCGCGCAGGAGCCCGCGCCGGGGCAGGCGGAGCGCCTCTGGCAACTGCGCCCCCGCCAGGGCACGCGCCAGCACCACCGCGGCCATCTCGGGCGGTAGGACGCGGGCCGGGACACCGAGGTCGCGAGCCAGCGCATCGGTGAGCTGCGGGAACGTCGTCACGCCATGGCCCAGCAGGCACCCGGCGACGCGGGCCTGCTCGCGCAGTACGCTCGCGGCCTTGAGGGCCGTCGGGTAGACGACCAGGATCGCGGTGGTCAGCGGCTCTGGGTCAGGCGCACGCACTCGGTCGCCTGAAATCCGACTTTCTTGTGCGTGCTGTCACAGAACGGCTTGGTGGACGATTGTCCACAACGGCAGAGATAGATGGCACCGTCCTCGGGGGGATACGCTGCCCCCTCGAAGTCGGTCACGTCGGCCCCCGAGACTTCGTACGGGCCGCTCTTGTGCACGCGAATAGTCACCCGGGACATACTTATCCTCCCCTCCTCGATCGCAGTGCCCCCCGTTGTGCCCGCGGAGCTGCGGGCGGTCAACGCGCCGTGCCGTAGCGCCACGTCGTCGCAGCATTGCAGGGTTCGGCGTCTTGGCGACCGGCGAAAACAGGGCATTTCACAGGGGCCGGACGGCACGATACCTGCTATGCCCTCCGGCATGGCACGCTCGAGAGCAGCGGTAGCGCGGGTCGTCCGCAATCCGGACGGCGTGCGCGGGGGGACGGTGAGGATCGAGGAGGACTGCCTCGACCTGGATGTCGTGACGGCACGCGAGATCGGCCTCCTGCGGAGCTGGGTGGGACGGGTGAACGGCCCGACATACCCCCAACCCTACCTGGAGGAAGGCCCGCCCGGCCATTTCCGCCTGTACGTGGGCGAGGCGGCCGAGCGCGTGCGAACCCAGCAGGGCATGTTCTAGCGACGCCCGTCGCCCCGCTTTACCCCTGACGCCGCCGAGCGCCCGAGGCTAGCTGCAACCCACCGGGCACCCGCACACGTTGGGGATGCCGTAGGAGTCCACACCACAGTCGGCGTGGGTCGTGCACACGGCGTTGTCCGGGCAGTAGCAGGTGCAGTTTCCGCCGCCGCCACCGTCGCTCGTGCACGTCCCGTCCGGCCCGCATTGCGTCCCGGCGGGGCAGCACACGTTCTGCGGGCTGCAGTCGATGGGATAGCCGGCCGGACAGCAGCGGCTGTCGGCGCGGCAGGTGTTGTCGGCCGGGCAGCAGACGCCGCTGGCGCACACGGTCGGGAACGCCGGGTCCTGGCACTGCTTCGGCACCCGGAACAGGGGCGGGATGATGCACTGGCCCTGCACGCACGTCCTGCCGAAGCTGCACGGCGGATCGGTGGGCCCGTCGCAGGAAAAAGCACACGTGGGCTGGGGCGGAAAAACCCGCGTCGTCGACAGCCGGCACGACTGCAGGAGGTTCTTCCAACAGAGCTTGTACAGATGCTGCCGTCCGCGGCGGTCACTCGCGACGCAGAGCGGCCGGAACACCTGGCACAGCTGACGGCACTGCCGGGCGACGCGTGGGTTGGCGTGAGCCGGCGCGGCGCACACGGCCAGGAGGGCCAGCGTGACGAGCAGGAGCCTGCCAGACATGCCGAGCGGCGTGCGAGCGGGGATGCGGAGCGCCATACCGTCGTGTCTTGCACCTTGCGTGCCGCCCCGCGCGGGACCGTTGTCGACCGTGTCGTCACGCGGCACCTGCCCGGGGGCGTCACCACAATGCCGCCGTCCACGTCGCCGTGACGGCCACACGGCCGACACCGGGAACCCTACCGGGAACCTTTTCGACGCCCTCCGCCAAGCCCCCGGGGTTCCGAGACGGAATCAGCGGAGAGGGAGGGATTCGAACCCTCGGTAGAGATTTTGTCCCTACACACGCTTAGCAGGCGTGCACCTTCGACCACTCGGTCACCTCTCCCGAACGGAGCAGAGCGGACTACCACGTCGGCCGGGGCATCGCCACCGGCGTGCCAGCTAGCGGCCGCGCGGTGGGATCGCCGCTTCGGCGACCGCGAACACCGTCGCGTCGTCGACCTGCGGCAGCCGCGCGGCGGGCGCGCCGGGTACGAAGCCGCGCGCCACCAGCAGCGCCGCGGCGGCGGTACCCCGGGCACGCCATTTCCCGCCGCGCCCGATCTCCACCACGCCGACCGGCCGCCACTCGGCCGCGTGTGCGTACAGCGCCACCCGGAAGTACTCGGGGGGCGCGTTCGTCACCCCCTGCACCGCGCCGTCCGTCCTCCGCATGCGCAGGCGTGGACGGGCCAGGGCCACCGCCCACGCCTTGGGCGTGCCGTCGGCACGGAAGACGCCGTAGTGCGCGGCCTCGGAGGTGCTCGTGTCGTCCGCGCGATCGAACGCCGAGTGGTGCTCGAAGCGCGTCGTGCGCGGCTCGATGCAGCCGAAGAACGCGCGCTGCCCGTTTTCGTTGAGGCCTCGCCCGCCCGCCGTCGGCAGCCCGGTCTCCCCCATGATCACCGACCGCCCCGGGGGCACGAGCGCCACCAGGCCCAGGTACCGGTTCACGCTGTACCCGCACGCGGTCTGCGGCAGCCGCGCGTCCGCCGCGTACGGATTGGCCGAAGGGAACACCCAGTCACCGAGCTGGAGCAGCTCCGGGTTCTCCTCGTAGCGTACCAGCGGTTCGCGGGTCGTGACCGGACGACCGGTCGCGCTGCGCACCTCCGCCATGACGGTTTCGAGCCACAGAAGCGTGTACCGTCCTGCCGCCCAGCCGCCATGTCCGATGACGAACCCGTCCGCACAGCGCCGCATCCGGACGGCGCGCCGGAGGCTCCGCCGATGGTGCGGGTCGGGAACGTCGACCAGTACCACCCGGAAGCCGGCGCGCTTGAAGACGCGACAGACCAGTGCCGCACCGGGGGTCGCCGCGGACAGACTGATGGCCCGGAAGCCCCGACGGTGCAGCTCACGCGCCTCGACGCGCAGCGCCATTGCGCGTGGCCGCGTGTCGGTGCGCGCCCGATACGCCACCAGTCGACCACCCCCGAGCAGGTCGGGCACCGTGACGGCCGCCACGTGTGCGGGAGCCGCCAGGGCGAGAAACGCAACCAGCAGCGCAGTGCGCGTTCCGCATGGCGCATGCGCTTGACGCCGCAAGCGCCACTGCGGGAGAAGCACACCCGGGCGCCGGAGCCGCGTACACGGCTGCGGACGCCCGTGGGAGGGGTCCCGCATGTTCACGCCTGGAGAGCGCGCCGCCGGCGCGCTCGTCGTCATCAACTTCGCCCTACAACTCTTCGACGGGGTGGCCACCTACGTGGGCCTGGGTGCGGGCTTCGCGGAAGGCAACCCGCTGCTGGTGTGGGCCTTTGACCGCGTCGGCCCCGCATCGGCGCTGTGCCTGTTCAAGCTCGAGGCCTGCGCCTGCCTGCTGCTCGTCTGGCACCTGCGGCGGAGCCGTCTGGCCGTGCCGGCGCTCGCCACCAGCGCCGTCGTGTACGTGACCTGTTCGCTCGCGCCCTGGACCGCGGTGCTGGCCACGCTCTACTAGTAGTAGAGCGCCTCGTAGATCGACGAGTTCTCGAGCGTACGGGAGCGCGGCGACGGCGTATCAGCGTAGTCGGCGCCGAAGAACTCGAGCGGCCGGCTGCCGTCCAGGTTCGACGCCGTCACCATGTACGTGCCGCCGGCAGCAGGCACCCACAGCGCATAGGCCGAGCGCGTGTCACCGCCTGTCAGCACTCCCACCACGCCGCCGACCACCAAGCCGCCCACCGCCATCATCGCCTTGCAGGGCGTATAGAAGAGGTTGAGTGCAGCCGCCCCGAGTGCCAAGCCGGCGTCTCCGGCCCCACTCGCACGCGCTGTGCCGGGTGCCCCCGCAACGGCCCCGAGGGCCAGAAGTCCGATGATGAGCGAGCGCATGTGTGGGGTTCCTCCTTCTCGACCTGTGCCACGTCGGGGCGCCGGTGGCAAGCGCGAAATTCACAGCGCCGCGAGGGCGGCCTCGTAGCACGACAGGTCGCTGTCCCTGAACAGCACGAACCGGACTACCTCCAGGGCACCCCGATGCGCGTCGGTGACCCCCGCCACCGTGGCGAGCGCGATCGGCGCCGCCGCGGCGATTGGGAACCGGTACGCACCGGTGGAGATGGAGGGGAACGCGAGCGAGCGGATGCCGGTGGCGATCGCGACCTCGAGGCTGCGGCGGTAGGCACTCGCCAGCAGCGTCGCCTCGCCGTGGCGCCCGTCGCGATAGACCGGGCCGACGGTGTGGATCACGTACCATGCCGGCAGACGTCCGGCCCGCGTCAACTTGGCGTCGCCGGTCGCACATCCGCCGAGCGTACGGCATTCCCCGAGGATGCTCGGCCCGCCGGCGCGATGAATCGCGCCGTCGACCCCGCCACCGCCCAGCAGGGTCGTGTTGGCAGCGTTCACGATGGCATCGACCGCCTCCCGGGTGATGTCCCCCTGCACCAGCTCGAGGCGGGTGCCGGCGATGGTGCGCGTGCGCATGGCCGCTCCCGCAGGCGCGCTAGCACGGGCCCCCGGCCGCCGCAATGCACGAGTTGCGCCCGTGCAGCCGGCAGGCTAGAGAATCCCTGGCTGAACACGCAGGAGGAGGCACGATGGGGCACTCGGTGGAAGGAGAGGTCGGGACCGCCGTCGGGGTCGAGGGGGAGCCGGCCGCCGTCGTCTTCGTCAGCGATCGCCAGGGGGCCGCGCTGCAACGACGCGAGCGCTGCCTCAAGCTCGCCGGCATCGTGTACGACATCGAGGCCGAGCGACGGCCGTCGGGCACGTACTACAAGCTCTGCGTGCGCGAGCAGGACGCGGTCGCGGCGCATCTGGCCCTGCAGATGGGCGGCTGCAGCCGCTCGTCCCGCATGCGCCAGCCCCAGCCCACCGTCGGCGCCACCCTGCGCGACATGGCGCGCACCCTGTGGGAGGAGATCCTGCTCCTGGTCGGCCGAGTGACCGACTTCGTCCGCGAGACCGCGCCCCGGCTGCTCACGGACCGCCGCTCCGCCCGCTAGGGTCCGCCCCTCGCCTTGACGCATCGCTCGATGGTGCGCAGCTTCGCCGCACCATGACGGACCCGAACCGCCTCACGCACAAGGTGCAGGAGGCCCTGCAGCAGGCGGGCGGCATCGCCACCCGGCGCAACCACCAGGGTATCGACGTCGAGCACCTGCTGGTCGCCCTCCTGGCCCAGCCCGATGGGCTGGCCCCCAACCTGCTCGAGGCCGCCGGGGTCGCGCCGCGCGCCCTCACCGAAGCGCTCGAGCGGGAGCTGGCGCGGCGCCCGCAGGTCACGGGCGCGGCCAGCGGGCCGTCGCAGGCGTACCTGACGCAACGCCTGTCCCAGCTCCTGACCCGCGCCGAAGACGAGATGCGCGCGCTCAAGGACGAATACCTGAGCGTCGAGCACGTACTGCTGGCGGCAGTCGGCGAGAGCGTCTTCCGCCCCCTCGGCCTCACACGCGAGCGTCTCATGGCGGCGCTCCAGCAGGTGCGCGGCAACCAGCGCGTCACCTCGCCCGAACCGGAGACCACCTATCAGTCGCTCGAGAAGTACGGCCGCGACCTCACCAAGCTGGCGACGCAGGGCAAGCTCGACCCCGTCATCGGCCGTGACGACGAGGTCCGGCGCGTGGTGCAGGTGCTCTCCCGCCGCACCAAGAACAACCCCGTCCTGATTGGCGAGCCCGGCGTCGGCAAGACCGCCATCGTCGAAGGGCTGGCGCAGCGCATCGTCAAGGGCGACGTGCCCGAGAGCCTGAAAGACCGCCGCCTGATCGCTCTCGACATGGGCGCGCTCATCGCCGGCGCCAAGTTCCGCGGCGAGTTCGAGGAACGCCTCAAGGCCGTCCTGAAGGAGGTCCAGTCGTCCGAGGGCGACGTGGTCCTGTTCATCGACGAGCTGCACACGGTGGTCGGCGCCGGCGCTGCCGAGGGCGCCATGGACACGTCCAACCTGCTGAAGCCCATGCTCGCGCGCGGCGAGCTGCACTGCATCGGCGCCACCACCCTGAACGAGTACCGCAAGCACATCGAGAAGGACGCCGCCCTCGAGCGCCGCTTCCAGCCGGTGGTCGTCGCTCAGCCGTCCGTGGAGGACACCATCTCCATCCTGCGCGGTCTCAAGGAACGCTACGAGGTGCATCACGGCGTGCAGATCAAGGACGCGGCGCTGGTCGCCGCCGCCGTGCTCTCGAACCGCTACATCTCGGACCGCTTCCTGCCCGACAAGGCCATCGACCTGATCGACGAAGCCGCCGCCCGCCTGCGCACCGAGATCGACTCCAAGCCCGAGGAGCTGGACGAGGCCGATCGCAAGCTGATGCAGCTCGAGATCGAGCGCCAGGCTCTCAAGAAGGAGACTGACGCCGCGTCCCGCGAACGCCTCGCCCGTCTCGAGCAGGAGCTGGCCGAGGTACGCAGCACGTCGACCGCGCTCCGCGCCCAGTGGGAATCCGAGAAGGGCGCCATCGGGACGCTGCGCAAGCTGCGGGAAGAGATCGAGCACACCCGCGTCGCCATCGAGAAGGCCGAGCGCGAGTACGACCTCAACAAGGCGGCCGAGCTCAAGTACGGCACCCTCGCCCAGCTGGAGAAGACCCTTGCCACGGAGGAAGCCACGCTCACCAGCCGCCACAACGGTGGCCGCCGCCTCCTGAAGGAAGAGGTCGACGAAGAGGACGTGGCCGAGGTCGTCGCGCGCTGGACCGGCATCCCCGTGGCCAAGCTGGTCGAGGGCGAGCGCGAGAAGCTCGTCCATCTGGGCGACCTGCTCCACAAGCGCGTCGTCGGCCAGGACGAAGCCATCACCGCGGTGGCCAACGCCGTGCTGCGTGCCCGTGCCGGCATCAAGGACCCGAACCGCCCGATCGGCTCGTTCATCTTCCTGGGCCCCACCGGCGTCGGCAAGACCGAGCTGGCGCGCGCGCTGGCCGAGTTCCTGTTCGACAGCGAGCAGGCGCTCATCCGCCTCGACATGTCCGAGTACATGGAAAAGCACGCCGTGGCGCGGCTCATCGGCGCCCCGCCCGGGTATGTCGGCTACGAGGAGGGCGGCCAGCTCACCGAGGCCGTCCGCCGCCGCCCCTACTGCGTCATCCTGTTCGACGAGATCGAGAAGGCGCACCACGACGTCTTCAACGTCCTCCTCCAGCTGCTCGACGACGGGCGCTTGACCGACGGCCAGGGCCGCACCGTCGATTTCAAGAACACGGTCGTCATCATGACCTCGAACATCGGCAGCCAGCTGATCGCCGGGTATCGCGGCGGCGACGAGCCCGGCGCCTTCGAGGGCATGAAGCGCGACGTGCTGGAGCAGCTCCGCCAGCACTTCCGGCCGGAGTTCCTGAACCGGGTCGACGACGTGGTCGTGTTCCATGCCCTCGGCCGTGAGCATCTGCGGGCCATCGTCGACATCCAGCTCGCCCGCCTCGCGGCACGCCTCGGCGACCGCCACCTGGAGCTGACGTTCACGGACGCGGCCAAGGACTTCCTCGTCGAGCGCGGATACGACCCGATCTACGGCGCCCGGCCCCTCAAGCGCGTGGTGCAGAACGAGATCGAGACGGCGCTGGCGCAGCGGATCATCGCGGGCGAGGTGCGCGACGGCGAGCGGCTGGTCGTCGACAGCGGGCCGTCGGGGCTCCGCTTCACGAGTGCGGCCGTCGGCGAGGCGGGGGGGTAGCGCTCTCCATGGTCAGTCCGCGGGCGCGGGGGCGTGGGCTCCGCTTCGTTCGCGGACGGTCGGGCGCGCAACCACACATGCGATGCGCGTCGTCCGCTCAAGGCGCTCCGCCCACGCCCCCGCGCCCGCGACTCGGCTTTGCGGCGCCGGCGCCCACCCCCACCCCCGGATCAGACTTCCGGGGTGAGGGCATGCAGGGAGCGTTCGGCGGCGCGGCGGAGGGCGGCGTCGGGCGACGTTTTTGCGCGTTCAAGGGCCTCGATGACGGCGGTCGAGGCGTCGGCGAGCGTGCCGAGGGCGGCGGCGGCGGCGCGGGGGGTGCGCGGGTCGGGGTGGTCGAGGAGTGCGATCAGGCGGGCGGCGGCGCGGGCGCGGTCGGTGGCCAGGCGGGCGACGGTGGCGATGGCGGCTAGGCGGACGCCGGGGTCGTCGTCGGTGAGTGCGGCGTGCGCGGCGGTCTCGGTTTCCGGGGTGCGGTCGTCGAGGTCGCGTAGGCAGTAGAGGGCCATCTTGCGTTGCGCGGGGTTGCCGTCGCGCGCCGACTGGCGCATCGCGCAGAGGACGGCCGGCCGATCGGCGAGCGCCAGGACGATATCGGCGGCGGCCCAGCGGAGGTCGCCGTCGTTGCCGCCGAGAGTTTCGAGCAGGACTGGAAGCAGCCGTATCGTCGGGGCGTCCAGGCGGGCGAGCGCGTACGCCGCCCCCCAGCGCCGGCGCGCCTCGGCCGATTCGAGGGCTTGGTCGAGCGCCGTGCGTACGGCGGGCGCGTGCGCGGCCAGTGCCGCCAGCGTCTCTGCCGTAGGTCGCTGGATGGCCTTCCGCGCATCGCCGAGGCACTCGAGCAGCGCCACCACCTCGTCGGCCTCCGCCACGCCACGCGTCCGGATCGCCGCCATCGCCACCAGCCGTGCGGCCAGGTCTTCGCCGCGCAGCACCGCCACCAGGGTCATGCGGGGACGGCCCGCACGATGGCGTCGGTCACGTTCTGCAGCGGTCCCACCCCGAGGACGAAGTGGCCGGGGCGCGCGAACACCTCGTGGACCACCGCCGCGATGGCAGCGGCGTCCGCCGGGCACCCGGCGAGCGCCGTTTCCAGGGCGGCGATGGCGGACGAGCTCGCGATGATGTCTCCGCCGATGCGCACCGCACGCAGCCGGCCGGCGTCGACGCCGAGCTCGGCCTGTACCACGCCGAGCTGCGTCGTCACCGTCCCGCGGCGGTCGAGGTCGCCACGCGGGGCACGGGCGCGGAGCCACGCGGCCTCGTCGAAAGACTGCTCGACCGGGACCACGGACAGCGGGACACATTCCACCAGCAGGGTCTTCTCGTATCCACGCCGCATCCAGTCGGCCACCTCGGCGACCGGCGGGACCCGCCCGAGGGCTACGGCCAGTGACGTCACCTGCGCCGGCCCGAGCATTCCGGCCTGCACGACACCAGCCGGGTCGACGGTCTCGAGTCGGGCCGCCAGGCTGGCAAACTCCGCGCTCCGGGCGATGATGCCCTCGACGAGCAGCGCCCCCTGGGCGTCGACCTCGAACGACACCACGCCCAGCATCCGGCCGTCGAGCGTGAGCGTATCCCGCCCGGGATAGAAGGCGGGCACGCCGCCGAGCTTGCAGCCCTCGAGCATACCCCGCACGTAGCGATTGAGAACTTGCTCCG
The DNA here is from genome assembly GCA_964618895.1 of uncultured Binatia bacterium (SeqCode). Taxonomy (GTDB): domain Bacteria; phylum Desulfobacterota; class Binatia; order DP-6; family DP-6; genus CAZUDO01. The sequence continues at coordinate 55,550 of CAZUDO010000050.1, forward strand.
GGCGGAGCGCCAGCGGATCGGCGACCACCAGCGCGACGCCGATGAATCCCTTCCCGAACGACACCACCCGGCCACCCGAGACGCGGCGGCTGCAGCGCACGGGCCCATCGGTCGCCGGGGGTGCCGTGTGGTAGCGCCCGAGCGACACCAGCATGCCGGCACACTCGAACACCCGCAGGACGCCGGCCACCCCGTCCGGCAACGCACGCGCTGCCGCCAGCAGGGCGTGATCGGTCGCGACGCTGCGACCCGGATCCAGCCCCTCCTGCACCACGAATCCGAGACGCGCCGGCATAGTGATACGGGCGGGGAGGCCGCCCCGGCGGGTGACCTCCCCGGATCGATCGAGTTACGGCGCCGGACAGGTTCCCGGTGCCGGCGTCTTCGGCTGGGCCGTGAACTTGTCCACCTTGTCGTTGTTGGCGGTCGTCGGTGGCGTGCCGCCGACCTTTGCGGGCGCGTCGGCACACCACGGCGTGGCGGTCCCCAGCTGCAGCCGGACAGCGATGCGGCCCTGCGACGACTCGTTCAGCGTGTAGCTCCAGTTGGGCTTGCCACCCTTCACCTGGATCAGGTCGGTCTTCACCGTCACCCGCTTGATGGGGCCGTTCGGGTCCGGGTTGTCGTAGCGGTAGCCCGTGATCACGCTCGAGCCGAGGACGATCCACTGCGCCGCCGGCAGATTGACGGTCACGTCGTCGGTCGGGCTCCCGACCGCCGGGTTCGAGTTGTACACCCGCAGGGTGGCGCCACCGACGCGCGGATCGCCGCCCGACAAGGGCGTGGGGAAGACGACCTTGTGCGTCGGGGTCTCGAGCTTGGTGTCCGACTTGAACGAGAGGCGGCGCTTGAAGGTGTCGATTGGCACCGCGTTGTCGTC
>CAZUDO010000051.1:0-3752 GCA_964618895.1 uncultured Binatia bacterium (SeqCode)
CGGTCTCTGGCGAGGGCCCGCGCTCGCCGACCCTCGCGTTCGAGTCGTTCGCCCAGGCGTCGATCGCTCGGCTCGAGGAGGTCCGTCTGGCCGTGATCGAAAGGCGGATCGAGGCCGAGCGAGTTCCACGACATCGACTCGCTGAAGGAGTCGGACATCAGCGAGCGACTGCACGAGATCACGACGCCGGCGCTGCTCGTCTCGGGTCGCTACGACGAGGCGACGCCCATGATCGTGGGGCAGATCCACGAGCGGATTCCGGCTGCGGAGTGGACGGTGTTCGAGGAGTCGAGCCACCTGCCGCACGTCGAGGAGCCCGAGGCGTTTCTCGAGCGGGCAGAGGCGTTCCTGCAGACGATCGACTGATCTGGAGGAACGCGGAAAACCAGACCCCGTTCCTCAGCAGTGGGGCTCGCTGCGGCAGCTCAGACCAGCGGGTGGTGGGCTATGACCCACTACCGACCAGCGTGACCAGATGAGCCCACAACAACCCCTTCTGATTGCCGTTCGCATCCTCGGTCATAACGACAGCCACTGCGAATGCTGGCCCGGCGATCAAGTCCAAGTCCCCGATCTTGCCCAACGCCATGCTCCACGTGTTCCCGGGGGGATCTGGCTGGCTAAGGATGCCGCCCGTCGTCGTCATTTCGGTGGCGGTCGCGTGGCTTCCGCCCCGCTCCTGGAAGACCCAGGCGCACATTTCCTGAATCGTCTCTCCCGTATCCTTCGGGCCCGTCGCATCAACCCCGCCCGGGTCGTCCGGCACCTGGGGTGCCCTCAAAAGCAGCGAATCATCGAACTTCATGGCCATCGCGTCACCACCAATCCGAGCCACACGGGCCCATGGAGAGATCGGAACCTTTATCAGCGCCGGCTGACGCGTATCGTTTCACACACGGGCTAGTTCGTCCAGCCACGATCGGGCTCTCGTCGCAGCCACAGCGTTTCCCTTCTCCGCGTAGAGACGAAGTCCCTCGGAAACGGCTGCGCTCGCCTCCTCGAGGCGCTTGGTTTCCTGGAGGACCTGCGCCAGGTCGATCAACGCATCTCCGCGGGTGTTGACGAAATCGGTCAGCTCGGCCAGCGCAACGGCCTCGCGCGCGAGCCGCTCGGCATCTTCGACGCGACCTCGCCTGGCCAGGATCCTGGCGCGCACGCCGCGCCAGACGACCTGGGTGCCGAGATCGTCGCTTGCCGCCAGCTCCTCACTGAGCTGGGTGAAGCGCTCGGCCTCCTCGTCGCGTCCCTGCGCGAAGATCGCCTGGGCGAGGTACGCGGCTGTGGTCGAGAGGAACAACTTGTCGCCCATTTCCTCGAGCGTTCGGTAGGACGACCGCAGGATCCTCTCGGCGGCAGCGGGGTCCCCCGCCAGCATCTCGACGATTGCGTCGAGATGCAAAACGGAGGAGTTCAGCGTCTGTCCGAGCTCCTCGAAGACGGCATTACTTGTCGCCAGGAGCTCGCGGGCAAGCTCGAAGCGGCCGTCCATCGCGTGCAGCCCCGCGAGCGAACGGAGCGTCTCCGCCTCCGCCGCGAGGTTCCCGCTCACCTCGGCCCTGATCTCCTCGCAGAGACGGATGCCCTGGGCGACGGGCACCGGCCCGAAGAAGATCGAGAAGGCGACCCACTTCAGGATCTCGCTTCGTTCGTCTTCGTCGCCGGCCCGACGGGCGTGCGCCGCAGCCCGCTCCCACGCCTCCGCCGCCGCCGCTGCACGTGCTTCGATCCAGTCCAGCCACGCCCGGAGCTGCCACGCTCTGCAGAGGCCGTGGTGATCTCCGCAGCGCTCGAAGACGGGGATCACGTGCTTCACGACGCTCGCGGCCTCCTCGGTTCCTCCTCCCGCGACTCGCAGGAGCTGCAAGAACTGCTGCAGGACGAGCGCGTGGGACTCGGAGCAATCGTCGCGCGCGGTCGTCGCCAGCCGCCGCGCCTCCGCGAGAATCGACTCGGCTTCTGCGAGTCTGCCGGCCTCGATCAAGGCGGCCCCGAGCTCCGGAAGCAGCGCGGCGCGCCCAGGGTCGTCGTGCGCGAGCAAGCCGGCCGCCCGCTCGAGCAGGCCAATCGCCGCCGGAAGATCGCTGCGGGCGAGCGCCCTCCGCCCGGCCGACTCGAGCCGCTGGGCTGCTCCGGTTGCGAGGGAAGCCGCGTGCGGGTCGATCGCCACGAGGGCCACCCTGTAGCGGAAGGCCTGCTCGAGGTGGTACCCGACGATCTCTTCGACCTCGCGCAGGCGTCCTTCGGCCGCGCGCTCGAGCCAGGCGGCAAACCGCTCGTGCAGGTCCGCCCGGGTCTTCTTCGGGAGCGACCGATAGGCAGCGTCGCGGATCAGCACGTGGCGGAAGCGGTATGCCTCCTCTCCGGCGAAGCTCGCGGGACCGGGCCGGATCACGTCCCTGCGGACGAGCGCCATCAGGTTGCGATCGAGGGTCGGATCGAGCGAGCGCGCGGAGAGCTCACTCACTGCGCCACGGTGGAAGACCGTGCCCTCGACCGAGGCTGTCGTGATGAGGGCCCGCTCGTCGGCCGGCAACCCTTCGAGGCGAGCGGCGAGCAGCGCGTGAATCGTCGAGGGAACGGGCAGGTCGGAAAGATCGGCCGACGCAACCCAATGGTCGTTCTCCCGCGTCAGCAGCTCGTCGTCGATGAGCATCGCCACCAGCTCCTCGGCGAAGAGGGCGTTGCCTCCGGCGGCCTCGGCGATCCGAGATTCTGTCTCGGCGGGGAGTGGCGCTCGGTCGAGCAGGTTCGAGATCAGCTGCCGGCACTCGTCATCGCTGAGCGGCTCTAGCAGGATCGAGGTGGCATTGAGCTTGCCGCCGCCCCAGCCGGGACGCTCGTCGAGCAGCTCGGGTCGCGCGATGCACACGAGCAGGATCGGGACGTCACGCGAGAAGTCCGCGACGTGTTCAACCAGATCGAGGAACGTCGGCTCCGCCCAGTGGACGTCGTCGAAGACGACCACAAGGGGGCAGCCGCGGGTGAGCGCTTCGAAGAGCTTCCTGACCGCCCAGAAGGTCTCCTCGCTCTTCCCCCCTCCCAGGCCGCCGAGCCCCACCGCGTCGGCTACGCGCTCGGCGATCAGGTCGGCCTTCTCCTCATCCGGAAGCAGCTCGGCGATCGCAGCGTTCGATGGCTCTGCGTCCGCCGATCCTGCGGTGCGGACGATCTCCCGCACGACCTCGGCCAACGGCCAGTACGTGATGCCCTCGCCGTAGGGCAGGCAGCGGCCGCGCACGACGATCGCGTTCGCACCGACCTCTGCGACGAACTCCTGCACGAGGCGCGACTTGCCGACTCCGGCCGACCCCAGCACGGTCAGCAGATGACAGGCGCGATTCTGGACGATGCTTGCGAACACGCTCCGAAGCGCACTCAACTCCTGCTCGCGGTCGACGAGCGGCGAGTCGAAACTGCGGGCATGTCCGGGGACGCGCCCCAGCACTTCGACGAGCTGCAGGGCCTCGACCGTCTCGCCTCCTTTCACCACGCGGTCGGAGACCTGCTCAGCGACGACTGCGTCGCGCACGAGCCGATGCGTGGCCTCGCTGATCAGAATCTCGCTCGTCGCCGCCGCCTCCTCGAGCCGTTTCGCGACATTCACGACCTCGCCCGTAACGAACCCGTGGCCCTGCAGGTGATCGCCTGCGATCACCTCACCGCTGTTGACGCCGATGCGGGCCTCGAGGTGGATGCCCCACGTCCGCTCGAGATCCTGATTGAGCGTTGCGAGCGCCTCGCGCATCTCGGCC
>CAZUDO010000052.1:0-47254 GCA_964618895.1 uncultured Binatia bacterium (SeqCode)
GTGGAGCCGGTGTGCGCTGTGCTGTGGGGGGGGGGATGGGGGGGGGGGGGAGGGGGGGGGTGGGCGGGGGATGCAATGCCTGCTGGCGAGCGTGGCGACACCCGCCGCGCACCCAAAGAAGGAGGGAGTCCCATGCGCATCGTCGTCGCTCTCATCACCGTCGCCCTCGGCGCCACCGCGGGCTGGGCGGTCCCCGACCACCTGAAATGTTACAAGGTGAAGGACCCACTCGTGCTCCAGGGAGTGGTTGATCTGTACAGCCCGCAGTTCGGGCTCGAGCCCGGCTGCAAGATCTTCAAGGCGAAGCTGTTCTGCGTCCCGGTCACGAAGACGGTCGTGATCGCCACCAACCGCGTGACGGGGAACCAGATCACCCCCCTCCTGGTCGCCGGGCGCGATCCCGGCGACCGCATCTGCTACAAGATCAAGTGCCTGACGCCCGGGCCGGCGAGCCAGCAGGTCACGGACCAGTTCGGGAACCGGGTCCTGACCGAGCCGCGGCCGCTGGGGGGGTTCAAGGCCGACCTGCTGTGCACGCCCGCGTACAAGGGCACCACCTTCTGCGGCGACGGGACGGTCGACGCCGGCGAGGAGTGCGATGCGTCCGCCCTCGGCGGGGCGACCTGCCAGAGCGAGGGGTTTGCGTCGGGGACGCTCGCTTGTGGCCCGGGCTGCACGTTCGACACCAGCGGCTGCGGCTGTGGGCCCTCCTCCGGCAGCTTCCCGGCCACGGGCCAGACGACCTGCTGGAACAGCGCTGGAACCGTCATCCCGTGCGCAGGCACGGGGCACGACGGGGAGATCCAGGCGGGGGCGACGCTCAGCTACACCGACAACGGCAACGGCACCATCACCGACAACAACACGGGCCTCATGTGGGAGAAGCTGTCGGATGACGGCACGATCCACGACTGGGATACAAACTACACGTGGAACGATGCCTTCGCGGTGAAGGTCGCGGGGCTGAACGGCGCGGTCTTCGCCGGGCACACCGACTGGCGGGTGCCGAACGCGAAGGAGCTGCAGAGCATTGTGAACTACCAGAACGCGTTCCCCTCGGTGTCGGCGGCGTTCAACACGGCGTGCGCGCCTGGATGCACCGTGACGACCTGCAGTTGCACCCGGTCGGGCGTCTACTGGTCGTCCTCTACCTACGCCCTCAGTCCCACCGGTGCCTGGTTCGTGAACTTCGACGTCGGCAACGTGAGCGCGGACAGCAAGCCGGTCAACTTCGCCGTCCGGGCAGTGCGTGGCGGCTCGTGATCGACCATTTGGTCCTTTGAGGGTTTGATCCTTTGATTCCGGCGTGGGGGCGTGCGCCCCCACGCCGGTCGCGATACCCCGATGGCGCAGACCGAACATCTCCCCATCTACAAGGCGAGCTACGACTTCTGCCTCTACGTCGAGCAACTGGTGCGCGGGTTCTCGCGCTACCACAAATATGCCTTGGGGAGTGACCTCCGGGAGGGCGCGCGGTGGGTGCTGCGGCTCGTCGTGCGGGCGAACGCGCGGCGGGACAAGGCGCCCGTCCTCCTGGAGATCCGCGAGCGATGCGAGGACCTGAAGGTCCTCTGTCGTCTCGGGCACGACGCGAAGGCGTTTGCGAGCTTTCGCGCCTTCGAGCACGCCATCACGCAGGTGGTGGCGATCGCCAAGCAGAACGAGGGCTGGCTCAAGTATTGCCGCCAGCCCGTGGGTCCTGGCCAGAGCCGGCGGGCGATGCCCGAAGGGCCAGCCGCGCCGGGCGTGCCGTGATCACGAGGTCCCGCTCCCGCCTGGTGGCGCCGCCAGGCGAACGCCGGAGCCCCGGGAGGGGCCGAGGCACAAGGACGTCCTCCCCCGCCGCGGCGGGGCCGGACGCCCGGGTCCGGCCGCTCGCGGCCGGGAACAAGCGGAGCGGGAACACCCGGTCGAACAACTACTGGTCGTCCTCTACCTACGCCGACAATCCCACCAATGCCTGGAACGTGAACTTCAACGACGGCAACGTGAACGCGAACAACAAGACGAACAACAACGCCGTCCGGGCAGTGCGTGGCGGCTCGTGATCGACCCGATCCGTACGCCTTCGAGGCGTTGTGGCGGCAGTACCGCGCCTGCCGCCGCAACAAGCGCGCGACCGTCAACGCGCTCCGCTTCGAGCTGAACGCCGAGGCGAACCTGCTCGCGCTGCAGCAGGAGCTGCGCGACCATACCTACCGACCGGGCGCGTCGATCTGCTTCGTGACCGGCGGCCCGAAGCCGCGCGAGGTGTTCGCCGCCGACTTCCGCGACCGGGTCGTGCACCATCTGCTGGTGAGCTGGCAGGAGCCGCTGTTCGAGCGCGAGTTCATCCACGACTCGTACGCCTGCCGGAAGGGCAAGGGCACGCTCGCCGCGAGCGATCGGCTGACGGCCTTCCTGCGCCAGGCGACGGCCAACGGCCGGCGCCCCGCCGGGGCGATGCATCTCGACGTGGCGAGCTTCTTTCCGTCGATCCGGAAGGAGACGTTGTCCGAGCTCATCGCGGCGCGCTTCCGGGATCCCGAGGTGCGCTGGCTGACGCAGACGGTGCTCTTCCACGATCCGACGCAGCACTATCGCTACCGGACGCGCAACGGCCGCACGCCCGGGCCGGGGTCGCCGCGCTACCCGGTGCCGGCGCGGAAGAGCCTCTTCGGGGCGGCCAACGCCCGCGGCCTGCCGATCGGCAACCTGACCAGCCAGTTCTGGGGCAACGTCTACCTGAACGAGCTGGACCACTTCGTGAAGCGGCGCCTCGGCGTGCGGTGGTACGTGCGGTACGTGGACGACCTCGTGCTGCTCGATGCCAAGGTGGAGCGGCTGCGGGCGTGGCGGGCCGCGATCGCGGAGTTCCTGGCGGAGCGGCTCGGCCTCGCGTTGCGCGTCGATCGCGGCCGCCCCGCCCCGGTGCGCACGGGCATCGACTTCGTCGGCTGGAAGACGTGGTGGAACCGGCGCCTGCCCCGCCGGCGGACGGTGCGGGCCCTGCACGCACGGGTCGCCGAGTTTGCGCGCCGGCAGACGACCCCGCTGCTCTGCGGGCGCGCACGGCGCGTGGCGTGGCGCGACGGCCCGATCACGGCGCTGCGCGCCAGCCTGGCGTCGTACGCGGGACACGTGCAACACGGCGCGTCGTGGCGGGAATGGGAGCGGGTCTGGACGGAAGCGGACTGGCTCGCCGTGTGCTTCGCACGCTCGGGGTGGCGGGTCGCGCCGCGGTGGCCGGTCGGACTCTCGGCGGCGGCGAGGCCGTTCGGGGTCCGGTACGCGCGGCTGGTGCGCGGCGCCGGAGGGCATGCGCTCGTCTTCTGCCAGGTCGGCCGATACGTCGAGTTCCGCGGCGCGCAGCGGCCGCTCGCGGAGCGCGTGCTCGGGCTCCGCCGCGTCGTGCTCCCGCGCGGCGGGTGTCTGTTCGCGGCAGGGTTCCCCCTCGGGGTGCTCGGGCGCTACCTTGCCCGCGCCGTCGCCGCAGGAGTGGTCGTCGCCCTCGCGCCGGCGGCGTCGGGGTGCGCGGCGGCCGGGGTTGCGGCGGTGATCGTGCCGACACGGCGGTCGACCGGGACGCGATCGTCGCCGAGGCGAGCGTCCTCCTGACGCAGCAGGCGCGGCCGGCCGACGGCCACAGCGCGCTCTTCTCGCTCCTCAGTCAGAGGGGCGACCTGTGCGTCATGCACTGGCGGCGCGACCTGAGGGGCTGCGGCGGGAAGCGGATCGCCCCCGGGACTACCCGCGAATCCAGTCCTCGACGCTCAATCCCGGGATGCGATCGAAGTGGCGTCGGTTGCCGCTGATCAGTGTCGCGCGGTGCACCGCAGCGATCGCCGCGATGCGGAGGTCTGGATCGGCCAATCGGAGGCCATCCCGCTCGAGCGACGCTCTCAGTGTGCCGTACTGCTCCGCGGCGGGACGATCGAAGCCCAATATCTGAACACCGTGCAACAGCCTCACCGCGCGCCGGTAGAGGGCCGGTCGACCCGCCTTGTGAGCACCGTACGCGAGCTCGCCCAGCGTGATCGCGGTGGTGGCCTGCTCGCCGACCGGTACGCCCGCAAGTCGCTCCACAAGGGTCGTCGACGGACGTGGACGCATCAGCTCGCTGATGGCGTCGGTGTCGAAGACGATCATCGGGGAAGACGTGGCGCCCGCCGTCGACGCTGCCGCGGGCGTGCGCGGACGACCGTGTCGAGGATCGACGGAAAGTCACGGGCGTCACGAAAGGCGCCGACGAGAGCCAGGACGCCGCCCCGCTTGCCCTCGAGCGCAGCGAGATCGTCGACCGGAACGATGGCAGCGACCGGGGTGCCTCGCCGCTCGACGATGAACCGTTCGCCCCGGTGCCTGACGGCCCCGAGAACGTCGGAGAATCGGCGTTTCGCTTCGGCCACACTCAGCGCCCGGGACATGAGAGCAGAATGACATAATGACCCTTCCGACGCGAGCGAGACCCCGCCGCGCGTCCGCACGTACCGGCCCGAACGTTCCGCTCCTGCTGACCCTGAGCCCTCGGTCCCCGACAGGGCGCGGGCTTCTACCCGAGGCGCGCGGCGGAGACGGGCCCGGGGTCTCCGCTTCGCTCCTCGGCGGACGGACGGGCGGCTGCGGGTGGGGCGGGCGTGCTTGCCTCGTCAAGGCGCTCCGACCCCGGGCCCGTCTCCGCCGCGGGTGGGTGTCGGACGCGCGCCGCGACGGCGCCGTCGTTACTTCGCCTGGGCGGGGATGAGGTTGCGGCCGGCGAGGCAGGTCAGGATCTGCTGCACGCTCTGCTCGACGGGCTGGGTGGCGGTCTTGATGGTGAGCTCGGGTTTGAGCGGCTCTTCGTACGGAGCGGAGATGCCGGTGAACTCGGGGATCTGGCCGGCGCGGGCCTTCTTGTAGAGGCCCTTGACGTCGCGCTTCTCGCATTCCTCGACCGGGCAGTCGACCCAGACCTCGATGAAGTCGCCGTCGGGCATGAGGGCGCGCACCTGGTCGCGGTCGGCGCGGTAGGGCGAGATGAAGGCGGTGACGGCGATCATGCCGGCCTCGGTGAACAGCTTGGCGACTTCCCCGATGCGGCGGATGTTCTCGGTGCGGTCGGTAGGGGAGAAGCCCAGGTTCTTGTTGAGGCCGTGGCGGATGTTGTCGCCGTCGAGGATGTAGGCGCGGGCGCCCCGGGCCCACAGGCCCTTCTCGAGGTCGACGGCGATGGTGGACTTGCCCGAGCCGGACAGGCCGGTCAGCCAGACCGTGCAGCCCTTGTGGCCGTTCAGCTGCTCGCGGTCGGTGCGGGTGACCGCTCCCGGGTGCCACACGATGTTGGTCGCCTTTTGTTCCGCCATGGGGCGACTTCTTTACCGGGCGAGGGGGGGAGGGGCAAGCGGGGGCGGCGGTGGAGGGCGCCTCGCGACGCGGCGCGTTGCCCATGCACGGGCGGAGAGGTGACGGATTCACCATCGGGTCATGACCCGGACGTGGCCCTGCTGCCGGTTGCAGCGCTCCGAACGACAAGAGTAGACTAGCCAACGATTGGTCAATTTGGAGGTCCGGCCATGGCGACGGTGACCGCATTCGAGGCGAAAACCCGATTCGGGGAACTCCTGGAACGCGTGGCATCTGGTGAAGAAGTCGTGATCACCCGGCATGACAAGGCCGTCGCACGAATCGTTCCGGAAGGACGCGCGCCACGGTCGCAGGTTCGCGCTGCCGTGGCGGGGCTCCGGGCGCTTCGTTCGCGCATCGGCCGCCGGGGACGGAAGCCGCTGACACACCGTGAAGTCCGGGTTGCCGTCGTGGCGGGCCGACGGTGAGCACCCCCTTCGTTCCCGATGCCTCCGTGACGGTCGCTTGGGTCCACCCGGTGCAGGGGGACGCCATGACCGATGCGCTGCTCACCCGCATCGAGGAAGGCGCGGAGATCGTGGTTCCCACACTCTGGTTCGTCGAGGTGGCCAATGTGTTGCTGGGCCTCGAACGCCGGAGGCGCCTGGCCGGTCGCGAGCGTCGTGAGGCGCTCGAACGACTGACCGCCCTGCGGCCGGTTCTCGACCTGGACGGCGCCCGGTCCGCCTTCGGCACCACGAGCGAACTCGCGGCCAAGCATGGTCTGACGGTCTACGACGCGACGTATCTCGAGCTCGCGCAGCGCCGGCGCTTCGCGTTGGCGACCCGCGACCGGCCGCTCCGAACGGCGGCCCGCCGTTGCCATGTCGAGGTGCTTCCGTAGCGCATCGGCCTGTCGGCCACTCGGACCGGTCCCGGACACCGTCGGCTGCCACCGCGGCGGGTGAGGCTGGGGCTCGAGGCCCGGCACAGTTTTCCCTTGCTCGCGCCTGTCTTGCCGGAGTAGAACGTTCCCCGGCGGGCAAGCCGCCCTATGCGGTCGGGGAGGTCTCTCATGCGCGCGATCGTCACCATCATGTTGACGGGTCTGGTTGTCCTGAGTGGCTCCAGTGCCCGGGCCGAAACCGACTGCGAGCCGGCGCGGTGTGCGGTGCAGGCGGCGATCAACGCTGCATGCGACTGCAGCACCGCCAGCAACCACGGCCGCTACGTGAGCTGTGTCGCGCACGTGGTGAAGCAGCTGTCGACCAACGGTACCATCCCCACCAACTGCAAGGGCAAGGTGAAGCGCTGCGCGGCACGGTCCACGTGCGGCAAGGCCGGCTTCGTCATCTGTACGATCCCGGTGCCCGGGGCGTGTGACCTCGCGACCAGCACCTGCGCCGGCAACGCGACCGTCGCCTGCCTGACCGACGCCCAGTGCACCACGTCGCGCTGCAAGACCCGGTCGAGCGCGGAGGGGTGCGTGGCGATCGGCGGGACGGTCGGTACCGGCGCCACCTGCTGCGCCAACTGCGCGCCCTGAGCCCGGGTGGGGGTAGCGCGCCCGGCTGAGCCCTGTCCCCGTCAGCCGCCGCGCCGTCCTGCTGAGCCTTTCCAACCCGTCGGCCGCCGGGCTATCCTGCTGCGATGGCCGACGCTCCCGTCACCCTCGAGGGCTGGTACGTCCTGCACGAGATGTACGCCCTCGACTGGCCGCGCTGGAACGCGCTCGCGCCCGCCGACCGTGACGCCATCGTCGCCGAGGCCAGCGCGCTCCTGGCGCAGCAGGCGCGGCCCGCCGATGGCCACAGCGCCCTCTTCTCGCTCCTCAGCCAGAAGGGCGACCTGTGCGTCATGCACTGGCGGCGCGACCTGGAGGGGCTGCGGCGGGAGGAGGTGGCCTTGCAGCGCACGCGCTTCGCGGCCTTCCTGCGCCCGACGTACTCGTACCTGTCGGTGATCGAGCTCGGCACCTACGAGCTGGCCGGCCACGCCGCCGCCATGGTCGAGCGCCGGGGCATCGCCAAGGGCACGCCGGAGTTCGAGCCGGCGGTGCAGGCCGAGATGCAGCGGCTGGCCCGCCCGCGCCTCTACCTCGAGGTGCCGGCAGGCCGCTACGTCTGCTTCTACCCCATGTCCAAACGGCGGGGCGAGCAGGTCAACTGGTTCGACCTGCCGGCGGCCGAGCGGGGCGAGCTGATGAAGGGCCACGGCATGATCGGCCGCAAGTACGCCGGGCAGGTGACACAGGTGATCTCGGGCTCGGTCGGCCTCGACGACTGGGAATGGGGCGTGACCCTGTTCGCCGACGACCCGCTGGTCTTCAAGAAGCTCATCTACGAGATGCGTTTCGACGCCGCCAGCTCGCGCTACGCGCTCTTCGGCCCGTTCTACGTTGGCATCCGCGTTGCCCCGGATGCTCTCGGCGAGGTGCTGCGCACCGGCGTGCCGGCGGCGTAGCGGCGTTCCATGCCCCGCCCGCGCGTCGCCGCCGGGGGCGGCCTCGCCGCCGTCACCTACGTGTGGCGGAAGGGCCGCGAGGCGGGCGGGCTGTGGAAGCTCTACCGCCGGCTGCGCTCGCGCAACGTGTGCAAGACGTGCGCGCTCGGCATGGGCGGGCAGCAGGGCGGCATGGTGAACGAGGCCGGTCACTTCCCCGAGGTTTGCAAGAAATCGGTGCAGGCCCAGGCCGGCGACATGGCGGGTGCGATCGACGAGACCTTCTTCCGCACGACCCCGATCGCGCACCTCGAACGGCTCGGGTCGGCGGAGCTCGAACGACTCGGCCGGGTGGTCTTTCCGCTGCTGGCCGGAGAGGGCGACACCCACTTCCGGCGCATCCCGTGGCCCGAGGCGCTCGACCGCGCCGGAGCGGCGCTGCGTGCGGCGCCGCCGGCGGAGGTCTTCTTCTACGCCTCAGGCCGGTCGAGCAACGAGGCGGCCTTCCTGCTGCAACTGATCGCACGCGCGTACGGCACCGCCAACATCCACAACTGCTCGTACTACTGCCACGCGGCCTCGGGCGTCGCGCTCGACATGGTCTTCGGCTCGGGCACGTCGTCGGTGGCGCTGGATGACCTGGAGCAGGCGGACCTGGCGCTGGTGGCGGGCGCCAACCCGGCGAGCAACCACCCGCGCCTCATCACCCAGCTGGTGCGCCTGCGCCGTCGCGGCGGCAAGGTGATCGTCGTCAACCCGCTCCGCGAGCTCGGCCTGGTACGCTTCCGCGTGCCGTCCGACTGGCGGAGCATGCTGTTCGGCTCGACGGTGTCGGACCTGTACCTGCAACCGCACGTGGGCGGTGACGTGGCGCTCCTGAAGGCCCTGCTGAAGGGGCTGGTCGAGCGCAACGGGATCGATCGACCCTTCGTCGCGGCCCACACGAGCGGCTGGGAGACGCTCGCTGCCGATCTCGCGGCGGCGTCGTGGGACGAGCTCGTCCGGCGGTCGGGCGTGCCGCGGGCGGACATCGACCAGGCCGTCGAGCTTCTCGCCCGGGCGCGGCGCGGCATTTTTCTCTGGGCCATGGGGCTCACGCACCACGCCCACGGCGTCGACAACGTCCTGGCGCTCGCCAACCTGGCCCTGGCGCGGGGCTGGCTCGGACGTCCCGGCTGCGGGCTCCTGCCGGTGCGCGGCCACTCCAACGTGCAGGGGGTCGGCTCATGCGGCGTCTCGCCGGCGTTGAAGGAGGCCTTCGCCGCCAAGCTCGCCGAGCTGTACGGCATCGCGCCGGCGGCGGCTCCGGGGCAGGACACGTACGCCTCGATGGTGGCGGCCGCCGACGGCCACATCCGGGCGGCGGTCCTCCTGGGCGGGAACCTGTTCGCCAGCAACCCCGACCGCACCTGGGCGGCGGCGGCGCTGCGCCGCATCGGCTGTACGGTGTCGATCACCACCAAGCTGAACCAGGGCCACGTGCACGGCCGCGGCCGCACCGCCCTTGTCCTGCCGGCGCTGGCGCGCGACGAGGAGGCACAGCCGACCACGCAGGAGTCCATGTTCAACCTGGTCCGCCTGTCCGACGGCGGAACGCCCGCCGTACCCGGCGAGATGCGCTCGGAGGTCGATATCCTGGCCGCCCTCGCCGAGCTGATCCTGCCGCCCGGGCGCTTCGACTGGACGGCGCTGCGCTCGCACCGCCAGCTCCGGCAGGAGATCGCGCGCGTGGTACCGGGCTTCGCGGCCATCGGCGCGATCGACGACACCCGGCGCGAGTTCGCGATCGGTGGTCGCGTGCTGCACGAGCCCCGCTTCCCGACGCCCGACGGCCGTGCCCGCTTCCACCCCACGCCGTTGCCCGCGTTCGCGCCGGGCGCGGGCGAGTTCCGCCTGACGACGCTGCGCTCCGAGGGGCAGTTCAACACGGTGGTGTACGACGAGGAAGACCTCTACCGCGGCAATCGCCGGCGCGACGTGGTCATGATGGCGGCCGAGGACGCTGCCCGGCTCGGCGTCACCGAAGGCGCACGCGTGGTGGTCGAAACCGACACCGGCCGCCTCGAGGTGTCGGCGGCGTTCGCGGGCCTGCGGCCCGGGAACCTGGCGATGTACTACCCCGAGGCGAACGTGCTCGTCCCGCGCCGTCTCGATCCGCGTTCGAAGACGCCGGCCTTCAAGTCGGTCGCGGCGCGCCTCCGTGCGGTGGCGTGAGCACGGCCGGGCCGTCACCGTCACTCTCGACGTGTAGCGCGACGGCGGGCGGCGTCAGAACTCCTGGTTCGGGTAGTAGCGCCGATCGCCGAGCGCGTCGACCGCGGCCCAGAAGGCCGGCCCGCCGGACGCGCCGGGCTCCTTCAGGTGGAGCGTCTGGCGCAGGTAGTTCCAGCTGTCGGGATGGAGCGCGCGGGCCTCGGCGAAGGCGCGCTGGGCGTCGGCCGTCCGGCCGCGATGGTGCAGTGCCGTGCCCAGACGGAAGAGCGCGGCGGCGCGCGCGCGCGCCGGATCGGCGTCCGGGAGGCGCCGGCGCACCTCGTCGGGGGAGAGCGCGTGACGGCTCCGCGCGCCGTGGGTGACCCAATCACGGACGGCGTCCAGGTAGTGCGCGCGGCGCTTCTCGAGCTCGGTCCGCATGGCGTCCATGTCGAAACCGGGCTGCATCATGCCGCGGAAGTACTCGCCTGCCCAGCCGGCGTCGTTCGGGCGCACCACCTGGCCTTCCTCGTCGATCCAGGCGATCGAGGGGACGTTGACCCAGCCGTAGCGCGTCGCCACCACGTGCGCGGCGTCGATCAGGCTCGGGTGCGTGGGCGTGGCCTGCTGGATCCAGTAGGCGGCGTCAGCGGCGCCGCCGGCGTCCATGGCGATGGTGATGAGCGTGAAGCCCTGCTCGGAAAGCTCGGCGTGCAGTGCCTGCCAGACTGGCAGGTCGAGGCAGCAGCCTCACCAGGAGGCCCACGAGACCAGCAGGACCTTCTTGCCGCGCTCGGCGGCGAGCGTGTGCTGGCGCCCGTCGAGGTCCGGGAGGGTGAAGTCCGGCGCCAGGAGGGATGCGCGCAGGTGCTCCTGCGTGCCGCTGGGCTCGTCGAAGAGCCACACGGTGCGGGCGTCGTCATGTACCACGGGCTGGCCGCGCAGGCGCGCGAGGGCGGCCAGGTCGATCGCGCCGTCGCCGCGCACCAGCTCGCGCGTGCGATCGGGCGGGATCGGGACGCACAGCGACCCGCGGCAGAGGCCCGCAGGCTTGCGCTCCCAGCCGCTGGCGGGAAGGTCCGCCGCCGCCATCCAGAGGGCGTCGCCGTCGGCGTCCGCGACCAGACTCCGCTCGTCCTGCTCGTCGATCACGGTGATCCTGTCGGCCATGTGGCGCTCCTATCCGAGATTCGCCATCGGTGCTACGTGCCTCCGCGGCGCGCTGGATCTATCCCCCCGGCAGCAGGAGCCTCACGCCCCCGATCAGCAGGACGACAGCGAGCACGCGCCGCAGCGCCAGCGGCGGCAGCCGGTGGGCGCCGAGCCAGGAACCGCACAGCCCGCCCGCCAGCGCGACGGTGGTGAAGGACGCGGTGCCCGCCGGGATGGTTCCTGATGTGGTGAGGAATCCGATCAGTCCCGCGGCCGAGTTGGCCAGGATGAACACGATGGTGGCGCCCGCCGTGGGGCGCGGCTCGGTGAGCCCGGCGAGCAGCAACAGCGGCGAGAGGTACACGCCGCCGCCGATTCCGGTCAGGCCGGCGAGCAGGCCGAGTGTCGCCCCGATGACGACCAATAGCCCCGCGGCCGGCCGCGCCCGCGACGCCGCCGGACCACCCTGATGCCACAGCTGCGTCGCCGCCAGCACCAGGGTCGCGCCCAGCAGCCGCTTGTAGGCCGATCCCGGCAGCGTGAACGCCCCGCCGGCGAAGGCGGCCGGAATCGAACCGACGCACAACGGGACCACGAGCGTCCACGGCACCAGCCCGGCGCGCGCGAAGCGGAGGGTGCCGGCGGCGGCGACGACGACGTTCATCGCCAAGGCGGCGGGTTTCATGACGGCCGGAGAGACGCCGCAGAGCGCCATCGCCATCAGGTACGCCGTCGCGCCGCCATGCCCGACCATCGAGTAGAGTACGGCGGCCACGAACACGAGAGCGGCGAGAGTCAGGAAAGAAGCCGGATCGGTCGGCACCGGGCTGTTTCTAGCGGGGACCGCACGCGTCCCGCCAGCGACGATGCCTGAAGCGATGCATGGCGCCCCGATGGTGTGGAGTGTCCCGGTGGGTGATGTGCGCAGCCATGGAGGTGCGGCGATGGGCCATGGTATCGTGCCGGACGTGGGCCGCGCGACGTACGCCGATCTGCTGGCGGTGCCGGAGCATCTCGTCGCCGAGATCGTCGGCGGGGAGCTGATCACGAGCCCCCGCCCGGCGCCGCCGCACGCCCTGGCGGGGTCGGCCATCGGCAGTGCGCTGTTCGACCGCTTCAATGGCCCGCCCGGCGGGTCGGACCGTCCGGGAGGGTGGTGGATCCTCTTCGAGCCCGAGCTGCACCTCAGTGACGATGTGCTGGTGCCCGATGTCGCTGGCTGGCGCCGCACGCGCCTACCCACGCTGCCGGCCGAGACCTACTTCACGGTGGCCCCCGATTGGGTATGCGAGATCGTGTCACCGTCGAGCGGCCGGCTCGACCGCACGCGCAAGATGCCGATCTACGCCCGGGCAGGGGTCGCGTTCCTGTGGATGGTCGACCCGGGGCTGCGCACGCTCGAGGCCTACCGCCTCGACGGCAGCCGATGGATGGTGGCGGCGACCGCCGGCGGCGGCGACGCCGTCTGCGTGGCGCCGTTCGACGCGCTCGCCATCGACATGAGCCGCTGGTGGCCGGACTGACTCACCGCGGACGGAAGCCGAGCCAGTGGGCGAGCCGTTTGGCCGACTCCCCGAGCGCCCGCTCCAGGATCTCCGCGCGCGTGCGCCACCGCCCGCCGCCTTCCACGAAGGCGGGCAGGTCGAGGAGGTTCTCGCCCAGTGGTGCCTGGGTGTAGTCGAAGCGGTCCGTGCCGAGGACGGTCCCGTCGCTGGCGACGTACACGACGATCTCGTACGCCACCGACGCCGGTGCGGTGACGCCGAGCCCCGATCCCTTGCGCTCGACGTAGCGCCGGACGACGCCGAACGCCACCACGGTGGCGCCCATGCGCTTGCCGAGCGTGCGCGCGCGGGCGGCGTCGTCGGGGTCGGGTGCCATGTCGGCGGTCGCGGCGGCCACCCGGTCGGCGTCGAGGACGGACACGCGGGCTTCGGCGAGACGATCGGTGAGCGTGCGTGCTGCGGTCACGCCGGCGTCGGCTGGTACCGGGACCGGATCAGCATCACCGGGAGCCGCGGCGGTGAAGCGCAGTGGCGGGACTGCGAGCTGCACCAGGCTCGGGATCACGGGCGGACGAGCCGGCACGACCCGCTCGACGCAACCCACCAGGCCCACGACCAGGATCGCGAGGGCGCGCGTCACGTCCCCGCACGATACGGTGCCGCCGCCCGCGGCACCAGCGCGTGGCCGAGGGCGATCAGCAGGAGGGGCAGGCTCGCCGCCGCCACCTCCGCCGGTCCGAGCGGCAGATCGAGGCGGTAGGCGATGTAGAAGCCCGCGAAGGCGGTCACGGCGCCGAGGGTCGCGGACAGGAGCGAGAACGTCGCCATGTGCCGCGTCACGCGCCGGGCGGCCAGCGGCGGCAGGACGAGGAATCCGAAGGTCACCAGCGGGCCGGCGGTCATCACGCCGAAGGAGATGGTCACCCCGATGAGCAGGTAGAGCACGGCGTCCCACAGCGCGGCCTGCTTGCCGAGCACGATCGCCATGTCGCGATCGAACGACACCAACAGAAACTCGCGCCGGAACGCGAACAAGGCGAGCGCGACGACGCCGAACACGGTGGCTAGCAACGGCAGGTCGGATGTGGTCAGGATGTCGCCCTTGAGCAAGTTCAGGAGCTGCGATTCACCGTAGGGGTCGGCGGCCAGGAAGAGGATGGTGGCGGCCGACGCGAGCGCGTAGGTGGCACCGATGCGTCCCTCGGGGATGGTCGGGCCGCGGCGTTCGAGCGCCGCGAGCACGAGCAGCCCCGCGAGGGTGAAGCCGAACGAGCCCACCATCGCGAGCACACGCTCGCTCGGCTCGGCATGCTCGTGGGTGCCAACCAGCGCGCGGTAGGCGAGGAACGCGAACGCGATGCCGGCGGCCGAGAGCTGGGGCAGCGCGACGCCCAGGAACACCATGCGCCGGAGGAGGAAGTAGACGCCGACCAGCGGGCACAGGAGGCCCACCAGCACGCTCGCGACCAGCGCGTCGTGGAGCAGGAAGTCGGGCTGCAGGATCTCCGTCAGGCCGCTCATTACACTTCCGCCAGCCGCTCGGGGGTCAGCATCGCGGCCGTCGTGCCGCGCTCGGCCCGACCTCCTTCGACCCAGATCACGCCGCCGACCAGCGTACGTACCAGGCGGAGGTGGTGGCTCACCAGCACGACGGTGAGCCCGCGCTCGCGATTCAGGCGCGCGATCACGTCCATGATGCTCGCCTCGGCGCCGGCATCGATGCCAGCCGTCGGCTCGTCCAGGAGGAGCACCGGCGACTCGACTGCCAGCGCGCGCGCGATCAGCACGCGCTGTGTCTGCCCGCCCGACAGCGTGCAGAAGGGCGCGGCCGCCATGTCGGCGAGCCCCACCTGGCGCAGGCACTCGGCCGCCACCTGGCGCCGGCGTCGCCCGATCGGCCACAGCGGCGGCAGCGGACCGTAGGTCCCCATCAACACCACGTCGGCAACGGTGAGGGGAAACACGGGATCGAGCGTCTCGCGCTGCGGCACGTAGCCCGGCGGGTGCAGGCGGCGGTCGAAGCCGTACCGCACGTGCCCGGCGCGCACCGGGAGGAGGCCCAGGATGCCGCGGAAGAGGGTCGTCTTGCCGGCGCCGTTGGGTCCGAGGAGGGCCAGGAACTCGCCCCGGGTGACGGCGAAGGAGACCTGGGTGAGTACGGGTTCGGCCCCATATCCGAGGCTCACGTCGTCCAGTGTGATGAGCGCACTCATGGGCCGAGGGCCCCGGCGATCTGCTGCACCGCACCGTCTATCGTGCCCACGTAGTCGGTGGCGTCGCGGCCGTCGGGCATCATGGGCACGAGGAGGACCCGGGCGCCGATCTTCCCCGCCACCAGGTCGGCGGTCCGGCGATCGCGGTAGGGCTCGATGAGGATGAGACGCACGCCTGCGGCCTGCGCCCGCGGGACGAGCTCGGTCAGGTGTGTGGGCGACGGGGGAACCCCGGGCTTGGGTTCCAGCGTCGCCAGCACCTCGAGGCCGAAGCGGTCGGCGAAGTAGTCGAAGTCCTTGTGGTAGGTGAGCACCTTGACCCCGCGTGCGGGAGCGAGAGTACGCTGCCAGCCGGTGAGCTTCTCGTCGATGGTGACGCCGAAGCGCTCCGCCCCGCCCCGGTACGTCGCGCAGCGCGCGCCGTCGATCGCACACAGCCCGTCGGCGATCGTGCGCGCGGCGATCTTGGCGTTCAGCGGGTCGAGCAGGTAGTGCGGATTGCCGAACGGGTGCACGTCGCCGAGCGAGCGGTCGAGCTGGCTCGGAACCTCGCGCAGCGTGACGCCGGTCGAGGCGACGATGCGGCCGGGCGCTCCGGTGGCGACGCGCGCGTTGCGGGCGCCGTCGAGGAGTGGGGGGAGCCAGCCCGCCTCGAGGGCGGCGCCGCCTTCGACCAGCGCGTCGGCCTGGTTCAGGAGGCGGATGAAGCTCGGCTTGGCGTCGACGAAGTGCGGGTCCTCGGTCGGCCGCGCGAGCACGGTCACCTCGACCGCGTCGCCGCCGACGGCGGTGGTGATGGCACCGAGATCGGCGGTGGTGGCCACTACGCGCAGGCGGTCAGCGGCGCCGCCGGGCAGGGCGGTCGCGAGGAGGGCAGCGAGAGCGACGAGCGTGCGGGTCATGAATGGGGTCCTCCTCGCGTTCAGAACGTGTGTGCCGCGTGGGCGCCGAGCAGGAACTCGAGCTGCAGCCACACCGAGCTGTCGGTGCCGTTCGGGATGCCGTCGCCCTGGTCGTAGTTGTACTGCAGGCGGAGCTTGGAGAACTCGCTCGGGAAGAACGTGAGGTTGGGCGAAAAGCGGAAGCGGGCGGCGAGGCTGTCGGCCGCCGGCAGCCCACGCGCGTCGTTGCTCACCCAGTCGACGCGCATGCCGGCGACCCAGCGCTGCGTGAAGCCGTAGAGGAGCTGCCCGTAGAAGCCCCAGTCGTACAGCGTCTGGCTCGGGAGGGGAGTCGCGTCACCTACGGGCCCCGCCTCGAAGCGGCGCCCGAGCGCTTCGGTCTGGAAGGCGACGAAGGGGAAGCCGCCGGCCTGCCAGGGGGGCTTCCACTTCCAGTACAGGTCGCCGCCGTAGATCTGCGTCCGCGTGCTGGTGCCGGAGTCGTTCGGGGCGAAGGCGCCCGAGAGCCCCGTGACCAGCGTCTGCGAGTCGGTCAGGTCGAAGGACGCGACCGCGCGCGGGACGTAGAGCATGTCTCCGAGGTTCCGCACCGTGCGGTCGACCGGGGGGCGGCCGAAGAACTCGTCCTCGGAGTTCCGGAAGCTGAAGGCGGTCCCGCCCTGGCTGTTCTGCATGGCGAGGAAGAGCTCCGAGTAGAACGGCGTGGGCGCGAGCCACGACAGCCGCGCGCCGGGGTTGCGCAGCCCCTCGGGGCCGAACATGCGGCCGATCACCAGCGGCTGGTCGACGAAGTCCCAGGCGTGCGGGTGCTGTTGGTTGATGCGGCCGAACTCGGAGAAGAATTGCCCCGCCTTCCCCTGCAGGTTCCACGGCAGCGCCGTGGTGGTGAGGTAGACCTCCTCGAGCTCCACGTTGGTCTCGTTGTTCTCGTCGAGCTTGAAGACGATGGAGGCCACGCCCTTGAAGTAGGGGTCGACCGCGCCGTCGAAGAATATCTCCTCGTTGGGGACGGTGAAGCCGCGCTGCAGCGGATCGTGGTCGCCGGTCTCGAGCGCCGTCACGTCCGACGTGGTCGACCACCCGAAGTCGAGAAGGGCGTCGAAGGAGACGTTCAGGTAGGACCCGCCGCTCCGGAGGAGACTGAGCGGCTGTGTCGGCGACCAGGGTTCCCGCACCGCCGTGGTGGACGGTGTGGGTGGCGGCGCTGCCCCGACGGGCGCCGGCGGGACGGCCGGCGCAGCCTGTCCGGCGGTCAAATGCTCGATGCGTCGTTGCTGGGTGTCGATCCGGTCCTGCATCTGTCGGAGCTGCTGACGCATCGCACCCAGCTCGCGGCGCAGCGCCTCGACCGAACCCGATTGGGCGTGACCCTGACGGGTCACGGCGACCTGGACGGCGATGACTGCGGCGAGGCCGAGCCGACGATGAATTGTACGGTCCATCACGTTCCTCCCCTGGAAGCACGAGCCCACGCGGCACGCGCCTCATCACGCCGCGGCGGCGCTATGCGATGTGCGCAAGCGGTGCGACGGGAGGAGCACGCCCCGCGCAGAACGAACGCGGAGACGTAGTCGGCGCGAGCGCGCGCAGCGCCGGCGCCACCAGGGTGTGCACGACCGGGGCGGCGACGGCCGCCACCGCCGTATGCACGGCGGGCGTGTGCTTGACTACAATGCACACCGCACACGCGTGTGACGTGGCATGCCGATGCTGGTGCAGCAGCCCAGGCACGAGCAGCAGCGCTGCGAGAACGACGATGCCCAAACGTCGTAGAGCAAGCGGCAAGCGCTGCGGCATGTGAGCGTCGCGCCTGTAGCGGGAGCGTCTGCGAGAGTCAAGCGAGTTCTGCAGAAGCGATTTTGGTTGACCGCGAGGCGAAGCGGCGCTATGCGAGCATTCGTGACCCGGCTCGAATTGGTTCGCATCCGGCAGTGCACCCGTTGCGGTCGCGGTGGCGCCGAGCTGCAGAGCGACGACGGCAGCATGGTGGTCGTGCCGCTCGATCCGCTGCGCGCACGCGAGCTGGCCGGCGCGGGCACGGTCGACGACCTGCGCTCGCTCACGGACCTCGTGCTCGAGCAGCTCGACGTGGCAGGCTCGTTGCCGCGCGAGGTGGTGCTCGATCTCGCCGACGGCCGGCTGCGCGCGCTCCTCTCCTTCCAGCGCGGTGAAGAGCACGACGTGGTCGCCTGCACCGCCGGCGAGGGCGTCGCGCTCGCGGTGCGCGGGGATCTCAGCATGTATGCCACCGACGAAGCGGTGGCGCACGCGGTCAAGAGCCCGAAGCCGGATCACCATCGCGGCTCGGGCGGCTCCGAGACGCTGCACTGACTTCGCCGGGCTGATCCTGCCGCGCTCCGCTGCGACGCATGGCAGGTGTCTCCCGGGCGGTGTACTTGCGTGGGCTTTCCGCGCGACTAGGCTGCTCGCGACCCGGTGACCAGGCTGCGCAGTCGCTCTGCCACCACCGACCGGGCCCCCGTCGCAAGGAGGCGCGCATGCTCGACCTGTACACGTGGACGACGCCGAACGGTCGCAAGATCTCGATCATGCTCGAGGAGACGGGGCAGCCCTACCGGGTGATCGCGATCGATCTCGGCAAGGAGCAGCAGTTGTCGCCCGAGTTCACGGCCGTCACGCCCAACCAGAAGATCCCGGCGATCGTGGACCACGACCTTCCGGGCGGCCCGCTCGCGCTTTTCGAGTCGGGCGCCATCCTCGTGCACCTCGCCGAGAAGACCGGGACGCTCCTGGCCACCGACCCGCGCCGGCGGGCGGTCACGATGCAGTGGCTCATGTACCAGATGAGCCACGTCGGCCCGATCATCGGCCAGACGGGCCACTTCGTGAACCAGGCGCCCGAGAAGATCCCGTACGCCATCCAGCGCTTCGTCGGCGAATCGGTGCGCATCGTCGGGGTGCTCGAGCAGGGACTTGCCGGCCGCGACTACCTGGCCGGCGAGTACTCGATCGCGGACATCGCGACCTACCCGTGGATCGCCGCCGCCTGGGAGCCGTTCGAACGGATGCTGCCCGAGCAGATCGGCGCGTTCGGGAACGTGCGGCGCTGGCTCGACCGCCTGGCCGCGCGACCGGCGGTGCAGCGCGGGATGGCGGTCCCGAAGACATCGTGATTGAGGAGGATCCCATGGCCGACATCATCCTGCATCACTACCCGGAGTCGCCGTACGCCGAGAAGGTCCGCCGCGTGTTCGGGTTCAAGGGGCTCTCCTGGCGGTCGGTTCTCATCCCCATGGTCATGCCCAAGCCGGACCTGCTGGCGCTGACGGGCGGCTACCGGAAGACCCCCGTGCTGCAGATGGGTGCCGACGTGTTCTGCGACACCGACCTGATCGTGCGCGTGCTCGAACGCCTACGCCCCGATCCGACCCTCTTCCCCGACGGGGCCGAAGGGCTCGCCTCCATGGTCGGCCCGTGGCAGTCGGAGCTGTTCTCGCTGGTCGTCTTCCTGTGGGGGTCGCTGGTGGGCTTCCCCGACGGCTTCCTCGACGACCGGGCGACGATGTTCGAGGGTGGGATCGATATCGGCCGCGCCATGCGCGAGCTACCGGCCAAGCGCGATCAGCTCCGTGCCAAGCTCGACCTGCTGGAGCGCCAGCTCGCCGACGGCCGGCCGTTCGTGCTCGGGGCGCGGGCGAGCCTCGCCGACTTCTCGCTCTATCATCCGCTCTGGGCGGCACGCACGCTGCCGCCGCTGTCGCCTGTGCTCGAGCCGTGTCACGGCATTCGGGCCTGGCTCGGTCGCATCGACGCCTTCGGCCACGGCGAATCGGTCGCGATGAACGGCGCCGACGCCGTCGAGATGGCGCGGCAGGCGAGCCCGCGGACGCAGACGTTGGCCGATCCCCACGACCCGAACGGTCGAGCGCCCGGCGATCGGGTCGAGGTCGTCCACGAGAGCTTCGGCCGCGACCCGGTGGTGGGCGAGCTGGTGATGTCGTCGGTGCACGAGATCGCGATCCGTCGCCACGACGCGCGCACCGGGGAGGTGGTGGTGCACTTCCCGCGCGAGCACTACCTGGTGCTACCGGCGTGATGCCCGGTCCGTGCGCGTTCGACCCGCAGGCGTTCGACGGCCGCCCGCTCCGCGCGTCCCACCGGCAAGCGTCTGGGGTGGCGGGAGGCCGTCTGCAGCACCGGCTTCCGCCGCGGAGACGGTGAGCGCCTGCGCGTGGGCATCACAGACCACTACCCGAGCGTGGCGACTCGTGTCACGGCCGCCGCCGGCACGCGCATGGGCACGGCGTCCGGGTGGAGGATGTGCGCCAGCAACTCCAGGCTGTCGACGATGCGGGGCCCCGGGCGGCTGAAGTAGGCGGAGCCGTCGACTGCGAAGACCGCGCCCGCCCGCACCGCCGGGAGCGCCGTCCAGCCCCGGGCGGCACGCAGCAACGGCACGTCCGCCAGCGTGCGCGCCACGTCGTAGCCGCAGCACGCCAGCACCAGCACCTCGGGCGCCGCCTCGACGACCGCCTCCCACGTCACGCGCGCGGCGTCCTCACCGGCTCGCCCGAGCGGATCGTACCCGCCCGCGAGCGTCACCAGCTCCGGCCCCCAGTGCCCGCCCCGGAACGGCGGGTCGATCCATTCGAGCACGACGCAGCGCCGCCGCGCCCGTGTCGCCACCGCCGCCCGGACCGCGGCGATGCGCGTCTCGAGCGCCTCCACTACCGTCGCCGCCCGCTCTCCCAGGCCGAGCGCGTCTCCCACGCGCCGGATGTCCCCCAGGATGTCGGCCAGGGTGGAAGGGGACAGACTCACCACCCGCGGTGTCGGCACCAGACCGGCCGCGAACGCCGCCACGCTCTCGAACCCGACCGCACACACGTCGCACAACTTCTGGGTGACGATCACGTCCGGCGCCAGCCGCCGCATCAGGGCGTCATCCAGCGTATACAGCGTGCCCGCCGTCGCCAGCTGTTCGCTGACCCAGCGATCGGTGGCGCTGCTGGCGAGCGCGTTGCCGTGGATCGTACACCGCGTCACCCGGGGCCGCTCCGCCACCACCGCCGGGAAGTCGCACTCGTGGCTCACCCCCACCAGCGTGTCGATCGCCCCGAGCGCCGCCACGATCTCCGTCGCGGCCGGCAACAACGACACCACGCGCACCCCGCCCAGCTACGTGAACGGCAGGACACGGGCAACCTCACCGCCCCCGCGTTGACAGCCGGCCGCCGCTTCGCCACAAGCCACCCCATCCCCACCCCCGCCACCACGCCGTGCGCCCGCTGCAACGCCGCCAACGCGCCCGCAAACCGCTTCTGCGAGGCGTGCGGTGCGCCGCTCGGGGCGACGTGCGCCCGCTGTGGCGCCTCGCTGGCCCCAACGGCAGGGTTCTGCGGCAGCTGCGGCGCCCCGCGGACGGAGCCCCCGCCCGGCGCCCCCACCGCCTACACGCCCCGCCATCTGGCCGAGAAGATCCTCACCACGCGCGGCGCGCTCGCCGGCGAGCGCAAGCAGGTGACCGTGCTGTTCGCCGACGTGAAGGGGTCGATGGAGCTGGCGGCCCAGGTCGACGCGGAGGCGCTGCACCGCATTCTGGACGGCTTCTTCACCATCCTCGCCGAGGGCGTGCATCGCTTCGAGGGCACCGTCAACCAGTTCACGGGCGACGGCATCATGGCGCTGTTCGGTGCGCCGATCGCGCACGAGGACCACGCCCGGCGCGCCTGCCACACCGCGCTCTACCTGCGCGAGGAGCTGCGCCGGTACGCCGACGGCCTCCGGCGCAGCCAGGGCGTCAGCTTCTCCGTGCGCATGGGACTCAATTCGGGCGAGGTGGTGGTGGGCGCCATCGGCGACGACCTGCGCATGGACTACACGGCGCAGGGGCACACGGTCGGCCTGGCGCAACGCATGGAGCAGCTCGCCGAGCCGGGGACCGCGTACCTGACCGAGCACACGGCCGCGCTGGTGAGCGGGTTCTTCCGTCTCGAGGATCTCGGGGCGTTCACCGTGAAGGGCGTGCGCGAACCGCTCCCGGTCTACCGCCTGGAGGACGTGGGGCCGCTGCGCACCCGCTTCGACGCCTCGCGCCGGCGCGGCTTCTCGCGCTTCGTCGGCCGCGAGGCGGAAATGGCCGCGCTCGAGGCGGCGCTGGCGCGCGCGACCGACGGACACGGGTCGGTGGTCGGGGTGGTCGGCGAACCGGGGGTCGGCAAGAGCCGGCTGTGTCACGAGTTCGTGCAGCGCTGCCGCGCGCGCGGCCTGGCGGTGCACGGCGCGCAGGCGCTCGCGCACGGCAAGTCCGTGCCCTTCCTGGTGATGCTCGAGCTCACGCGCGACTACTTCGGCATCACCGACCACGACGGCGACCAGGCGGCGCGCGAGAAGATCGCCGGCAAGATGCTGCTCCTCGATCGCTCGCTCGAGGACCTGCTGCCGCTCCTGTTCGAGTTTCTCGGCGTGCCCGACCCCGAGCACCCCGCACCGCGCATCGACCCGGAGGCGCGCCAGCGCCAACTGACCGACGTGGCGCGCCGGATGGTGCCGGCGCGCAGCCGGCGCGGCACGGTCGTATTCCTGGTCGAGGACCTGCACTGGATGGACTCGGGCAGCGAGTTCTTCCTGGGTGCGCAGGTGGCGACCGTGCCGACGACCCGCACGCTCCTGGTGGTGAACTTCCGGCCCGAGTACCGTGCGCCGTGGATGACCGCACCGCACTACCAGGAAGTGGCGCTGGCGCCGCTCGGCGACGCGGCCGTCACCGAGCTGCTGCAGGATCTCCTCGGCACCGACCCGTCCACCGCCGGGCTGGCGACCCGCATCCGGACCCGCACGGGCGGCAATCCCTTTTTCGTCGAGGAGGTCGTCCAGGCCCTGGTCGAGGACGGCCACCTGGTCGGGCGGCGGGGGGCCTGCCGGCTCGCGCGCCCGGTGGACGAGGTGGCGATCCCGCCCGGCGTGCACGCCGTCCTCGCCGCGCGCATCGACCGCCTGGCCGAGCGCGACAAGGAGGTGCTGCAGACCGCCGCCGTGATCGGCAAGCGCTTCGCCGAGCCGGTGTTGCGCCGCGTGGTGGCCCTCGACGCCGCCGCGCTGGCGGCTGCCCTGCGGGCGCTCACCGAAGCGGAGTTCGTGTACGAGGAGGAGGCGCGCCCCGAGCCCGAGTTCGCGTTCAAGCATCGGCTGACGCAGGAGGTGGCCTACTACTCCCAGCTCGCCGACCGCCGCGCGCGCACGCACGCGGCCGTGGCCCGCGAGATAGAAGCGCTCTACCGCGACCGCCTCGACGAGCGGGCGGCGCTGCTCGCGCACCACTGGGAGGGCGCGGGCGATCTGCTCGCGGCGGCGCGGTGGGCACGGCGCGCGGCCCGCTGGGTGCGCGGCAGCAACCTGGCCGAGGCGCGGCGGCATTGGCAGGATGTGCGCGTCCGTCTGGCGTCCGTGCCGCCGTCCGCCGAGCGCACGGCGCTGCTGCTCGAGAGCTGCACGCAGCTGCTCGAGCTCGGTTGGCGGCTCGGGATGCCGCTGGAAGACGCGGCGACGCTGTTCGCCGAGGGGGAGGGGCTGGCGGTCGAGAGCGGTGACCGCCGCGGGCGGGCCATGCTGGTGAGCGCCCACGCCGCGCTCCGCAGCCACGTCGGCAGCGCCGACGACTTCGTCGACAGCATCCGGCAGGCGGTGGCGCTGGCGGAGGAGACCGACGATGCGGCGCTGCGGCTCGCCACCCGCACCCGGCTCGTGATCGCGCTCGCCAGCGCGGGCCGGTTGCGCGAGGCGCTGCCGCGCGCGGAGGCGGTGCTGGCCGACCCGCCGTCGGAGCTGCGGCTGGGGACCGCCATCCTCGGGTACAGCCCGTACCTGCGGGTGCGGAAGGAGCGCGCCACGTTGCTGCTCGAGGCCGCCCGCATCGACGAGGGGGTGCAGGAGCTCGAGCGCGCGGCGCAGCTGGCGCACGAAGAGGACGACCTGGAAGTCCTCGGTTTCACCCACGCCGAGTACGTGACCCTCGCCCGCCTGCGTGGCGACCGCGAGGCGGCGCTCACCCACGCGCGCGAAGTCATGCGCATCGCCGAACGCCTCGGGAGCCCGTTCTTCCGCGCCCACGCCTGCATGGCGTTCGGCCAGGCCCACATCCTCGGCACGCAGTGGGCGGACGCGCGCGGTGCGCTCGACGAGGCCCTGGCGATCGCCCGTGCCGGACAGGCGGGGGTCGAGACCGAGGCCCTGGCGCTGGCGTGGCTGGCGGCCGTCCACCTGGGCCTCGGCAACGCCCCCGAGGCCGGGGCGGCGGCCACCGAGGCGCTGGCCGCCGCCGCCCGCCGGCGCACACGCACGGCCGAGTGCATCGCGCACATCGGGTACGCGCGCGTCCTCCTTCGTTTGGGATGGGCGGGCGAGTCCGACGGCGTCGAGCGGGCGCTCGCACGGGCCCTGGCGTTGGTCGAAGAAACGGGTGCTTACGCCAACGAGCCCTTCATCCGCGTGCAGCGCGCCCGTCTGGCGTTGCTGGTGGGAGACCGGACGACGCACCAGCGCGAGCTGCGGGCGGCGCACGACCAGTTCGCCGCCATGGGCGCGACGGCGCGGGTGCAGAAGCTCGCGGCCGAACTCGCCTGAGGTGTCCGCCGGCCGGGGGCAAGTCCACCCCCAACCCCCGGCTCGCGCGGGCGAGGCGGGCGAGCCTGTCGGGGGTGGCGAGACGGCCGTAGTTGGGGAGCGCGACGTGAGAAACGACAGGTGGCCCTGGGGCCGTGGGCGGGCGTGCGAATCCTGCAGAAAATGCTTGACAAGACGATCGCTACGGACGGAACATGCGCGCCTTCGTGAGTACGTACGTAAGTTCTGGCCTCGGGTTAGTCTGAAAGACGCGGTGCTAGCCGCGTCAAGGGGGGGCCGATGCAGCGCGTCGCGATCGTCATTCTGCTGCCGGCGGTGCTCGCCGTGTCGGTCGTCGCGCCTGCGCCTGCGAGCCAGACTGTACGAGGCAAGCTGTTCCTCCTGAAGGACCCGAAACCGGGCATCGACGTGTCGCTGCGAAGACTGGTCGTCGTGGGGCAGGAGCTGGCACCGAGCGACAACAGCATCGTCGGCAACCCGACGGTGCCAGGATCGATCGATGGGGCTTACCTTCAGGTCGTCGCCGTCGGCGGGACGCTCGTCAGCCAGACGCAGGATTTCGCCATGCCCTCCGCCCGGTGGCGGCGCATCCCGACCGACCTCGCCAAGCCGCTCGTCGGCTACAAGTATACCGACCCGAGGCCCGGGATACACGGGGCCGTACGCTCTGCCGTCATCAAAGCGCAGGCCGGGAAGTTCCTCATCAAGATCGTCATCGTCGGCGCCAACGGCCCGGGTCCGCAGCCGCACATCATGCTTGTCCCACCGGACCCGGGGGACACCGCAGCGGCGATCTTCACCTTGGCCGACGGCGATTCGTACTGCATCACCTACGGGGGATCCGCCGGGGGTAGGGTGGGCAACTCACCGACCACACCGCCGCACAACAAGGTCTTCCGGGTCACGAGCACGAAGGAAGAGCCCACGGTGGAGACGGGCTGCCCGAACCTTCCTCCCCCGTCGACGACCACCACGACCAGCACGACGACCTCGAGCTCGTCCACCACCACGAGCACGACACTGCCTCCGATGGTGCAGATCGTTGCGGGGGTGAGCGACGCCACCGCCTGCTCCGGGGGCAACGTCACGACAGCGGTCACCCTGACCCCCTTCGGAGTGTCCGGCGATTACACGCTGTCGCTCGAGCGTGGCGGGGCGAACATCGCAGACGTCGTGGCGGCGCCGCGCGCGGGTGGGTTCTCGTACGTCGACACGTGGACGGCGGCCAATGCGGGGCAGCCGCTCGCTCCCGGCTCCTACACCCTCCGGGCGCGGTGGGACATCGGCTTCGCCGTGCCCGAGGACACCGCCACCCTCACGATCGTGCGGATCGACTTCGTCGAGGCGTCGCTCACGGCCGGTACGCCGATGCTGCCGCTGTTCAACCCCAACCCGATCGTCACGTTGGACCCAATCGCCAACCCGGGCGCGGCTGAATCCGTGAACGTCAACGTGACCGGCCGGGTCCGGGACTACATCGCGCCGGTCGGGAAGGTGCGCGTCAACGGGGCCGAGGTCGATGTCACGCCGACCAACAGCGGCCCGGACGGGCTCGGGCCGTTCCAGGGCACCTTCACCGCACCGGTGACGCTCACCGGTAACACGACGCTCGTCGAGGCGACGGCGATTAACAGCCTCAACAACGTCGGCAAGGATTCGACGCTGATCACCGTCACGCGCGCGGCCGACTTCACGCTGACGGCCCGGGCGGTGACCGAAAACGCGAGCGTGCCGGCCGCCCCCGCCGACGAGACCGCGTTTCTCGATGGCTACCGCTTCAAGATCGAGCTGAACGGCGTCGATCCACCGGGCAACCAGGTGGAC
Source organism: uncultured Binatia bacterium (SeqCode) (assembly GCA_964618895.1). GTDB lineage: Bacteria > Desulfobacterota > Binatia > DP-6 > DP-6 > CAZUDO01. The sequence goes on from CAZUDO010000052.1 coordinate 26,116, forward strand.
GTCTCGCTCCAGACGGACGTCGAGACCAAGACGGTCACGCTGACGCGCCCCGGGAACGCCGGGCCGCTGCGCTCGAAGGACCTGTTCCTGGTCCCGGAGAACCTGACGCTGCCGGCCAACGCCTCGGCCGAGGTGCAGCAGACGCGCATCAAGGCCGATCTCGGGAAGCGGCCGGTCGCCCGCTACACGAGCGGCGCCCTCGTCTGCGCGGCGAACGGAGTCGCGAAGGGGATCCTGCTCCGCAAGCGCTCCGACGCCACGATCGCGGACTTCGTCGAATCGGCGATCGCCTCCGACGTGGCGGACCCGGGGGTCGGCTTGCAGTACGAGATGGTGGTCGGCCTGCACGGCTCCACCGGGGCGACGATCGACCTCACGCTGCGGGGCCTCGACAACGCGGCCGCCGAGCTGCCGCAACCCATGCCGACGGCCTCGTTCCCGCCGCTCGAGCCCTCCATTACCTTGACTCGCCAGAGCAACGACTCGGTGAACCCGACGTACCATCTCTACAAGCAGACGGTCGCACCCAAACCCGTGATCGGCCTGCGAACGCCCCTACCGACCGACAACACCGGCGCGCCGCAGACCAACGCCAACATGACGTTCGTCTGGGTCGAGTTCGACGGTGGGCTCCGGGGCCGCTACCAGCCCGACGCCCAGATCGCACTGGTCGAGCCCGTCGTGGGCATGGAGATCGTCGCGGACCGCCAGGCGGCGCCGAACGTCTTCAAGGCGACCGGGCTGATCCCGGTAGACCACCCGGCGCCCCCGGTGCTGTCGGTGGCCGACGGCACGCCGCGCCCGATCATCGAGAACTTCATGGTCACCTACGCGCCCGACGCCGCGAACCCACGCCGTTTCCGCGTCCAGGCGGACGTCCGGGATCAGCTCGCGGATCTGGTCGCGGGCAATACGCCCGCGGCGGTCGGGATGGCCCTCAGTATCAACGGCACCGCAGTTCCGGCCGCCAACGTCGCCGTCAACCGGCCGGCAAACGACCCGCCGCGGCCCTTCGTGGCGCATGTCGACACGTTCGTGAACCTGGCCAACATCCCCCAGGCGGTCGACATCATCGCCTACACGCAGGGCCGCGGAATCGACACGCGGCCCGGCGCAGCGCATCCCACCAACATCACCATCTCGCAGGAGGCGATCATCCTGCAAGCGACCAACGTCGCCGGCAACCGTTCGTGGGACTCCGCGTTCTGCAACCTGACCGATACGAACGCCGACGGCAATCTGCCGTTCACGGATACCATCGTGAACGACGCCCGCAGCGCGCCCACGCGCTACGACGTGGCGCCTCAACCGTTCTTCGCTCGCTATCACAATCCCTTCAAAGCCGACGCCAACTTCACGCAGGCGCTCTCCAGCCGCACGGCGGCGGGTGAACTCGCGACCAAGCAGGTGCAGCTCCTCCGAAGGCTGGCAGGGAACACGTATGGCTATGGACCATTCCTCGTACCGAGCACCGACCGATGGGTGGTGGGTCCTCCGGCGCTCCCGGCGTTGCTGCCCGCCATCGCGGGGACCGCGTACACGCACGATGCGGCCGGAGTCGTCACGGCGGAAGCGATCGCCGCCACCCTCAGGATCGACGCGCCGGCCCCAAGTCGCGAAGACCTCGCCGCCACGCTGCCGCTGGATCTGCGCTTCAGCGACGCGGCGGCCGGCGGCAATCAGCGCGACGCCTTCCTGCCGACCGGCAGCGACGCCGCGCCGACGGCGGTGAATCTCACCGCCGTCGCCCCCGCCGTCGTGGCGACGGCGGGCATCCCCGCCGCCGTCCGCGCCAACCTGACGATGACGTTCGCGCTGCGGGACGTGACGACCTTCACGGGCTATTGCACGAACGCGCCGCGTGCAGGCGTGGCCGGCCTGGCGAACGAGGACTTCTCGTTCGCAGCCGGCGGGAACAACCAAGGTCCCACCGCCGCCGCGGCGTTCGATGCGAATGGGGAGGTCCGCAACATCGTGCGGAGCAAGGACTACGGCGGCCGGGCGGTCCTCGACGCCAGCGTGACGATCCCCGGCAACGGCGCCCGCCGGGTGCTCGCGAGCGTCGTCGTCGACGACGACGGGGACTTCCTGCCTCGGTCCTGGGAGCGTCGCTTCCGGACCTCCCCGGGGGTGACGGATCCCAGCAATCCGGTTCGCGACGGCTTGGAGGACGGCGAGAACCGCGGCCTCACCGGCGCGGCGGTGGTGCACAACGAGCAGGGTGACGGTTTCACGGCGCTCGAGGAGTACCGGGGGTTCAGCGTGACCTTCCAGTTGCCGGGTCCGCCCGCACCTCCTGCGCCGCCGCTGGCGATGCGCATGGACGAGATCCCCCGCGCCTACGGCGTGGGGACGACGGCCGGCGTGATGGGACCCCGCGTCAAGGACGTCCTCGTCCTGCATCAGAGCACCGTCACCGACGTTCCGGCTCCGGCCAATGTCCGCCGCACGCTCGGTCTGACCGTCGCGCCCCTAGCCAATGTCGCGTATCACCGCATCGCCGTGGCCGATATGGCCGTCAATCAGCCGCTCACGACACCCGGGGGCGCGCCGCTCACCACGCACAATCACCAGATCAACTTCAGCGGCGACAACGACGGCTTCGGGACGGTGCAGAACGCCATCCACATCCGAGATGACACCACTGTCACGGGGCTGGCGGTCTCGATGGGATTCAGCCTAAACTCACTGGATGTCAGAATCAACCCGACACGGGCGGGCGCTCCCGCCGGCTTCGGGTTCCCACATGCGCAGATCAACGGCAACACGTTCTTCCACGAGCTCGGTCACAAGATGAGCTTACGGCACTCGTTCAACGCCACCTCGGGAACCACGGCGGTGTTCAACACCGCGGCCTACGTCTCTCCTCCAGCGCCGGCCGCACCAGTGATCGCCGACAACCTCGACTTCTTCCCCTATGGCGCCCCCGATGGGGTGCGGGACGGTGTCATCCGGATCAATTTCGCGACCTACACCCGTCCGGACGGGAGACCGTGTGTATTGGGCGAGGGCAGCGAACAGATCTTCGTGAACAACCGGGACGTGACGAATTCCCACACGCGGCGAGTCGCCCCGAACAATGACGCCTGTGGCAATCCCCGCACCGAAGTCTACGTCTTCCCGAGTCTGCCGTTCGGCGCGGGGCCCTTCTTCTCGCATGTGTTGCGTCCCGAGCTCCTGGATTGGATGGACTATTTCGCCGCGGCGGTGGCAGGGCCTCCTGCCGTACCGAGCGGGCCGACGCAGCAGGAGAACCTGAACGAACGACAGATATTCGTGCCCCCCGGGCCGGCACCCGATGGAGGTGCCGGGGCCGTGGCTCACAACCGCGAAATACGCTGCCGGACACAGCCGTAGGTCGGCGCGAGGATAACGACATGCGTAGGTGCATGATCCTGTTGGTGCTCATGAGCCTCGGTGCCCCCGTCGGCATGGCGACGGTCATGAAGCCCCGCCTGCTCAGCGATCGCATGGCCGAGGCCGACCTGGTGCTCGTCGCCTCCACCGGACCGACCAGCGTCTACGAGCTGGTCAGCGTGCCCACGGGCGGCCGCCGATACGTCGCCCTCGCGTCGCTCGCGGTGAGCGAAGTGATTCGGGGGACGGGAGCCCCGGGCTCACTGGCGGTCGCGCTGGCGGCACCCACGGCCACCCAGCTCATGGCACAGATACATGCCGAGGCGGTGGACGCGGACAGCGCGGTCTGGATTCTTCGGGAGGCGGAGCCAGGGGGTCCCGTACCGTTCGAAGCCGTCTTCCGATCCACCCCCGAGCTGCCCTCCCTGCTCGAGCCCTATGTCGATCCGTTCCGCACCTCCGCCCAAAGCATGCAGCCCTTCGAGCCGATCGACATGGAGCTGACTCTGCCGCCCGGTCCCTTCAGCCTCTCCGACAGCATCAGCGGCCAGGTGCGTCTCTTCACCGGGCTTGGCCAGATGGGGATCCTCCCGGCAGCCTTTGCCTGGGACGGCAACGTCAGCATCGTGCTGGAGCCTGACGAGGATCCGTACGAGTTCGTGCCGCGACGCCCGGATGCCTCGGCGCCGCTCCTCGGCATGCTCAGCATCACCGGCACGGGCGGCCCGACCATCTCCTCGATATTTCCATTGGACACGAGCGAGCAGGCCGACGTGGAGGTACTGGCGGCGAATGTCGAGTTCGAGGGACCCTCGGCCGAGTTCTACTGCGTCGCGCGTCTCGTGGATGACGACGGGAAGACCCTCATCCAGGCGCCGCGGGTCAAGCGCACCTTCACCTCCCCTTGATTGGGTGATCAAGACTTGCGGCGCAGCATCCTGCGACCCCGGCCCATTTTATTTCGTCGGCGTAAACGACCGCCATGACCGAGTCGGGCACGGGGCCGCGACGCACTTACTAACGCTACGCCCGGATGAGCGCGGCACTCCCCACCGTCAAGGCGACGGACTGCCTCCGGGCCCTGCAGCGTGCCGGCTTCTACATCGACCACCAGACGGGCAGCCACGCCCGTCTTTTTCATCAGACGAAGACCGAACTCCGCGTCACCATCCCCATTCACAACAAGGACCTGCCCCCGGTCCTGTCCCACCATCCATCCCTCCCCGAGAGTGGTCCTCTCGGGGGAAGCAGTGACGGGCACGTCGGAACCTGTCGACATCGGGGTCCTCCCGGGCTGGGGGGGAACTTCCCGTGCCCACGCCTGGGGAGAATTGCATGCCCCGTGACAGCACACGCGCGCGGTGCACCAGGCCGACCGCCACGACGCCTGCCCCCCCTGCCCGGTCCATCGCCACCATGCATGCACGGGGGGGGGCTGTGGCGTGATATGATTCTAGGTACCGTGGAGTCCCGCATACCCGGCGACCCCGCCCCGCGTTGGGGTCCAAGAACTCCTCGCCCTGTTCGGCCAAGAGACCATGCGCCGGCTCGTCCGCCAGTGCGGTGGTAAGCGTGTCCCTACATGGACTGCCTATCTCCGCGCACTCCGGCGCCGCGCCGCCATCGCTGACTGGCTGCAGGGCTACGCCTACGTGGAAATCGCCCTCAAGTACGGCCTCTCCCAATCGTACACCAGGCGCCTCATCACCGAGCACCTCCGGCGCCGCCAACAGGCCGCCCAGAACGTCCTGTCGTGAGCACACACTCCGCAGTAGACAACATCCGGAACACGCTCGCGGCCTGGCCCTGGGCACCGACCGCCACCTTCGCGGCACGGCTCAGCGTCTTCCGGCGCCTGGCACAGAAGCACTTTGACCGCCTCCCGGCCGACCGTGCGTTCATGGTCCGTAGTCGGGATTACGGGGAAATGTCAACGCAAAGTAGAAGTGTCCGCCTTTGCCCAGGCGGTCATCGCGACAGTCCGGGCGAACACCTCCGAGGGTGTCATCCAGTCGAGGGTCTGTCGAGGGCGTCCGTTTAGCTCGGCCGCGACGGCGTCGAGGTCGGTCGCGGTGTGGGGTGACAGATATGTTCCCTTCGTGGACTTGCCCCCGGCCGGCGGACACCTCAGTCAGGCGTCATGATCGCGGCGCCGGGACGAAGCGCAGCGGGACGCAGTTCGGGCCGAAGATGCCGGTGCGCGGGCGCCAGGTCACGACCCCGTCGAGGGTGACATCGCGCAACCGCCGCGCCAGGATCTGGAGCGCCTCCTGCATCTCCGCACGCGCGAGGTTGGCGCCGAGGCAATAATGCGCCCCGCCGCCAAAGGTGAGCGGCGGCTCGCGGTCGACCGTGATGTCGAACCGCTCCGGGTGATCATACGCCGCGGGATCGTGATTGGCGGCACCGGTCGAGAGCGTGAGCACCGTCCCGGCCGGGACGTGGTACCCGCCCACCTCGACGTCTTCCGCCGTCATGCGCGGCGCGACCGCGACCGTTCCGAGGAAGCGGAGGACTTCCTCCACCGCCGCTCCCGCCAGCATCGGCTGCTCCCCCAGGAGTCGCCATTGCTCCGGGTGCTGCGCGAACAGCGTCATGGCGATCCCGAGTTGGTTGCGGGTGGTGTCGTAGCCCGCGAACAGGAGCGCGCCGATCATGCTGCGCAGCTCGGCGCCGTTCAGGCGATCGCCACCGTCTTCGGCTTCGATCAGCCGCGTCACCAGGTCGTCCTGCGGCGCCCGCCGGCGATCCTCGATGAAGCGTTCCAGGTAGGCGCCCAACCCTTCGAAGGCGGTGCGGATCTCCTCTAGGTGGGCGTTCAGCTCGAACGACAACACCCACGTCAAGCCGTTCGCCCACCGGCCGAAGTGCACGTGGTCCTCGCGCGGGACGCCGAGCAGCTCACAGATCATCTGGATGGGATAGTGCTCCGCGAACTCGGCCATGAACTCGCACCGGCCCCGCGCCACGAAGCGCCCGATCAGCTCGTCGGTCAGCGTGCGCATCGACGGGCGGAGCCGTTCGACCGAGCGCGGCGTGAACGCCCGGCTGACCAGTTGCCGCAGCCGGGTGTGGTCCGCCCCGTCGACGGCGAGCAACGAGCCGGCCACCATCTCGAACATCGGCCCTTCCGTGAGCCCTTGCATACGCACGATCGGCAACAACGAGCTGACCAACCGCGGATCCCCGAGCAACGCCTCGACGTGCGATCGTTGCACCACGACGGCGCCCACGGGAGTGCGGGCGAGACAGCTCTGTGCCCGGATGGCGGCGAGGGCCGCGGCCGGATCGGCCTCGAACTCCGGCGTCATGAAGTCGAGATACGGCGCGTCGGCGAGAGATTTCATGACGCGGGATGGTGCGCCATCGGACTCCTCATGTCCATCCAGGTCCCGACTGGGCGTGAGTTGCCTTGACGGGGTGCCCCGGAGAGAGGTAGCTCCGCTCTGTGCCGACCCGATCGGGCCTCCTCATCCTGCTCGCTGCCGTCGTGCTGCTGCCACCCACGGAGGTGGCGGCCAAGCGCCGCGATCGGCTCACGTTCGTCCGGCCCACCGGGGTGGGGTGCCTCCGGGCGGAGCGAAAGCTGATGGCCTTCGAGCAGCGGGGCCTGGCGAGCGCCTGCGGGCGCCCCGAAGGGTGCACGGCGCGTGCGCAGCGGCGCCACACGCGGCTGGTGAACGACGCCACCGACCGCTGCGTGGCGCTCAACCACGTGCAGGTGCTCGGCAGCCACAACAGCTACCACATCCGCCCGCAGGAGCCGCTGTGGTCGACGCTGCTCGGCATCACGGCGGCCTTCGAGGGGATCGACTACACGCACCGCCCGCTCGGGGAGCAGTTCGGCGAGCAGGGCATCCGCCAGATCGAGCTCGACGTATTCGCGGATCCGGTCGGGGGGCTGTACGCCGCGCGCGATGCGCAGCGCGTCCTCGGCATCCCGCAGCCGGCCATCCCGGCGCTCGACCAGCCGGGCTTGAAGGTGCTGCACATCCAGGACATCGACTTCGAGACCACGTGTCTCACCTTCGTCGAGTGTCTCGGCGCGGTGAAGGCGTGGTCGGACGGGCATCCCGGCCACCTGCCGATCATGATCCTGGTCGAAGCCAAGGACGACGTCCTGCCCGACGTGTTCGGCGTGCACTTCGCGGTGCCGATCCCGTTCGGCGCCGCCGAGTTCGACGCCGTCGACGCCGACATCCGCTCCGTCTTTCCGCCCGAACGACTGGTCACCCCGGACGACGTCCGTGGCGGGTTCGCCACCTTGGACGAAGCCGTGCGGACGCGCGGCTGGCCGTCGCTCAAGAGCACGCGCGGGCGCGTGCTGTTCGGGCTCGACAACGGCGGCGCGAAGCGGCAGGCGTACCTGGAGGGCCACGCGGCACTCGCCGGGCGCGTGCTGTTCACCGACGCCGACCCGGGCGACGCCGATGCCGCGTTCGTCAAGGAGAACAACCCCCTCGGCACCCCCGGCCGGATCGCAGAGCTGGTGGCTGCCGGCTACGTCGTCCGGACGCGTGCCGACGCCGACACCGCCGAAGCACGCTCGGGGGACACCCGCCCGCGCGACGCGGCGCTCGCCAGCGGCGCGCAGTGGGTGAGCACCGACTACCCGGTCGAGAACCCCGCCTTCGGGACGGGCTACGTCGTCCGCATCCCGGACGGCATGCCGGGGCGCTGCAACCCGGTGAACGCTCCGACCGCCTGCCGCACGGTCGCGCTCGAACGCGTGCCCTGACCTACGAGCGCGGAAACACGCGGCGCGCCAGCCGCGGCAGCACGAGCATGGCGACGATGACCACCAGCCCGATGACCCGGTCGTCGTCGATCACGCTGGCGGTCGCGATGCTGGTGGCGAGGAGGAGCGCGAACCACACCAGGTCGCCCGCGATGGCCGATGCCCACCCGACCAGCCGGGGGATGGGCAGGCCGGTGGCGACCAGACCGCCGCTGTAGACGTCGACGCCGAAGCCGACGGTGGCGACCCGCAGCAGCGTGTCGACGGGGCGTTCCCCGGCACGTCCCTGCGGCACGCCGAGCATGGCGGCGGTGAGGAAGCGGCGGCCGAGCCAGTGGATCGCCTTCACCTTCCGGCCGTGGCGCCTGAGCACGGTGAAGAGCGGCGCGCATACGAGGGCGCCCAGCAGGTCGGAGACGGCGTACAGGCCGAACGTCACGGCGGGGTGAAGCGGTACGTGACGGGCCAGCAGGACACCCGCCGGGATGCCGGGGCCGACCGGCGCGAAGAAAAGCGCGAACACCAGCAGCACCGGTCCGCCCGGGAAGTGCTGCGCCGCTTCGAGCAGGTGGGCCGCGCCGGCCGGACCCACGAAGCGGCTCGGGTCGAGGACGGCCGCCGGGTCGAACACATCGCCTGGGGTCATGGCGCGGCCGCGTGCAGCGGAGAAACAAACGGGGGGCGACCGCACCTGGTCACCCCCCGCGTGAGGATCAGACTCAGTCGACGACGATCTCGACGCGGCGGTTCCTGGCCCGCCCTTCCGCCGTCGAGTTGTCGGTGATCGGCCGGCTCTCGCCGTAGCCCTTCACGTGCAGCCGGCTCCGGTTGATGCCGTCCTCCACCAGGTGGTTGGCCACCGTCTGCGCGCGACGCTCGGAGAGGCGCAGGTTGTAGGCGTCGCTGCCGACCGAATCGGTGAAGCCTTCGACCGCCACCGTGAGGTTCGGATGGTCCTTCAGCACGCGCGCCGCCTCGGTGACCTTGGAACGGCCGGCAGGCGTGAGCGAGGCCTTGTTGAAGTCGAAATTGGGGCCCGGGATCTCGGCGATCTTGGTGCCCTTCGGGATCGCCGGGGGCGGTGGCGGGGCGGCCTGCGCCACCTGTTCGGGCTTGCAGACGTAGTGGCCGACGATCATGCCGATCAGCCCGCCGGCGGCGAAGCCGGCGCCGGACCCAGCGGCGAGCTCACCGTTGGTTACCGGCTCCTTCTCGATCTTGGCCACCCCGAGACCGCCGCCCAGTCCGCCGAGCGCGGCGCCCGTCAAGAAGGTGGCCACTTTGCAGGCCGCCGGCTTCTCCCGCAGGGTCGCGCATCCCGACGCAGCGAGCACCGCGACGCCGACGACCGCGCTCCGACGCAATGATTCCATGACTCCCATCAGTCCTCCCTCTGGTTGTTTGTGAACGGGGGCACGGGTGCCTGATTTTCTGCCCTTTTTCAAGCCAACTGGTGTGACGGACCGCGGTTGACTCGCCGACGGGCTCGCTCTACGCAGGGCCCGCGTCGGGAATCGAGGGCGGTCTCGCATGCTGATGAAACGGCGTTTTGTGTGGTTGGACCGCCTCCAGGGCAGGCGCCGGTGGCTGGTGGCGGCGGCGGTGGCGGTGGTGGTGGTGGTCGTCGTCGTCGTACGCGTGCTCCTCCCGGCTGTCCTGCGGCGGGTGCTGACGGCGCAGGCGTCCGATGCCCTGCGGGCGTCGGTCGAGGTCGGGGACGTCGATTTGGCGCTCTGGAAGGGCGGGGTGACGCTCGAGGATGTCGTCGTGCGGCCAGCGGGCCCGCCGACCGACCCACCTGCGGACAGCCTGGTCGCGTGGAAGCGGCTCGCCGTCGAGTTGCGCTGGCTGCCGCTCTTCCGGCGTACCATTCAGCTGCGGATGGTGGCCTTCGACGAGCCGCAGGTCGCGCTCGACCGGCTCGAGGACGGTACCCTCAACCTGATGCAGCTGGGGAGTACCTCGCCCGCGCCGCCCACGACGACCCCCCCGGCCCCGACCACCAGCACCACGCTCCCGGCGACCGCGACCGACGCGCCAGCGTCGGGGTGGGCGTTCGGCATCGACCGCCTCGTCCTGCGCGCCGGCTGGCTGCGTTTCCGCGACCTCAAGCTGAAGGCCGTGGAGCCGGTCGAGGTGTTCATCGACAACATCGACGTGCGCGAGGTCGGGCTGACGCCGGAGGTCTACGGCGGGCCCTCACGGCTCCGGCTCGCGGCCGAGATCGGTCGTGGCTCGCTGCGCGTCGACGCCCGCGTGGCGCTCGTTCCCGAAGGCGTATCCGTCGATGCCGACGTGAAGGCGAAGCGGCTCCCTCTCCGCCGCCTGCGCGTGTACATCCCGCGCGTCGGCTGGAGCGACCTGCATGGCGAGCTGGCCGCCGCACTCGAGACGCGCTTCGAGAGCGGCCACCGGACCGAGGTGAGCGGGACGGTGATCCTGCAGGACATGGCCGTGCGGGTGCCGGCGCTCGAGGAGCCGGCGCTGGCGTGGCGCCGTCTGCGCGTGCGCGTCCATCCGCTCGACGTGCTCGCGCAGCGGGTGGCTATCGAGTCGGTCGACCTGGACGGCGCCACGCTGGTGATCCGTCCCCGGGGCGGCGACCTGCTGCCGCTGCTGGCGCTGGCGGTGGAGGAAGGGGCCGCCGCGTCGCCGACCGGGAAGGCGGCACCGGCCGAGGACAGCCCGCCCTGGCACTGGTCGGTCGCGTCGCTCCGGGTCACCGACGCCCGGCTCCACGTGCTGGCGCCCGAGACGCCCCTCGACGTGGGGGTCGCGCTCACCGCCCACGACCTGGCCGCGGACAGCGCCGACCCGGCGCCGATCACGATCGCGCTCACGGCGGGCGAGGGGACGGTCGGCGTCGACGCCGCCGTGCGCATCGCGCCGCCCGGTGTCGACGGGACGGTCACGATCGATCGCCTGAGCCTTCCCGAGCTGGTCGCCGCGGCCGGCGTCCTCCCCCCGCAACTGCTGCAGGTCGGCCGCCTCGCGGGCACGCTGCAGGTCGCCGCCGGCTCGGCCGCGCCCCCGGGAGACGTGCGCGTGCGCGGCACGCTCGCGCTGACCGAGCCCTGGCTCGCCGCGGCCGACCAACACGAGTTCGCCGTCGGCGCGTTCGCCGTGAACGCGACCATCGACGAGATCCACGTCCCGGGCGTGCTGGCGCCGGCGGGCACCGCGCCCGGGCCGATCCGCGTGCGGCTGGCGCGGCTCGACCTGGAGAAGCCGTACGTGCAGCTGACGCGCACGGCCGAGGGGCTGGTGTTGCCGCCCTTCACCGCCGCATCGCCAGGTACCGCACCACCGCCGGCCGACTCGTCGGCCCCCGCGCCGCAGGTCGACATCACCGCGCTGCGCGTCACCGCCGGTCGTGTGTACGTCACCGACCGGACCGTCACCCCGTTCTACGTCGCCGCCATCGACCCGTGGGAGGCCACCGTCGACAGGCTTCACTGGCCCGACCTCGCGCTCGGCAAAGTGCACCTCGCCGCCACCCTCGACGAGAGGGGCAAGATCGACGTGACCGGCACGCTCGCGCCGGCGGGCGGCGAGCTGCAGGTGAACACGCGCGACGTGGTCCTTTCGCGCTTCAATCCGCACGCGCTCGCGATGTCGTCGTACACAATCTCCAAGGGCCGGCTCGAAGTGAACACCAAGGCGACCTTCGGCCCGGGCCGCTACGACGCCATCAGCCAGCTCACCCTGCGCGATTTCGACCTCGCCAGCCGCGAGGGCGATTCGCTGTTCCAGGAGCAGTTCGGCATCCCGCTGCGCATGGCGCTGGCGCTCCTGCGCGACGTGCATGGTGATATCGGGCTCGATATCCCCGTGCAGGGCGATGCGGAGGGGACCCGCGTCGGGCTGATGAGCGTCATCGGGCAGGCGCTCCGCCGGGCGCTGCTGAACGCGCTGGCGTCGCCGCTCAAGCTCGCCGGCATGGTGTTCGGCGAGGGCGGCGAGCAGGCGCTCGCGCCGGCGCCGATCGCCTTCCGTCCGGGACGCGATGTGCTCGCCCCGGACAGCGAGCGGCAGGTGGAGCAGCTCGCCAGCCTGCTCGCCAGCCGCCCCGGCCTCGGCGTCACGCTGACCGCGGTGGGCACGCCCGCGGACGTGCGCTGGCTCCGCGAGCAGGCGTTGCGCGAGGAGCTGGCGGGCAAGCAGGGGGTCGTCGGTGCGCTGCGCAACTTGCCCGCACGCGGAGCGCGCGAGCGGGTGCGCACGGCCCTCGAGGCGCGGGCACAGGACGAGGCCGGGCCGCTCGAGCCGGATGACGCCGAGGCGTTGGAGCGCTGGCTCGCGGAACGCCCGTCGCTGCCGCCCGAGCGGCTGCAGGCGGTCGCCGCCGCACGGCTCGCGACCCTGGCAGGGTTGCTGCGCGAGCGCTACGGCCTTGGGCCCGAGCGCGTCACCGCCACCGAGCCCGGCGCCGAGCCCGGCGAGGAGCCGCCCGCCGTCCGCTTCGAGCTCGGCGCCGTAGCCGCGCCATGAAACGGCCGCCGCTGATGGATTTCGTGCGCGAGGTGGTGACGCAGTGGCAGGAGGATCGCGTGCTCAGCCAGGGGGCGGCGCTGGCGTACTACACGCTGTTCTCGCTCGCGCCGCTGCTCGTGCTGGTGATCGCCGTCGTCGGCCTGGCCTTCGGCAGGGCGGCCGCCGAGGGCGAAATCGTCGGGCAGATCCAGCATCTCATGGGGGCGGAGGGCGCCAGGATGGTGCAGGACATGATCGTGCGGGCGAGCGAGCCCCGCTCCGGGGTGGTGGCGACGGTGGCCAGTGTCGTGACCATGCTGTTCGGCGCATCGGGGGTGGTCAGCCAGCTCGAGAGCGCGTTGCACGACATCTTCGAGGCCCCGGCCCGCCCCCGCGGCGGGGTATGGGGTGTGCTGCGGACCAGGCTGGCGCACTTCGGCATGATCCTCGGCGTCGGCTCGCTCTTGTGGGCGTCGGTCGTCGCCTCGGCCACGCTGGCCGCCCTGCACGGCCGCGTGATGGCGCGCTTCCCGGTCGTGGGCCCGCTGCTCGGGCCGGCCAACACCGCGCTCTCGTTCGCGATCGTCACCGCCTTCTTCGCGCTCATCTACAAGGTGCTTCCCGGGGTGCGTATGCACTGGCGCGACGTGGTGCTGGGGGCGGTGGTGACGGCGCTCCTGTTCGCGGCCGGCCGGAGCCTGATCGGGCTCTACCTGGGACGCGCCGGGGCCACGTCGGTCTATGGCGCGGCAGGCTCTCTCGTGCTGGTGCTGCTCTGGGTCTACTACTCGGCCCAGATCCTGCTTCTGGGAGCGGAGTTTACCGAGGTCTACTCCCGCTTCTACGGCTCGCGACGGCCGGCCCCCGGGTGAGCCCGGGTCTCGTGGCCTGGGCGCCAACAAGCGTATGCGGTAGAAAAGGCCGGATGCGGGTCACCGGCAAGCTCCTGATCGGGACCGTCCTGGCGATCATCTCCGTGCTGGGGGCGGAATCGTGGTACGCGCTCCGCCAGGGGGACGATCTCAAGACGGTCGACGTGGCGCACGAGGAGCGCATGGCGCGCGCCCTGCAGGTAACCGTCAACCGGGTGTGGCAGACCGAGGGTGAGGAAGTGGCGCGCCGCGTGGTCGAGGCCGTCAACGAGGGTACGCCGCACGTGGGTATCCGGTGGGTGGCGCCGGACCACATGCCGGGCAGTTTGGGGGAGGAGCTTCGTGCGGCGCAGGTGCGCGGCACGTTCGTGCGCCTGATGCGCACCGACGACGCCGGCGAGGAGATGCGCTACACCTACGTCCCGATCGGCAACGACGGCAGCGCGAAGGGCGCGCTCGAGCTGGTCGAGACGATGGCGCCGCGGCAGGCGTTCGTGCGCCGGGCGCAGATGCAGCAGGGGGTGGCGGGCGTCGTGCTGGTGGTGCTGAGCGGGCTGGTGGCGCTCGCGCTCGGGACCCGGCTCGTCGAGCGGCCGGTGCAGCAGCTGCGCCAGTACGTCCGGGCGCTCGGAGCGGGCACGCCGCCGCCCCAGATCGCGCTCCAGCGGGCGGACGAGATCGGGGGGCTGGCCCAGGAGCTGCACTTGATGAGCGAACGCCTCGCGCAGCGCGAGCGCCTGCAGCACGCCGACCGCCTGCGCACCGTCGGTCAGCTCGCCTCCGGCATCGCGCACGAGCTCGGCACACCGCTCAACGTGATCGCGCTCCGCGCCCGGCTGATCTCGTCGGGCGAGGCGACGGGTGCCGAGGCGGTGACCAACGCCGGCGTGATCGCCGAGCAGGCCGGACGCATGACCGCCATCATCCGCCAGGTGCTCGACTACTCGCGCCGGGAAGGGGTGGCCCTGGCCGTCCTCGACTTCCGCCACGTGGTGGCACGCACCATCGAGCTGGTCGACGCCTTCGCCCGCAAGCAGGGGGCCACGATGGAAGTGCAGACCGCCGACCAGCCGCTGCGCGTGCGCGCCAGCGAGACCAAGCTGCAGCAGGTGCTCACCAACATCGTCCTGAACGGCTTGCAGGCCATGGGTACCCGGGGGCGTCTGCTGGTCGAGGTGGGCGCGTGCGCCGCCGTCCCGCCGGCGGGGCACGGCGGCGCGGCGGGCCCGCACTGCTGCGTGGTGGTGACCGACGACGGCCCCGGCATCGAGCCCGACGACCTGCCGCACCTGTTCGAGCCCTTCTTCACCACCAAGAGCGTGGGCGAGGGCACCGGGCTCGGCCTCGCGGTCGCGCAGGCCATCGTCGAGGAGCACGGCGGTTGGATCATAGCCGAGAACGCGCCGGGTCACGGTGCCCGCTTCGCGATCTACCTGCCGCGGGTGGAGGCCGCCCAGAGCGCGGCATGAGGGTTCGGGCATGACGGGCCGCGTCCTGGTCGTCGACGACGACCGGAGCATGTGTGAGACGTTGGCCGCCGCGCTCACCCCGCGCGGCTTCGAGGTCACCTGGCGCACGGCCCCGGCCGAAGCGCTGGCGGCGCTCGCCGACGCGCCCATCGAGGTGGTGGTGACCGACCTCATGATGAAGGGCATGCACGGCCTCGAGCTGTGCGCCCGCATCGTGGACAGCCACCCCGAGGTGCCGGTGATCGTGATCACCGCCTTTGGCAGTCTGGAGACGGCGATCGGCGCCATCCGCTCCGGCGCCTACGATTTCATTACCAAGCCGCTCGAGATCGACCACCTGGTGGTCGCGCTCGAGCGCGCCGTCCAGCACCGCCGCCTGCGCCAGGAAGTAGGGCAGCTCCGCCGCGTGGTGCAGGAGTCCACCCGTTTCGGCAACCTGCTCGGCACCAGCGCCGCCATGAAGTCGGTGTACGACCTGCTCGACCGGGTGGTCGACGCGCCGGCCACCGTGCTGGTGACGGGCGAGAGCGGCACCGGCAAGGAGGTCGTGGCGCGCGCCCTGCACGAGCGCGGCCCGCGGCGCACGAAGCCGTTCGTCGCCGTCAACTGCTCGGCCATGCCGGAGGCGCTCCTCGAGAGCGAGCTCTTCGGCCATGCCCGCGGCGCCTTCACCGACGCGCGCGCGGCGCGTACCGGCCTCTTCGTCCAGGCTGACGGCGGCACGATGCTCCTGGATGAAATCGGCGACATGCCGATCGCCCTGCAACCGAAGCTGCTGCGTGCCCTGCAGGAACGCTCGGTGCGCCCGGTCGGCGGGGACGCCGAGATCCCCTTCGACGTGCGTGTCGTCGCCACCACCAACCGCGACCTGCGTGCGCTCATCGACGAGGAACGCTTCCGCGAAGACTTGTACTACCGCCTGAACGTGATCCACGTCGAGATGCCGCCGCTGCGGGCGCGCGGGGGCGACGTGCTGTTGCTCGCGCAGCACTTCATCGACCTGCACGCCGCCCGCGCCGGCAAGCGCGTGACCGGTCTCTCGCCGGCGGCCGCCGAGAAGCTGTTGGCGTACCGCTGGCCGGGCAACGTGCGCGAGCTGCAGAACTGCATCGAGCGTGCCGTGGCCCTCACCCGCGACGAGCGCCTCGGCGTCGACGACCTGCCCGAGGCCGTGCGCGTCTACAAGACCTCGCACGTGGTGGTGGCCAGCGACGACCCGTCGGAGCTGGTGGCGCTGGCCGAGGTCGAGCGACGCTACATCCTGCGCGTGGTGGAGGCAGTGGGGGGCAACAAGACCCAGGCCGCGCAGGTGCTCGGCATCACGCGGAAGACCCTGTACCGCAAGCTCGAAGAGTACAGTGTCGCCGGCGCGCGGGCCGGTGACGACACCTGACGAGGTTGGAGCCGACCGGCGCCTTTCGACCCGCGTATCGTGGCGACCCGCTCCCGGAACGGACGGTCCATCGGCGGATCGGGCGTTTCGGAGTGGCATGCGGCGTGCACGATCTCCCGGCATGCAGCGAGGCACCGGGCCAGCGGCTTCCGCGCCTTCCCCCCAAGACCTTCACCCACCCCGGCCGCGGGCCTCGCTGCACCCCCTCCACACCCCATGAATGACGACACCGACATCTGGATTCCGGTCGCGACGGTGATCCCGAAATACCTGCACCGTGCCATGCGCACCCACTGCCGGACGAACGCCGTGACGCTCATGGAGTTCGTCGCCCAGGCGCTGGTGGAGAAGCTCGGCGAGACGCCCAGGCTACGTCTGGTGAGCCCCCGCCGCGTGCGGCGCTAGCGCTTCAGGACCGCTTGGGCGCGGTCCGCGTGCCGGCCTTGCGTCCCGTCCGCGCGCTGCTGCGTTTGCTCGGTGCCGGCGCGTGGCCGCGGTCGATGTGGCGCGCCAGGGCGAGCACCGCATCGATGTACGCGTCGGAGCGGTTGTACCGCCAGACCACGCTGCGCCGCTCCTTTTCCGACAGGTCTGCACGCCAGCCGTGGCCGGCCAGGTACTGCGCGCACGACGCGGCGGCGTCGTCCACGTCGAACAAATCGACCTGGCCGTCCCGGTCGGCATCGGCGCCGAAGCGGAGGTAGCTGGTGGGCAGGAACTGCGGCAGGCCGATGGCGCCGGACGGCGAGCCGCGGAGCGCCAGGGGATGGACGCTCATGCGATCGGCCACCTCGAACACGGCGCGCACCTCGGGATAGAACGTGTCCTCCAGGTAGCGCGCGCGGGCCCGCACCTGCTCCTCGACCGCCGGCTCGGCGTCTCCTTCCCCGCTCAGCCGGTCGACGTTGTCGCGCAGGTTGTCGGGCTCGTTGGCCATCGCCAGGCGCGCGAGGCGGTGCAGGACCATGCTGGAGCCGGTGTTCCGGCCGCAGCCGGTCTCGACGTAGAGGATGGCGGCCACCACGCTGGCAGAAACGCCCGAGGCACGCTCGGCGGCGTCGAACACGGCGGCGTGCTCGGTCCGGCACCGGCGTGCGGCGGCGATGCTGGCCGGACGCTGGAAGTTGCGGTAGAGCGCGTGCGACTCGCGCGGGGCGAGCGAGAACGACAGGCCGTCGAAGGGCGGCATGCGCGGATCGTCGAACACCAGCGTGACGCGTTTGCGGTCGATGCCGTCCGCGACCAGCTTGTCGATCAGGTAGGCCCAGCCGCGGTGGCTGCCCTCGCGCGGGTCCTCGGCACGGACCGCGACCGGGACGAGCAGCAGCGCCAGGAGGAGCGCGGTCCACCGGCGGGTCGGGATCGGTCGCGGCACGGGAGCCATCGTCAAGGGTTTCGGGCGGCGAGGCAAGGGCCCGCTGCGCCTGTCATCGGCACAATCGCGCTCGAACTTGAGCCGGCGTCAGAAGCGCGAGGTCTCGGGGTGCACGTCGGCCGACGCCCACGCCGTCCGCAAGCGCGCTTCGGCGGCGGTCGCCCATGAGCGCCTCGGCGTACAGGACGGCGGCGTCGAGGTCGTCGGGGTAGCGCCAGGAGACCTTCCACATGGCCTCGGCGTAGGCCTCGTCGAGGGCGCGGCGATCGCCGCCGGGTGCCGCGCCGTAGCGGACGGTGAGGGCGCGGATGTAGGCCTGCTCGCGGGCACTTGCGCCTCCGGCGAGGCGCCCCGCGTGGCGGATCGCCGCCCGGGCGGCGCGCTCGCGCTCGGGGTCGAGGGCCAGGTTGTAGTTCGGGCCGAGTGCCAGCGCTTCTCCCCAGTGCGCCATCGCGCAGTGTGGATCCAGCCGCGCGGCTTCGTGGAAGGCGCGGATGGCCTCGTCGTGGTTGAAGGCGTAGACGAGGCGAACGCCCTGGTCGAAGTACTGCTGCGCGCGTGGCGAGGTGGTGGTGATGGGGTGGTGATGGGTGCCTAGGTTCTCGAACAGGGGAACGCGGGTGGCGTCGGCGGTCAGCCGGGCGGCGAGCAGGCAGGCACCGGCGAGCACCAGGCGAGTGGTCAACTCCGCGCCAGCTGCGCGGCGAGCAGGCGGGCACGCCGCCCGGGGTGAGCATCGACGGGACGACGTGGATACGATGCGCTGGCCGAGGGTGGGCGCGCAGAACGGCCAGCATCAGCTGCGGCGCGAAGCGCCGTCAGCTGCATGCTGTTGTTAGGCGCCCCACTCACGCGGCCGCCCATTCGCCAGACAGCAGCGCCGCCTGCTCCAGTACCGTCTGCGTGGCCTTCTCCTGCTTGTCCGGCGGGGAGCCGTGCTTGCGCAGGATGCGCTTGACGAGCACCCGCAGTTGCGCCCGCACGTTCTCGCGCAGGGTCCAGTCAATCGTCACATTGTTGCGGACCGTCTCGACCAGCTCCCGGGCGATCACGCGCAGCGTGTCGTCGCCCAGGACCTTGACCGCGCTGTCGTTGGTCTCCAGCGCGTCGTAGAACGCCAGCTCATCCTCGCTCAAGCCCAGCGCGTCGCCGCGGGCGCTTGCTTCGCGCATGTCCTTCGCGAGCTGGATCAGCTCCTCGATCACCTGCGCCGCTTCGATGGCGCGGTTCTGGTAGCGGCGAATCGTCTGCTCCAGCATCTCGGCGAACGACCGCGCCTGGACGACGTTCTTGCGCCGCCGGATGCTGAGTTCGCCCTTGAGCAGCTTCTGTAGCAACTCCACCGCGAGGTTGCGGTGCGGCATGCCGCGCACCTCCGCGAGGAAGTCGTCGGAGAGAATCGAGATGTCGGGCTTCGCCAAGCCGGCGGCCGCGAAGATGTCCATCACGCCCTCGGGGGCCACCGCCCGCGAGATGATCTGCCGCACGGCGTGGTCAAGTTCTTCCTCGGGCCTGGCGTCGCCCGGTGCGCGCTTCGCGCGCACCGCCTGCACCGCCTGGAAGAAGGCCACGTCGTCGCGGATGCGCAGCGCCTCGGCGTGCGGCACCGCCAACGCGAACACCTGCGACAGCGCGCGGACGGAGCGCACGCAGCGGTCCTTCCCGTTGTCCTGCCGCAGGATGTGCTCCTGCGCCGGCGGCAGCAGGCCGAGCCGCTCCTGGGGCGTCCCCGTCGTCCACTTCGCCCAATCGAACCCGTGGAAGAGGCCGCAGCAGACCTCGTACTTCTCGAGCATCACGGCGACCGCCTCGTCCTGATCGAGCGCCGTGCGCCCTGTGCCCCCGCTCTCGGTGTAGGTCGCCAGCGCCGCCTTCAACTACTGCGCGAGGCCGAGGTAGTGAATCGCCCAGTGCAGCTTGTTCTGCACGGTGGCGAAGAAGATCTGGCTGATGGCGTGCGCCGGGTCGTAGTCGATGCTGGTGGCGTAGATGTCCGTGATTTTCTGGTAGAAGAGCCGCTCGGACGAGCGGATATCGCGGATGCGCGCGAGCAGCTCGTCGAAGTAGTCGGCGCCGAGGGTTCGGCCGGCCTTGATGCGCTCGGCGTCCAGGGTGAAGCCCTTGACCAGCAGCTCGGAGAGGCGCGCGGTGGCCCACTGGCGGAAAGCGGTCCCGCGCGCGGAGCGGACGCGGTAGCCGACGGCGAGGATGGCGTCGAGGGAGTAGTGCTCGACCTGACGGGCCACGTCGCGGGAGCCCTCGCGTTGAACTATCCGGAAACTCCGGACAGTTGCTTCGCGAGCGAGTTCGCCCTCGTCGTAAATGTTGACGAGGTGCTCGTTCGCCGTCTTCACCGAGACCTGGAACAGCTCGGCGAGGAGCCGCTGGGTCAGCCAGACGGTCTGGCCGTCGAGCCGAACCTGGAGTTTCAGGCCGCCGTCCTGGTAGATGGGGAGCTGCCCCCGGGGCGGCTCTTCGGGACGTTTACCCGCCATACCCAAGCTCCTTGAGGTTGGCGGCGATGGCGGCATCCAGCTTCGCGACCTCGGCCTGCTGCTCGCGCAGCGTCGCGGTGAGCCGCTTCATCTTCTCCTCGAACGGCTCGCCGTCGTCCTCTACCGCCTCGGCGCCGACGTAGCGGCCGGGCGTGAGCACGTGGCCGTGCTTGCGGACCTCCTCGAGCGGCGCGCTCTTGCAGAAGCCGGCGATGTCGGCGTACTCGCCCGCGTCCTGCTCGCCGCGCCAGGCGTGATAGGTCGTGGCGATGCGAGCGATGTCGTCGTCGGTCAGCTCCTTGTGCGTTCGATCCGCCATGAGTCCGAGCTTGCGTGCGTCGATGAAGAGCACCTGGCCGCGGCGGTCGCGGAATTTGCCGTTCTTGCGATCGCGCGCGAGGAACCACAGGCAGGCGGGGATCTGCGTCGAGTAGAAGAGCTGGCTCGGCAGCGCGACCATGCAGTCTACGAGGTCGGCCTCGATCAGGGACTTTCGGATCTCGCCCTCGCCCGACTGGTTGGACGACATCGAGCCGTTGGCGAGCACGAAGCCGGCGAGCCCGGTGGATGCCAAGTGGTGGATGAAGTGCTGCACCCAGGCGTAGTTGGCGTTGGCCGCGGGCGGCACGCCGTAGACCCAGCGCTTGTCGTCCTTGAGCAGCTCGCCGCGCCAGTCGCTGTCGTTGAAGGGCGGATTGGCCAGCACGTAGTCGGCCTTGAGGTCAGGGTGCCGGTCGTTGTGGAAGGTGTCGCCGTGCGCGATCTGCGCGTCGATGCCGCGGATGGCGAGGTTCATCTTGGCCAGGCGCCAGGTGGTGTAGTTGGACTCCTGGCCGTAGATGGAGATGTCGCCGAGCTTGCCGGCGTGGGCCTCGATGAACTTCTCGCTCTGCACGAACATGCCGCCCGACCCGCAGCAGGGGTCGTAGACGCGGCCCTTGTAGGGGGCGAGCACCTCGACCAGCAC
>CAZUDO010000053.1:0-37071 GCA_964618895.1 uncultured Binatia bacterium (SeqCode)
TGCGACGGGAGCTCGGCGACCTTCCCGTGCACGTGTATCTCTTTGGCTCACGCGCCGACGGCACCGCGCGGTCGGCCTCTGATCTCGACATCGGCGTGCTTCCGCTCGCGCCGATTCCCGCCGACACGTTGGCGCGGCTCCACGAGGCATTCGAGGAGAGCACCGTCCCGTGGGAGGTCGATGTCGTCGATCTGTCACGCGTCGATGCGGCGTTCCGCGAGCGTGTCATAAGGGAGGGGCAGCCGTGGGTCGAGGAGCTCGCACGCAAGGTCGAGCGAACTGTCGTCGAGCGTGACGCGCTGCTGCAGCGGTTCGAGCGATTTCTCTCCGAGATGCCGTGCGCGCGTCGCTCCGCGTCCTTCTGTTGGACGAGACGCAAACCCGCGCCAGTCTCGCGATGGTGGAGGACCGTAACTTGACCGTGCACACCTAGGACGAGCGCCTTGCCAACGAGATCGCAGCACGGGTGCCGGGCCACACGGCCTTGCTGCGGACGTGGATCGAAGCGATCGCAGCGCGAAATAGCGAGGGCTGACGACATCGGGGGGCAGGTGAGCTTCACCATCACCGAGGGGGCGACGGCCTTTGCGAGCGGTGACCGGATCCTCTTCGCCGTCAGGCGCCCGGCGGTCGGCGGCGACGGGCCGTTCCCCGTCGTCGTCGTCGCACACGGGAATCACCTCGCGTACCGGGTCGGGCAACCGTGAGCCGTCGCGGAAGCCGGTCACGCAGCACGGTCGCCCTCTACACCGTCCCGAGCAGCGCCAGCAACTCGGAAGCCGTTGCAAGCCATGGTCTGGTGCCCACCGGATGGCCGCTCGAGATAGTGGGTGGAGTTGCGCAAGGAGTGCGCCGATGGGTTCATCGAGCGCATGGAGCGGGAAGGCGTGGTCTCGCCGGCGTCCGGGGCACGGCCGCGCGAGGTGATCGCCGCATCGAGGGATAATGCGACCCGAGACCTTGTCTCGGGTCGGAGTCCGGACGCGAGCGTGTGGCGTCCGTTGATCATGCGGAGGGCGTGCCGCGGCGGGCGAAGCCGGCGCGGCAGACTTTCCGGAGGCGCGCGGGACGGGAGGCGACGCGCCTGCGCGTTCCGTACCGGTCGCTCTAGCGTCGTTTTATCGTCGCGCAGAACGCTTCGTCGTCGAGGGCGAGGACCACGGCGACCTCCGCGGGGGCATCGGGCAGCGGCGGCAGGAGTGCGCTCAATCGGACGTTGAACGCGCCTGCGCGGCGCCGTACGAGGATGACCCGGACGAGGCGTCCGGCTGATGGCGGGTCTGCGCGCGGCGCGTGGTAGGTGAAGCGGGTCCGGCGACGGTTCGCGACCAGACTGTCCGGCGGCAGTGCGACCTGGGCCAGGAGGCGCTCACCGTCCAGCAGGCGGAGGACGAGCGACGTTTGCGACGGGTCGGTGGCCGGCGAGCCGATGCGACCGCGGAGAACGAGGCGGGTGTCCGTGCGGCGCACGCGCAGCCGCCCGCGCCGTACGTCGAGCACGTCCGCGCCGGGTGGCAGGAAGACCTCGTTGACGGGGCTGATGCCGAATCCCTGGCGTGAGGCGCCGCCCGGGACGAAGACGACTCCTCCGATGGTGGCGGCCGCAGTGCCGTGGCGCGGCGTTCGCATCGGCGTGAGCCGGAGCCATCGACGGGCGACGACATCGTAGGCTTCCACCTCGGGAAAGACGCCGAGCGGGTTGGCGGCATTGCCCTCGCCGCCGAAGGCGAACAGCCGGCTGCCGGCTGCAGCGGCCATCAGCCCACCCCGCGCCGTCGGCATGGCGGGAAGGTCGGTACGCCACGTCCCTACCGCCGGATCGAACGCCTCGAGGGCGGCGAACAGCTGGCCGCCGGCGCGACCACCCACGGCGTAGAACACGCCATCCAGTGCCGCCGCGGCGAGATGGTCACGCGCGGTCGGCATCGGCGGCAGGACGGCCCACACGTCGGCCGCCGGATCGTAGACCGCGAAGTCGGCGACCGACACGCCGTCGCGGAAGCCGCCCGCGGCGTAGATGCGCTCGGCGATGACGGCGATCCCCACCGCGCCGCGCGCGGTCGGCAGCGCCGCCCGCGCGCGCCAGGCGTCGGTGCCCGGATCGTACTCGAAAACCGCATCTTCCGCGGCGAAGGCCCCGGTCACGAGACCACCGACGGCGTACAGCTTGCCGCCCGCCGCCGCGGCGCCGGCGTGATGGACGGCGAGCGGCAGCGGCGCCACTACGCGCCACTGATCGCGCGCCGGGTCGTAGGCCTCGACGGTGGCCGTCGGGGTGCCGTCCTCGAAGCCGCCGAGCGCGTACAGCGTTTGCCCGACGGCCGCGACGCCGGTCTCCTGGCGGGGGACCCCGAGCGGTGCGCGTACCTCCCAGCGACCCCCGGCGGCGAGCGTGTCGGCGGGGAGCGCCAGCAGCGCCACCAGGAGGATGCGCCCCGACATCACCGACATCCTACCACCGTCGATGAAGGCGAGCGTCTGCTGGTCAGGTGCGCGGGCTTCCGGCGCGCGCGGGAAGGAGCGGCAACAGCATCGACGCGAACAGCGACGACTGCTTCGACCCGGGGGTCGACCGCCCGGTGTCCTTCCCGGCCGTAGGGGACGCCTGCTTGCGCCGCGTCCCGCAGTGACGGTGTCGAACTCCCGCATGCCGGACCGACTCCGCGCTGATCGTCTCCATGCCCCGCCTGGTGCGGCTGCCCCCGGCGTCGACGAGGCGCTCAGGACGGCCCCTTCGCCGCGTCGCTGGGTGCGGGCAGCCTCACGAGAAGGCCCGTCGCCGTGGGGGCGAGTATGGTCCAGGCGAGCGGCTCCTCGGTGAAGTACCGGTACTTGCGGTAGAAGTAGTTGATGGGGCTCCCTGCGGTGAAGAGCCCCGCCGTGATGTGGTGCGCGTGGAGCAGGCGCCGCGCCTCCGTCGTGTCGACGCCCGGGTCGAAAAGGAAGGCGACCTCCGGGCTCCAGGTGGGGACGAGGTCATAGGCTGCACCCCGGAGGGCGGCATGGGCGTAGGCGTTGTCGCTGAGGATGCGGGTGCCGGGGGGAAGGAGGCGGCTCACGAGCCCCTGCAGCTCGCTTTCCATGCAGGGAAGGATCTGGCGCCGTGGCACAGCCCGGAGCGCGTCCGCGAACGACCGTAGGCGGAGCTCCATCGGGAAGGCCACGGCGTTGGCGAGTGTCCAGCAGGTGCTGAGCACGACGACGGCGGTGACCAGCCAGCCCAGCGTCCGCCGATTCGTCGCCGGCGCAATGCCGATCGCCACCAGGAGCGAGAGGACGACCAGTGCGGGGTTGAGCACGCGGGTCGAGTACAGGACGCCGCCGGCCGTGTTGCCGATGGATAACAGCCACACGCCGACGAGCAGCCCCGCGGCGACAAGGAGACCCCAGCGCCGCGCCGACCACACCCCGACGGCGAGCCCGAGCACGAGCGGGAGCGGCGCCATGCCGAGCACGAAGCGCATGATCGCCCACCACTGGCCGGTCGAGTAAGTGCTGAAGCCGAAAAGCTGAGCTTGCACGGTGAGGAACTCGGAAAAAACCGGGTTGGCGGTCCTGAACAGCGAGCCCGGGGCGAGTGGATAGAAGGGATCGCCGGTGCGCAGCCACGTGCGCACGTACCAGGGGGCCGCGACGGCGACCGCCGTCGCCGTGAAGACGATCGCGCTGCCGAGACGGCTGCGCCGCCACACCAGCACCACCAGCCCGATGCCGATCCACGCCCACCCGTACTCGCGTGACAGGGCCCCGAGACTCGCGGCGAGACCGCCGAGGACGCTCGCGCGGAGATCCCGAGGCCCCTCGGCGGCGATCAGGAAGAAGATCATCGCCGCCATCGACAGAGCGGTGAGACCGGTCTCCTGGCCCATGAAGACGGCGCGGTAGAAGAGCGGGGACGACGCGAGGATGGCGGCAGCGAGGTAGCCGGCGTGCCTCGACTGCAGATGGGCGGCAGCGTGAAACGTGAACGTCGTGGTGCCGACGTAGGTGAGTAGGACGGGGATGGCCGTCAGCACGGGCGCATGATCTCCCCAGGCCGCGTACAGCCACCAGTAGGCGATCGAGACCGTGGGGGGGATCGCGTCCGGGAAGAAATAGACGTGGTAGTCGTCGGGCGTGAGTGGCGGGTAGAAGTCCAGCCGGCCATTCCCGAGGAGTTGCGCCGCGAGGAAGTCCCAGCGAAAGGGCGTGTCGACCCCGGCCAGCGGCTGGACGATGTAGCGCCCGAGCATTACGAGGCCCACGACCACGACGCAGCCCTGCAGCACCCGCCCCCGGGCCGCGGTGTCGGACAGCGGTGCGCGCACCGAACGATCAGGCCCGCGCGCGGCAGGCCGGCGGCGAAGCAGCATGCCGCCGAGACCTGCCGTGACCGCGAGTTCGTAGGCGGAAACCCACCCGAAGCGGACCGGCAGTCCACAGCTGTCCAGCAGGAAGACGCCGTAGAACAGGACGAGCAGCGAGATGGGGAACGCCGACGCGACAGGGGCCGTGCTGCGCAGCAGGCGCGCGATGAGAAATCCAGGGAGGAAGAACCCGAGCAGGCACGCCCAGGCGAGACTTCCCATGCATCCTCCCCTCCGCCGGACGTTCAACGCGTCGCCGGCTCGTTACTATGTCAAGGCGTCGTCCGGGTCGCAAGGAACGCGTGGCGTGTCGGCCAGCGGATCGCGCACCATGGCCAGAGGGACCACCACATACGCGTCCTTCTTCGTCTCGCGCCGGCGAGGCACGCGGGTCGACTACGTCGGTCGGCGCTCAGAACGTACCGTCGCCGTTGCCCCGCAGGATCGTGACGCGCGCGTCGGGCTCCGCGCTCGTCACCGCCAGGTCGACGCGCCCGTCCGCGTCGAGGTCGCAGGCGACGACCCCGGTCGGCTGCGAGGCCCCGCCGGTGAGCGCTGCAAGCAGGCCCGGCGGGAACGAGCCGTCGCCGTGGCCGAGCACGATCGTCACCGCGCTCCCGGCCGCGTCGGCTGCCACGAGGTCCCAGATGTCGTCACCGTCGAAGTCGCCGACGGCGAGGCTTCCCGGCTGCGTGCCGGCACCGAGCTGCATCCCGGGGATGAAGCTGCCGTCTCCATTGCCGCGGAGCACCGATACGACGCCGGAGCCCACGTCGGCCGTGGCCAGGTCGGGCCGGCCGTCCTGGTCGAAGTCGGCGGCGACGAGCGCCAGTGGATCCGTGCCGGCGGAGAAACGCCCTCCTTCGAGGAAGGTGCCGTCCCCGGCACCCTGGAAGATCTGCACCCCTCCTGGTGCTCCTCGCGTCGCGGCGGCGAGGTCGAGCAGCCCGTCACCGTTGAGATCGCCGGTCAGCGCGCTCGTCAGCCCGAGCCCAGGTACCGCTTCGGCTTGCCGGTGAACGGGTCCTTCAGGGTCACGTGCAGACCGGGAGGCAGGACGCCGCCGGCGTGCGGTGCCACGTCGTAGCAGTGGAGGTCGCCGACCGAGCGGCGCGCCGGATCGGGGGGTGGCGGTTGCCGCGACTTGTGGGTCGCCGCCGCGACGAGGAGCTTGTTGCCGTAGCGTAGATCGACGAACGTCTCCCCGAGCACGGTCGTCACCTTGACGTCGGCTTCGAGGCGCTCGGGCGGCGCGCCCACCGCGAGCTCGGTCCGATAGCGCGCCAGCGGCGCGCCGGCGTTGAGGACGACTTGGCCGTCGACGCCGACGGGGGTACAGAGCTCGGTGGGGGCGGTGATGTCGCGCAGGCAGTCGTTGAATCGGTCGGCGACCCGCACGTGCTGGATCGAGTTCAGCGGCTTCGAAGCCTTGGCGTCGTAGCAGAGGATGGCATCGAGGCAGGCGCTCCCTACGCAGCTCGCGGGCGCCGGCCGCACGCTCGCCAAGGTGACCATCAGAGTCAGGAAGACGCAGCGGACGAACGGTGAGGACATGGCAGAGACCGCTGCGCACTCTCCCTAGTCTGCCGCATGCGAGCTCGCGCGCCGCACGGCACCTCGCATGGAGGCCCCGACGGCAGAGCCGTGACCGGTACCCTACGGCATCGTCTTGAAGAACGAGGACGAGAGCGTCTGATTCCCACCCGCCTCGATGGCGAGGACCTCCCACTCGTATTCCGTGTCGGGACGGAGGAACCCCTGCGGAACGATCAGACGTGTTGCCGTCGGAGGCATGTGAACGTCGAGCGTCACTTTCGGCACCGCCGGCAGGCCCGTGCTGGGATTCACTACGAGCACCTGGTAGGCGACGATCGGGCTGCCGTTCGGCGGGGGGACGGGCTCCCACACCAGCGTGGTGTTGTTCGGGTCCTGCAGCGGGCCCTGCTGCAGCGGGCCCTGCTGCAGCGGAGCCATCAGATGCGGTCCATCCGGGAGGTTGTGGGTGAGAGTCGCCGTGCCCGTCATGCGCTCACCCTCGAGCCCTTTCGCGCGGAAAGTATAGACGCCGGCCGGGAAGCGCTCGAGAAGCTCCGGGAGCGGCAGCTCAGTGAAGGCCGGCTCGCCGGTCTCGAGGAACAGCTCCGTGCCCCCGTTCTTGCCGAAGGCCCCTCGCGTTCGTGATTCGAACACCATCTTGCCGTTCGGATCGCGGATCTCGAGCGACTTCCACTCGTCCGCGTCGACGAAGATCTGCATCCCCCCATCGCCGTCGGTGGCGTTGATCTCGAACTTGATCCGTGCGTCCTTGAACGGGATCGACGCGCCGGGCTTCTTGCGAGTCGCTGCGCTTGCGGCGACGGTGTGCCCACTCACCAGCACCAGCGACCCGGCGACGACCATCGCCAATGCGACCTTGGTGAATTGCCACATGGTTCGTTCCCTCCACACGAGTATTGGGCGCCGAGCGGACGGCACCTGCCCTGGAGCAGCCCGCATGCCAACCGTGGCTTCGCGAGAGCTCGGCGTGTTTTCGTCGAGGGGTGTGCGACACCCCGCAAGATCTTTCGTGATCCGTGTCGATTGGGTATCAGGGTCGAGCCGCCGGCCCCCCCGAGAGTCGAGCTTCCGCGTGAACCTACGGAGTACCTGTAGCGCCTTCCCCAACCGTCTTATCGCCGCCCGGGTCCTGTCGTTGTCGAGCGGGGAGCGTGCGGCCAAGGGCGTTCTGCAGTGATTCCGCGAAGGGTGCCGACTGGACCCGCGTTGCGACGATGTCGGACAGCTCACGCAGCCGGTGCTCGATGCACGAGATGTCGAGCACGCCATTGCCGCAGGCCCCCTGTCCTACGATCGCCACGCCCCAAGGCAGAAAGAAGCTTCCCGCTTCGCTGAGGATGGGGCCGTTGAGTAGTGTTGCCATCAGCGACGATCAGATCGCCGGTTGGCTCGATGGCCACAGTATTCGGGTTGTTGAACGCGCGGTTGTTCGAGACAACGGTCTGCGCCTGCGTGCTCGGATCGATCTCGATGATCGCACCGTTGAGGCCGAACGCGTCCGGATCGGCGACGAGCAGCGTGCCGTTCGCGTCGACCACGATACCCCTCGGATCTTCGAGCAGCCCGCCCTGAGGGACGACCGTTCCAGCCCCCGTCGTAAGGTCGACCCGAATGACCCTCCCGTGTCGATAGGAACGATAACCGGCGAAAGTTTACGGAATCTTGCTTCTCGGACGTCGCGGTACCATGGGGGAACTGGATCGGTTGCAGATCATGACACAGCTGGCCGAGCGCCGGCTGACGCGACGGCGGGCGGCGGCGCTACTTGGGCTGAGCACGCGCCAGGTCCGACGCCTGTCCCGCGCATTCCGGCAGGACGGGGCGGCCGCCGGCGGACCCAAGCCCGCTTCCGCGACGCCGACAAGACGCTCGACACCTTCGACTTCAACAAGAAGCTCAACCGCGCCCTCGTCTTCGAGCTCGCCACCGTCCCGCTGCTCATCGTCGACGACCTCGGCATGCGGAAGCTGCCCGCCACCGCCGCCGAGGACCTCCTCGAGCTCGTCATGCGCCGCTACGAGCGGGTGAGTACGCTGCTCACTTCGAACCGGCCGGTCGACGACTGGGGGAAGCTCCTCGGGGACACCGCCACCGTCACTGCGCTCCTCGACCGCCTCCTCCACCACGCCCACGGTCCCAAGTCATGCCGTCCAACGGCTGGCGCTTCAGCGGCCGCCAGCACGAAGCGCCCGGCGATGCTGGCCCGCACGCCCGGCGGACCGCTGCAAGCGCTTGTTGGGCAGCCGCTGCTCCACCGCCACCCGCTCGGCGACGAACACCTTGAGAAGGGACTGGTACGGCACGTCGCGCTTGTTCGCGAGCGCTTTTAGGTCTGCGAGTAACGGCACGGGCAAACGGAGCGAGATCGTCTTGGTCGTTGGCTTGAGGTTCGGAAAGCGAGCGATCTGCCCCTGCGACCAATCGACGTAGTCGGTCGTATCGTGGGTCTCCCAGAACGCCCGTTCCTCTTGCTCGCTTCGAAAACTAGGAATCGGCTTCTTCTGACGCGGCCGCGACTTGTGCATGTGCGTATTCCCTTCGTTCGCGTCGGCTCATCGGGTGAGCCGAAATGACTCGCACCTTCTTACCTCGAACCGTGAACACCACCGCGAGGTCCCTCGCGGCATCTGTGCGCCCGAGCACGAAATAGCGGGGTTCCGCCCCGCTCACCTTCGTGGCGACCGATAGCAAAAGCGGCGAGTTGGTGAAGACCTGCTCGCACTCGGCTTGCCTGACCTGATGTCGCTTCCAATTCTTCTCGGAGTTGCCCGCGTCCCACTCGAAGCCCTCAACACCTTCGATCAGCTCAGCCAATCTTGCCACGCCTGGCGTATGTCATGATCATATACGCCAAACAACTGGCTGACCCGCTGCGGGTCCCCGATGGTGCTCAATCGTCGGGGGCGCGGAGGTTCGGCGGTGCTCCGAACACCGGCTCCATCAGGCGGGTCTGATAGCGCCGGGATCGGCGCCGGCGTGGCGGGCTGAGCGCTGTAGCACCCATAGAGCTGCAGCAAGACGATGGCCTCGGCCGTGCGATCCGCGCGTCCGATTAGGGTGAGATTGGAAAAGACGTGCCGCGAGAGGCGATGGGGGCGGGCGCGGCGCAGGGCGTAAAAGCGCTTCACGCCGGCCCGGCCGCGCGCGAAGACATGCCGGCCGGCAAACTGACCGTACTCGCAATCCTCGGCACAGAGATCGGCGGCACGCTGTCCGTCGGAGCACCTGCTACGCGGGCCCGTCCGCGGTCACGGGCGGCGCCCGCGCGGGGAGCGCCTCCCCCGCCTCCGTCGACAGGCCGAGGTGGGTCAGGATGCGCCGGATCACCGCTGGATCCTCGATTGTCGCCAACACCACCATGCGTCCGCCACACTTCGGGCAGGCCAGCACGTCGGCCGCGAACGCCCGGTGCAGAACGGCACCAGGCGCTCGAACGCGCAGTCGCCGCCGCGCACGCGGGCGAAGCCGTGCGCCAGCACGCCACAGCGGAGGAACTTCCGGAACTCGCGCACGACGAACCCGGGCGGCTGGTCGCTCTCCGCCGCCACGGCGGCGAGGAACCCCGCGAGGTACGCCCGCACGATCCCGTACAGCACGCTCGTCGGCGGCGACCGCGGCACGTAGACGCCGGCCATGCGGGGCGCGCCAAGCGGGTATGGGCCAACCCTGGACGACAGGCGACGGAGCGCGACCAGCCGGGCGACAGCACGTTCAGCATGTCGCCGATCACGGCGAGCCGCGTGCCACCGTGGAGGTTGCATGGTAGAAGAGCGCCGCATGATCCCGACTGCCGAGGAGCGCGCCGCGCTCGCCGCGCGCCGCGCCCGCATCCTGGAGCAGCTCGACGGCGGCGTGCTCCTGCTGGCGGCGGCGCCCGAGCAGACCCGGGCGGACGTCCCCTACCCGTTCCGCCAGGACAGCGACTTCGACTACGTCACCGGCTTTCCGGAGCCCGACGCCGTGTGCCTGCTCACGCCCCAGGGGACCGAGCACTTCGTCCTCTTCGTCCGCCCGCACGACCCCGACCGCGCCATCTGGGTGGGGCCGCGCGCCGGTATCGAGGGCGCCGGGGCAGCCTACGGCGCCGACGCCGCCTTCCCGCTCGACGAGCTCGAGAAGACGCTCCTCCGCTTCCTCGACAAGGCGCCGCACGTCTACCACACGGTCCAGCGCGACGACGCGCTCGCCGGGCGCCTGCTGGCCGCCATCCGCCGCGCGCAGGCCGACCGCCCCCGCCTGGGCCAGGGGCCGACGGCCATCCGCGACCCGGCCGAGATCCTGCACGAGATGCGGCTCCACAAGGAGCCGGGCGAGGTGGCCCTGCTGCGGGCCGCCATCGCCATCGCCTGCGAGGCCCATCGCGAGGCCATGCGCGTCGCGCGCCCCGGCATGCACGAGTTCGAGATCGAGGCCCTGCTCGACTACACCTTCCGCCGGCGCGGGGCGACCGGGCCGGCCTACCCCTCCATCGTCGCCGCCGGTGCCAACGCCACCATCCTCCACTACACCGCCAACGACCGCCCGCTGGCGGCCGACGAGCTCCTGCTGATCGACGCCGGCGCCGTGCGCGCCGGCTACTGTGCCGACGTGACCCGCACCTTCCCCACCGGCGCGCGCTACACGCCGCCGCAGCGGGACCTGTACGACGCCGTGCTGGCGGCGCAACTGGCCGCCATCGCCGAGGCTCGTCCCGGGGTCACGCTGGAGGCGTTGCACAGCACGGCGCTGCACGTCCTGGTCGACGCCCTCCACCGCCTCGGCCTGATCGCCGAGCCGGTCGACGAGGCCATCGAGAAGGAGCGGTACAAGCGCTTCTACATGCACCGCACCAGCCACTGGCTCGGGCGCGACGTGCACGACGTGGGGCGCTACAAGGACAACGGCAGCGCCCGCCCGCTCGTGCCCGGGATGGTGTTCACGGTCGAGCCCGGCCTGTACGTGCCGGCCGACGCCGACGACGTGCCGGCGCACTTCCGCGGCATCGGTATCCGCATCGAGGACGACGTGCTGGTCACCGCCGCGGGTCACGAGGTGCTGTCCAGCGCGGCGCCGAAACAGGTGGCGGAGGTGGAAGCCCTTCGCGCCGGCGCGTGAGCGCGATGACCGGCCCGCTGGTCGGCACCCGCGTCGTCGAGCTGGGGTTCTGGGTCGCCGGCCCGTCGGCCGCCGGCGTACTCGCCGACTGGGGGGCCGAGGTGATCAAGATCGAGCCCCCCACCGGCGACCCGTTCCGGGGCATCATGCTGACCGCCAGCGGCGACCAGGCCGCCTGCAACCCGCCCTTCGAGCTCGACAACCGGGGCAAGCGCAGCATCGCACTCGACTTCACGACCGGCGACGGGCGACGGATCGCCGAGGCGCTGGTCGCGCGCGCGGACGTGTTCGTGACCAACCTGCGCCCCGCCGCCCTCGAGCGTGCCGGCCTCGACTACACGACCCTGTCGGCGCGCGATTCGCGCCTGGTGTACGCGCACGTGACCGGCTACGGCATCACCGGCCCGGAGCGCGATCGCCCGGCGTACGACATTGGCGCCTTCTGGGCCCGCGCCGGCATCGCCGCCGCGCTCACGCCCCCCGGCGGCGAGCCGCCCTACCAACGGGGCGCGCTCGGCGATCACGTGGCCGGCATCAGCGCCGCCGGCGGCATCGCCGCCGCCCTTCTCGCACGCGCCCGGACCGGGACGGGACAGCTCGTCACCACCTCGCTGCTGCGCGCCGGCGTGTTCGTCCTCGGCTGGGACACCAACACCGCGCTCCGCCTCGGCGTGCCGGCGCGTCCGATGACGCGCACCACCACGCCGAACCCGCTCATCAGCTGCTACCCCGATCGCGACGGCCGCTGGTTCTGGCTCCTCGGGCTGCAGGGCGACCGCCACTGGCCCGACCTGGTGCGCGCCGTCGAGCGCCCGGAGTGGCTGACCGACGCGCGCTTCGCCACCATGAGCGCGCGCTGGAAGCACTGCGCCGAGCTGGTGGCCGCACTCGACGCCATCTTCGTCACCCGCCCGCTCGCCGAGTGGGGCCCCATCCTCGACCGCGCCGGCATGTGGTGGGCCCCCGTGCAGACGACGGACGAAGTGATCGCCGACCCGCAGGCCATCGCCGCCGGCGCCTTCGTCGACGTGCCGGTCGCCGGCGGCGGCATGGCGCGCATGGTCGCCACACCGGTCGACTTCTCGGGCACGCCGTGGGCGCCGCAGGGCCCGGCGCCGGAAGTGGGACAACACACCGAGGAGATCCTGCTCGAGCTGGGATACGACTGGGACGGCATCGGCCGCTTGAAGAGCGCGGGCGCGATACCCTGAATCGACCCGAGACCCTGTCTCGGGTCGGAATCGGACGCGAGTGTGGGGCGTCCGGCACATTGTGCGAAGGCCGTGCCGCGGCCGGCGAAGCCGGCGCGGCAAAGCTGAGCCTCCGGGCAGGCGGCGCGCCTGCCTTCAACCCACGCGCGCTCACGCTCCGAACCGTCTGCCGCGCCGGCTTCGCCGGCCGCGGCACGCCAATCGCCTTGATCACCGGCGGAGAGTCTTGGGACCCGACCCGAGACATGGTCTCGGGTCGTTTATCGGCAGGTGAGCCGTGTCCCGTCGCGATTGGCCCTGCAGGCCGCCGCCGGCGGCGGACCCGGGAAGGCGATCTCGCCGCAGTTGCCGGCGGTGCCGTCGGCGGCGTCGCCGAGCACGACGGTCGCCTCGAGCGGGAGGTCGGCGGGCGTGAGCGGGAAGGTGGCGTTCTTGCCCACCACCACCACCAGCACCGAGCCGTCGCCCCGGTCGCGCACCAGGACCTTGGTGATGCCCTGGGTGCCACCCGTGGTGAGGTTCCGGAAGACGTAGTTCGAGGCCGAGTTCTTGACCCACCCCGGACCGGGCGACGCATAGACGCCGGCCGGAAGATCGACCCGCAGCCGGGGCGTGCGGCTCCCGGCACGGATCTCGATCGACATCCCCCGCGCCTGCGGATCGAGCTGACCGGGCGCGACCAGGACGATGTGGCCACGGATGCGCAGGCGATCGTTACCCGGGATGTTGTCGTTCACCCGGTTCAGCACCAGCCGGCGGACGGGCCAATCGGTCTGGCCGGGAATGAGCGTGCGGCACAGGTCGCACGCGTCGCCCAGGCCGTCGCCGTCGGTATCGGTCTGTGCGGGATCCACCACCGTCGGGCAGCGGTCGTTGGCGTCGCACACACCGTCGGCGTCGGCGTCGATCCGCTGACACACCACGGAGCAGCATCCGTTGCTCCCGTTGGCGGCGCCGTCGTCGCAGGACTCGCCCGGGTCCGGGGTCCCGTTGCCACAGCCGGCCAGGAAGTCGAGCGTGAAGGACAGCGTGCCGCCCGCCGGCGGGCCGAACTGGGTCACCTCGATCAGGTAGGTCGTGCCCCCCACCGCCAGGAACGACACCTCGGACTGCAAGCCCTGCCCGGCATCGTCGTCACACGCGACCTCGGAGAACGTGCCGCATGCGCCCGTGTGCACCGTCAGCACGGTGTCGTACGAACTGCCGTAGGTGTCGACCCGCACCGTGCCCCCGAGCATGGGCGTGAAGCTGTACCACACGCTGTTCGAGTTCTGTGCCGGACCGCCGATGGAGCAGGACTGGAACGGATCCGACACCACCCGGGTGGCCGCACTGGTGTCGACCAGATCGTGGAACGGGGACGCGCCGATGCCGGTGGCGCTCGCGCAGCCGTCGTTGGTCGCAGGCGCGGCGGCGTTGAGGGTGATGTCGATGCCGGCCTGCGTGCTCCCGGCCAGCACCACCAGCGGCACCGCCACGGCGGGATCGTCGGGTGGCGTGGTGCTGCCCTCGCCGGCCCCGTTCCAGAACTCGGGCACGCCCGGCAGCTCGACGGGGGGATCGAGCGGCCCCACGTTGGAGCCGCCGGCGAAGAGCGGATTGATGGGCTCGACTTCGATCGTGTAGCTGCCCGGCGGCAGCCCCGGGATCGTGTACGCCCCCTGCAACGCCGCCGGCGGCGGCCCGCCCGGGTTGGCGGGGAAATAGCGATCGCCCGAGGCCACGCCGACCGCCATGCCGCGCGGGTCGCCGAGCGCGCGCGCGACCACGTACGCCCCCTGGAACGGCGTCGTGCCGTCGGCGCGCACCACCTGCCCGGCGATCGTCCCGAAGGCCGACCCGAATCCCGGCGCCGGATAGAGCATCGACACCGCCACCACGTCGTCGAGCGCCAACGACTGCTGCAGCGCCCCGTTCACCAGGTACGGGAACATGGTCGGCACGACGACGTCGTTGGCCGGGTTGCCGTCGAACGCCTCGGTCTGGTTCACCTGCGAGTGGTCCAGGTTGAAGTAGTGGCCGAACTCGTGGATCAGCACGGCGTTGAAGTCCGTGAGCGGCAGCTCGGGGTTGTTCACCGTCGACACGCCGTCGATCCATTTGCCGTTCACGACCGCCGACCCTTCGGTGATGAGCGGCGGCACGAACGACGAGCAGTCGGGGCCGGCGAAGCCGAGTACGTCCTCGCTCGCGCCCACCCCGAAGACGGCGTCGATGATGGTGCCGTCGGTGTCGAACACGATCGGGTTGAGCCCGTCACCGCACACGCCGAGATAGCTCGGGTAGTTGGCCGACGTGACGTCGACCGGCAACGGGCCGGCATTGGTGAACGCGATCGCCGCCGAGGGCACGCCGGCCCACACCGCGAAGTTAGCGGTGACATTGGTCACGGCGGTGGCGTTGGCGAGCGTGCCGAGCGTCCCCTGGTCGGGATGGAACGGGATCGGCGTCGTCCCCCACACCAGCGGGACGCCGGCGCCGTTGGTCAGCCACGCCCCCGCCGCGGCGCTCTCACGCGCCGTCCCGCCGAGCATGGCCGCCAGCGCCACCACCGTGACGGCGGTGCGCCAGTTCATTTGCCGTCCTCCGCCAGCTGCTCGACCTCGGTCAGGAACTGATCCAGATTGCGCCCCGGTCCGTCGGCGTCGGCGGGCCGCACGCGGCGCCGGCCGTGGCCGTGCACGCGGTACGCCCCCTGTGCGAAGCCAACGGGGGACGTGAAGCCGAGCCGGCTGTCCGGACGCAGGAACAGCACCACCTCGTCGCCGGCGGCGAAGCGCGGCAGGTTCGTCACCCGGGTGATGGTGCCGTCGGCCAATGGCGTGCTGGTCCCGTACTGCTTGATGACGAATCGAGAACCGGCGCGGCCCTTTATGCTCCGCCGCACGTCGAGCGTGATCCACGTCGCGGGGAGCCCGGCGTCGTCACGCCCGGCGCGCACGTCGGCGACGGTCGCATGGACGATGCGATCGGCCTTCCGCGCCACCTGGTCGAGGGGCAGTCGGGCGACCATGGTGGCGTCACCCCGTCCCCCGGCGATCAACGTCAATGCAGCGGCAAGCGCGGCGATATGCATGCGTGTATTGCGCATACCGTCGGGGTGGGTGTACCGCCGCCGACTCGCAGGCGTCAATGGAAACACGGGCCCGGTCGCGGGACCTCCACGCGCTCCCTCATGGCAGATGCGCCGTCGCGTCGCGGGGAACGGCCAAGCGGGCAGTCCTGACCGACGGTTCGTGCACTGCCGCCCGAGTGGTCATGGGGTTCCCCCCCGCGAGGGAGCGATCCCGTAGTCGCCGGCGGGGGCAGCCGGGCCGCCCGTGTCCTCGTCCCACGCCACGATGGCCCCCAGGACATAGTCGGGTGCGTCTTCCTGGATGTAGTGCCCGGCACGCGGGAGCAGCACCGTCCTGTGGTGCGGGAAGAGCGCCTCGAAGCGTTCGCGTTCCCGCGCGCGGAACGCGATGTCGGCCGTGCCCCACACGATCAGCGTCGGCCGGTCGCGCAGGCGCGCGAGGCCGGCCTCGACCTCGGCCAGATAGTCGGCCGAGGCGCGGATCTCGCGCGGGAAGATCGCCATCGGCAGCCGGTCGGCCCGGCGCGCAAACGGCCGGCGGTACATGGCCATCACCTCCGGCGGCAGGCGTCGGTGGCGCCGGATGCCGCGCGGGATGAACACGTTCACGAACGCGTTCAGGTTGACGATCAGGAAGCGCCCGATCGGCCCGCCCATGAGCGCGCTGAAGCGCTCGAAGTGCGGGTCGCCGGTGATCGGCCACGCCCACGTGTTGCCGATGATGAGCCGTCGCACGCGCTCCGGACGCCTGCCGGCGAAGCCGAGCCCGATCGGCCCGCCCCAGTCGTGCACCATGAGCGTGATGCCGTCGAGCCCGAGCGCGTCGACGAAGCGTTCCACCACCTGGCTGTGCTCGCGCGGCGTGAAGCCGTAGCCCGCCGGCCCCGGCGACAGCCCGAAACCGGGGTAGTCGGGCGCAATGCAGCGGTAGCGGTCGGAGAGCCAGTAGACGAAGTGGCGGTAGAGGAACGACCAGGTGGGGTTGCCATGCAGCATGAGCAGCGGCGGACCCGACCCCGCCTCGACGTAGTGAATACGGGCGCCGCCTGCGAGGTCGATGAAGCGATCCTGTCCGTGCATGGCGGCGGGACTGTGGCACGGTCCCGGAATCGGTTCCACACGAGGCATGGACAACCGGCGCCCGCACGACGATCCGGGGCAGCACGCCGGCCGGGTACTCACCGCGCGCGGACGGCGCGCAGCCCGGGTGCACGCGCGTGGACGATCTCGAAGTCGAGTCGCGGGAAGAGCTGCGGCAGCCGGAGGAGGTTCCACACGAAGACCCCGGTCGCCATCCGGTCGAGCCACGACGACGTGGGCCAGCCAAAATGGACCATCACCCGCCGCCCGTCGAGTTCCTCCTGGAGCAGCGCCAGGAGGGCGGTGATACTGCGATAGACACCGCCGGCCTGCACCGGGAAGCGATAGTGGCTGGCGCCGGCACGTTCGGGGATGGGTTGGCGCGGCGAGAAGAAGGTCACGAAAGCGGTTCCGGGCGCCGGGTCGGCCGCCTCCAGCTCGCCCGGACGCCGGAAGATCACGTGCAACGGGTGCTCGCTCTCGCCGAGCGCGAGCACCATCTCCAGCGGATAGTCGCTGCGGCGGATCTCCTGCGCCTCGGGGCCGTAGCGGCGCGAGAACGGCACCCCGAGCGCGATCAGCACGGTCACCACGCCCGCCCAGAGCCCGGTGCCATACGGTTTGTGCAGCGCCAGGTACACGAAGCACGCGACCAGCACGATCTCCAGCACCAGCGTCCCGGCGCGCGACGTGACGTAGCCGCCGTGGATCTCCTTCGTCCCCATGAAGAACCGGTAGATGAGCAGACAGCCGACGTTGATGCAGAAGCTCGCCAGCAGGCCGATGGCGTACATCTCGGCGAGGATCGCCTGCGAGCCGCGCGTCAGCAGGATGATGGCGCTGTACATGACCGCGTTCACGATGTGGATGCGGTGCAACGACGCGCGGCGGTTGGTGGCCAGCAGCCAGTGGAAGCGGTAGCGATGCGCCACGCGCTCGAGCAGCTCGCTCGAGGCCACGTAGGCCGTGTTCACGGCCATGACCAGGATGACGCTGCCGAGCAGGCCGACGACGACGGCGAACGGGGCATTCGCCACCTGCGCGGCCCAGTGCGGGATCAGGTCCCCCTCGTGTGCGCTGAGATCGACCGGCGCGGAGAGCGCGAGCGCCGAGATGACGGGGGTGGCAATACCCACCGTGAGGGCGAGAAACCAGTACGCCTTCGAGATGTCCCGCCATCCGCCCACCAGGCCCGCGGTCTGCAGCACCGACTCGATGCCCGAGTAGGCGAGCACGCAGCTCGCCACCCCGATGGTGATGACGGCCGCCGCATGGCCCGGGCCCAGGCTCCCGAGCTCCCGCGCCACGCCGGTCGCGCTGTCGAGAATCAGCCCCGGGCTCGAGGGCGCCACGTTGAGGATGCCGAGCGCGATCAGGTTCAGGAACACCACCGCGGTGGCGATGAAGATGGCGAAGGTCACGCGTGCGTTCTCGCGGATGCCGAGGATGTTGAGGCCCGCCACCCCCCAGATGATGGCGACCACCAGCAGGCGCTCGACCCCGGGCCCGACGGGCAGGAACGCGGTGCCGTTGATGACCGCGCTGACGGTCGAGATGCAGGCCGTCAGGATGTAGTCGACCATGATCGAGGCGACGGCGACGAACGACGCCACCGGCCCGAGCACGAAGTAGGAGAAGGAGTACACGCCCCCGCCCCGGATGCCGTGCAGCTCGAGGATCTGGCCGATCTCGACCATGCGCGAGGAGAGCACGCGCATGATGATCGACGTGACCGCGATGAAGAAAATGGCCTGCGAGCCGATGAAGCGGTGCGCCTCGGCCGGCGCGTAGAAGATGGACGTCGACTCGTCCATGAACGTGATCACGCCGACCGACAGCCACGTGAGGTACCACTTGCCGTCCTTGGCGTAGCTGAGCAGCCCCGGGCGCCGGAGCAGGACGGCGAAGAAGGCGACCAGGCCGACGTTCAGCAGGACGAGGACGAGGGCGGACATGGAGGGGGCTCGTTTCTCCCTGCACGCGTCGTGCCTGCGCCTCGGGTTTCATGAGGGCGGACCGCCGCTACCGCGGCACGGCGGGGGTATGCACAATGCAATGTGCAGCCCGTGCAAAGTGCACGGAAGCCCGGCTCAGTCAGTCCGAACCTGGGGACGCCCGTCCGACGTACGCGTCGAGGGCACGTGCCAATTCGACGAGGTCGTCGAGGCGCGCGAGCAGCCCGTACACGATCTGTTGATCCACCAAGAGATAGTCGTGCACCAGGATGTTGCGGAAGCCCGCCAAGCCTCGGATGCGCTCGAACAAGGGAGGAGGAATGGCTCCGGTGG
Organism: uncultured Binatia bacterium (SeqCode); assembly: GCA_964618895.1. Classification (GTDB taxonomy): domain Bacteria; phylum Desulfobacterota; class Binatia; order DP-6; family DP-6; genus CAZUDO01. The sequence goes on from CAZUDO010000053.1 coordinate 18,653, forward strand.
CAGCCAGGCAGGCGAACAACTCCTCGGCGTCGTCAGGCGAGCCGAGTCCCTGCTCCGCGACAATGTGATTCGCCATGTCGAGCAGGCACTGGATGGCGATGTGAAAATGTCGTTCGGCGAGCGCCTGGGCGTCTTCATCGCCGAGATACGTTCCGACGGGTGTCGCTGCGATACGGCGCAGGCGCTGCACGCAGCGGTCGAGGCGGCGCAGGCGCGCCGCCGTGATCTCACGCGATACGACCAAGGGTCCCCTCGCGCAGCCGCCGGAAGGTTGCGTCGTCCAGGATGCGGCGCATCGGACGGCTGTCGATGTAGCGCATGACCTGGCGCGCTACGACCCGCACGCGGCGTGCCTCGTCGCGCGACAGGAGCAGACGTCCGCGGCGGAGCACTTCGTGCGCCAGCAGTGGCGATGCCGCCTCCAGGTCGACGACGTCCGCCGAGGGGACACGCGCGGCGCTCGCCAGGCGCTCCGAGAGCCGGCAGCGCGTCTGGAAGCGCGTGCCGGCATCGACGTCGGAAGCGAAGATCACGGCCACGTCGAGGTCGGAGCTGGGATGGTCCCGGCGGGACGCGCGCGAGCCGAAGAGGTAGGCGGCGACCACCTGCGGGGTGTCGGCGATGACGCGGGTGACGAGGTCGGACAGCTCGACGGCCATCGACGCCAAGCATAGCACCGGACCAGCGAACAGGAGAAATCCCGCCGGGGGCCGTGGTGGGGGTCGTGTTGATCCCGGGGCGCGTGCTAGAGCGCGGCGCGCATGGCTGCCGCGCCCGCACCATGACGCGCCAGATCGCATCGCTTCGACGTGCCGGGGACACAAGGCGCGTTCTGAACCTGCGGGTCACGAACGAACGAGACGGTCGACGGCCGGCTCGTTAGACCCAGCCAGCGAGAAACCGCTCGTAGTCGAGCACGCGCACGCCGGTCGCGGCGTAGAGCCGATCGTAGCCGGGACGCCGAACGAGCTGAAAGCCGCGCGTGACTCCGAGCTGCCGCTTGAACTCCACGAGCGCGCGAGATGGCTCCAGCTCTCCTGACTTGCACTCGACCAGGATCCACGGCTTGCCATCACGCAGAATCAGAAAGTCGACCTCGCGCTTCTCCTTGTCCCGGACGTAGCGGAGATCGAACTCCCCCTGCGCGCTGTCTGTCCAGAGATGGCAGGCTTTGAGCAAGTGGAGGGCGGTGAGATTCTCCAGACGCACAGCCTCCGACGTGACGGGGATCCGGAGAATGTCGAACAAATATAGCTTTGGGGCTGCACGTACGGCGCGCGCGACGCGCGTTGCGAACGGACGCACGAGAAAACAGTGGTACAGTGCTTCGAAAACCTGCACCCAGCCACGCACGGTCGCGTAGGCCGCACCCACATCCTCGCGCAGCGAGTTGACCGAGAGCAGCGAGCCAACCCGCTCCGGTAGCAGGTCGGCGAGAACCTGGAGCCCGGAGAGATTCTCGACCGCGCGCAGATCGCGGACGTCTTCGGCCAGCAGGCGCTCGAGCCGCAGACGGCTCCAACGCCGCGCCCGCGCCTCGCTGCCGCCGAGGAACGGCTCGGGAAAGCCCCCCAGGCGGAGGAGATCGGCAACCGGCCGGCGCGGCTCTGCGACCGACAGCACCTCGTCCGGCCCGGGGGGCTCATCGGACTCCGCGATCGAGAAGGGATGAAGCCGGTAGGGCAGATAACGCCCGAGCAGGCTGTCTCCCCCACGGCGGTAGAGGTCGAGCCGAGCACTCCCGGTGACGATGATGCCCTCAGCGGGTCCCTCCACATCGAAGATTCCCTTCAGGCGCGCCTTCCAGCGGACGTCCTTGTGAATCTCGTCGAGCACCAGCGGCCCTGGTCCGCGATCCGATACCGAAGCCCGCGGCGATCGACTCCACGCCTTGCGGAAGTCCGCATCGTCCCAGCTCTTGTAGTTCTGGGTGGACAAGAGGAGGCCCTTGGCCAAGGTGGTCTTCCCCACCTGGCGGGGACCGCTCACGAAGGCCATCTTCCCGCCGTCGAGTAGCGGGCCTCCATCGACTGGCCAGTTATCACCAAAACGATAGCCATTCCAGGCCGATCATCATCTTGCTGATAGTTGGCCAGCCCGCCTCCGTTGACCTCGGCGGCATGCTTTGGGGAGCCGCCTTGTGCTCGGGTGGTGCCGGAGCCGCCCGCTCCATGTCGTCGCGGCCGACGATGCGAGCATCGGAGAGATGATCGTCATCACGGTCTACGAACCCGAACCCGCCCGCTGGGCGGACGGGTTCACGAGGAGGCAGAACCCATCAAGTGCGTCATCTGCCGACAGGGGGCCACGCGGCCCGGAAAGGTGACGGTGACGCTGGAGCGGGGTGGCGCAACGGTAACGGTGGTGTTCCGGGGTGTTCCGGCACGCGTCTGTGAAAACTGTGGCGAGGAGTACGTGGATGAGCGCACGACCGTCGAGGTTCTGAAGACGGCCGATCGGGTGGCGGAAAGCGGCGTGCAGGTGGACATCCGGGATTGCGTCGCGGCCTGAAGCTCGCCCGGCACATACCTACCGTTCTCACCTTCCCGCATCGGGGCACTGTACACCCCGCCGGTCACACCTCACGCCACGACGGCGGAGCCGCAGAGAGGACAGTCGATAGATGGGGTGAAGCGGCTGGCCTCCACCCGCACGTGGTAGGCAGAGCCCCCACAATCCCAACGCGGTCAACGCCGCAAGCGAAGAGGAGGCCAGCCGTGGACTACATTGGCATGGACGTGCACAAGCGGGAAACCCAGGTCTGCATCACCGACGAGGCGGGCACGGTGCTCGGCGAGCAACGCATCCGCACGGAGCGCGGGCGGTTCGCCGCGGTGCTCGGGGTCCGCCCGCGGGCGCGGGTGCTGCTCGAGGCCTCGACGGAGAGCGAATGGGTGGCCCAGGTGCTTGAGGCGCTCGGGCACGAGGTGATCGTCGGCGATCCCAATTACGGCCCGATGTACGCCACCCGCACGCGGCGCGTGAAGACGGACCGCCGCGACGCCCGGGCGCTCGCCGACGCGGGTCGCTTGGGCGCCTATCGGGCGGCGCATCGGCTGGCGGCTGCGCGCCGCGAGTTGCGCGCGGCCCTCGCCGTGCGCGCGGCGCTCGTCCAGACGCGCACGCGGTATCTCAACCTCCTGCGCGCCTTGCTGCGCCGGGAAGGGATCGCGATCCCGACCGGCAGCGCGGCGACGTTTGAGCGCCGCCTCGCGACCGTGGCCCTGCCGCCGGCGCTCCAGGAGCGCGTGCGGCCCCTCGTGGACCTGCTCGCCCCGCTGAACGCCGCCCTGACGGCGGCCGACACGCCGATTGGGGCGACGCTCGCCGCGGACCCGGTCGCGGCGCAGTTGCAGTCCGTGCCGGGCGTGGGGCCGATCACGACGGCGACGTTCCTGGCGGCCATCGATACGCCCACGCGGTTCGCCAGCGCCCCCCAGGTCGCTGCGTACCTGGGGTTGGTCCCGCGCGAGTGGAGCTCGGGCGAACGCCAGCAACGCGGCGGCATCACGAAGACCGGGAACCGCCGCGCCCGCGCGATGCTCGTGCAAGCCGCGTGGGGCGTGTGGCGGGATCGGCATGCGGCCTCCGCCCCGTTGCGGGCGTGGGCCGAGCGGCTCGCGGCCCGGCGTGGGAAACGCGTCGCCGTGGTGGCCTTGGCTCGCCGGCTCTCCGGCATCCTCTTCGCCCTCTGGCGCGACGGTACCATCTTCGACGGCGCGCGCGTGGGCCAGCGACCGGCCCGCCCCACTGTGGCAGCGTAACGCGAGCGCGACATCGTCGCTCGTCCGTCCCTGATCATGGCCATATGATCGATCACCGAGACCGAGGTGCCGGGGGCCCGCAACGCGAATCGTTCCTTGGGGGCCACGACCCCCGTCCCATAGAGCGCGTCGGGCCCCCGCCCGTACCCCACCATGCGCCGGAGAGCGCCGTCTCTCCCTCGTCGAGCGCGAACAGAAGGATGCCCGATCTCGTGATCGCCAGGGCCACGTCCCCTCATCACCACCCCCGCGAAACGCCAGGAGGGCAGAGGAAGGTAACGAACGCAGAAACCGCTTGACCCGGGGGGCCGCTTCACAGAAGGAACGATAACCGGGGAAAGTTTACGGAATCTTCTCGGACACACGAGCCCCTCCCCTGCTCCCACCGGCTCGCGCGGTGTCGCTCAAGGGCCCCGACGAGCTCTGTCTCGCTCGCGAACACCGCCGGCAGGAGGTCGTTCACCAGCCCCGGCCAGTTGTCCTCGAAGTCGGTACGAGCGCGCTCGGCTGCACCGGTGGCGCGGCGTACCCAGCGCACCGCCGCCGCGGGCGGGAAGAGGAGCGTGTTGAGGTGGCTGACGACGGGCCGCGGTAGCCCCGCGCGCGCGAAGGTGTCGCGCAGGGTGCGCGCGGTGTAGCGGCGCAGGTGATGGCTGATCACGTCCTGCGACCCCCAGAGGCTCGGCGACGCGGGCACGGTCACCAGCAGGAGGCCGCCGGGGCGAGGAAGGGCCGGAGCCACGCCGTTCCCTCGGCGGGCCCGCAGCCCACCGACGCCAGCGTTCGCACCGGCACGTTGCCGAGCGCGCGCCGCAGCACGCCGCGCGAGCCGGGGGGAGTGGGGAAGGGGCCGCGGAAGGGGCGGGGTGATCGACGTGGCGCGGTGACGGGTGTCCGTGCCGGGACTCGATGCGGCGCGGACGCGGGGAATTCGCCGCCCGGCGCTTGCAGACGCCGCCGCTGCCGCCTACAGTCGTGCCATGTTCGCCGCGGCCATCGTCAAGGGGAAGGTCGTCCGCTTCCGGCTGTCCGCCGCGCTGGCGCTGGCCCACGAGCGCAACTCGGGCACGACGATGACTGAGCCAGAAGCAGTCGCGTTCGTCGAGACCAAACGCCGCGTGCGCGCCCTGCGCTCTGCGAAGCCGTATCTTGCGAGTCGTCCTTGACACCTGTGTGCTCAAGCTGGCGACGCTGCCGAACCCGATCAACCCGGCGGCGCTGATCGCAGAGCTCGGGCTCCGCCGGTCGATCGAACTCGGCGCTTCGCCGGCCATCGTGGTTGAGTACGGCGACGTCCTGGGCGACACGCCGGAGTTCTTGGCCTGCCCCATCGAAGTCCTGGAGCTTTGCCATCCATTGACGGTGCTGAGGGTCGTTCGCCACGAGCCCGACAACCGTTTCATCGAGTGCGCACTCGCTTGCGACGCCAACTACCTCGTCACGGTGAATACGGCACGAGGACACTTCGACCAGTCGCGCTACGGGTCAACGCGAGTCGTGACACCCGGTCGGTTCGTCAACCTCCCCTCCGTCGTCGAGCTCATCCAACGGTTGCCCGGAGTACGGTAGTTGCCCCGATGGCTCGCGGTGCGAAGCTGCCCGCGGGCGTCTGTTGCGGTCGCTAGGGCAATCGCCGTATCGAGGCGTCCCACGTCCACGCGCGCGGGAACGGGCCGGGCGAACGCGGGGCCGGCGCCGAGGAGCAGGATCGCGAGCAGGTGGCGATTGCGCATGGCGCCGCGAATGGCGGAGCGCCGGTTGCCCGTCGAGGTGCGTCGGGTCGAGACGAGCAGGCCCTCCCGGCAAGGGCCCGCCCGTCGACCGCAGGTCAGAGCACGGCGAAGTGGAACGCCCGCTTCGTCGCAGCGCCCGGACTGTCCGTCCTCGTCGTGATGACCTCCACGACGTTCGTTCCGCTGCAATACCCGAGCGGCCGCGAGGTGAGGACCTGTGTATCGAACCCACTGGCCCCTTCCGTGCGCAGATTCGGGATGGCCATGACGATCGCCGTGCTGGCGTCGATCGAGGCGTCGAGCTCGATGCAGGCTGCGGGGTTGCCGCCGCCGCCCTGCGTGATGCCGACCACGTTCTTGGTGGAGCCCGGCACCAGCTCGTAGTCGCCGCTGATCGCGTTGATCTGCACTTCTCCGTAGGCCCGCGCCGTCCCCGCGGCGCCCGTCGGTCCCTGTGACCCCGTCGCGCCCGTCGGTCCTTGCAGTCCGAGCGACACCGGGTCCACGAGCGTCTCCTTCTTGGCGCAGGCGCTGTCCCGGACGGCCACCAGGCCGTTCTTCTTCTTGCACAGGACCGCCGCTTCGCTCGTCAGCACCGCACCAGCCACCACTGTCGCCCCACACAACACCATCATCCGCCGCATCCTCTCGTCCTCCTCGAAAAGGGGAACCCGTGTTCCCCGGTTCGTCGTGCCATAGCGGCTGCGGTGCGCCGTGTCTAACGCGCGCGACCGGGATCGTCCGTGCACGCGATACACGCGTGATTCCGAGGCGACGCCTCATGAGCAGCCGCGCGAGCCGGGAGTCAGGATGCGCCTGACAACACCGCGGGCCGTCGATGAGCGTGCGGAAACATCCGTGTTGCACTCGCCGCAGGGCGGCGGCGTCAGCTCCTCCCCGCGTACGCCGCCAGATACTCCATCACCGCCCCCTCTTCCGCCGCCGACAGCCACGGCATCCCCCGGCGCGTGAACTCGAGCCGCATGCGCACGAGCTGTACCTTCCACATCTCGAGCGTCATGCTGCCGGGCGCCGACAGGCCGTGGCAGCCGGTACAGCGCTGCACCAGCACGCGCGCCCCGGGTGCCTCCGGATCCGGCAGGCCCGGCCCGCAGCCAACCAGCGCGAGCCCGAACGCCACCAGGCTGCCGACCCTCAACACGACTCGCGGCAGTACGCCACCTGCCCCGGCGCCTCGGCCACACCCACCTCGAGCGCGACGATGCCGCGCCCGCCGGCCTCGGCCTGCAGCCCGACCCGCAAGCGACCGAGGAGGTACGCCGCCAGCTCCTCGGCCGAGCTGTGCGCGATCGGCAGGAGGCGCACGTCCGCGGTCGGGAAGCGGAAGCGATCGCCCTCGACCGTCACCACCTCGACGCCGTCGGCGCCCGGCGTGATGGTGAGGCACTCGCTCGTCTCCGGCAGGAGGACGCGTTCGTCCAGCTCCTCGCACAGAGCGTGCGCGAGCCGCTTCACGAGGCCGAAGTCGAGCACGTAGCCGTCGGGGCCCAGGTCCGCCTCGACGCGCACCGACACCTGGTAGTTGTGGCCGTGCAGCGGCTCACGAAAGCCCGGGTAGGCGATGAAGTGCGCCGCCGCGAACTTGAGGTAGTCCTTGGAGACGACGACGCTGTACCGCTGCGGTCCGCTCATGACGGGATGACGGCGGGACGCGCTGCCCGTGGGGCGCGCGCCCGGTAGCGGCCGAGCGCCAGCAGCGGGTAGGCGACGCACGCCACCTGCTGGCGGTGGAGCGGGCAGCGTCCGAACCCCGGCGCCGTGCCTGCCGGCTCGTCCCAGGTGCCGTCGGCACGCTGCGCGCGTACCAGCCAGGCGATGCCGCCGGCGACGCCGGCATGGTCGCCGGCACCGGCGGCGAGCAGCCCGAGAACCGCCCACGCGGTCCGCACCGGGCTGCTGCTCCCGTGGTCGCCCCAGCCCCCGTCGTCGCGCTGACCACCGACCAGCCAGTCGACGGCGCGGCGGACCGCCGGCGCGCGCAGGTCCTCGCCGATCGCCGCCAGGCCGGCGAGCGCGCACCAGGTGGCGTGCAACGCCCCCGCGCGCCCGCCGAAGCTCCCGTCCGCATGCTGCACGCGGCGCAGGAACTCGCACGCGCGCCGCGCGCGTCCGAGCTCCAGACCGAAGCCGCCCGCCGCCAGGCCGACCAGCGCCTGGCCGGTCACATCCGCCGCCGGGCCGTCGGTCACGGTCGCGCCCTCGGCGAACGGCAGCTCGGCCAGAAACGCCGCCGGTCCATCCGGGTCCGAGACCGCCCAGCCGCCCGGGAGGCTCTGCATGCCGAGCATCCAGTTGACACCGTACGCCAGCGAGCGCCGCCCGAGTGGCGTACCGGCCACCGGCAGGTTGGCCACCGCCGCCAGCGCCTGGCCGGTGAGATCGGTCTCGGGGTACCAGTCGTTGGCGAGGCCCGACGTCCAGCCGCCCGGCTCGAGACCGGGCCGGGCCACGGCCCAGTCGCCGGGCCGGAAGATCTGGCTCGTCACCAGCCAGTCGGCGGCCCGCGTCAGTGCCGGATGGTCGGGCGCCGTGCCAGCGGCGAGCAACGCCTGGACCGCGAGCACGGTGTCGCGCGTCGCCGACAGGCTCGGCTGCGCCACCAGCGAGCGCTCGTGCTCGACCAGGAAGTCGTGTGCGCCGGCGACCCCGCTCACCATCACGGGGTGGTCGGGGGCGAAGCCGATCCCGTGCAGCGCCACCAGGGCGTACACCGTGGCCGGCAGATTGCCGCCCCACTGCCCGTTGGCGTCCTGGTGGCGGAGCAGCCACTCGATGGCACGCGCCACGGCCCGCCGGCGTACCGGCTCCCACGGGTGTCCGCCGAGTACGCCGAGGGCGCGCTCGAAGGCGAGAAACGCGTTCCGCCAGGTGATCAGCGCCGACGAGCGCCGGAAGCGGAGCGCCTCCGGCCGGGGCGGCTGTCCGCCCCACAGCTCGGGGACAGCGGGCGGATCCCGTACGACGAGCGCATCGCGGTGCGCGAGCAGGAGCGCCACCGGGACGATGGCCGTCCGCATCCAGCTGGCGAGCGTGTAGACGTTGAGCGGCGCCCACGGCGGCAACAGGATCATCTCGACCGGCAGCGCCGGCACGCCGGTCCACGGACACTGCCCGAAGAGCGCCAGCCAGAGCCGCGTCGACAGCACCGCTGCTGCCGGGCCGCCGTGCGCGAGCACGACGTCGCGTGCACGAACGAGCGCGGGCTCGTCGGCGGCATGCCCGACCAGGCGGAGCGCGTAGTACGCTTCGATAGTGACCGACAGGTCGGGCGGCCCCTGCGTCCCCAGGCCCCATGCCCCGTCGGCCTGCTGCAACGCCAGCAGCCGGTCGGCGAGCCGCCGGTCGAGGGCCGCCTCGTCGCGGCCGAGGAGGCGATGCAGGAAGATCAGCGCCGCTTCCATGCTGGCGTGCGCCTCGAGCACGCCCTGCCAGTGGCCGCGCGACTGCTGCTGGTCGAGGAGCACCGTGGTGGCGCGAACGATGGCGGGATCGAGGTCGACCGGCACGAGCATCGCCTGATCGATCATGCGCCCACGTGCACCAGCAGGGTCTCCGCCCCGTGTTGCCCGAGCGCACGCGTCACCGGGGCGGCATCGGGCGCGAGCGCGATGATGGCGCCGCCGCCACCCCCACCCGTCAGCTTGGCCCCCAGCGCGCCCGCGGCGCGCGCCGTGGCGACCAACCCGTCGAGGGCCGCGCTCGACACGCCGAGCTCGCCGAGTAGCGCCTGGTTGCGGTCGAAGGCGCTTCCCAGCGCGGGCAGATCGCCCGCCACCAGGGCACGCGTGCCGTCGTCCACCACGTCGCCGATGGCGTCGAACAGGCGCTCGTACCGGGCACGCTCCGCCTCCCACCGGGCGCGCAGCCCGGTCACGGCCGCGCCGGTGGCGCGCGGGCCGCCGGCCACGGCCACGACCAGCGGGGTGGCCACCCCGGGCCGCAGGGGCGTCACCTGCGGCGGCTCGCCACGCACGAAGCGCACGCAGGTGCCCGGCGGCAGCGCGGCCGCCGCCGGATCCACCCCCGAGGGATGGCCGTGGAAGATCGCCTCCAGGCGCCGGGCCAGCATCAGCTCCTCGGTGAGCGCGATCGTTCGCCCGGTGGCGGCAGCGAGCGCGCGCAGGAGCGCGACGGCGAACGCCGCCGAGCTGCCGAGGCCGACGGCGGTGGGCAGGGTGGAGCGGACGCGGACGACGAGGTCCTGCGCCGGCAGATCGAACAGCGCAAACGCCTCGTGCACCAGCGCGAGCGGTCGCGTGTCCGCGGCCGGCACCGGCGGATCGCTCTCGAGCTTCACCGGCCCGGTCGCCGGCGCGAGCTCCACCTCGATGCCGAGCGTCAGGCCGGCGGCGAGCGCCGGGCGTCCGTAGACCACCGCGTGCTCGCCGAGAAGGATCACCTTCCCCCCGGCCCGCCCGCGGGCCGGCAGCTTCACGATCGCGACTCCAGCCGGCGGAGGAGCTCGCGGGCGTTGCCGACCTTCAACTCTCCGCGGGCAACTACCGTCACGATCGCGACTCCAGCCGGCGGAGGAGCTCGCGGGCGCGGTCGATCTTCACCTCGCCGCCGGCGATCAGGTGGCGCCGCACCTCCTCCGCCTTTGCCCCGCGCGCCCCCGCAGCGTGCGAGACGGCGCGCGCGTGCAGCGCCATGTGCCCCTTCTGGATGCCCACGGTGGCGAGGGCACGCATGGCCGCCAGGTTGGACGCCAACCCGACCGCCGCCATGATGCCGCTCAGCTCGCGCGCGGTCCCCACTCCCAGGATGCGGAACGCGAGCCGCACGCGCGGATGGGACTGCACCAGCGGGCCGACGGTCGACACGGCCAGCGGCAGCTCGATGGTCCCCACCAAGTGGCGATGCTCGATGTCCCAGGTGGTGAGCGAGCCGTAGAAGCCGTTCCGGCACGCGTATGCGTGCGCGCCGGCCTCGATGCCGCGCCAGTCGTTGCCGGTGGCGACCGCGAGGGCATCGATGCCGTTCATGATGCCCTTGTTGTGGGTGGCGGCACGGTACGGGTCGGCGGCCGCGAAGAGATAGGCGGCCATCATGCGCTCGGCCACCTGCTCGCCGTCGAAGCCGTCCCGGGCGAGGGTGGTGAACGGCACCCGCACCGCCGCCCGTGCCCGCCGCCGGTCGGCCAGGTTGGAGAGGATACGGAGACACACGGTGCCGCCCGCGATCTCCTCCACCATCGGCGCCAGCCCCTCGACCAGCGAGTTGACGGCGTTGGCCCCCATGGCGTCGCCGGTGTCGACCAGCACGTGCACCACCACCATGGTGCGGCCTACGGGCGGGTGTACCAGCCGTACCTCGACGCCGCGCGGGCCGGCGCCGCGCCGGCAGAGCCCGGGCGTGAGCTCCTCGGCCGCGGCCATCAGCCGCGCCCGCGCCGCCCCCAGGCGCTCCACCGCCGCACCCGGGTCGGGCACGTCGATCAGCTGGATCTGGCCGATCATGGCGCCCGGGTCGGCGTCGGCGACGAACCCGCCGCCGGCACGTGCCAGGAGCGCCGCGTTGGATGCGGCCGCGATCACCGACGGCTCTTCCACCACCATCGGGATCACATGGTCGCGGCCGTTGATCTGGAAGTTGAGCGCCACCCCGAACGGCAGGGCGAAGGTGCCGACCGCATTCTCGACCATGATGTCGGCCACGTCGAGCGGCAGCGCATCCGGGGCAATGAGCGCCTCGAACTCCCCCGGGGTGAGGTCGAGGGCCTCGGCCAGCTTCCGTCGCCGTTCCTCGACGCTCAACCGGTAGAACGCCGCGATGCGAGAGCTACTCATGCGCCTCCTCCAGGAAGAATCCAGTCCCGCAGCCGGCTCCCGAGCACGATCGGTGTCCGGCGGAGCGTGTCCAGATCGCGCGCCCCGGTGAGCACCATGGCGGTCCGCAGACCTGCGATGAGATCGTCGATGAACGCCGCGGCGGCCGTCATGCCGCCCGCTTGATACGCGCGAAAGACCGGCAACGCCACCCCCGCCACCCGGGCCCCGAGGGCGATCGCCTTGGCGACTTCCAGGCCGGTCCGGATGCCGCCGCTGGCCACCAGGTCGACCGCCAGACCCCGCAACCCGACCAGCGCGGCGGCGGTGGGGATGCCCCAGTCGGCGAACTGCTCGCCCAGGGCCCGCGCCGGCGCGTCCCCGCGCAGGGCCTCCACCTTGACCCACGACGTCCCGCCCGCGCCCGACACGTCGATCGTCCGCACCCCCGCCCGCACCAGCCGCTCGCCCGTCCGCCGCGAGATGCCGCACCCGGTCTCCTTCACCAGCACCGGGACGGGCAGCTCCCGGACCAGCCGGGCGATGGCGGCCAGCCCGCCGCGGAAGTCCCGGTCGCCGCCCGGCTGGATCAGCTCCTGGGCGGGATTCAGGTGCACGCACACCGCATCGGCGCCGACGGCACGCGCCAGTCCTTCGACCTCGGCCGTCGCCTGCGCCGCCACCTGGACGACCCCCAGGTTGGCGAGCACGAGCGCCGTGGGGGCATGCTGGCGCACGGCGAAGGTGTACGCGAGATCGGGCGTGCGCTGCATGGCGCGCTGCGAGCCGAGGCCGAAGGCGATCCCGTGCCGCTCGGCGACCTCGGCCAGCCCGCGGTTGATGGCGGAGGCTTCGTCGGTACCGCCGGTCATGCCCGTGATGAGGAGCGGCGCCCGCAGCCGCTTGCCGAGCAGCTCGACCGACACGTCGACCTCGTCGACCGCCAGCTCGGGGAGCGCGTCGTGGACCAGATCGACGTCCTCGAAGAGCGTCGTCTTGCCGGCGAACTCGACCGCCTCGTGCGCGCACAGGGCCAGGTGGTCGCGCTTGCGCTCGCTGACGGTGTCAGCCAACGACGACCCCCTGGGCGGCGATCGCGAGCGGCAGGGGCTCGATGCCCGCGGCGCGCCACGCCGCGGCTACGGCGGCGGCCTGCTCCGGCGAGTCGGCGAGCGCGATGCCGCAGTCGCCGCCGCCCGCCCCGGACGGTTTGGCGACTGCACCCGCCCGCTCCGCGGCCGTGACCAGGCGGGCAAGCGCGGGCGTGACGATCGGCAGGCCGGTCTCGCGCCCGAGGTCGGCGAGCGCCCCCGCCGTCCGTTGCACGGCGGCGCGCAGCCCGGCGGCGTCGCCACCCGCAACCGCGTCGGCCGCCTCTTCGGCCCGCGCCCGCAGCGTCGCCAGGGCGCGGGGTGGAGCGGCGGTCGTGGCGTCGGCGAAGCGGTGCAGCAGCGGCCCGGTGACCGCCGACTCGCCCGTCCACCCTACCACCAGCACAAGCCCCCCCGGGAGCACGCGGGGGGTCACGTCGAGCGCGTGTCCCCGCCGGCGCACCTGCACCAGGCCGCCGTGGAACGCGGCGGCTACGTCGGCGCCGCTGCCCTGTCCACCCTGGAAGGCCCCGTGGGCGGCAACCGCCATCGCCAGTGCGAGCCCGCGATCGCTCACGCCGGCCGCCGCCAGAAGCGCCGCCACCGCCGCCACCAGCGTCGCGGCGCTGCGGCCGAGGCCGAGCTTCAGCGTGCCATGCAGGAACGGCCGCGAGTCGACCCGCACGTCGAAACCGGCGCCCGCCGCCGGGACGCGTGCCCCCACGGCGCGCCACGCCGCCAGGACGACGCCCACGTCACCTGCGGGCAGCTCGACGGAGCCCGGAACAAAGGTGCAGCGCACGGCCTCGGCAATCGAGTCGACCGTGAGCTCGGGGTCGCGGCGCGCCGTCACCCGCACCTCGGCGTAGCGGTCGACCGCCGCCACCAGCGCGGGCGCGCCGGCGAGCACGGCGTACTCGCCGGTGACGAAGAGCTTCCCCGGTGCCCGCGCCACGGCGCTGGTCACGCTACCACCTCGGCGCCCGCGCCGGGCAGGCAGGTGAGTACGCGCTCGACCCCGGGCACCGCCGACAGCGTCTCCACCACGCACGCCGCATCGCGCGGCACGGACAACACCTTCACCTGCGGCCCGGCATCGATGGTGAAGTAGGCCACCGTGCCGGCGGCGCGCAGCGCCCAGACGGCGTGCATGCAGTCGACCGTCGCCCCCTGCCAGTAGAGCACGGGGGGGCGACTGCCCATCCCGACGGCATGCATCTTGAGCGCGCTGTGCTCGGCCACCAGCCCGAGCGCGTGCACGTCGCGCCGGCGGATGGCGGCCCGCGCCTCGGCCAGGTCGTTCTCCGCCCCGTCCACCCAGGCGGGGTAGAAAGGCGATGCGGACGCGCGCTGCATGCCGGCGCGCGACGAGACCCGCTTGGGCGCCGTGGAGACGATCGCCACCACCATGCAGACGTTCCAGTAGTCGGGGGGCGCCAGCTGCTCGGCGATGGAGTCGCTCCCGTCCGGGCGCTCGCCGCGGTGCCACTCGACGAAGCCGCCGTATATCGAGCGTGCCGCCGACCCCGATCCGCGTCGCGCCAGGGCCGACAGCGCCGGAGGTTCGAGGCGCAGGCCGGCCGCCCGCGTGCCGGCCAGGGCCACGGCGGCGAACGCCGCCGCCGACGACGCCAGCCCGATACCGCGCGGGACGGCGCTCCGGGTACGGACCCGGGCGCGGGCCGTCACCCCCGCCTCGGCGCGGACGAGGTCCAGGAAGTGGTGCAGTCGTTCCGCCTCCTCGCCGTCGGCCGCGTCGCCGTCGATCTCGACCCGGTCCTGGTCGCCGCCGCCAAAGGCCACCCGCGCCTCGACCCCGAGGCCGTCGAGGGTAAGCGAGATGCTCCCCGTCGCCGGCAGGTTGAGCGCGGCGTCGCGCTTACCCCAGTACTTGATGAGCGCGACGTTTGCGTTGGCGCGAGCGGTGATTTCGGCTGCCAGCATGCCCCGCGAGCGTGTTTTATCCGGAAACAGGCCCGGATTCGACCGGCGGTCAGGAATAGGGGGCGCCCACCGGGGTGTCAACGTCCGCGGCCGTCGGCGTCCGCCGCGCCGAGGGCGTGAAACAGGCTCGACTCGCGCTGGTAGAAGCCCTGCGTATGGAGGGAATCACGCAGCTGCAGGAGCGTGTAGTCGAAGTGGTGGCAGAGCTCGTGCAGGAGGGTGCGGAGGAAGGTCCGGAAGGCCACCACCTGCCCCCGCTGGCGGGTCAGCATCCAGAGCGTGATGCGGTCCCGACGCCCGGGCTCGGCTGGCGCATAGAGCCCCTGCAGCTCGCCGCCGGAGAGCGGGGGACGGCGCAGCTCGACGTGCACCCGCACGGTGGGCACGCGGAGCGCATGGCAGAGGCCGTCGGCGATGCGCTGTGCCACCGCCTGCACGGCGAGGGCGCGCCCGGTCGCCAGCGCCGCTGGCAGGGCATGCACGGCGCCGCGCAGGTCCGGGCCGGGCTCGAGAGTGATTGCCGGCACGCGGTCGCTCTCTGCCGCCACGCGTTGCAGGCGGGTCGGGAGGCGCCGATACCAGGACGGCCGGGGAGCAGCGAGTCCCATGGCGGGACGATAGCCGAGCGGCGGCCGCGAACCAAATGTGGTAGGCGCCCCGCCATGGACGACGCCTCGAGCGTCCGCGTCGCCGCGCTGATCCAGGAGCTGGTGCGCGGCCACGCCGCCGCCGTGCCCCCGCCGCGCGCCCTGCCCTATCTGGGCCTCGAGCACGCCAGCGGCACCGGGCTCCACCTGCTGGACGGGCTCAGCGCGCACGGCATCTTCCGCAAGTACGAGCTGGTGCTCGATCTCGGCGCCGGCCTGGGCGGCACGTCACGCTGGCTCGCGGCGCGTCTCGGGTGCGAGGTGGTGTGCACCACCCGTTCGCACGCGGAAGCGGCCGCCGGCGCGGGACTCACGCGGCGGGCGCGACTCGCCACCCAGGTCCGTTTCGTCCCCGCCGGCCCCGGCGCGTTGCCGTTCCGCGACGGTCGCTTCACCCACGTCTGGGCACTGGAGACACTTGCGCGCGTGGCGGATGCCGCAGTGGCCCTGGCCGAGGCGCATCGCGCGCTGCGGCGTGGGGGTACCCTCGCCGTGCAGGAGTTGGTCGGCGCGTCGGAGGCCTCGGTGACCATCCCGGGCTGGCGGTGCGTGACCGCCGACGCGCTCACCCGAGCGCTCCGGGACGCGGGCTTCGTCGACATCGAGTTGCGCGACCGCAGCGCGGACGCGCCGGAGCGTTCGGCGCAAGTGCTGGCGGCTCGTGCGCGCCTGCTGGAGCAGCTGGACGCGGAGGCCGCGCTGGCCGCCCTGGCGCGCGAGCGACGGACCCTGGCGGCGGCGCTGGCGGGTGGCTCGCTGCGCGTGCTGCAGGTGGTGGCGCGGCGGGCGTAGGACGCGGACGGGATCGCCTACGCGGGCGCGCCCGGCGGCCACCGCCGGTGCCAGTCGGTCAATTGCTGATAGGCATGCCCCGCAGCCAGCACGTCGGCCTCGGCGAACGGACGCCCGACGAGTTGCAGGCTGACCGGCAGCCCGTCGCCCGTGAACCCGCACGGCAGCGCCAGCGCCGGCAGTCCGGTCAGATTGAACGGTCCGGTCAGACGGGCGATCGCCTGCTGCACGCTCGTCTCCTGGTCGCCCAGGCGCACGGTCAGGGTCTCCAGGCGCTGGGCGGGCAGCGCGGTCGTCGGCAGGGCGAGGAGGTCCACGTGGCGGAAGACATCACGCAGCTCGTCGTACAGTCGGGTCCGCAGGCGCTGCCCCGCCAGGTAGTGATGCGCCGCCACCAGCTTGTCGATCTCGAGAAAGACGCGCGTCTCGACTCCGACCCGATCCGCGCGCGTGCCGAGCAGGGCGCGGAGCGCCACGCCGGACTCGGGAAGGATGACCGCCGCCAGCGCCGCCTGCGCGTGGGCGAGCGCCGGCACGGTCACGTCGGAGACCAGCACACCAGCACCGCGCATGTCGTCGAGCGCCCGTGCGAAGGCCGCCTCGACCCCCGCATCGACCGCGCTGGTGACGTACGCACGCGGCACGCCGATGCGAAGCCCCGTGAGCGGTCGGCCCAGCGCCGCAACGTAGTTGGGCACCGGCAGCCGGGCACTGGTCGGGTCGGCCGGGTCGATACCGGCCATCGCGCCCAGGATGAGCGCCAGGTCCTCGGCGGTCCGCGCCAACACGCCCACGTGGTCGAGCGACCACGCCAGCGCCGTGCACCCGGACCGACTGACACGCCCGTACGTCGGCTTGAGGCCGGTCACCCCGCAGAAGCTCGCCGGAATGCGCACCGACCCGCCGGTGTCGCTGCCGAGCGCCGCCGGCACCAGCCCGGCCGCCACCGCCACGCCGGAGCCGCTGCTCGAGCCGCCCGGCATGCGGTCCGAGGCCCAGGGGTTGGTGGGCGTGCCGAGCATCGGGTTCACCCCGGTCGGCCCGAGCGCCAGCTCGTGCATGTGGGTCGTGCCGACGATCACCGCGCCGGCGGCGCGCAGGCGGGCGACCGCGCCGGCATCGTCGGTCGCCGGCGGGTCGTCGGCGCACGCCGGGCTGCCGTTGCCGCGCACCACGCCCTGCACGGCGAGGTTGTCCTTGACCGCGATGGGGATGCCGGCGAGCGGACCGGCCACCCCGCGCGCGCGTGCCATGTCCGCCGCCCGCGCCGCGGCTAGCGCCGCCTCCCGGATGACGGTCGCGAAGGCGTGCGCCTGCGCATCGTGACGCGCGATGCCGGCGAGCACGCCCTCGGTGAGCGCGACGGCCGTCGTCTCGCCTGCAGCAAGCGCCCGACCGAGCGCCGCGACGCTGGCGACTCCGCTCATCGGGTCGCGTCGTCGGCCAGGCAGCGCACCGGGTCGAAGGGCTCGATCACGCCCAGGTCGACCCGGGCCAGTTCGTCGAGGCCGGCGAGCATCGGGCCGACGGACGGGGCGATCAGATCGAGCAGCGCGTCGGGGAGGTCGATCCCCGCCGCCATCAACCGCGGGTGAGTATGCGCGTCGGCCATGCCGCCCTATAGTGGTGAGCGGCGGCCAATCGCAAGGTCGGCGGCGGGGCGCTCAGCGAACGTGATGCCGGCCGTGCCCCTCCCTGTGAGCATCGAGACGCGGTGCCTTGCCCGCATGCTGCTCCGGCATGACGCGCATGCGGCCATGCCCGCCGCCCCGCGGATGGGCGACCGACGGTGGCGCCGCATCGATGTGCTGGCGGCGGGACGTGGCCGCCGCGGGTGGCGCGATCGGGTGCGCGACGTGCAGCGCCGGGGTCGGCGGCGGTGCGGGCGTCTCGCTCACCCGGGGGCTCTTCCGCACGTGGCGCCAGCCGTCGCCATGGTCGATCCGCCGATGAGGGCCAGACCTCTTCCAGCCGTGCCCACCCCCATCGGGTGGCATCGGTCGGGCGAACCGCCCGCCCTGCTGGTCGTGCGGCGTCCGCCGTGCGAAGGTCTCGCCCGGCTGCTGGTCACCGTGCGACCGTCCACCCGCACGCCGGGGGTGGCCCTGCCATCGCCGTACCGGTTCGTCGGCCACGCGCACGATGTGATCGTGGCTTGGACCCCCGACCCGCCGGTGCGGCCAACCATGGACGACGTGCGTCGGCACGTGGCGATGATCCACCGCCACGCGCGGCAGCTGGCGGTGCGAGAAGTCGCGCTCGCGCACGAACACGTAGCGATCGACAACCGTGACATGGGTCACCGCCGGTGCGAGCGGGGCCCAGCCGACGAAGCCGTCACCCCAGGTCCAGTCGACCCATGCCGGGCCCCACACCGTGCCTGGCACCCACACCCAGCCGACCGGCACGAACGCCCACCGCCCGTAGTGGAACGTGCATCCCCACGGCTCGAGCGACACCCACGTCCAGCCGTACGCCGACCAGGCCCAGTGCCCGTACAGGTACGGTCGCCAGCCCACGGCAACGACCGGGCGCCACACCCGACCATAGGAGGCGTAGTCCACCCAATCGCCGTACGGCGCCAGGGCCTCCGCGGCCGGGGGCGGCGCGTCGTCCGGACCGTCCCCGGCCTCGTCGGACTCTTCGGCCTCCTCCTCGT
>CAZUDO010000054.1:0-73735 GCA_964618895.1 uncultured Binatia bacterium (SeqCode)
GCACGTCAGGGCCTCGACCTGCGGGCCCGCCCGCGCCGTCGCCCTCCCCCTGACGTCCCACCCCCCGGGGCAGCAACGAGGCGTCGGCGCCCCCGATCCGCATCAGCCCGGCGACCGATTTTTGCTCACGCTCTGAGCCGCCGCCATGAACCCGCCGCAGGCGACACCTCATGGCAAAGGGGGGCGCGTGTCCAGCCGTCGATCGCGAGTCGCTCAGCCGCCGATATCGAGCGTAACAATGACGGTATTCGGTTAGCGCCTGCCGCCGCCTGAGGTGGATCAAGGCGGCGCGGGGCCGGGGAGCCGGAGGTCCGCGACGAGCGGGTGCGGGCTGCACTGCAGGGCGACGAGCAGGGCCAGGGGATCGCGGCCTTGTTGCCACGCGGTACGGAGGACGCTCGCCACGATCTGCTGCGTGACGGCGCCGGGCGCGGAGCGGTTGCCGCCACACACCTTGCGGGTGACGACGGCGGGGCGGATGGCCTGCTCGGCTTCCCAGTTCGTCGCTTCGACGTCGGGGCGCGCGAAGCAGGTGAAGAGCGCCGACCGCTCGGTCCGCAGGTGCTGCAGGAGGCGGCGGTTGGGCTCCTTGTCGTTTTGCGCTTGTGGTCGCCATACCCTCGAATGGGGGCGTCGAGCAATGTGAAACGTTTGGGCTCGCGCGCTCGCGCCACCGGCTCGCTCAGGTCGTCGTGGAGCGTCAGGATACCGCGAATCGCGCGAAGCCGGGGCGTCGT
Source organism: uncultured Binatia bacterium (SeqCode) (assembly GCA_964618895.1). Taxonomy (GTDB): domain Bacteria; phylum Desulfobacterota; class Binatia; order DP-6; family DP-6; genus CAZUDO01. The sequence goes on from CAZUDO010000054.1 coordinate 738, forward strand.
GTTAGCCGCCGGCACGGGCGGAACCGCGGCCAAGCGTATCGTCCCACGCTCTCTGGAGTGCTCGGCCTCCCGCGCCCGGCGGCGCGCCGCTCCGTCCCCGACCCTCCTCGGCCACCCACACGGAACCCGGAGGAGCCGACAATTGTGCCTAGTCGGGACGGCGTCAGGCCTGCCCCGCGCACGGTGACCGCGGCAGGGTGAGCTGGGTTCGTGTGGTTGACGCGGTGTCCGGGTTCAACACCTCCCCGCACCGCTCCAACCACGCGAGCTGCGCCAGCATGTGCAGCATCTCCGCCTCCAGGCTGAGCCGCTGCACCGGCTCGCCGCGTCGCTCCGGGTCGGCCAGCAGCTCGACGATGCGCTGCAGGCGCGCGCGACAGAGCTGCTCCTGACTCGCCACGTGCGGCCGGAGGGCCGCGCGCTCCGCGGGGTCGCTGGCGAGTAGTCGCAGGAGCAGTTCGTCGCGCACGGGCCGGGGCTGCCCGGTGGGCCGCCGCATCCAGCGCTCGAGCGCGCGGATACCCTTCGGCGTGATCGCCACGACGCGGCGTGGCACAGGACGCGGGGGGGACGCGGCCCGCGTCCCGGCGATCAGACCCGACCGCTCCAGACACTGGAGCGTCTGGTAGACTTGGCCGATGTTGAGCAGCCACGCGCCGCCGGTGCGGTCGTCGAAGCGCTGCTTCAGGCGGTAGCCGTAGTCGGCCTGTTCGCGGAGGAGGGCGAGGATCGCATAGCGCAGCATTGCAGGTCTCTGCAGCAACCCGTGTGCCGTCCCGGGCGCGCGCACCGATCGCGGTGTGTCACGTGCGTCGGACCGGCTGTGTTTCCGGCCGTTCTGCCTTCCAGGTGCGGAATGGGAACGGTCGTTCACCACGACGGGATCGCGCGCCCGCGTGTGAGCGTCACCTCACGATTGGTGATGTGTCGCGTGGCGTCGATCGGGGTCCGGCGCGATGTGCGCGCGGATTTCGCCGACGGTCGACGATGCGAGCGCGCGTGAGGGCGCGTCGGGAAAGGACCTCGGCACCCCGTGGAGCGCGCGCTCGGCGACGCGCATCGATGTCACGCATGCAGTGCCGCGGCGCAGTCGGCGACGTGAGGAACCCCTCACGCCGAAATCCGTGATGCGCTAGCTTTCCAATTGACGGTGCGCCCGCCGTTGCCTAAGAAGGAAGGCAATCCGAGGAGGTCGCTGCGACGTGTGCGCTGCCCCGGTTCCCGTGCTGGTCGTCGACGATAACCCGGGGTTTCTGCGCGCCACCCAGGCCGTTCTCGATGGCGGGGTACCTCGCTTCGCCGTCTATGCCGTCCAGACGGGGACCGCCGCGCTGACCTTTCTCGAGCGCCGGCCGCCGTTCGCCGCCGCCCCGCGCCCGGCCTTCATCGTACTCGACTTCCATCTTCCCGACCTGAACGCGCCGGTGGTGCTCGAGCGCATCGGTGCGCGCCGGGAGTTGCACGACATTCCCGTCCTGGTGCTCAGCCAGGCCGATTGGGACGAGGACGAAGCCGCGGTGCACGCGGCCGGTGCCGCCCGCTTCTGCGTCAAACCGTCCCGCGTGCAGCTGCTGCGGGACCTGCTGGTCACCTTCTGGAGGGAGCATGTCGAAACCGCCGTGCGTGCTGCTGATCGAGGATAACCCCCACACGGCGCGGCTGCTCGGCGACGCGCTGCGTGCCGCCAGCGAAGCGTTCGAGGTGGCCGCGGTGTCGTCCGCCCACGCCGGGCTCGCACACCTCGCGGCGCACGGGGCCGACGTGGTCCTGCTCGACTACCGGCTGCCGGACGGCGACGGGCTCGAGTGCCTGCGCCGCCTGCGGCACCGCTACCCGCAGCTGCCCGTCATCCTGGTCACCGGCGAGGGCTCGGAAGAGGTCGCGGTCGAGGCCATGAAGCTCGGGGCCACCGACTACCTGGTCAAGCACGGGCGCTACCTGGTGACCGTGCCGGTCAAGGTGCGCGAGGCGCTCGGGCGGAGTGCGCTTGCTCGGGCGGCGGCGTACTATCGCCGCGCGCTCCATTCCGAGCGCCGCCAGGTGATGCGTCTCCGCCACGAGCTCCGCGAGGCGTATCGTCTGGAGGGCATCGTCGGCGACAGCGAGGGCATCGAACAGGCGCTCGGGCTCGCCGAGCGCGCCGCGCACAGCCGGGCCACCGTGCTCCTCGCCGGCGAGACCGGTACCGGCAAGGAGCTGTTCGCGCGTGCCATCCACTATCGCGGGCGGCGCGCCGGGGGGCCGTTCCTGGCCTGCAACTGCGCGGCGGTTCCCGAACCCCTGCTGGAGAGCGAGCTGTTCGGGCACGTGCGCGGTGCGTTCACGGGCGCCGACCGGGCGCACCGCGGCCTGTTCGAAGAGGCGCACGGCGGCACGCTCTTCCTGGACGAGGTGAGCGAGACCAGCCTCACGCTGCAGGCCAAGCTCCTGCGCGTGCTGCAGGAGCGCGAGATCCGCCCCGTCGGGTCGGCGGTCAGCCGGCCCGTCGACGTGCGCGTGGTGGCGGCGGCCAACCGCGATCTGCGCACCGCCGTGCTCGAGGGCCGCTTCCGCGAGGACCTCTACTATCGCCTGAACGTCTTCCCCATCACCTTGCCACCGCTGCGCGAGCGGCGCAGTGACATCGCGCTGCTGGCCATCCACTTCCTTGACCGGCTGTGCCAGGAAGAAGGCAAGCGGCTGGCGGGTTTCAGTGCCCCCGCGCTCCAGCTCCTCGAGCGCTACCCCTGGCCCGGCAACGTGCGCGAGCTGCACAACGAGGTCCACCGCATCGTGGTCTTCGCCGAGCCTGGCGAGCGCGTGACGGAAGCCCTGCTGTCCCCGCCCATCCTCGAGCACGCGGCGCTGGGCGACGGGACGGGCGGCCAGCCGCTGCACGACACCGTGCGCAACGTCGAGGTGGCGCTCATCGATACGCGCCTGCGCGAGCACGGGTACCACCGCGGGGCGACGGCGCGCAGCCTGGGCGTATCGCGGGAGTCGCTGTGGGCGAAGATGCGCCAGCTCGGGCTCCAGCCGCCGCGTCGAGGCCCATCATGAGCGCTTCCGGTCCCGCGGCACGACGCGAGGCCGACGAGTTTCGCGCCAGCTTCGCCGAGATGACGACGGTCGTGTACTGGACCGTCGCCACCATCCTCGGCGCGGTGGTCCTGCTCTGGGTGGCGGGGTGGCTCGCCATGCCGATCCGGGAGGTGGCGGTCCTGGCGATCCTGTTGATCGCGCATGCGCTCCTGGTGCGGCGCGTGGCGCGGACGACCCCCCGCCCGCAGGCGTTGTTCGTGTGGCTGCATGTGGTCGACATCCTCGCCATCGGCATCTTCGCGTACTTGTTTGGGCCGATCGGCTACCTGCTGGGGCAGCTCTGGTGCATGCTGGCCGTGGCCAACGCGGCCTATGCGGGCGCATGGTGCTTCGGGCTCGCCAACCTCGGGGCGGGCACGCTCGCCCTCATGCAGCTCGGTATCGCCGTCGGCGTGCTGCCCCGGTACCTGCCACCGGGCGCGGAGGGCATGCCGCTGCTGCTCTCCCCGGCGGCGGTGATCAGCTTCGGGGTCATGTCCTGGGTGGTCCTCAACCTGCTGGCGGTGCACGTCACCCGGCTAACCCGGCTCCTGGCGCAGAACCGGGGGCGATTGGCGGCCGCCAACGCCGAGCTGGAGGACTACCGCGAGCACCTGGAGGACGTCGTCCGCCAGCGCACGCGCGAGCTCGAGATCGCCAATGCCTCGCTGGACGAAAAGGCGAGCGCGCTTGCCGAGCGCACGAAACGGCTGCGCACCTTCGTCTACTCCGTGACCCACGATCTCAGGAACCCGGTGAGCGCCATCCTGCTGATCGCGGACCTGCTCGTCGAGCGGCTCGGCCCGCGGGTGGACCTCGAAAGCCGGGCCGACCTCGACCGGATCATCCGCCTCGCCTCCAGCACCGAAGACATGATTCGCGACCTGCTCGGCCTGTTCAAGATCACGTCCGAGCCCGAAACCCCCGCCCGGGTCGACCTGACCCGGCTCGCGGCCCGGGCGCTCGACAGTCTCGGCCCGCAGGTGGCGGCCAAGGGAGCGCGCATCCAGATCGACCAGTTGCCGGAGGTCTGGGGGCAGGAGACCAAGCTCGCCCATGTGCTGGCGAACCTGCTCAGCAACGCCGTCAAGTACGTGCCGGCCGGCCACGGCCACGTGCGCGTGTCGGGCGGGCGCGAGAACGGACACGTGGTCCTCGCGGTGCAGGACAACGGCATCGGCATCCCCGCCGCCTATCACGAGGGCATCTTCAATCTCTTCGGGCGCGTGCCCGCGGACGAGCAGCAGGTCGACGGGCAGGAGGTGGCGGGCACGGGCGTCGGCCTCGCGATCGTGAAGGGGATCGTCGGCGCCCATGGGGGCTCGGTGACGGTCGAGTCGGCGCCCGGGGCCGGCAGCCGGTTCACGGTCGTGCTGCCGGCCGGCACGTCGCACTGACTCTGGCGCGTATCGGGTGCGCCGCGGGCTGGTCGGTACGGTCGGTGTGCGCTAGGAAGGCGCCCGCGCCGATGTCCGCGTCCCCCCTCCTGCGCGTCCTGCCGACGGATACCGAGTACCAGCGGCTCGCCCGCGCCGAGGCCGCGTACTGGAACCAACCGCCGATCGGCTCTCTGGAATCGCTCGAGCAGTCGCAGAGCGACGGCCCGGTCGACCGCTACCAGAACGCGCGTTTCACCGGCCGGCCCGGCGTGCCGTGGCAGGACCTCATCCCGCGCTACGGCGTCTTCCGGCGCGGCATCGTGCTCGGGACCAGCGCGATCGCGATCGAAGGACGTATCCTCGAGACCAACCCGACGCTCCATCTCACCTTCCTCGACATCAGCGAAGGCGCGGTCACGCGCCGGCGGGAGCTGCTGGGGCCGCGCTATCCCGGACGGGTCGCGACCATGACCGCCGACCTGAACTTCGTCGAGTTCGAATCCGGGGCGTACGACCTGATCGTGTCGTCGGCGTCCCTGCACCATGTCACCAACGTCGAGCACATGGCCGCGCAGATCGATCGCGCCCTCACGGCGGACGGGCACTTCTTCCTGCAGGACTACGTCGGCGAGCCGCGGTTCCAGTTCTGTGCTGCGAAACAGCGCATCTTCCAGTTCCTGCACGACCGCGAGCTGGTGAAGGGGGGACGGCGTCCCGGGCTCACCTGGATGGACACGAGCGATCTGAGTCCGTTCTGCGGCGTGCGTTCGGACGAGCTGCTCGGCCTGCTCGGCGCGACCCTGCAGCCGGTGGACGTGCGGACGGCGGGCGCGCTGACCACGGCCCTGATGCGCGCCCGGCCCCTCCACAACGAAGTCCTCGGCCCGCCCGGCCCCATCCGCCGGGTGGTGCAGGCCGTGGACACACGCCTGCGGGCGCTGCGCGGGCGGCCGCCGCGGGCGCGGATCGCCCTGCCGGCGCAGTTCATGCGGGACCTGATGGAGCTGGGAGATCTGCTGAGCGACGCCGGGGTGATCCCACCCGGGAACGCCTTTGCGATCTACCGCAAGCGCCGCTGACGGTGGCGGTCAGGGGTCGCGGCTGACCGGGAAGCCGGCCTCCGTCCACGCCCGCCAGCCCCCGGCCATCGACGCGACACGGGTGTACCCCATCTGTCCGAGCGCGTCCGCTGCCAGGGCCGAGCGGAAGCCCCCGCCGCAGTAGAGGACGATGTCGGCGCCGGGGTCGGGCAAGGCGGCCTCCACGTCGCGCTCGAGGATGCCCTTGCACAGGTGGCGCGTCTGCGGCAGGTGGCCGCCCGCCCATTCCTCGTGCTCGCGCACGTCGACCAGGTGGAAGCGGTCGCCGCGCGCCAGCGCGTCGCGCACGTCGGTGATGGACACCTCGCGGATGCGGGCCCGCGCGGCGTCGACCAGGCGCAGGAACCCGGGGGCGTGCTTCATGGCGTCATCCTTCCTGAGCGCGCCGGCGGGGCGGGGCCTGCACGGCGACCACCTCGACGGCGAACTCGCGCAGGTCGGGCGCGGGCTCGGTGAACACGATGAGACAGCTCACCTGCTCTCCCGGTCCGAGGGTCCACTCACGCGGCGGCTCGATGGTCTGCAGGAGGGCGATCTCGCGCAGCGACAGGTCCTGGACGTCCCGGTTCGCGGCGCCGCAGAACACCACCTGGCGGTCGTCCTTGGTGCCCACGATGCGCCCGGCCACCTGGATACCGCGTACCGGCATGCGCGCATTGTTGATCGCCGTGGCGGCGATGGTGAACACCAGCCGGTCGCCCTTTACCCGCCGATACGCGCCATGCACGTCGGTCAGCTGCACGTTGCCGGGGCTGACGCGGGTGTCGGCCAGGCCGGGGCCGAGGAACGGCACCCCGCCGACTGCGTGGCGTACGCTCTCGGGATGGGTGTAGAGGTAGATCGAGAGCACGGCATAGCCGAGCGTGATGCCGAGGAGCGCGCGCAGGGCGAACCGGGCCGGGGGGGCGCCGTCGAACGCCGGTTCTGGCGGGGACGCACGCCGTGCGGCCGGGGTGGAGCGGTCGTCCATGTCGTCGGCGTCCTCGGTGTTCTCGTCGTCGCCCAGAGTGAAGGCCGGCTCGTCGCGCGGCCGGTCCGGCGCCTCGTCCACGAAGGCGTCGTCCTCCTCCGCGCCGCCGAGCGTCGGCTCGTCACGTGTGACCTCGAACACGTGCCGGCAGCGGGCACAGCGGAAGGTGGTGTCTGCCGAGGGGCGCGAGCGCCCGCGGTGGCGGTAGGCGGTGCCGCAGCGCGGGCAGCGGACCGTCATGGCGCCTCCGTCGGGGCGGGCGGCGCCGGCGCGTCGCCGCTGCCGCCGCCGAACAGCCGCAGGAGCCAGCTACGGCGCGCCTGCCCGACGAGCCCCTGGGCGTCCTCGTAGAGCGCCGGGTCGTTGACGAGCTTGCCGAGCGTACCGTCGCCCTTGTTCAGCTTCTCCATCACCTGCGCCAGCTCGGCGAGGGTCCGGTCGAGGTTCTCGAGCACGCGCCGGGCGTAGGCCTCGTCGTCCACCAGGCGGTTGGCGATCCCCCGGCGCTGGTTCAGCCGGGCCGTGAACTCGTCGAGCGATTTCGCCGTGCGTGTCAGGCCGCCCACCAGCGCCTCGCTCTCCTTGGTGTTCTGGGTGAGGCGGCCGAGGAGCCCTTCGCCGCGACGCACGCGCTGCAGGACCTCGTCGAGCGCGTTGGAGGTCTCCTGCACATGCGCCATGGTGGCCTGGAAGTCGCGCAGGGTCGCCTCGCCCAGCTCGCGATTGCGGAGCATAGCCCCCAGCAGCCCCTCGCCGTGATCGATCGCCTGCAGCACGGTCTTCAAGGAGGCGGTCACCTCGACGACGTTGGTCACGATGTCGCCACTCTGGCCGAGGACGGCCTCGTAGTCGACCGGGTCGATCGAGTTGATGATGCCGCCGAGCGGGAGGGGCGGGGCCTCGGCCGAGCCGGCCGACAGCTCGATGTACCGGTCGCCCAGGAGCCCGAGCGTGCGGATGGTGGCGACGGTGTTCTCGCGGACGCGGGTGGCGACGTCGCCGGCGACCTTGATGCGTACCTCGATGTAGGACACCGCCGGGTCGGCCGGAAAGCGCATCTCGGTGACCGATCCGACGGGCACGCCGGTGAGACTCACCCCGGCGCCGACGATCAACCCGCCGGCGCGCGCGAAGTGGATCTCGTACTCGTTCTTCCGTTCCCACACGTGATCGCGTTGCCCGAGCGAGAAGATGGTTGCCATGAAGACGACCAGCGCCGCGAGTACGAGCAGTCCCACCCGGAGATGTTGCGATCCCATCACGTGGCCGTCAGGAACTCGTGCAGGAGGGGATCGCGCGTGTCGCGGGCTTCGTCCGGGCTGCCGGTGAAACGGATGCGCCCCTCGTGCAGGAAGGCCATCCGATCGGCCACCAGGAACGCGCTGCCGAGGTCGTGCGTGACCACTACCGAGGTGAGGCCGAGCCGGCGCTGCACGTCGCGGATCAAATGATTGATCTTCGCCGCCGTCACCGGGTCGAGGCCGGTGGTGGGCTCGTCGTAGAGGAGCGCACGCGGCTCGAGCACGAGGGCGCGCGCCAGCGCTGCGCGCTTGCGCATGCCGCCCGAGAGCTCGGCGGGCATGACGTGTTCGGTACCGGCGAGATCGACCAGTCCGAGCGCGTGCCGGACGCGCGCCGGAATCTCCTCCTCGGGAGCCAGCCGGTGCTCGACGAGCGGAAAGGCGACGTTCTCTCCCACCGTCAGGGAGTCGAACAGCGCCCCCTGCTGGAACAGCATCGACACCTTGCGGCGTACGGGAACGAGCCCGTCCTCGTCGAGCGGGCCGAGCGCCGTCCCGTCCACCTCGACCTGCCCCCGATCGGGGCGCAGGAGCCCGTTCATGTGCTTCAGGATGACGCTCTTCCCGGAGCCGCTGCCGCCGAGCAGCACCAGCGTCTCGCCCGGCAGCACGTCGAGGGTCACCCCGCGCAGCACCCGCGTGTCGCGGAAGCTCTTCTCCAGCGCCTGACAGCGGATGAAGGGCCGGGGGCTCACGTGGCGAGGAAGAGCTTGGTGAGGAAGAAGTCGGCCACGAGCACCGTGATGGAGGCCGCCACCACGGTGGCGGTGGTAGCGCGCCCGACGCCGTCGGCGCCACCGGTGACACGGAGGCCGTTCCGGCACGCGATGATGCCGATGAAATAGGCGAAGAACACCGACTTGCCGAGTCCCGACAGCACGTCGTTGATCGTCATGCCGTAGAGCAGCTGGTTGACGTAGAAGTCGGGGCTCACACGCAGCTCGGTGACGGCGATCATGAGCCCCCCCAGGAGCCCGACCAGGTCCGCCAGCACGGTGAGCGCCGGCAGCATGATGAGCAGCGCGACCAGCCGCGGGACGACGAGCGCGCGTACCGGGCTGGCGCCGAGCGCCCGCAGGGCGTCGACCTGCTCGGTGACCGCCATGGTGCCGAGCTCGGCCGTGATCCCCGCCCCGACACGCCCGCCGATCATGAGCGCGGTGAGGATGGGCCCCATCTCACGGACCATCGACACGCCGAGGATGCGCGACACGAACATCTTGGCGCCGAACCGTTCGAGCGAGTGGCCGAGCTGCAGGGCCAGCACCATGCCGAGCGAGAGCGCCGTCAGGTTGACGATGGAAAGCGAGCGCCAGCCGATCTGTTCGAGCTGGTCGAGCACGGCGCGCCAGCCGGGCGGGCGACGGATGCCGTAGCGGAGCGCGTCGCGGGAGAGGAGGGCGAGCTCGCCCAGGGCGTTGACGAACTCGAACACACCGGCCCCCGCGCGCCCCGACGCGACCGGTGAGCGCGCCGCCTCCGCCCCGACCATGAGGCGCTCATATCGGCGGCCCTGAGGGGTGTCAAATCTTGGCGGTTTCGGACGGCGTGGCGGACACGTCATGCACCGCGCGCACCATCAGGCGGCGGAAGAAGAAAAGGCTGATGACGAGCGGAACCAGGTAATAAGCGACACGAAAGATGAGCACCGCCACCACCGCCGGCTCGAGCGGCACCCCCAGGCTGACGAAGGTGGCGGTCATGGAGCTCTCCATGACGCCGAGGCCGCCCGGGACGAGCGACACCAGGGACAAGCAGATGCCGACCGCAAACCCGACCACGACCAACCCTGCCGGGATCGGGTAGTGCACGGCGCGGAAGGCGGTGAACAGGATCGCCATGGTCAGGATCCAGTCGAGGATGATCCAGCCGGCCGGCACGACCATGCGCTCCTTGCGCGAGAACAGGAACTCGAGGCCTTCGTTCAAGTTGTGCTGGAAGCGCCACAAGCGCACGCGGCGTGGCGTGTAGCGTGGCGCCACCCGGCGCAGGATGCGATGCGCGGTGTCGGCCACGAAGAGGAGCGTCCGGCGCCGCAGCCGGCGGTGGTAGACGAGGACCACCCCGTAGCCGAGCACCCCGCAGAACACGATTACGGCGCTCGTCGCTGCGACCAGCGCCGTCGGCGACAGGTCGTAGCGTGCCACCAAGGTGACAAAGCCGAGGAAGATGAAGAGCAGCAGGGTGAAGTTGGTGAGGAAGGTCTGCACGAGCGAGATGAGGACGGCGCGCCCCGAGGCGAGTCCCTGCTGGGACAGCAGGTACATCCGGACGGCGAACCCCGAGAGCCCGGCACTCGTGACCAGATAGTTGGCGGTGTTGGAGACGAACGTGATGCGCAACCAGGCGCGGAAATCGAGATCGAAACCGGCGGCGGCGGCGATTCCCTGGTAGGAGCGCGCCATGGTGGCGTACGACAGCAACGTCAGGGCGAGTGGCGCGGCCAGGGCCCACGGGTCGATGGCCTGCGCGGTGCGCAGGAGCTCGCGCCCGTCGGCGAGCACCACCGGCAGGGCGAGCAACCCGACCCCGAACAGCAACGCGACGGCGAAGAACAGCCCGCGCCGATGCTGGGGCCCGGCGTCAGTGCGCTGGTCGGACAACGACGCGCTTGGCGATCCACCACGTGAGCGCGCCGGCCGCAAAGCCGAGCGGGCCTCCGAAGATCGCCGACCCGATGAGGGTCTGGAAGTCGGGATGAACGGCATGGCCGGTCCACAGGATGATCGCGGTGCCGACCACCGCCGCGGTGGCGAGCGTGAGGGCACCGTCGGTATCGGGTACGGGGCCGAGGCCGTCGAATGCCACCACCCCGGCGAGCAGGGCGAGGACGGCGAGGCCGAGCACGAGCGTTCCCGGGAGCGGATGGGCGTACGCCGTCACGGTGATGGGCGGCGCTGTGCCGGGGTCGAGGACGAGCTTGGTGACCGTCAGGTCGCTCCGTGACGGGTTCTGGAGGACGTGCACCTCGCCGGTGTGGAGATGGTGCACCGTGGCCGTCCCGCGCCGACCGAGCCGGCGGGTGCCGAGCGCGTCCTCGAAGCGCCCGTCCACCAGTTGGGCCGTCCCGCTGGCGTCGATGACGGTGAGGGAGAACTGCACCGGTGGCGCCGCGCCGCCGTCGGGGGGCGCCGCGAGCTTGCCCTCGAGCAGGAGGTTGAGCGTGCGATACCCGGCGGCCGGGATGCGCAGCGGCAGGCCGCTGCCCGTGCTACTCACCTCGACCGCCTGCACCAAGGGCGTACCGGGAAAAAGGAGGAGGTGGAAGGGCAGGTAGCACACCAGCACCCAGGCGGCGGCGACCGCGAGCCCGATGCCGCGGTCCCGGGCGGCGGTATCCGGGGCGAGCAGGGGTCGTACGCCGATGTAGGCCAGGAGCACGAGCGTCGCCAGGATCGCCGTGGCGAGTGCGCCGGGCATGGCGACGGCTCCGAACGTTCCCAGGCCGGCGGCGGCGAGGATCGCGACGGTGGCGGCGCCGGGGACGATCCAGGGGCGGACGGTGTCCAGCGCCAACGCGGCCGTGAGGTTCCGGGGGCGGTGCTTGGCTCCAGCCGGCTGCCGGCTACGTGATGCGGTGGCCATCGGGCGGGGGGCGCTGCAACGCGCGCGCGGGTTCTACCGCACGCCGCCCCGCGGGAGCAAGCTCAGCTTGCCAGGGCGAGCGCTTCGAGGGCCTCGAGCCGGCGAAACACGAGCCGCCCGCCTTCCTTGGTGAGCAGGCCCTGATGCTCGAAGCGTCGCAGCACGGCGTTTACCTTGCGCACGCTGCCCGCCGACAGGTCGGCGATCGCTTCCTGCGTCAGGCGGAGCGAGAGCACATGGCCCCGGTCGTCCTCGACGCCGAAGCCGCGCACCGCCTCGATCAGCGACGACGCGACCCGCGCCTGCAGGTCCTGCATGAGGAAGCGCGCCAGGCGCAGCACGAGCGTGATCCAGCGCTCGGTGACGAACGAGATGGCTCCCGCCAGCTCGGGCGCGTGCTCGCCCGCGATCGCGATCAGGAAGTCCTCGACACGGATGTGTCCCACGCGCAGGTCGGTGTACGCGGCGGCTTCGAACACGCGCGGCCCGCCGCCCTCGACCAGCGCGGCATGTCCGAAGATCTCGCCCGCGGGCAGCAGATGCAGGAGCACGCGTCGTCCGCCCGGCGTGGGAATCGAGAGGCGCGCCACGCCGGCGACCACGATGTAGAGGCTGTGGGCCTCGTCCCTCGGTCGGTAGACGATGTCGTGCCGGCGATACTCGCGCACGATCATGTGTCGCTCGAGCGCCTCGCGTTGTGCAGGCAGGAGGCGCTTGAGCGCAGGCACTCCGCGCAGGGATCGATCCCCGGCGAGCGGCGCGATCACGGCGTCCCACGCCTCCTGCATGCGCCGCATCCTACGTCGATGCGCCGGCTCTGTCGCTCGTCCTAAGGTACGAGCCCGGTCGGGCAAAAGGCTCGTCTCTGCAACTACAATCGCACTACGTCGCCGGGTGAATCGTCGATCTGTGGCCCCAGGTCCTTTTCTGTGGGGTTGGCTCGCACTACGGTACGCCGCCAAGTGACCTCACCCCTTTCGGTCGGCAGTCCTGCCCCCGAATGCGCGCGTGAATCACGTCCCACGGAAGGAGTTCGTAGCGAATGACGGAAGATTGCGCACAGGCGAGGGATATCCTGGCGTCCAGTGGTGCCCCGGGGGCCCCGGAGCGGGCCCTGGTGCGGGCGCTCCTCGAAGACGCGATCGGGTGTCTTGGCGGGCAGGTGGGACAACACCGTGAGCGACACCAGCTGGCGATGGATGCGCGGCGGTGGGTCGAAGACGGCGATCGGCAGTGGCCGTTCTCGTTCGAGAACGTGTGTGACACGTTGGGGTTCGATGCCACCTACCTGCGGGCGCGCCTTCTGCGCACGGTGAGCTTCGTGCCGGATGCGGCGGCGGGAGCGTCGCCGGGCACGCCGGCGCACGTCGGCGCCGGGCGCATGCCGGCGGAGCGCGACGTGGCGCAGATGATCCGCGACGGCGCGCCGCTACGGGCGGTCGCGGAGCGCTTCGGGATCAGCATCTCCAAGGCGTCCGTGCTCTCGTGCGGCCTCGCGAGCCGGATCAAGGCCGAGCGCGATCTGCAGATGTACGCGCTGCGACGTCAGGGGTGGACGTACCGGGCCCTGGCGCACGAGTTCGGCCTGTCGCGTATCCGCGTGATGCGCATCTGCACGCGTGCGAGCAGGGTGACCCGGACGGCGGCGTAGCCCCGTGGGGTCAGGCTCCGGGGCGGGTTTCTCGCCGCGGTAGACGTGGCGGCGGAAGAACGCCGTCAGATCTCGACCGGCGACGTGGCTCGCCGCACGCAGGAGCCGCGCCGTGGTGAGCGCCTCGGGCTCGGCGACCAGCAGGCGGACGACGTCGTCGAGCCCGCGCGCGCCGTCAGTGGCGGTCATGATCACCCGATCGAGGGCGTGGAGGACGAAGGGGGCGCTGTTGTTGAGGGCATCGGCGTGGTGGGTGCGTGACAGATCGATCCGCCAGCGCCCGGCGCGCGCGAACGACGCGAGTCCGCGGGCGAAGCTCCGAGCCGACAGGCGGCCGACGCGGTGCTGGAGGGCGAGCGAGTAGTACTCGGCGAGCCCTTCGGAGATCCACTGCCCGTCGTGACCGGGACGGAACGGCTGCCAGACGTGAAAGAGCTCGTGCAGGTACGTGCTGGTGCGGTCGCCGGAGCGGAGCGGGATGCGGCCGTTGACGAAGAACGAATCCTCGCCCGAGAGGCCGCCGTGCCACATGGGGTCGGGCGCGCTCACCACCAGGAGACGCGGCGGGGGCGGGCCCAGTACGCCGGCCAGGACGGGCATGGTCCGCGCATAGAGCCGCAACAGTCGCCGCGCGTCGAGCGCGGCCCCGGGGGCGACGGCGACCGTCACGTCGGCCCCGGCGATGTGCCGGCGATGGCGGGCGATGCGGCCGAGCAGGTACCATCCCCGCGGCCGGTCGAACTGCTTGCCCGGCTCCTCGACGACGTAGGTGTCGCGCGCCAACGGGGCCAGCGCCGTGGCGCTCCGCCATTCCCGCGGCAGCTGGAACACGAGCCGCGCCCGCGAGCGCGCATCGAGCGCGCGCCCGCGGAAGCGCACGTTGATCTCGGGGAACAGGTAGAGCGCCCGGGTGGCGACCCAGTCGCTGGCTGCGTGGCTGTCGAGATACGGTCCGGGGGGTCGCGGATGGTCGATCGCCACCGTGTAGCGCAGGTGCGCGTACGGCCCGCCCGGCGTCCATTCGAGCGTCCGGTCGTGCCACGCCAACCGCCCCGTACCCGCCACGTCCGTGGTGCGCCCGTCCCGGAACACGATCCGGAACGATTCGATCTCGTCGATCCCCGCCAACAACCACCGCACCCGCGCCCTGCCGGGATCCTTCCTCGAGATGCGGACGACGTAGTCGACACTCAACGTCGTCGGGCTCGCCGCCCCCGCCGGCGATACGACGAGGCACATCGCCGCCAGCACCCCGACAGCGGCGGTGCACGCGCGAGCACGCCGCACTACAAGATCTCCACCACCATCGGCCGCCGCCGGCGGAACGCATGCAACGCCGCCGGCCGGTGCGGGCCCCGGCGCACGCCGCCGGCACGGTGGAGGAGACCGAGCGACAGGATCTTCTTGCGGAAGTTGCGCCGATCGAGGCGGCGGCCGAGGATCGCTTCGTACATCTCCTGCAGCTCGCTCAGCGTGAACGTCGGCGGGAGGAGATTGTAGACGATGTTGGTGTAGGTGAGCTTGGCCTGCAGCCGCGCGAGCGCGGTAGAGACGACCTGGCGGTGGTCGTAGGCGAGCGGCGGCAGGTCCGTGACGTGCCGCCAGGCGACGTCGGCGTACTTCGGATGACGGCGTCCGCCCTGGAACCGCCCGCCATGGGGGATGAGGGCGAAGTACGCCACCGAGACGACGCGGTCGTGGGGATCGCGGTGGGGGCTCCCGAACGTATAGAGCTGCTCCAGGTAGACGCGGCGGACTCCCGTGCGGGCGGCCAGCTCGCGGCGCGCTGCCTGCTCGAGCGACTCCTCGATGCGGACCCGTCCGCCGGGGAGGGCCCACCGTCCGGTGAGCGTACCGGCCCGGACCTCGACCACCAGGACCTGGAGGGCACGGTCGAGGACGGTGAAGATGGCGACGTCGACCGCAACCGCCGCTGCGGGCCGCGCGCTCACCCGCCGAGTGTGAGCATGCGCTCGAGGGCGGCCGCTGCCCGCACGCGCACGTCCTCGGGGATCGTGATCTCGGGCACGAGGTCGCGCAACGCGTCGCGCGTGCCCTCGAGGGTGATCATCTTCATGTAGCGGCAGAGCTGGCAGCTCTTGTAGAACTTCTTGCCCGGGACCTCGAGCAGGAGCCGATCCGAGAGGCCGCACTCCGTGACGATCAGGAACTCGCGCTCGGCACTCTCGGTGGCGTAGCGGACCATGCCGCTCGTGCTGAGGACCGCATCCGCCAGCTTGAGCACGTCGGCGCGGCACTCGGGATGGGCGAGCACGCGTACGTGCGGCAGGGCGGTGCGGACCTGCGCGATCTGCTCGGGCGTGATCTGGTGGTGCACGTAGCAGTTGCCGTCCCACGCGATGATGGTTTTGGCGGTCTGCGACTGGACGTAGGCCGCCAGATTCTGGTCGGGGACGAAGAGGATGTGCTGGCTCGGCAGCGCCTCGACCACCTGGACCGCGTTCGACGACGTGCAGCACGCGTCGCACTCCGCCTTCACGTCGGCGGTGGTGTTGACGTAGCCCACGACCGCGAGATCCGGGTAGGCGGCGCGCAGCTCCGCCTTGCGCGCCGCGAGGTCCTCGGCCGTGACGCTGTCGGCGAGTGAGCAGCCGGCCTGGAGGTCCGGCAGGAGGACGCGCCGGCTCGGGTTCAGGATCTTGGCGGTCTCGGCCATGAAGTGTACGCCGCAGAAGACGATCGTCTCGGCCTCGACGCGCGTGGCCTGACGTGCCAGCTCGAGTGAGTCGCCGATGAAGTCGGCCACCTGGAAGATCTCCGGCCGCTGGTAGTTGTGCGCCAGGATGACGGCGTTGCGGCTGCGCTTGAGGTCCTGGATCTCGGCGATGGTGCCGGCCATCGCGGCGCAGCGCGCGGGGGTGTAGCTGGTGTCGCGGAGTGGCGCGAACAGGGTCTCGAGGGCGGCGGCGGTGGGTGCGGCGGTTGTCATGGGAGGGAGGCGGCGACTTCGTGTAGCCTGTACGCATAGTCGATGCCCGCACCGGTCCTGTCAAGAGGGGCCCCGCGGCTTGCGCGCGTCCGTCGGGCCGGGTAGGGGACCACCGACCCGGAGGCCCGATGACGCTCGAGACATCCGACGACCGCAGGGCGCTCGCGTGGGCGGGGGCCTATGGACCGCTCGCCGAGCACGCCCTGGCCGATTGCCCCCTGGCGCCCGACCAGGCGCGCGCCGTGCTCCAGAGCCCCGACGACGACCTGCCGGCGGTCTTGTGGGCCGCGTTCGCGGTGCGGCAGCGGCATTTCGGCCGCCGTGTCAAGCTGTGTGTGCTGCAGAACGCGCGCAGCGGTCTCTGCCCGGAGGACTGCGGCTACTGCTCGCAGTCGGCCGTGTCGACCGCCGCCATCGACCGCTATCGGTTGCTGCCCGTCGACGAGCTGGTGACGGGCGCTCGCCGCGCCGCGGCGGGCGGCGCGGGGCGCTACTGCATGGTCACGAGCGCCCGCGGGCCGAGTGCGGCCGACATCGCGCACTTCGCCCGGGCTGCACGCGCCATCCGGGCCGAGTTCCCGCGCCTCGAGCTGTGCGTGTCCCTCGGGCTCATGGACGAGGCCCAGGCCCGTACCCTGCACGCCGCAGGCGTCGACTTCGTCAACCACAACCTGAACACGAGCCGGCGACACTATCCCGCCATCTGCAGCACGCACACGTACGACGACCGCGTGCAGACGGTCCGCGAGGCGTTGCGGGGGGGGATGTCCGCCTGCTCCGGCGTGATCATCGGCATGGGCGAGTCGGTCGACGACCTGGTCGCCGTGGCGGCCGAGCTGCGCACCCTCCAGGTGACCTCGCTGCCGGTCAATTTCCTCCATCCCATCGACGGCACCCCGCTGGCCGATCGCCCGCCGCCGGCGGTCGGGGACTGCCTGCGCGCACTCGCCCTCTTCCGCCTCACCAATCCGCGCGCCGAGATCCGTGCGGCGGGGGGACGCGAGCGCTGCCTCGGCGCGGCACAGGGGCTCGTGCTCTATCCGGCCAACTCGATCTTCGTCGAAGGCTATCTCACCACGCCTGGGCAACGACGCGACGAGGCCCGGACCATGATCGCGGCGCTCGGGTTCGAGGTGGAGGGCGAAGCGCCGCCGGGCGACGGCACCCGGCAAGGCGGATGCAGCGCGGCGGAGGCGTTCCCGATGGACAGGGCAGAGCAAATGTGATGAGAGGCGCCGCAACCGGGAGGTACCTCATGGGAGAGCAGTTGTCCGGGGCCGCAGTCGAGGCCATGCTGCGCGCGCAGGAAGAGGAAGAGGAGAAGGACGACGACGACGACGACGACGACTGGGACGAGGACCTCGACGACGATGACGACGACGACGACGACGACGACGAGGAGGCCGACGAGGAATAGCCCGCGGCGGGCTACGCCCCCGCGACCATCATCCGTGCCACCCGCACCGTGGGCGCGGTGAGGGCGCTGCGCACGACGAGGTCGCTCCCGACCATGTCGATGGCCCCGAACATGTCCCGTAGGTTGCCCGCGATCGTAATCTCTTCCACTGGGTACGCGAGTTCACCATCCTCGATCCACAAGCCGGTGGCACCCCGCGAGTAGTCGCCGGTCACGAGATTCACGCCGAAGCCGGACAGTTCCGTCACGTAGAGCCCGCGACGCACCGAGGCAATGATCGCCTCCGGCGTGTGCGGACCGGGCTCGAGCGTGAAGTTCGTCGGCCCGGCGCTGGGGGCGTCGCCGATCGCGCGCGCGGCGTGGCCGGTCGGGGCGAGGCCCAGGCGGCGCGCCGAGTACGAGTCGAGCAGGTAGGAGCGCAGGACCCCCGCCTCCACGATCGCTTGGCGGCGTTGGGTGACGCCTTCGCCGTCGAAGGGGCGTGAGGCGGGACCGGCCGGACGGAGGGGGTCGTCGATCACGGTGACCACGTCCGACGCGATGCGCTCGCCCAGCCGATCGCAGAGGAACGACAGGCGGCGGTAGAGGCTCGGCCCGGCGATCGCACCGGCCAGGTGACGGAGCAGGCTGGCGGCCGTCTCGGGGTCGAACACCACCGGGCACTCGCAGGTGGTGGCCTTGCGCGCCCCGAGCCGGCGGAGCGTGCGCCGGGCCGCCTCGCGACCCACATCCGCCGCCGGCTCGAGGGCGGCCAGGCGACGATGGGCCGTGTACCACGAGTCGCGCTGCATGGCGCCGTCCCGGGTCGCGACCGGGACCACCGACAGGCTGGCGTGTGAGCCGCCGTAGCTGCCCGCAAACCCGGTGCTGGTGGCGTAGGCCACCTGGCCGCTGTCGCAGCCGAACTCGGCGCCCTCGGAGTTGGTGATCTCGGGACCGGCCGCTAGGGCGGCCGCCTCGGCCTCGCGCGCCCACGCGAGCGCCTGCGGCGGCTCGAGGCGCTCGACCGCGGGATCGCGCAGCTCGAGATCGGGCAGCGGGGCGCGGGCGAGGTGGGCGGGATCCGCGAGCCCGGCGTGCGCATCGGGTGCGATGGCCCGCGCGAGCGCACATGCGTCGCCGGCCAGCGCCGCGATCCCGGCAGGGGTGAAATCGGCCGTCGACACGATGGCGGTCGAGTCGCCCACGAACACGCGCAGCCCCGCCCGACGCTGGCGGGCGCGTTGGAGCTTCTCGACCTCACCCAGGCGTACGCCGACCGAGAGCCCGTCGCTTTCGGCCACCACCGCGTCGGCCGCGCGGGCGCCCGCCGCGCGGGCACGCTGGACCAGATCCGTGGCCAGGTCGCGGAGATCCATGACGCTACGCCCGCGTGCCGCCGACGGTCAGCCCGTCGATGCGGACGGTGGGGAGCCCCACGCCGACGGGCACCGACTGCCCGTCCTTGCCGCACGTGCCGATGCCCTCGTCGAGCTGCAGGTCCGCGCCCACGCGCGTGATGCGCGTCAACACGTCCGGGCCGTTGCCGATGAGGGTCGCGCCCTTCACCGGACGGCCGACCTTGCCGCCTTCGATCAGGTAGGCCTCGTTGGCCGAGAACACGAACTTGCCGCTGGTGATGTCGACCTGGCCGCCACCGAACGAGACCGCGTACAGGCCGCGATCGACCGAACGCAGGATGTCCTCGGGCGCGTCCTCGCCCGCCAGCATGAAGGTGTTGGTCATGCGCGGCATGGGGAGATGCGCGAAGCTCTCGCGCCGGCCGTTGCCGGTGAGGGGCATGCCCATCAGGGTGGCGTTCAGCCGGTCCTGCAGGTAGCCGCGCAGGATGCCGCGCTCGATCAGCACGGTGCGGCCGGTGGGCGTGCCCTCGTCGTCGACGTTGAGGGAGCCGCGGCGGTTCGGGATGGTGCCGTCGTCGACCACCGTGCACAGCTCGGACGCCACGCGCGTGCCGATGCGGTCGGTGAACGCCGACACCCGCTTGCGATTGAAGTCGCCTTCTAGGCCGTGCCCGATCGCCTCGTGCAGCAGGATGCCGGGCCAGCCCGGCCCGAGCACGACCGTCATCGTGCCGGCGGGGGCGTCGACGGCGTCCAGGTTGACGATCGCCTGGCGCGCGGCCTCGCGTGCGAAGCGCTCGGCGCGACCGTCGGCGAGGGTGTCGAACAGGAACCGGCCGCCGCCCCCGTAGGTGCCGTGCTGCCGGACGCCGCCGTGTTCGGCGATGCAGGTGACGCTCAGGTGGATGAGCGGGCGCACGTCGCCCACGAGCGTCCCGGCCGAGGTGGCGATCAGCACTACGCGATGCTCGAGCCCGATCCCGGCCAGCACGTTCGTGATGCGCGGGTCGGTGGCACGCGCTGCCGCGTCGATCCGCGTCAGGAGGCCCACCAGGTCCGGGACCGGCGTGTCGATGGGGGACGTGGCCAGGGCGTAGAGGTCGTGTCCCCCGGGAGGTGCGGCGGGGGTCGCCACGGCCGTCGTGCCGCCGCGCTCGTCGGCGATCACGCGCGCCGTCCGGGCCGCCACCTCGAGCCGCTCCAGCGAGACCTCGTCGGAGTGGGCGTAGCCGGCGCGCGTCCCGGCCAGGACGCGCACGCCGACCCCCTGGCTGACGCTGCGGGTGGCCTTGCGGACGACGCCCTCTTCGAGCGAGGCGCTCTGGCCGATCCGGAACTCGAAATAGAGGTCCGCATAGTCGGCGCGGTGCTCGAGGGCCGTCCCGAGCACGCGGTCGACGGCCTGCGGGGACAGCCCGAACCGTTCGCAGAAAAAGCGCTCCGGCGCGACCATCTCCATCCCGGCACCGTACCAGACGCCCACCGCGTGCGCTACCCGGAACCACCCGGAATTGCGACGGGTTCTGATGATTGCCGCCGGCGAGCTCGGCGCCGGGCGGAGGCTCCGGTTGGACAGTCGTCGCAGCCCGCCCGTACAATGCGGCCGGTTCATGACCGTCCCCCCAAGGGGTGCGTTGGCGAGCTTCCTGCAGGCGATCGATCGCCCCGGGCCGCTCGTCATCCTTCCGCACGACAATCCGGACCCTGACGCGCTCGCCAGTGCGGCCGCGCTCAAGTACCTGGCGGTGTCGCTGCTCGACAAGGAGGTCCACATCGCGCTCGGCGGCATCGTCGGGCGCGCCGAGAACCGGGCCATGCTCACCTACCTGAACATCAACCTGGTGCCGGTGAGCGAGCTGCCCCTGAACGGCAGCGCCGTGGCCCTGGTCGACACCCAGCCCGGACGCCCCAATAACTCCCTGCCCGAGGGGATCGTGCCGGCGGTGGTGATCGACCATCATCCCGCCTACGGCACCTACGAGGGGGTGGCGTTCTGCGACCTGCGCGACGAGTACGGGGCCACCTCGACCATCGTCACCGAATACCTGCGCGAGTCGAAGCTCACGCCCGAAGCCAAGATCGCCACCGCACTGTTCTACGGCATCGCCGCTGAGACGCAGGACCTGGGCCGCGAGGCCACGCTGGCGGACATCGAGGCGAGCCACTTCCTCTACCCCCACACCAACAAGCGGCGCCTGGCCAAGATCGAGAACGCACGCGTGCCGCGCGAGTACTTCCGCGGCTTCCGCGAGGGTATCGAACGGGCCACGCTTTACGGGCGCCTGGTGGTCGCGATGCTCGGCGAGGTGCGCTACCCGGACATGGTCGCCGAGGTGGCCGATTTCCTGCTCCGCCTCGATCAGGTCGAGTGGGCGGCCGTGATCGGCGGGTTCGGCGAGTACCTGCACTGCTCGGTACGTACCACCGACCGCGACGTGAACGCGGGCGAGCTGTTGCAGAAGGTGCTGGGCAGCCGGTCGGCCGGTGGGCACGACATGATCGCTGGCGGGCGCCTGCACGTGGGCGACGACCCGGCCGCGCGCGAGCGGGCCGCGGCGATGGTTCGCGACCGGTTGCTGGCCGCGCTCGGCATAGACGGCGACTCGGGCGAGCCGCTGGTCCCGCCGGCCTAGGGCCGCAACGCGCTGCCCACCGTGTCCCCCTGCTCGCAGCCGCTTGCGGGGCGGTCGGCCGCCGGCGTGGACGATGCGTGCCGCCGGCGTGGTACAGGCCATGGCGAGGTGGCGATGCGTCTTCGGTGGCCGAGCAGCAAGCATGCGTCCGGGCGCGCCGCGGCGATGGCGGCGCCCCGCCCACTGCCGGCATGGCTGGCATCGCCGGCGCTGCACGCCGTACCGCGCTTGCCGGTCGTCGCCCCGGCGCGCCCCGGACCGCTCGGGGTGCCGGCCCTCGATCAGTTGCTGGCCGACGAGAGCGTCAGCGAGATCATGGTCAACGGCCCGACCGAGGTCTGGGTCGAGCGCGCCGGCCGCCTCGAGCCGACCGACGTGCGCCTCGCCGATGCGGACGAGCTCCAGCGGGTCATCAACCGCATCGTGGTGCCGCTCGGCCGGCGCTGCGACGAGGCGCAGCCGATGGTCGATGCCCGCCTGCCCGACGGCAGCCGGGTGCACGCCATCGTGCCGCCGCTCTGCCTGAACGGCCCCACCCTCACCATCCGCAAGTTCCCGCGCGCGCCGCTCACCGCCCGCGACCTCGTCCTGCGCGGCACCGCCTCCGCCGACGTGCTGGAGTTCCTGCGCGCGTGCGTGCGCGGCCGATGCAATCTCGTCGTGTCCGGCGGGACCGGCACCGGCAAGACGACGCTGCTCAACGTGCTGTCCGCCTTCATTCCCGACGACGAGCGCATCGTGACCATCGAGAGCGCGGCCGAGCTCCGGCTCCAGCAACGGCACGTGGTCACGCTGGAGGGACGGCCCGCCGACGTCGAGGGGCGGGGAGCGGTGACCGTGCGCGATCTGGTGGTGAACGCGCTCCGCATGCGCCCGGACCGGATCGTGATCGGCGAATGTCGCGCCGGCGAGGCCCTCGACATGCTGCAGGCGATGAACACCGGGCACGAGGGCTCGCTCACCACGCTGCATGCCAACGGCCCGCGCGACGCGCTCCATCGGCTGGAAACGATGGTGCTGATGGCGGGGCTCGAGCTCCCCGTACCCGCCATCCGCCGGCAGATCGCCGCCGCCGTGCATGTCATCGTGCAGCTCGAGCGCCTGGTCGACGGCAGGCGGCGGATCGCCCGGGTGTGCGAGGTGGCCGGCATGGAGGGCGAGGTCATCTGCCTGAACGACCTCTTCGTCGTGCGCGGCGACGCGGCGGGCGCGGACGGCGTCCTGGTCCCGACCGGGCTCCGTCCGATGGTGTTCGAGCGGCTCGCCCGGCGGGGCGTGGCGCTGCCGCTGCACCTGCTGGGGCTCTGACGGGCTCGAACCGATGCGTCAAAGATCCAGATCGTTCGCCAGGGTCCCCAACTGCGTCCACGGCACGATCCGCGTCGTGCCTCGCACGCCAGCCCGCCCACCGCCGAGTACCACGGTCCCGCCGCGCGAACCCCGTGACGCCAGAATCCCCAGGGTCGATGCGAAGCTCGGATCGAATGTCGACGCGGCCTTGATCTCGATGGGGTACACGCCGTCGGCGTACTCGAGCACGAGATCGATCTCCTTGCCGGTCGCGTCCCGGTAGAAGAAGAGATTGGCGGCTCGCCCCGCGTTGAACCGCCGCTTCAGGAGCTCGACGACGATCAGCGTCTCGAAGAGCGCTCCGCGCAGCGGGTGGGCCGTGAGCTGGCGGGGCTCTTCGATGCGCAGGAGATGACACGCGAGGCCCGTATCGATCATGAGGACCTTCGGCGTCTTGATCAGTCGCTTGCCGAGGTTCGCGTGGAAGGGATGGAGGCGTACGATGACGAATGACGCCTCCAGGGCTGACAGCCACACCTCGACCGTCTTCGGATCGATGCCGGTGTCGCGGGCCAGCGACTCTTTGTTCAGCAGCTGGCCGGTCCGTCCGGCGATGAGTTGGAGGAAGCGGCGGAAGAGGTCGGCATCTTTCAGGTTGACCAGCATGCGGACGTCGCGTTCGACGTAGGTCTCGAGGTACGAGAGGTACACCTCGCTGGGACGAGCCCCGGCGTTCCAGGCCCGTGGATAGCAGCCGCGCCAGATCACTTCGTCGATATCGAGCGCGCCCAAGCGACCTGCGTCGCGCAATTCCGAGAGCGACAGCGGAAGAAGCTTCGCCAGCGCAACGCGTCCGGCCAGCGACTGGGTGATGCGCTCGACCAGCTTGAACTGATGGCTCCCCGTCAGGACGAACTGTGCGTTGCGATCCGCGGCGTCGAGGCGCGGCTGGAGGTGAGAGAAGAGCATGGGAACGTTCTGTATCTCGTCGAGAATGGCTCCGTCGGGGAACGCGTCGAGATATCCGACGGGATCCTCGGTCGCCTGCGCGCGCACGACGGGATCTTCGAGGTTCGAGTACGGCATCTCCGGGAACGACCGGCGGGCAAGGGTCGTCTTCCCGGACTGTCTGGGACCGAGCAGAGCTAGAGCCGGAAAGCGGTTGAGCGCACCACGAACGTAGGGTTCGGCCTCGCGCGCGATGTATTGGTCCGGCCGGGCCATGGCGACCTGGACATTCCTCCAGTCTACTGGTGACTTGTCAAGCCCGCCTCTCAGAGGCCTCTCAGAGGGGCAAGGAGCGCGGCGTCTGGTTCAGGCGCACGCACCGCGGGCGGCCACCATCTCGCCCCGCGCGGCGTCGTCCGGCTCCGTCCGGGCGGCCGCCTCCAGGGCCCGCCGTGCCGCCCCGCCGCCCAGGCGGCCGAGCGCCCAGGCGGCGTGCCCGCGTACCAGCGGCTCGGGGTCGGCGAGCGCGGTGACGAGCGACGGCACGGCGGCGGGGTTGCCGGTGTTGCCGAGCACGACCGCCGCGTTGCGCAGCAGGCCCCGGCGCTTGGCCCGCATCACCGCGGTGCGCCGGAAGCGGGCATGGAAGCCGGCGGCGTCGAGGCCGAGCAGGGTGGGCAGATGGGGCGCGAGCAGCTCGGCGCCCTCGGCCGGCCGGGTCTCGCCATTCCACGGACAGACCTCCTGGCACAGGTCACAGCCGAAGATCCAATTGTCGAGCGCCGGCCGCAGCGCGGGCGGGATGGCGCTCCGGTGCTCGATGGTCAGGTACGAGATGCACCGGCGCGGGTCCATGGTGTAGTCGCCCGCGAGCGCGCCGGTCGGGCAGGCGTCGATGCAGCGCCGGCAGGTGCCACAGCGATCCGCCGGGAGCGGGACCGCCTCGACCTCGAGATCGGTGAACAGCTCGCCCAGGAAGACGTACGAGCCCAGCTCCTGGTGCAGGAGGAGCGTGTTGCGGCCGATCCAGCCGAGGCCGGCCCGCGCGGCCCACTCGCGCTCGAGCACCGGCCCGGTGTCGACGTAGGGATGGTAGCGGGTGCCGGGAAAGCGGGCGGCGAGGCGGACCTTCAGGGCGCGCAGCACCTTCCGCACGCGCTCGTGGTAGTCGATGCCGAGGGTGTAGGCCGCGATGCGCCCGCGCAGGGACGCGCGCCAGTCGTCGGGCGGCGGGGGCGGGGGCTGGTAGGGGTAGGCGACGGCGAGCACGGTCCGCGCCCAGGGAAAACGCTGCCGGGGGTCGATGCGGACTGCCGTGCGGTCTGCGAGGTACGCCATCTCTCCGGCCCGCCCGTCGGCCAGCCAGGCGGCAAGGAACGCCGCGCGCGGGAGCGGCTCCAGCGGGGCCGCGCCGGCGAGCGCGCAGCCGAGCGCCTGCGCCTCGGCGGCGACGATCTCGCGTCGGGTGTGCACCGCCCGCCGTGTAGCACATTCGGGCCAGGCAAATGACGTCGCGTCGCTGAATCCATCCCCGCCTCTCCGAGCTGGCCTCGCAGGCCGCCTCGGGCACGGTTACCAACACCCAACGCAGCACCATCCAGGAGGAGTTGACGGCGCTCCTCTCGGAAATCTCACGCATCAGCAACGTGACCACGTTCAACGGCGTCAACCTGCTCAGTGAAGGCGCCTCGGTCGTGCTCCAGGTCGGCCTCGACGCGCACCGGGCAGGAGCTTCGCGGTAGCGCCTGGCGCGGAAAGGGGGGGTCAACTGGTTGACCAGGACGGGACAAGTTTTTCCCGGGGGGCGAACCCTGCCGGGGCCTGTGCGCGGAGCGCTGCAGGAGGGGCGCAGGTTTCTGCATCCGGCGGGCTGCTGTGCGGCTTGGCACGGGATTGCATTTGGAGTTCGGATCCATGGCCAAGGACTTCCTTCCCGTGAAGGCGATCACCACCGGCGAGGGTGGGGCCATCGTGACCAACGACGCGCTCCTTGCCGAATGCTGCCGGCGGTTGCGCAGTCACGGCGCGCGCGCGCCCTCGGCGTGCAGGTGCACTACATCCCGGTGCATCTGCAGCCGTACTACCCGCGGCTGCTGGAGACGGGTCGCGGTACGCTGCCGGCGGCAGAAGCGTTCTACGACGAGGCGCTGTCGCTGCCCTGTGTTCCCGACATGGAAGCGACCGACGTGACCACGGTGGTGACGGCGTTGGCGGCGGCGCTGGCGGAGACGCGCCCGCCGGCGCGGTGGGGAGGGGACACGGATGCGGATCACGCTGGGTGAGCGGACGGTCGGTGACGGGGCCCCGTGCCTCGTGATCGCGGAGATCGGCTCCAACCACGACGGCAGTCTCGAACGCGCACTGGCGCTGGTCGACGCCGCGGCGGCAGCTGGCGCCGACGCGGTCAAGTTCCAGTCGTTCCGCGCCGCCACCCTGCTCGCGCCGCGACGGCCGGTGCCCGGCGGCGGCTGGCGGCCGAACGAAGGCTATCCGATGCTCGAACGGCTCGAAGTGCCGGTCGAGTGGCACGCGGCGCTCCGCGACCGCGCTCGCGAGCGCGGTGCCCTCTTTCTGTCGACGCCGTTCGACGAGGAGCGGGCGGCGCTGCTGGCCGCGCTCGGCGTGCCCGCCTTCAAGCTCGCCTCGGGCGACCTGACGCACGTGCCGCTGCTGCGCCGCGTGGGCGGCTACGGCCGACCGGTCCTGCTGTCGACGGGGCTCGCCACCGTGGAGGAGATCGTGGCGGCGCTCGAGGCGATCACCGCCGGCGCGGGTGCGACCGCCCGCCGGCCGCCGGTCGTGCTCCTGCACTGCGTGTCGCGCTACCCGCTGCGTCCCGGGGACGCGAACCTGCGCGCGCTGGTGGCGCTGCAGGCGCGCTTCGACTGCCCGGTCGGCTGGTCGGATCACTCGCCGGGCCACACGCTCGCCGTCGGCGCGGTGGCGCTCGGCGCGTGCGTGGTCGAGAAGCACTTCACCGACGATCGGCGGCGGCCGGGGCCGGATCATTCCTTCGCCATGGAGCCGAACGAGTTCCGCGCCATGGTGAGCGCCATCCGCGAGCTCGAGAGCGCGCTCGGCGACGGCGAGAAGCGGCCGCGCCGCGACGAGGAGCCCGAGCGCCTGTGGGCCCGCCGGAGCCTGCACGTGGCGCATGCCCTGGCCCCCGGGGCGACGCTCGAAGCGCGTGACCTGAAGATCGTGCGCCCGGCCGACGGCTTGCCGCCCGACGCCCTGGCCCTGGTGCTCGGCCGCCGCGTGCGCCGGGCCCTCGAGCCCGACCAGCCCTTGTACGCCGAGGATTGCGCGTGAGCACCCGTCCGACGGCCGTACAAGGAGGACGCATGCGCACCGGCGTGACCGGCCCGAGCGCGCGCACGGTGCTGTGCTGGGTCGACGCGGGACCGGCGTTCGGCCTCGGGCACGTGAGCCGCACGCTGGCACTCGCCGAGGCGCTGGCCGCGCACGGCATCACGTGCCGGTTCGCTTTGCCCGACGACCCGACGGCGCGCGCCTGGCTGGAGGCGGCGGGCATGCTGGCGCCGCTCGTCCTCCCGGACCGCGAGCCGGCGCTACCGCACGTGCTGCCGGCGACGGCACGCGTCGACGCCGTGATCGTCGACGTGAGGCGTCCCCTCGGCCGGGACGAGGTGCGCGCCCTCGGCGGCACGTGTCCGGTGCTGGTGATCGACAATGCGGGCGACGGGGTCGCCGAGGCCGACCTGGTCCTGGCGCCGTACGTCCCCGGGGGAGCGCGGGACGAGCGCTGGCTGACGGGCCCGGAGCACGTGCCGTTGCGGTGGGTGTTCCGTGACGTGCGGCCCGAGCGCACCCCGGGGCAGGCGCCGGTGGTGCTGGTGAGCATGGGCGCGAGCGACCCGGGCGGGCTCACCGTGCCGGTGATCCAGGCGCTGGCGCGTCTGGAGCACGAGATCGACGTGCGCGTGGTCGCCAATCCGGCGGCGCCGGTGTGGGGCGCGTTGCCCGCGCTGCTCGCCCGCGCCGGTTTCGCACCGCCGCGGGCGGTGGAGCCTGCGGGCACGGCGGCGCACCTGGCCGCCGCCGACGTGGCAGTGCTGGCGATGGGGGTGACGGTCTACGAGGCGATGGCCTGCGGGGTGCCGGCCGTCGTGCTCTGCCGGACGAGCGGTGACGCGGCCCACGCGCGCGCGCTGTCGGCGCGCGGGGCGATCGAGAGCCTCGGCGTCTACTGGACGGAGGAGCGTATCGCCGAGGTCGTCGGCCGGTTGGTCGCGTCGACGGCGGCCCGCGCGGCGATGGCGCGCGCCGCGCGGGGCACGGTGGATGGCCGGGGTGCGGAGCGGGTCGCGGCACGGCTGGTGGCGCGGCTCGCCGGAGAGGTGGATGAGCATGCAGGCGCTCGTCTCAGGCTCGGCTGAACGACCGCTAGATCGCCGACCCGAGACTTCGTCTCGGGTCGGGGCCTGAGATTGCCTGGCGGGGGATCAGGCGAATGTCGTGCCGCGGCCGGCGGAGCCGGCGCGGCAGAGCGTGGGGGGAGGACGTATGTCTAGCTTGTCGCGCACGCTCCTCGTCGTGTCCGGCGGTCGGGAGGCGGTGCCGGCCATCCAGGAGGCGCAGCGGATGGGGCTGCGTGTGGTGGTGTCGGACGGTGCTCCCGACGCGCCCGGCTTCCGGGTCGCAGACGCGGGGATCCTGGCGAGCACGTACGATGCCGAGGCGACGGTCGAGGCGGCGCGGGCCTACGCCGCGCGCACGCGCATCGATGGGGTGTTGGCGGTCGCGGCCGACGTGCCGGTGACGGTGGCCGCGGTGGCGGACGCGTTGCGTCTGCCCGGTCCGTCGCTCGCCACCGCCGAGCTGGCGGCCGACAAGCTGGCGATGAAGAACTGCCTGGCGGCGGCCGGCGTGCCGGTGCCGTGGTACGTCGCCATCGACAGCGGCGAGGCGCTCGAACGCCTGACGGCAGAAATGGCGTTTCCTCTCATCGTAAAGCCGGTCGACAGCCGCGGCGCGCGCGGTGTCATCCGGCTGCTCCCCGAGGTCGACGCGCGCTGGGCCTACGGCGTGGCCGCCGCCGAGTCGCCCACCGGGCGCGTCATGGTGGAGCGCTTCGTCCCCGGCCCGCAGGTGAGCACCGAGGCCGTGGTGGTGCGCGGGCGGACCACGACCATCGGCTTCTCCGACCGCAACTACGAGTTCCTCGATCGCTTCGCCCCCTACGTGATCGAGAACGGTGGCGACCTGCCGTCGTGCCTGCCGGCTGCCACCCAGGAGGCGATCGCCGACTTGACCGCCGCCGCGGCGCTGGCGCTCGGCGTGACCAGCGGCACGGTGAAGGGCGACATCGTGGTCGGCGACGACGGGCCGATGGTGATCGAGCTCGCGGTGCGCCTCTCGGGCGGCTATTTCTGCACGCACGAGATCCCGCTCGCCACCGGCGTCAACTTCGTCGCCGCCGCCATCCGTCTGGCGCTCGGCGAGGAGCCCAGCCGTGAGGACCTGACGCCGCGCTGGCAGCGCGGCGTGGCGCAGCGCTTCCTGTTCCCGGCGCCCGGGCTGGTGCACGCCGTGCACGGCGTCGAGGCGGTGGCGGCCGAGGAGGGCGTCGCGCTCTTCGAGGTGCGGGTCGGGCCCGGCGATCAGGTGGCGCCGACCACCAGCCACCCGCGGCGTGCCGGGGTGGTGATCGCCACCGCCGACACGCGCGAGGCGGCCATCCGGCGCGCGGTCGCCGCGGTGGCACGCGTGCGCATCGTCACCACGCCGACCTCCGTGACCGTCAGCACGGCGCTGCACTAGCCAGCGGGGGCGTCGGCGGATGCTGTCGCTGTTCACCATCTGCCATGCCAACCTGGCGTTTTCCTCCATCCCGCCCGGGCACGTAGCCGGTCGACATTGCTGCCCGCCTCCGGGCACGCTATCGCCTGGACCGTGCCGGGGGGATGGCCGATCGTCGGGTGGAGTGCGCTGGCCGTGACCGCGCTGTGCGCGGGCCTGCTGGCGCTCGCCGGCGGGGGCGACGACGGCCTGCGCCTGGTGATCCGGACGACGGCGCGCACGTCGGTCACCTTCTTCGGGCTGGCCTTCGTCGCCTCGGCGCTCCGGCGACGGTGGCCGAACGGGGCGACGCGCTGGCTGCTCGCCAACCGGCGCTACGTCGGGGTGTCGTTCGCGGTGTCGCACCTGGCCCACCTGCTCGCCATCCTGGCGCTCATGGAGTGGTCGGTGGCGCGGTTCTATCGCGAAGCCGGTCTGACGACGGGGACGCTCGGCACGATCGGGTACCTGGTCGTCGCCGCCATGGTCGCCACCTCGTTCGACCGCAGCGCGGCCTGGCTCGGTGCGCGCCGCTGGCGGCGCCTGCACACCG
Organism: uncultured Binatia bacterium (SeqCode); assembly: GCA_964618895.1. Taxonomy (GTDB): domain Bacteria; phylum Desulfobacterota; class Binatia; order DP-6; family DP-6; genus CAZUDO01. The sequence continues at coordinate 30,720 of CAZUDO010000054.1, forward strand.
CCGGCGTGTACTACCTGTGGATCGTGTTCGCGGCCACGTTTGCGCCGCGCGCGGCGGAGTCGCCGGCGCTGTACGGGACGATCACGCTCCTGCTCGTGGGGGCGCTTGTCCTGCGGCTGACGACGCGCGCGGCGTGACCCGTCAGCGGCTCGCCGCGAGGCGAATGCGGGTGCCGTCCGGACGCCGCCACGTGGTGTAGAACTCGCTGTCGTACGTCGACTGTCTTTACGTCACCCGTCGCCGCCCGGGCTGCGCGGCCGCGACCTCACCCCAGCGCGAAGCGCTTCGCCGCCATCGCCGCGATCGCCTCACCGATGCTGAGCGCCGCCGTGGCCGCGGGCGAGGGGGCGTTCAGCACGTGGATCATGCGCGCCGCCTCGACGATGTGGAAATCGTCCACCAGGACGCCGTGCGGGCCGACCGCCTGGGCGCGGACGCCCGAGCCGGCGGGGCGCACGTCGTCCATGGCCAGGCTGGGGATGAGCTTCCGCAGTGCGTCCACGAACGCGCGCTTGCTGAGCGACCGGTGCACCTCGCTGACGGCGGTCTTCCAGTAGCGCAGCCCCATGCGCCAGAAGCCGCCGTAGCGCGACATGTCGACCAGGTCGGCCACCGACACGTCGGTCCACCGGTAGCCTTCGCGCTTGAGCGCCAGGACGGCGTTCGGGCCGGCCTCGACGCCGCCGCGCACCATACGCGTGAAGTGCACGCCCAGGAACGGGAAGCGGGCGTCGGGGACGGGGTAGATGAGGTTCCGCACCAGGTGGTGCCGCCCGGGCACGAGCTCGTAGTACTCGCCGCGGAAGGGGACGATGCGGACGCCCGGGTCGACACCCGAGCGGCGCGCGATGCGGTCGGACTGCAGGCCGCCGCAGTTGATCAGGTGGCGCGCGTGCACCACTCCGCGGGTGGTTTCCAGGACCAGGCCGGAGCCGTTCGGCCGGCAGGCGAGGAAGCGGGTGCCGGTGCGGATGTCGCCGCCGGCGCGCGCGACCAGCGCGGCCAGTGTGCGCGTCACGTGGGGGTAGTCGACGATGCCCGTCTCGGGCACGAGCAGGCCGCGCACGCCGGTGACGTGCGGCTCGATCTCGCGCAGCTCGTCTGGGCCGAGGGCACGGACGCCGGTCAGGCCGTTCGCCTGTCCCCGCCGCTCGAGCTCGGCCAGCGCCGGCAGCTCGTGCGCGTCGGTCGCCACCACCACCTTGCCGCAGCGCTCGTGGGCGATGCCGTGCTCGGCGCAGAAGCGGTACATGGCGTCCCGCCCGCTGACGCAGTTCTGCGCCTTGAGCGACCCCGGCTTGTAGTACAGGCCGGAGTGGATCACGCCGCTGTTGTGGCCGGTCTGGTGGGCGCCGACCGTATCCTCGGCCTCCAGCACCACCAGCGAGCGTCCGCCCCGGGCCCCCAGCGCGTGCGCGGTGGCCAGCCCTACGATGCCACCGCCCACGACGACGACGTCGTGTATTCCCGCCTCCCCCATCGGGGCGGCGTACCATTCGCGCCGGGGAGCGGCAAACGATCCGCGCTCGGACGCGGACGTGGAGAGGAGTGATCATGTGCGAATTGCATTGGACGGTCACGAGATCGAAATCCCGGGCGCGACCACTCGGTGAGGAGCTGGTGCCGGCGCTGCGCGCGCCGGCGGCGTGAGCGCGCCATCGGGGCGTCTGGTAGCGGCGCGCACGCCAAGGGTGTGGCTCGCGGTGTCACGAGTGCCGACTCGGGATCTCTCGCGTGCACGGCTGGCAATGCGCCCGGCAACAATTGCCGCCGTGGCACGTCGCTTGCTGCCGTCACGCGTCGTGTGGCGGGTTCGTGTGGTGTGGGGGTGTCGTTGGCTCGCGGCCGTGGTGTTGGTGGTGGGGTGGAATGCGAGCGCGGAGAGCCCGCCGGCAACCGGTGCAGAGGGACGGAGCCCGGGGGGCCCGTCCCTCCGCATCGAACAAGTAAGCATGCAGACCCAACCCGAGCCCGCCGTCCGGCTCGAGCTGTCGGCGCCGGCCGAGCCGCTGACCCGCATGCTGGCTGCGGACGGCGCGATGCCGGCGCGCCTCTATGTCGACGTGCACGGCGCGACGCTCGGCCCGAAGGTGCAGCGGCAGATCGCGGGTGCCGGCCCCGTGCTGCGCATCCGGACGGCGCAGTTCGGTCCCGACACCGTGCGCGTGGTGGTGGAGCTGGCACGCCCGATCGCGTTCGCCGCCGGCGCGAACGGGAGCAGCGTCACCATCGTGTTGGGTGGCGGTGGCGTGCCCGCAGGCGCGGCGAAGACGACGCCGAAGGACGGACCGCCGACGCTGTCGCCCGCATCGACAGCCGTCGCCGACCATTCGCCGGCGGCGTTCGCTACGGCGGACGCCGCGCCCGCGCTCGTGACCGTCGCTGGCGTGCCCTTCGTGTGGCCGGCGCTGGAGGCGTCGGAATACCGGGACCCGGCCGCCGCCGGCCATTGCCATCTGGTCGCCGGCTGGCAACGGGGCGCCGCGCCGGCGGGCAACCCGGGGAACGGGACGTCTGCCGCGAGCCGCTATCTGGCCGCCGACCTCGCCTTCCTGAACGCCGCTCATGGCCGCGACGACTACTTCGCAGCGGTGGCGGCCTACAGCCGCGCCCTGCACGAGGATCCCGGCTTTCCCGATGCGGCGCGCGCGCAGCTCATGCTCGGGCTCGCCAACCTGACCCTGTCGCTCGCACCCGAGGCGGGCGCCGCGTTCACGGTCTTCGAGAAGCACCATCCACAGAGCGTCCTGCTGCCGTATGCGCGTCTCGGGCTCGCCACCTCGCTTCGCCTGCGCCGGCGCCCGGCACAGGCGAAGAATATCCTGGACGGCCTGCTCGCCCACGCCAGCGCCGGCGTGGTCTGTCGCGCCCGGCGCGAAGCGGCGGCGCTGGCGCACGCGGCCGACACGCCGGCCGTCACGGCGGCGGCCTATCGGACGCTCGAAGAGCGCTGTCCGGATCAGCTCGACGAGCCCGGCGTGCTCGCCGACGCGGCCGAGGCGTATCTGGCGGCCGGGGACCGGCAGGGCGTGGATCGGCTGCTCGGCCATCCGCGTGAGGGCCGGCTCGACGCCGAGCGGGCCCGTCTTCACATGCTGGGCGGCATGCTGCAGGTGGAGGTGGGCAACGGCTATCGCGCCCGCCAGGAGTTCGAGCGCGTGGTCGCCCTGCAGCCGGGTCTTCCGCTGGCCACCGAAGCGCGCATGCGCCTGGCACTCCTGTACGGCGACGAGAACCCGGAGCGGGTCACGGCGGCGCTCATCGCGCTGGCCGCCGAGCCGGCGCCGGCGGCGTTGCGGGCTGCCATGCTCGGCGCGGCGGCCGAGGTGCACGTCAAGGGCGGACGGTTCGCCGAGGCGCTCGCGGTCCTCGACCGCGTATCGGGGCTCGGCCCGGCGGGGCAGGCGCAGGCCGCGCCGCGGCGGCGCGAGCTGTACGGGCGCTGGATCGCGACCCTGCACGCGCGCGACGACCTGGCAGGGCTGGTCACGCTGTACGCCGCGCGCGCCACCGACATCGCGACCGTCGCCGAGCTGCCGGACCGGCTGGCGGTAGCCGACGCGCTCACCCGCCTCGGGCTCCCGGCCAGCGCGGTCACGCTGCTCGAGTCAGCGGCGCAGCACTCGACCGACGCCGCGCTGGCGCTCGTCGAGGCCACGCTCGCGACCGGGGACGCCGAGCGTGCCCTGGCGCAGGCGCGCCGGTTGCGCTCGGGGAAGGAGAAGCTCGCGCCCGCCCTCAGCGCCCGTCTCGAGCGTGCGGCCGCGCGGGCGGCGCTCGGAGCCGGCGACCTCGAGACCGCAGCGACCGAGGCCGAGCGGGTCGACGACCCGGAGCTGCGCGCACAGGTGGCCGCCGCGGTGCTGTCGCTGCCGGGCGGGCCGGCGCGCGCGCAGGCACTGCTCGCGCCGGTGCTTGCCGCCGACACCCCGCCGGTGCGCGCGTTGCTGGTCGCCGGCGGCGCCGCGGCGGCGGCCGCCGAGTGGGATGCGGCCGCGACCGCGTACGGGCGGGCGCTGGCGCACGCCAGCGGCGCCGAGCGGATCGAGGCCGGCGCCGGCCTGGCGCGCGCGGCGCGTGCGCGTGGCGACGGGGCGCAGGCGGAGATGGCATTGGCCGCGCTCGCTACGACGAAGGAGGCGCTGCCCAAGCGCGTTGCGGCCGTCGTCGGGGCGCCCCAATGAGCACGCTGGCCGCGCTGTCGCTGCCCCTGCCCGAGCCCGCGGTGCTGGGTGGTCTGACCGAGGCCTTCGACACCTTCGCCGCCGCGACCACGCGTCTCGAGCACGAGTACGCCGCGTTGCAGCAACGGGTGCGGCGCCTGACCGCCGAGCTGGAGGAGAAGAACCGCCTGCTCGCCGCCAGCCTCGAGCGCGAACGCCGGCTCGAGGCCGAGGCGGTGCGCGCCAGCCGGCTCGCCGCCATGGGCGAGATGGCCGCCATGCTGGCGCACGAAGTACGCAACCCGCTCGGGGCGATGGAGCTGTTCACCGGGCTGCTCCTGCAGGACCTGCGCGATCGTCCCGACACGCAGCGGCTGGCGCAGCAGGTGGCGCACGGCATCGTCGACCTGAACCACCTGGTGACCAACCTGCTCGAGTTCACGCGCACGCGCAGGCCAGAGCGGGTCCCGGTCGACTGCGACGCGCTCGCCGACGAGGCACTGCGCTACGTGGCGGACCTGTCCGGCGCGTGCAACGTGCAGGTCGGTCGCGACCGCTCGGCGCCGGTGGTGGCGCTCGCCGACCCGCATCTCCTGCGGCCGGTGCTGCTGAACCTGATCCGTAACGCCCTGCAGGCGATGGGCGAGGGCGGCACGCTCACCGTGCACACGCGTGCGGCCGACGGCGAAGTCGCGATCGCCGTTGCCGACACGGGCCCGGGCATCGCCCCCGAGGCGCGCGAGGAGATCTTCCGGCCCTTCTACTCGACCCGCGCGAAGGGCACGGGGCTCGGGCTGGCGGTGGCCCGCAGCCTGGTCGAGGCGATGGGCGGACGGCTGGCGCTGGTGAGCGAACGCGGCCGGGGCGCGACCTTCACCGTGACCCTGCCGGCGGCGGTGGAGGAGGAGAGCGAGGCATGAGCGACGGACGGCGGATTCTGGTGGTCGACGACGAGCCCGGCATGCGCGCCGGGGTGGCGGAGGTGCTGGCCCGCGGCGGCTTCGCCGTCGAGCAGGCGGCCACCGGCGAAGACGGCCTGGCGCGACTCGAGCAGGGCGGGATCGACCTGCTGGTGACGGACCTGCGTATGCCGGGGATCGACGGCCTGGAGCTGCTCCGGCGCGCGGGCGCGTCGGGGTGCTGCCCACCGGCGATCGTCGTCACCGCCCACGGCACGGTCGAGGACGCGGTCGCGGCCATGAAGCTCAACGCCTTCGACTTCCTGACCAAGCCGTTCTCGCCCGCGGATCTTCTGCACCTGGCCGAGCGCGCGTTGGCGCGCGCCGACGCGCGCGATCCGTCGCCGCCCGCGGCCGGCCTCGGTACGGGCCGCGCCCGCGGCGGCGAGACGACGCCGCGCCGGCGCCAGATCCTCACCCGCGATCCCGCCATGCGGCGCGTGCTCGAGATCGCCGACAGCGTCGCCTCGAGTCGCGCGCCGGTGCTGGTCCAGGGCGAGAGCGGCACCGGCAAGGAGCTCCTGGCGCGCTACCTGCACGAGCGCGGCAGCCGCCGCGGCAAGCCGTTCGTGGCCGTCAACTGCGCCGCTCTACCGCGCGACCTCCTGGAGAGCGAGCTGTTCGGGCACGAGCGCGGCGCCTTCACCGGCGCCATCGGACGCAAGATCGGCAAGTTCGAGCTCGCCAACGGCGGCACCATCCTGCTCGACGAGATCAGCGAGATGGAGCTCGGCCTGCAGGCGAAACTGCTGCGCGTCCTGCAGGAATACGAGGTCGACCGCGTCGGCGGGGCGGCGCCGGTGCCGATCGACGTGCGCGTGGTCTCCACCACCAACCGCCGGCTGCGCGAGATGGTCGATCGCGGCCGCTTCCGCGAGGACCTCTACTATCGCCTGACGGTGGTGCCGCTGGTGGTCCCGCCGCTGCGCGAGCGGCGCGGCGACGTGGAGCTGCTCGCCGACCACTTCCTGGCCCACTTCGGCGAGGGCCGCGGGCTCAGCTTCTCGCCCGAGGCGCGGACGGCCCTGGGGGTACGGCCCTGGGCGGGAAACGTCCGCGAGCTGGAGAACACGATCGAGCGTGCGGCGCTCCTGGCGCGCGGTCCGGTGCTCGGTCCCCCCGACCTGGAGGACCGCGAGCCGCCGGCGCTGCGGCTCGATCGGCCGGGCCTGGCCGGGCTCACGCTGCGCGAGATGGAGCGCCAGGCCATCCTCCAGACGCTGACGCGGACGCACAACAACCGCACCCAGGCGGCGCGGCTGCTCGGCATCAGCATCCGCACCCTGCGCAACAAGCTTGCCGAGTACCGCCAGCGGGGCGAACTCGAGCCGGCGCTGCAGCCAGGAAATTGACCCGCGCCCGGCGGGCGGCCGCGCGCGGATGCCCGCCGTTTCGCGGAACGGGAATTGCTGAAGTGCTGAAGTAGAAGCTGGCCGAAGCCGCGCTCGCCATCGGCGGCTAGGCGCGGAATCGAGGAGACGCCCATGACCGTGAACACGCTGACCTCGCGCCTGCTGCCCAACCCCGCCGACCTGGAGAAGGCCGCCAGGTCCGGAGCAGCCGACAAGGCCCCCGGCGCCGCCAGCTTCCAGCAGGTGCTCGCCGACTCCCTCCAGCAGGTCAACGCCGCCCAGCACCAGGCCGACGACGCCATCCAGTCGCTCGCCACCGGCGGCAACACCACCCTCCACGACACCCTGCTCGCCGTCCAGCAGGCCGAGCTGTCGTTCAAGCTGATGATGCACGTCCGCAACAAGCTGGTGGAGGCCTATCAGGAGGTCCTCCGCATGCAGGTCTGAGGAACGAGACGTGGGAGCTCAACGTGATACCCGCCAGGCGGCGGCTCGGGGGTGCGGCCGTGCGCGCGCCCAGTCTCCGACCCCGCACCGCCGCGGCCGCACCCCCGAGCCGTCGCCGCGCATGTCGGGGATCACGATGAGGGGCCCTAGATGAATCAGCGGATGCAGCAGGTCTGGAGCCAGCTTGCGGCGTTTTTCCTGGCGCAGCCGCCGGCGCGGCGGGTGGCGATTGCCGCGGTGGGGCTGGTGTCGGTCGTCGGTGTGCTCGGCGTGGCGTGGTGGGTGCAGCAGCCGTTGTTGCGGCCGTTGTTCACCAATCTGGGGGAGCGCGACGCCAGTGCCATCGTGGAGGCGCTGCGTGCCGAGAAGGTGTCCTTTGAGCTCGATGACGGCGGTCGGGCCGTGCTGGTACCGGCCGAGAGGCTGTACGAGCTGCGCCTGGCGCTTGCCAGCCGCGGTTTGCCCGAGGGCGGCGGCGTCGGCTTCGAGATCTTCGACAAGCAGGCGCTCGGCCAGACCGACTTCCTGCAGCATCTGAACTTCCAGCGCGCTCTTCAGGGCGAGCTCGGCCGCACCATCGCCCAGCTGGGTGGGGTCGAGTCGGCGCGCGTGCACCTGGCCATGCCGGAACGTTCGCTGTTCGTGGCCGAGGACCGCCGGCCGTCGGCGTCGGTGGTGGTGAAGCTCGCCAGCGGCCGCGCGCTCGGGCGCGCGCAGATCGACGGCATCGTGCATCTGGTGGCGGCCAGCGTGGAGGGCATGGACCCGGCGTCGGTCACGGTGGTCGACGACGGCGGGCGCATCCTCACTCCCAACCGGCGCGAGGACGAGACCGGCGGCGCCTCCGGCGGCGCGCTCGAGATCCAGCGCGCGACCGAGCGGCAGCTGGAGGAGCGTGTCGAGAGCATGCTCGGTGCGGTGGTCGGGCGCGACAAGGCCATCGCCCGCGTGGCGGCCACGCTCGATTTCGCACGCGTCGAGCGCACCGAGGAGACCTTCGACCCAGCCAAGACGGCGCTGCGCACCCAGCGCTCGATGCGCGAGAAGACCATGGAGAACACCCCGGCCGGCGGCCCGCCCGGGGTGCAGGCCAACCTGACCAACGAAGCCGGCGCGGAGCAGGGCGACAACGTCAAGGCCGAGCGCCGCGACGAGAGCCAGAGCTACGAGGTGTCGAAGGTCGTGTCGCGCACCGTCGCGCCCGTCGGCATGCTGAAGCAGCTGTCGGTGGCCGTGCTCATCGACGGCACCTACACGGAGCAGGACGGCAAGCGCGTGTTCACACCGCGCCCGCAGGAGGAGCTCGACCGCCTGCGCGAGCTGGTGAAGAGCGCGATCGGCTTCTCCGAGGAGCGCAAGGACAAGATCGAAGTCGCGAGCGTGCCATTCCAGGCCGAGGAAGTCGCGGCGGGCGAAGGCCCCCTGGCGGCGGTGTGGCGCTGGGCGCCGGCCGTGCTGACGCGGCTGCTCGGCGTCGCGTTCGCGGCCGCCATGCTGCTCTGGGTGGTACGGCCGCTCGTCCTGGGGCTCGCCACCCGCCGCGGCGGCGCGGGCGCGGCCCTGCCGGGCGGCGTCGTGCTGACCGGAATGGACGCCGCCATGGCCGAGCTGGCGCAGCACAACCTGGCCCTGGCGCACCAGCACCCCGAGCGCGCGGCCCGCCTGGTCCGCGAGTGGCTGGTCGAGTCGGCGGACCGCGGCGTGCCGACGAGCTGATGGCCGACACGGCGCTCAGGCCCCGCACTTTGCACCCGCCGGCGGTCGGCGGGCTCGAGAAAGCGGCCATCCTGCTGCTTACGCTGGGGTCCGAGACGGCGGGCAACGTCTTTCGCCATCTGAGCGAGGCGGAGATCCGCCAGCTCACCAGCGCGATGGCGCGCCTGCGCAGCATCCCGCGCGCGCAGGCGGCGGCGGTGCACGAGGAGGCGTGGCGCTGGCTGTCGAGCCGGGACGGGTTCCTGGTCGACGGCGAGCAGTTCGCGCGCCAGCTGATCGCGGCGCGGGCGGCGGCTGCCGGCGGCGGCCAGCAGCAGGACGCCGCGCGCGAGCTGTCGCGCTCGCTCGAGAGCGGGGACACGAACCGCCTGGCGGCGCCCCTGGAACCCCTGGCACCGCAGGTGATCGCCCAGATCCTGGCCGGCGAGCATCCGCAGGTCGTGGCCTTCGTGCTGTCCAACCTGCAGCCCAAGCAGGCGGCCGATGTCCTCGCCAAGCTACCGGAGGATATCGGGCCCGACATCCTGCATCGCATCTCGGAGCTGAAGGACGTGGCGCCCGAGCTGCTGGAGGAAGTGAGCGCCGTCCTGACGCGCGAGGTCGCGGGGCTCGCGAGCGGCACCGGCGAGTCGCGCACGGGGCCAGGCGGCGGCGCCAAGCGAGCCGCCGACATCATGAACCGGGCCGACAAGACGATCGAGCAGCGGGTCTTCACGTACCTGGACGAGGCCGCGCCCGAGGTCGCGGCGACCATCCGCAACTTGATGCTGACGTTCGAAGACATGCTGCGCCTCGAGAAGCGCGACATGCAGAGGTTGCTGAAGGACGTGGCGCGCGAGGACCTGATGCTGGCGCTCAGGACCGCCAGCCCGGCAATGCGCGAGAAGATCTTCGGCAACCTGTCCAGGCGGGCCGCCGAGATCATGCAGGACGACATGAGCCAGATGGGCCCCGTCAAGCTGAAGAACGTCGAGAAGGCGCAGCACAACATCGTCGCCGTCGCGCGCCGGCTCGGCGAGGAGAACGAGATCACGCTGACGGCGGATGGCGGAAGCGATGTCGTCTAGCTTCGTCCCGTTGGCCGGCGGGGACGTGGCGGTGCGCGAGTTCCGGCCCTTCCAGCCGGGGACGCGCCCCGACCCGGCGGGCGAGCCGATGCCCGCCGGCGGGGCGGACACGGCGGCGGTCGAGCCGGGCGACGAACTGCGACGCGTCTTTCAGGCCGGGTACGAAGCCGCGCGCGAGCAGCTGGGGAGTCAGATCGAGACCCCGATTGCCGAGTCGTTCGTGAAGGCCATCGAGGAGCTGGCAGCGTTCCGCGCGCGGCTGCGCGACCGCTACGAACGCGAGCTGCTCGAGATCGCCCTCGGCGTGGCCCGGAAGGTCGTGCAGCAGGAGCTGTCCGACCGGCCCGAGATCTGGCTCACCATGTTGCGAGCGGCCGTCCGCCGCGTGGTCGAGCGCGAACGCATCGTGGTGCGCGTGCCGGCGGTACTGGCGACGTTCCTGCGCGCGCGCGTGCCCGAGCTGCGGGCGATGCTCGACGACGTGAAGGAGCTCGCGATCGTGGAGGACCCGGGCCTGCCGCCCACGGGCTGTGTGATCGAGAGTCGCATGGGCGATGTCGACATCGGGGTCGACACGCAGCTCGAAGCCACGCGCGACGCGCTGCTGCCGGCGGACGACTAGACGCGAGCCGATGACCGCACGGCTCGACAGCGACCTCGATTTCGCGCGCGTGCGCCGGCGCCTCGCCGAGCTGTCGCCGGTCCGCGTCAGTGGGCGGGTGATCGACGTGATCGGGCTGGTGGTGGAGGCGACCGGGCCAGGCGCTGCGGTCGGGTCGTTGTGCCGGATCGGCGCGCCCGGTGCGGGCGCCATCCCGGCCGAGGTGGTGGGCTTCCGTGGTGGCCGGGTGCTGCTCATGCCGCTCGGCGACCTGGCGGGGGTGGCGCCGGGGAGTCCGGTGGTGCTGCTGCGCGAGCGGCCGTTCGTGCCCGTCGGCGACGCGCTCCTCGGGCGGGTGATCGACGGCCTCGGCCGGCCGCTCGACGGCCGCGGGCCGATCGAGGCCGAAGCCGAGTACCCGCTCGCCGGTCAGCGCCTGAACCCGCTCGCGCGCCGGCCCATCGACGAGCCGCTCGACCTCGGCATCCGCGCCATCAACGCGCTCACCACCTGCGGACGCGGCCAGCGCCTCGGGATCTTCGCCGGCTCGGGCGTGGGCAAGAGCACGCTGCTCGGCATGATGGCGCGCTACACCCGTGCCGACGTGAACGTGATCGCGCTGGTCGGGGAGCGCGGCCGCGAGGTACGCGAATTCGTCGAGCGCGATCTGGGCGACGGCCTCGCGCACTCGGTGGTGGTGGCGGTGGCGTCCGACCAGCCGCCCCTGGTGCGCATCCGGGGGGCCTTCCTCGCCACCACCATCGCCGAGTACTTCCGCGATCAGGGGCGGGACGTGCTCCTGATGATGGACTCGCTCACCCGCATCGCCATGGCGCAGCGCGAGGTGGGCCTGTCGGTGGGCGAGCCGCCGTCGGCCCGCGGCTACACGCCGTCGGTGTTTGGCCTGCTGCCGCGCCTGCTCGAGCGGGCGGGGCAGGGGCCCGAGGGCAGCATCACCGGCATCTACACGGTGCTGGTCGAGGGCGACGACCTGACCGAGCCGATCGCCGACACGGCACGCTCGCTGCTCGACGGCCACGTCGTGCTGTCGCGCCGGCTGGCGAACGAGGGCCACTACCCCGCCGTCGACGTGCTCGGCAGCCTGTCGCGCGTGATGACGGAGGTCGTGCCGCGCGCGCAGCAGGAGCAGGCGCGCCGCGTACGCGCCTGGCTGGCGGCCCATCGCGATGCCGAGGACCTGATCCAGATCGGGGCCTACGCCCGCGGCTCGAATGCGGTCATCGACGAGGCGCTGGTGCGCCTGCCGGCGATCCACGAGTTTTTGCGCCAGCGCGTCGACGAGCCGGCGACGCGGGGCGAAGCGGAGGCGGCGCTTGCCGCCCTGGTGGTGTGATGACGCCGCGCTTCCGCCTGGCGCGCGTGCTCGGGGTACGCACGCAGCTCCGGCGCGTGATCCAGGACGAGGTTGCGCTGCTCGGGGCCCAGCTGGCCGGGCTGCGCACGCGGGTGGCCGAGGCCCGCGCGGCCCAGGCCCAGGTGCAGCACGCGGTCGAGACGGCGACCGGCGTCGGGGTGACGGGCGCCGAGCTGCGGCAGTTCGGGATGTACGAGCGCGCGCTGGCGGGGCGCGAGACGGTGCTGGTCGCGGAGAGCCTGCGGGTTGCCGAGGCGATCGCGCGCGGGCGTGAGGAGCTGCTGGCGCGGCGGCGCGACGAGCGCAAGCTCGAGCGCCTGCGCGACCGGGCGGAGGTCCGGGCGCAGCAGGAGGAGGCCCGGCAGGAGGCGCTCCTGATCGACGACCACGTCATGCGCCAGCGGCGCTAGAGGACGGGTAGGGGTACGAAGGAGGCGATGATGCGAGCCATGCGAGTCGTGGTGCTGGGCGGGCTGATGCTGAAGGTCCTCGTGCTGGGCGCCTGGTGGTGGGACGTGGCGGGTCCGGCCTACGCCTCGAAGGGCGAAGAGCCTGCCGATCCGGCCACCGCAAGCGCCAAGGCCGAGCACGCCGAGACGCCGATCGCGCCCGAGCTGCTGGCCAAGAGCCGCGGCTTCCGGGAGCTCCTCGAGGCGGTGCAGAAGCGCGGCGCCGAGCTCGACCATCGCGAGCACGCCGTGGTTGCGCGCGAGGCGGCGTTGAAGACGCTCGAGAAGACCGTCGCCGACGAGGTGACGCGCCTCGAGCACCTGGCCCGGCCGGGCGGCGCGGAGGCCACGGCCGCGGCGCCTGCGATCACCAAGATCTACGAGAGCATGAAGGCCGAGGAGGCGGCGCCCATTCTCGACCGCCTGGACGACGCGACCGCCAAGGTGATTCTCGGCCGCATGAAGGAGAAGCAGATCGCCGCCATCCTGGCCGCCATGAGCCGCGAGCGCGCCGTGCAGCTGACCAAGGTGCTGAGCGGGCACGCGCAGGCGCCGGCGGCCGCCCGGCCGGCCACGCCGTAGAAGGGAAACCTGGCCGTTCGCCAGTGGGAACTGCTCGAGGAGGTCGGCACGCTCGACCGTACCTGCGCCAGAGGTATTGGCAGGGGCCCAGTCGCCGTCAGTCCTGCTGCCGGCGGCCGAACGGCAGGAGCATCGGCACGCGTCGTTGGTAGCTCCGGTACTGCTCGCCGTGGAGATGCACGAGCGTCCGCTCCTCGATCTGGATGGCGATCACCACGTAGAGGGTCGTCACCACCGCGAAGAGGAAATGCCCCTGACTCATCGTGGGGGTCGCCCAGAAGGCGATCAGGAACCCGAGCATGAGCGGGTGCCGGACCCAGCGGTAGAACAGGCGCTCCCTGAACCTGGGATGCTCGAGCGGACGTCCCAGTGCGTAGGCGACCGTCTGCGTGACGCCGAAGAGCTCGAAGTGGTCGATGAGGAACGTCGACACCAGCACCATCCCCCAGCCGGCGAGCGAGGCGGCCGTGAGGACGCCGGCGGCCAGCGGGCTCTCGACGTGCCACACGGGCTCGGGCAGCGGCCGCCATTGCCACGCCATGACCGCGAGGATCGCGGTCGAGAGCAGGACGAACGTGCTGCGCTCGACATGCCACGGCACCCAACGCGTCCAAACCTCCTTGAACGCGGGGCGCGCCATGATCGTGTGCTGCACAGCGAAGAGGCCGAGGAGCAGGACGTTGGCAGCGACGGCCGCGCCGGCGGATGCGGCGGGTATGCCGTCGTCGATGCCCTTCGGGACGACCCCGTTCCCGACGAAGCCGATCAAGTAGAGAAACGTGCCGAAGAAGAAGAGGTAGGTGCCGACGCCGTACAGCAGCGTCAGCGCTCGGGCGACGACGCCAGCCGGGCCCTGCGCCGCCATCGAGGTTCCCGTCGTCATGGCCGTGGCCTCCTTTGCTCGCTTGCGTGATCCCCGTTGGGCCGCGCCCGAGCGGCCCCTTTTCGCTTGAGAGCGCTCTTAGACCGTCGTGCGCCCTCGGCTGTCAACCCGAGGCGGAATGCGGAACGAGGAGACCCCACGATTTGACGTGGTAAGACCGTGACGGTAATACTTTTAGAATGAACACCAGCACGATGACGGTGAAGGGGCAGATCACGGTCCCCAAGGCGCTGAGAGACGCATTCGGCTGGAAGGTCGGAGACGCGGCGTCAAGATCGTGCGTGCCGACCGCCGACGGAGAGGACGCGCCATCGTCGAACGCCTCAAGGCGGCGCCGTGGAACCGCAAGCTCACCACGGATCGGCTCATGGCCATGACGCGCGGCGAGGAGCGGTGATCCTCGTCGATACGAACGTCCTCGTCGATCTCTGGACCGGGGACCCGGTGTGGGGGGATTGGTCGGAGAAGGCGCTCGGCCGCGCGGCTGAGCGCGGCCCGCTGGCCGTCACCCCGATCATCTATGCCGAGCTGTGTTTCGGGTTCGAACGGAGTCGCTGCTCGAGGAGGCCCTCGCCGAAGCCGGCGTCCGCCGTCTGGCGCTGCCGTACCGTGCCGCCTGGCCAGCGGCCCGCGCCTTCACGGCGTACCGCAGGCGAGGCGGCAAGCGGACCGCACCGCTTTCGGACTTCTTCATCGGTACCCACGTGTTGGTCGAGGGGCTCACCCTCCTGACGCGCGACGCCCGGCGATATCGAACCTACTTTCCCGGTGTCCGCCTGATCGCGCCGCCCTGAGGCCGCGTCACTCGCAGGGAAGGGGACGTCCCGAGCAGATAGTGGCAACCGCCGGATCGATTCGCTATGCATCCGCGCCAGGAGGGATTCATGGACGACAAGACCCTGGAGGAAAAGATCCGCGCCCTGGGCTTCTCGAGCGGCAAGAACACGATGACGCTCGACGACATGGCGACGATCCAGCCCGGCCTGGCGCGCATCATGCCCGAGATCGGCGCGCGCACCTGGAAGCTCTACTACGCCGCCAAGGCCGAGAACTGGCCGATGGCGAAGTTCCAGTACAAGGAGATCATCGGCCTCTTCGAGCTGGGCGCGTTCATGCGCCCGAAGCACGAGGACGCCATCAACCAGTACCTGGCCGAGAACTGGAAGCCCCTCGAGGAGCCGATCGCGACCAAGGATTTCGCCGCCTTCGAGAAGGCGTTTCACGCCTCGATCGACGCCGCCAACGCCTACCACGAGCTCAAGGAAAAACCGTACATCTACTGGAAGCTGCCCGACACGCCGCCGCCGGACCTGGATCTCCGGCCGCGCGGCGCCGCGAAGAAGTAGCGGGCCGGCAGCTTTCACCCCCGGGCGGCGGAAGTTGCCGGGCCGCCCGGCGGGGCGGGTCGTCCGGACGCGGCTCGCGCGTGGCGCGTCGCTTGCTGCCAGCGAGCAGGGCGATGACGCGCGCGACCAGCATCGGTGGGACGGGCGAGGGTGCCGCGGCGGGGCTGGTTGCTCCGGGCGCTGCGGCTCCCGCCGACGGGACCGGAGCGGTGAGCGCCTGGGCCGGCTTTGCGGCCCTGCTGAGTTCGCTCGTCGCCGGTGCGTCGACTCCGCTGCCCGCGGCCGATGGGGCCGCGGTCCTCGATGGGGCTGCGGCGGAAGACGCGGTGGCGCCAGACGCCAGCGACGACCCCGAGGACGCCGCCGCGCAGGCCGCGCTGGTGATGGCGGCGGCCGGCGTGCTGGCGGTGGTGCCGGCGCCGGCGGACGGCACGCCCGCTGCCGCCGGGTTCGTGCCGGTCATGCCGGCGGATGGCAGGCCGGTGGACGGTTCGGGACCGGCAGGCGGTGCGTCCGGGGCGAGCGCACACCCCGGCGAGCCCGTAGATACCGGACCGGCTACGGGCCCGCGACCGCCGGAGGGAGCAGTCGAGGAGAGAGCGCCCGGGCGCAGAGTGACGGACGGTGGGGTGGTGAACGCCGGGACGCGAGCAGCGGAGCGCCCCGGCGCTGGTGGTCCCTCTGCCCCGAGCGCTCTCCCCTCGACGGTGGTCCCGGAACAGCAGGCGGCCGTCGACGGGACGGCGCTGGCGGCACGCACGAATTCCGCGGCACGCACGAATTCCGCGGCGCGCACGGATGACGAGCCGCGCACGGAGGACGAGCCGCGCCCGCGTTCCGCGTCGTCCGCTGCGCTCGCCGAGGCGGGCGACGGCCCCGCGGCGCAGGCGCAGCCCCCGACCCGAGGTGACGCCCAGGCGACGGCCGACGGGTTCGATGCCCCGGACGCGCGCCGCGACGAGGACGGCACACCCGTGTGGGCGGGCGAGAGCGAGCCTGGGCGCGAACTGCGCCGGTTCGAGCTGCCGGCGGCGTACGCCGCACCGTCGACGGTCGAGCGCGCCCCGCACGCGGAGGTCCGACCGTCCGCGGTCGTGCCGCCGCGCGATCTGGAGCATCTCCTGCACGCGCCGCAGCCACGTCCGGTCGCGCCGCGCGACGGCGGCGCGATGCGCCTCGAGGTGAGCCCCGAAGGGCTCGGCCCGGTCGAGGTGCGTGTGGTTGTCCATGCCGACGGCGTGCAGGCGCAGCTCACCGCGCACCAGGACTCCGCGCGCCAGGTGCTGGAGCAGAACCGCCCGTCCCTCGAAGCGGCGCTCGGCCGGGCCAACCTGCGCCTCGACGGCTTCACCGTCGACGTGGGCCAGCAGCATCAGGGTCTGGCAGGCGACTGGGGCGGCGGCCGCGCCGTCCCGGCATCGGCCGGTCCGATCGCGGTCGCGCCCGTCGCGGCGACCCCCACCCACGACCCCGTCGTCCCGGCGGGCGGATTGAGCGTGCGCGCATGATCGACAGCGTGTCGGCGACCCAGGCGAAGCAGGAGACGGCCCCCGCGGCCCTCGGCCTGCCGGCCACCCAGACGGTCTCGCAGCAAGAGTTCCTGACCCTGTTCATCGAGCAGCTGAAGAACCAGGACCCGCTGTCGCCGCTCGAACCCTCGGAGCTGACGGCGCAGCTCGCCCAGTTCTCGTCGCTCGAGCAGCTGACCGGCATCAACACCCGCCTGGACGCGCTCACCGACGCCACCGCGCGCTCGACCAGCTCGGCGCTCCTGTCCCTGCTCGGCAGGCGGGTCGCCGTCGACGGCGGCCGGCTCGGACTCGAGGACGGCAAGGCGCCCGAGGTGCAGTACACGCTCGACCAGGCCGCGACCGAGGCGACCGCCACCGTGAGCGACCCGGACGGCTCCGTGGTGCGCGTGATCGAGCTCGGCGCACAGGCCGCGGGCGCGCACACGTTCACATTCGACGGCAAGAGCAAGTTCGGCCTCCCGCTCGCCGACGGCGACTACCAGATCGCGCTGTCGGCCACGGTGGCTGGCGAGGATACACCCCTCGCCGTGCCCACGCGCACGCTCGCGACCGTCGACGGCGTCGATCTCGGCGCCAACCCGCCGGTCCTGATCGTGGGCGGCACGCGGGTCGGGCTCGAGGCCGTGCGCGAGGTGCACGCGGCGAGCCCGGACGCCTAGATCTCACAGTCCCGGAAGGAGACACGACGCATGGCACTTTTTGGCGCACTTTCGACCGGCCGCAGCGGCGTTACCAACAGCGGCGCCGCCCTGTCGGTCATCGGCAACAACATCTCGAACGTGGGCACGGTGGGCTTCAAGGGGGCCCGCACCGAGTTCGCCGACCTGATCTCGGCCGACGCCGGCGGCGAGATCGGCAAGATCGGTCTCGGCGCGCGCATCGGCGCGGTGCGCACGCTCTTCACCCAGGGCGCGATCGAGTCCACCGGCCGGAGCCTCGACCTCGGCATCCAGGGCGCCGGCTTCTTCGTGTTGCGCGACGGGCAGGGGCAGCTGTTCACGCGTGCCGGCAACTTTCAGCAGCGGGCCGACGGTGCGGTGACCAACCTGATCGGCAACGTGCTGCAGGGCTCCCCCATCAACCAGGACGGCACCATCGCCGGCGGCGTGCAGGACATCACGCTGGCGGGGTTGAGCTCGCAGGCGAGCGCCAGCGCCGCCGTGACCCTGAAGGGCAACCTGCAGGCCGACGCGACCATCAACGCGACCGCCTTCGACACCGTGACCCCGTCCTTCGCCAACGCCTTTGCCGCGGCGAACTTTCCCTACTCCATCCGGGTCTTCGACTCGCTCGGCGCGGCGCACGACGTGTCGCTCTTCTTCAAGAAGACGGCGGCCAACACGTGGTCGTTCAACATGGGGGTCGACGCGGGCGAGACCGGCGGCACGGCCGGGCAGCTTCAGCTCATCAACGGGGCGGGCGGGGCGATCCAATTCAATCCCGACGGCACGGTCGCCAGCGCGACCGGTCTCGGCGGCACGGTGACCTTCGCGGGCGCCAACCCGCAGACCATCACCTTCGACATGGGCACCGCGGGCACGCCCGACGGCATGACCCAGTTCGCGAGCTCGAGCGGGATCAACTTCGTTTCCCAGGACGGCTTCGGGGCCGGCGGGCTCGCCAGTGTCAGCGTCGACGCCAACGGTATCCTGAGCGCTACCTTCGACAACGGCCAGTCGCGCCCGCTCTACCAGATCGCCCTGGCGCACTTCACGGCGGTCGAGGGGCTGGCGCCGTCCGGCAACCAGCTTTTCCGGCAGACGGTCGCGTCCGGCCCCCCTGCCGTCGGCGTCGCCGGCGGGCAGGGCAAAGGCACCATCGTCTCCTCCGCCCTCGAGCAGTCGAACGTGCAGATCGCGCAGGAGTTCATCGACCTGATCAGCACGCAGCGCTCGTTCCAGGCGGCGGCGCGCGTGATCACCGCCAGCGACACGCTGCTCGGCGACCTGATCAACATCATTCGATAGCCATGCGGATTGTCCTGGTCGTCGATCGGAGTCGGGTCGTCCGCGCCGTTGTCCGCCGCTGCCTCGAGCCCTACGGGTGCCGGGTGGTCGAGGCGGCCCACGTCGAGGCGAGCGGAGGCGGGGAGGGTGAGTGCCCCGCGCTCGTGTTGCTCGAGGTTGCGCCGTCCGGGTCGCCGGACGCCGCCCTGGCGGCGCTCCGCCGGCGGGCGGGATGGACGGAGGTGCCGGTGGTCGCGCTGGTGGCGCGCGACCCGCGGGACGCATCCGAGGCCCCGCTGCAGCCGGGAGTCGTCGGCCGGTTGCTGAAGCCGTTCAACCCGAGCCTGTTCGACGAGGCGGTCCACCCCGTGCTCGGCCCGCCGGCGGCGTTCGTGGTGGGGGAGGAGGCCGGATGCGCGGTGGTGAGCGTGCGCGCGCTCGACGCGCCGGTCCTGGCCGCGGTCGAGATGGCCATGCGCCGGCTGGCACAGCACGGCTGCAGTCAGGTCATCCTCGAGTTCGGCCGCGAGACGGCGGCGAATGCGGAGTATGTGACGCAATTGGTGGCGGTCGTGCGCGCGGCGCAGACCGCTGGCCTCCGCCCCGCGGTGTGTGCGCTCGATGCGCGCGTGCGGGTCGGGCTCAACGACCAGGACGACACCCGCGACACGGTGTGCGGCGCGACCCGCACCGCGGTCCGGGAACAGCTCCGGTCGGTCGCAGGGAGGGTGGGGTGATGCGGCGCAGTCTCCGGACGGGACTCGATCGCGACGAGCTGCGGCACTGGGTCCGACGCACGCTCACGGCCCTGTCGCAGACCGGCGTGCTGCCGACGCTGCCGGCGACCAGCGCCGAGGTGATCGCCCTCGCGCGGGCCCCGGAGGTGACGGCAGAACGCCTCGTCCGTGCGGTCGAGTCCGACATCGGCCTGGCGGCGCGCGTGCTGCGCTTCGCGACCACGGTCCAGAACGCGCGCCCACCGGTGCGCACGCTGCCGGACGCAGTCGAGGTCATCGGCCTCGCCAAGGTGCGGGAGCTGCTCCTCATGGCGTGTACCCGCACCGTCCTCGCGCCCATCGACATGCAGACGCGGACGCTCTGGAACCATGCCCTGGCGACGGCGGTCGCGGCCGACGAGCTGGCCGCGTCCACCGGATCGATCCCGCCGGGACAGGCGTTCCTGCCCGGGCTGCTGCACGATCTCGGCCGGATCGCCTTTCTGCTCGCCGACGCCATGTCCTTCGACGTGATCGCCCACGTGGTCGCGGCCGGGGATGCGGATGCGCTCGATCTCGAGCGCGAGTGGTATGGCTTCACGCACGCGGAGGCGGGCGCGGTGCTGGCCGAGGACTGGGGGTTGGCCCCCGATCAGTGCGAGGCGATCCGCTGGCATCACGCCCCGGAGCAGGCGGGCGACGGGCGCGAGCTGGCCAGCATCCTGGCGGACGCCGACCGGCTCGCCCACGCCGCCGGCTTTGCCGCGGGGCCGACGCGCCCAGACGCGGGCCGGCTCGCCCACGTCGGGCTCTCGGCCGACGAGGTGGCGGCGTGTGCGGCGCGCGTGCGCCAGGCATGCGCGGTGCACGCGGCGGCATTCGGCGACCCGACGAGCCAGACGTGACCGCCCGGCCGGGCGCGTTTGGTGTGCGAGCATCGATGGTGTCGGCGGGGAAGGACACGTCGTGACCGCGCGCTGCGCTGCCGTGCTCTGCGGCGCGCATTTCCTCGCCGCGCAGCTGGGCGGCCTGCTGTCCGTGCCCGCGAGCTTCGCCACCTTCTTGCCCCCCCCCCAGAGTTCGTCGCGAGATCGAACGCATCCCGTGCTCGCCGGTGCGTCTCGTGGAGGAGGTGGCGGCGGTCATGGGCGGCCAGGCGCTGCAGAAGGGCCTGCGCTTCGATGTGGAGTACGTCGAGCCATTGCCCGCCGAGATCTGCACCGATCCGGGCCGCATGCGGCAGATACTCCTCAATCTGGTCGGCAACGCCGTCAAGTTCACTCCCCGGGGCGGGGTCCGGATCCGGGTCGGCATGGCGGGCGGGTCGTCGGGCCGGCTCCGTGTCGAGGTCGTCGACCGGCATTGGCATCCCGCCGGAAGCGCAGGCGCGCCTCGGGGAGCCGTTCGTCCAGGGGGATGCGTCGGTGGGGCAGCAGTTCGGTGGGACGGGGCTCGGTCTGTCGATCGCCAAGCGGCTGGCGCACCTGCTGGGCGGCGATCTGGATGTGCGCAGTGCTCCGGGCGCAGGGAGCACGTTCACCCTCACCCTCGACGCGGCGGCCGCCGTGCATACGCCATCGTCGCCGGGCGTGCTCGTGTCGGCGGCGCGCTGACCGGCGCGTCCGCTAGCTAGACTAGCGGTGGCGGCGCGTGGGCGTGCCATGGCGGCGACGTGTCGCCGCGGCGCGCGTCGTCCCCGTCGGGTTTGGCAGCAGGTCCTTCACCGCGACGCGCACGCGGGGCAGTGCCGCGGGCGCCAGCACGTCACCCCGGCGGGCGATCGTGATGCTGGTGTAGCGCCGCGTGCGGGCGTCGGGCACCCGGCGGACCTCGACGCAGTCGTCGACCAGGTTGACGATCCAGTACTCCGGGATGCCGGCGGCGGCGTAGATGGCGCGCTTGGTGAAGCGGTCCTGCTTGAGCGAGCTGTCCGCGACTTCGACCACGAGAAGAGCGGTCGTGGGGTGCGCGCGGTCGTAGTCGGTCATGTGGCCGGCTACCACCGCGACATCCGGCGCGGGCACGGAGCGGCGCCCCACGACCAGCGACAGCTGACAGCGGACCACGCCCCGTTCACCGACGGCGCGCTGCAGGGCGAAATGGGCGCGATAGACTCCCGCCGCGTGCGGGACGTTGTGCGGCGCCATGGCGACGATGACCCCCTCCAGCAGCTCCACGCGGTCGTCGGGGCCGAGCGTGCCGTCGTCCACAAGGGCGAGGTAGTGCTCGGCGGTCCAACTGGATGGAGCCACCGGGTCCATGGGGGCGGGTCGACTCATGACGGCCGAGGGTAGCGTCCGGAGGCGGTGGCGACAATAACAGTGGACCACACCACGTCGGGCCGCACGGCGCCTGCGCTCCGACCGTCGGGCGTGTCCGTGCAGGGGTGCCGCGGCAGGCACGGTCGCGGGGATGGCCGTCGGCGGATCTCTATGTGGAATCGACACTTCGCGTACCCCGCGCCGGCACGGGATTTGGCTTGGAGCAGCGCACGAGCGGACGCCCCGGCGCGCCGCCCGCGGACACCATGCTCACCGGTGCGCGACCTCCCTGGCTCGAGCCGCCGCGCGACGCGTCGCTGCGCGCGCGCTGGGCGGATCTCCGCCGGCAGCGGCCGGGCACGCGCGCCCGCGACGCGGCCCTCGCCCTCGGGGTGAGCGAGGCTGCTCTCCTGTCGAGCACGTGCGGCGACGGCATCACGCGCTTGCAGGGCCCCTGGGGTGAGGTGGTGGCCGGGCTCCCGGCGCTCGGCCCGGTCCAGGCCACGACGCGCAACGCGCTCGCCGTGCACGAGAAGCGGGGCGGCTACGCGCGCGTCGACATCCGCGGCATGATGGGGCTGGTCCTGAACGACGCCATCAACCTGCGCCTCTTCTTCGGCCAGTGGGCCAGCGGCTTCGCGGTGCGCGAGGGGCGGCGGCGCAGCCTCGAGTTCTTCGACCACGCGGGGCACCCGGTCCACAAGGTATTCCTCGAGCCGGACGCGCGCGGGGGCGTGTACGACACCCTGGTCGCGCGCCACGCGCACGGCGAGCAGGGGATCTGGGACCCGCCGCGCCGGCTCGCGCTGGTCGCGTCCGCCGGTCCGCCGCCCGAGGGGATCGTGTTCCGCGACCGCTGGGCGCTGGCGCATGACCCCGAGGACGCCGACACGTTGATCACCGCCGCCGGCCTCACGCGCCGGGGCGCCTTCCGTCTGCTGGCGCCGTCGTGGGCGCATCCGGTCGCGCGCACCAGCCTGCAGCGGCTCTTGGCCGCGGTGGTGGCCGACCGCACGCCGATCACGCTCGGGGTCGGCAACGCGGGCGCGTTCCAGCGCCACACCGGGCCGCTCCACCGGGTCTACGCCACCGGCCGCTGGCTCAACGTGCGCGACACGCACTTCCACCTCCGCCTGTGCGTCGACCGGGTCGCGACGACGTGGGTGGTGAAGGCGCCGTCGCGCGACGGCTTGGTGACCACGCTCGAGCTGCTCGATGCGGCCGGCGCCACCGTGCTCACGGCCGGCGCGGCGCGCTGGCCGGGACAGATGGAGCCGGAACGCTGGCGCCTCCTGGTCACGCGACTGCCGGTGCTGGCGTCGGACCCAGCACCACCGGCGCGGGCTCGATTGCCACATTAGCTAAGCCGTGTTAGTCAACTCCCATGAAGGTAGTGACGATTCACGTGGCGAAAACCCATCTGTCGCGCCTGATCGAGGAAGTTGCCGGCGGCGAGCAAGTCGTGATCGCGCGCGGCAAGGACCCGGTGGCGCGGCTCGTGCCCATCAAGCCGCAGAAGAAGGGCCGCGTGTTCGGTGCCATGCGCGGTCGCGCCAAGGTCGACCGGCGCTTCTTCGAGCCCCTGCCCGATGAGGAAATCGAAGCCTGGGAGCGCTGAGGCGTGCGCGTCCTCCTCGATACGCACACCCTGCTCTGGTGGCTCGACGGCGATCGACGTTTGAGCCGGCGCGCACGCACCGTGATCGCCGCCGACGACACCACCGTCCTGGTCAGCGCCGCCTCGGCCTGGGAGATCTCGACGAAGGTGCGGCTGGGCAAGCTCCCGGGCGCGATCGAGGTCGCCGCCGAGCTGCCGGCCATCCTGCGGCAGCAGAACTTCGAGCCCTTGCCGATCGCGATCGTCCACGCCCTCAGAGCCGGGAATCTGCCGGGGCCGCATCGAGACCCATTCGACCGCATGCTGATCGCACAGGCGCAAGATGAAGACCTGGCGCTGGTGAGCAACGAGCGCGTCTTCGACGCGTACGGGGTTCGACGGGTCTGGTGACATCGGAGGCAGGGTGACATCGGAGGCAGGACGTTGTGGCAGCTGTCGCCGGTCAGTCGCCGAGGTACGCGGCCAGCGCCGCCGCGACGTGTCCCAGCGCGTCCGGCCGGAGCTGCCCCACCAGATCGTGGAGTCGCGCCTTGCTCACCTGCCGGATGCCAGGGACGACGGCGAACGACGTCCGCAGCCCCCGGACGTCGAGCTTCACCCGCAACGGCCAGATCTCGGGCGCCCGGCTCGACAGGGGAACGACCACGACCGAATCGAGCTGCTCGTTCTGGATGGTGTTCGACACGATGAGCCCGGGCCGGACCTTTCCGAGCTCCGGTGGGGCTGCGGGCTCGAGGTTGATCCAGTAGACGCTGCCGCGTCTCATCGCCGCTTGCACCGTGGCGGTGTCACGAGGTCCGCCGCATCCCACTCCGCCAGCCAATCGCGCTCCTCCGGGGTGTCGCGGACGAACTCGGCATAGCGGGCGGCGGCGTCCGTCATCTGCTGGCGGCCGACCGCCTGCTCGAGCAGCGCGCGGACGTACGCAGAAAGGCTCTGCCGTGCGGGCTTCAGGCGCTCCAGCTTCTCGAGCAGTAAGCCCTCTACTTTTACGGTAGTGGCCTTCATGCATCCTGAGTAGACCATGAGCCGACCGGCGGCAAGCGTTCCCCTCCCGGGTCTGCCGGGACGAGGGCAGCGGTGGGGGACGTTCTCTGCCGCTTGCCCGGCGTGGGCTCCGATGGCGGGTAGGCGCCCCGCGCCGGTCACGAATCCCATCCCCGCCCGGGTGCCCGGGGCAAAGTCTTGACCCCGCCGCGGTCGAGCGCGTCGCCACCGACACGGCTTTCGCCGTTCCACCGCTGGCATATCAGTTGCTGACTTGGCCGCGCCGCGCGGCATGCGGTGGAGGACGAGGATGGCGGAAGAAACCCCCCAGGCGGAGGCGGCCGGCGACGGTGCCGCGCCACAGAAGAGCAAGAGCACGCTGCTGCTCATCGTCGGTGTCGTCGTGCTGCTCGGCGGCGGCGGGGGCGCGGCCTGGTTCATGGGCGTGCTGCCCTTCGGCCACAACGCCGAGGCCAAGGGAGAGGTGAGGGCGGAGACCCACACGCAGCCGGACGTGGGCGCCCTCCTCCCGCTCGATCCCTTCATCGCCAACCTGGGTGACGAGGACGGCAAGCGCTACCTGAAGGCCACGCTGCAGGTCGAGTTCTTCGAGCCCAGGGTGCCCGAGGAGTTCCAGGGCCGCTCAGCCCAGATGCGCGACCTGCTGCTGACTCTGTTCACGAGCAAGACCTTCGCGGAGGTGCGCACGCCGGAGGGCAAGGCCGTGCTGCGCGAGGAGATCATCAACCGCATGAACCGCACCCTGCACAAGGACCTGGTGAAGGCGGTCTACTTCACGGAGTTCATCGTCCAGTAGGGCGCCATGGGCGAGATCCTCTCCCAAGACGAAATCGACGCGCTGCTGAGCGCGGTCGAGACCGGCAATGTGCCGACGGCCGCGATGCCGGCTGGCGGTGGGCCGTCGAGCGTGCGCTCCATCGACCTCACCAACCTCGCCTGGAGCGCCGAGTCGCGTCTGCCCGGCGTGAAGCCCCTGGCGGAGCGCTTCGCGCGCACCGTGCGGGTGTCGCTGGGCACGTTCTTCGGCCAGATCCCGCAGGTGACGCCGCACACGCCCCAGCTGGTCAAGTTCGGCTCGTTCGTCGAGCGCCTGCCGACCCCGGTGTGTCTGCCCCTCTTCCGCCTGGCGCCGCTGCGCGGGCAGGGGATGCTGGTGGCGTCGCCGGCGCTGGTGGGGGCGCTGCTGCAGGTGTTCTTCGGCGGCAACCCGAGCCGCAAGAGCCCGCCCCCCACGCGCCAGTACTCGGCCATCGAGCAGCGCGTGCTCGAGCGCCTGGCGCGCCGCCTGCTCGCCGACCTGCACGAGGCGTGGGCCCCGGTCGGGGAGGTCGAATGCGGCTTCGTGCGCACGGAGACCAACCCGTCCTTCGCCGTGATCGCCGCGCCGCACGACCTGGTGCTGGTGCTCGAGCTCGGCATCGTGGTGGAGGGCTGCGAGGACGGCGTCCTGTCGGTCTGCATCCCCAACACCAGCCTCGACCCGGTGCGGGCGCGCCTGCAGGTGACCGCCGAGGTCGTACGCGAGGCCCCGGATGCGGCGTGGGCCGAACAGCTGCACGCAGCGCTCGCGCAGGCGGAGGTCGACGTGGCGGCCGAGCTCGGCACGCAGCGGCTCACGATGCGGCAGGTCCTCGGGCTCAAGGTGGGCGACATGATCCCGTTGCCGACGGGCCGCGAGGGCCCGGTGCTGGTCAAGGTCGAGGGGCGGCCGCGCTTCATCGGCGCGCCGGGGGTGAGCGCCGGCCAGAACGCGGTGCGGGTGACAGGGACGATCTGAGAACGACGGGACACGCGGTCCGGGGGAGAGGGACACATGGCGGAGGAGATAGGAACGGAGGTGCCGCGCAACTTCGATCTGTTGCTCGACATCCCACTCGAGGTGACGGTCGAGATGGGGCGCACGAAGCTGACGCTCCAGGCGCTGCTGCAGCTCACGCCCGGGTCGGTGGTCGAGCTCACCAAGGGCACCGACGAGCGCCTGGACGTGCTGGTGAACGGCAAGCCCATCGCGCGCGGCGAAGCGGTCATGCTGAACGACAAGTTCGGCATCCGCCTGACCGACGTGATCAGCCCGTTGGAACGGATCGCAGGTCTGCGGTGATCGAGCTGCTGCCCTGGGTGCTCGGCGCCGCGCTGGTCGTCGCCGGCGTCGGCATCGTGCGTCTACGACGCAAGCAGGCGGAGCAGGGCGACGCCATCCGCCTGGTCACCAGCCGGTATCTCGGCGGCAAGCGCTTCCTCACCATCGTCGAGGTCGACGGCGAACGCCTGCTGCTCGGCCTGGCCGGCGACAGCGTGTCGCTGGTCACGCGCCTGAAGCGAGGGGACGCGTGAGCACCACGGCCGTGGCGGGCGTGCGCGGGCGCGAGGCCGGGGTCGCGGTCTCCGCTTCGGCTCCGCGCCGGACGGACGACACGGGGTCCGCGGCGCGGGCGCGCCGGCGCGGAGAGGCGCTCCGACCCCGACCCCGGCCTCGCGCCCGCGCCGCCGACACGACAGCGGCGCCCGCGCGCGCCGACGGAAACGTGCGCGGCGGCGAGCCCGAGCAGCGCGGCGAGTCCGGGGGTGGTGGAGCGTCCATGCGCGGCGGAGGGCCCGGGGGCGGCGTCGCAGCGCCTCTCCGCGCCGGAATGCCCGTCCGCCCGGAGCTGTGTCGCCGACCCGGCGAGGAGCCGAAGCGGAGACGCCGCCCCCGGGCCCTCCGCCGCGCAGCCGCGGCCCTCGCCCTCGTCGCCATCGCGGTCCTCCCCGCCGTCGCACACGCCGCCACCAGCACGCTCCCGAGCGTGTCCCTGCAGATCGGGAACGGCGACCAGCAGGTGACCTCGTCGCTGCAGATCGTCGGCCTGCTGACGCTGCTGTCGCTGGCGCCGGCGATCCTCATCATGCTGACCGGCTTCGTCCGCATCGTGATCGTGCTGTCGTTCCTCCGCCAGGCGGTAGGGACGCAGACGATGCCGCCGAATCAGGTGATCGTGTCGCTGGCGCTGTTCCTGACGTTCTTCGTAATGGGGCCGGTGCTGCGCGACATCAACGAGCACGCGCTCGGGCCGTATCAGCGCAAGGAACTCGCCGATGCCGAAGCGATCCAGGCGGCGTACCAGCCGCTGCGGCAGTTCATGCTGCGCCAGACGCGCGAGAAGGACCTGGCGCTCTTCCTCGGCGCGAGCGGCGCGGCCCGCCCAGCGACGGCGGACGACGTGCCGGCGCAGGCGCTGTTGCCGGCGTTCCTCATCTCGGAGCTGAAGACCGCCTTCCAGATGGGGTTCCTCATCTACGTCCCGTTTCTCATCCTCGACATGGTGGTGGCGTCCGTCCTCACCTCGATGGGGATGATCACGCTGCCGCCGGCGATGATCTCGCTGCCGTTCAAGCTGATGCTGTTCGTGTTGGTGGACGGGTGGAACGTGCTCACGGGCTCGTTGGTCCAGAGCTTCCGGTAGGAAAGGGGAACGCAACGTGGGGGTGGAGACGGTGATCGGGATCGGTCAGAGCGCGCTCGAGGTGACCCTCGCGCTGGCGGGTCCGGTGCTCCTTTTCGGCCTGGTGGCAGGGCTCGCCGTGAGCGTCTTCCAGGCGATGACGCAGATCAACGAGATCACGCTCACCTTCATCCCCAAGATCCTGGCGACGGTGGCGGCACTGGCGTTGTTCGGGCCGTGGATGCTGACGCGCCTGATCACGTTCACGACCACGCTCTTCCAGAACCTGCCGGCGTACGTCCGATGACGCTCTCGGACACCACGCTCACGGTCGCGCTCCTGGTGCTCGCCCGCGTCGCCGGGCTGGTGCTGGCGGCGCCGTTCTTCGGCCATCTGTTGGTGCCGATCCGGATCCGGGCGGGGATCGCCGGGGTGCTCGCGTTGGCGCTCGCGCCGGCGGTGCTGGGTGCCGTGCCCGGCACGCTGGCGCCGGCCAGCGTGTGGGAGCTGGCGGGCATGGTGGCGGTCGAGTCGGCGATCGGCATCGCGCTCGGCCTGGTGGCACAGTTCGTGTTCGCAGGCGTGCAGCTCGGCGGGCAGTTGGCCGGCATGCAAATGGGGTTCGGCCTCTCGAACCTGATCGACCCGCAATCGCGGGCGCAGACGACGGTGGTGGCCCAGTGGCAGCAGGTCCTGGCGCTGCTCCTCTTCCTGGCCCTCGACGTGCACCACGTGCTCCTCCGGGCGCTCCTGGCGAGCTTCACGACCGCGCCGCCCGGCACGCTGGCGGTGACGGCGTTCGACGTGCGCGCGGTGGTGGCGCTGGCGGCCGATCTGTTCACGGTCGGTGTGCGCATCGCGGCGCCGGTGCTGGTGGCGCTCCTGCTCACCAACGGCGCGCTCGGTGTGCTGGCGCGCACGATTCCGCAGCTGAACGTGTTCGTGGTCGGCTTCCCGGTGAACGCCGGGGTCGGGCTGGTGGTGCTCGGCGCCTCGCTGCCATTCACCTTCCGCCTGCTGACGGCGCGCTTCGCCGCCCTCGAGACGACGCTCGGCGGCCTGGTGCGAGGACTCGCGCATGGCTGACGCCGCCGCCGATCGCACCGAACGCGCGACACCAAAAAAGCGCGAGGAGGCCCGCAAGCACGGGCAGGTCGTCCTCTCGACCGAGGTGAGCCCGGTGCTCGTCCTCCTGACCGCACTCGCGATGGCGTCGGTGGGCGCACCGCAGCTCCTGGCGCAGAGCCGGGTCCTTTTGCGCAGCTGGCTGGCCGCGGTCGGCCCGGTCGGCGCGGGGACGGACGCGATCGGGGTGGCGTGGCCGCTGCTGATGCGCTCGGCGAGCCAGCTGGGCCAGAGTCTGGTCCCCTTCGCGCTCGGCCTCGCCGTCGTCGGCATCGGGGCGGTGGTCGCCCAGGTGGGCTGGTCGGTGAACACGAATCTCGTGCTGCCCGACCCGAGCCGCGTCAATCCGGCCAGCGGCTGGAAGCGCATCGTCTCGAGCAACGGTGCGGCCATGATGGTCAAATCGGTGGTGAAGATCGTGGTCGTGCTCGGGCTGGCCTACCGCACGCTGCGCCACGGCAGCGAGGCCGCGATCGCCGCCCCCGACATGCTGCCGGCCGAGATCCTGAGTCTCACCGGCACGAGCCTCCGCCGGCTCCTCCTCACCATGGCCGCCGCCCTCGGCGTCCTCGCCGCGTGCGACTACCTGTGGGTGCGATGGCGCTACGAGCAGCACCTCAAGATGAGCCGCCACGACGTCAAGGAGGAGCAGAAGGAGAGCGAAGGCGACCCGCAGGTGAAGGGCCGCCTCCGGCGCGCCCACCGCGAGCTCTCGAAGCGCCGCATGCTGACCGAGGTGAAGCGTGCCGACGTGGTGGTGACCAACCCGATCCACTTCGCCGTCGCACTGCGCTACCGCACCGGCGAGGTGGGCGCACCCACGGTGGTCGCCAAGGGCGCCGGCGCGCTCGCGCAGAAGATCACGGAACTCGCCCGCAGCGCCGGCGTCCCCATCGTCGAGCGCCGCGCGCTCGCCCGGGCGTTGTACCGTTCGGTCGAGATCGGCGCCGAGATCCCGCCGGCGCTGTACCGTGCGGTTGCCGAGATCCTGGCCTACATCTACTCGCTGCGGGCGCCCGCGCCGGTCCCGGAGGCTCGCGGCTAGTGCGTATCCGTGATGAGCGCTGCCGAGGCGCGTGGTGCGGGGCCGGGCCAGTTCGGGTCTCGTCGGGCGCGCGGGACGGCGTGGGGGGTCCCCCGCAAAGCAGGGGACCCCGGCGGCCTTGCCCGCCTAGGGCTCCGCATAGGCCGCCGCCCTCCTTTGCGGGGGACCCCCCACGCCGTCCGGTCGGGTTGGGTCGCGAACTGGCCCGCCCCCGCACCGCGCCGCTGTGGCCGGCGCGCATCCGGGAGGCGAAGTAGCCATGGCGACCACCCCGCCCCGGCCCGCGCACCCGACGGGACCCGCACGCGTCCGCCCTCCCGGCGAGCGCCCGCGCATGTGTGGCCCCACCAAAGGGGAGGGGCACTAGAGATGGCCGCCAACACCGCAGTCGCCACGCGGCCGCAGACCGGGTCCGCGAACGCCATCCCCACCGGCGAGATGATCCTCCCGCTCGCCCTGGTCGCGGTGGTGATCATCATGGTGATCCCGCTGCCGTCGATGCTGATCGACCTGCTGCTGGCGGTGTCGATCGCGCTCGCGCTCATCATCCTCATGGTGAGCATGTACACCCGGCAGCCGCTCGAGTTCTCGACCTTCCCGTCGGTGCTGCTGGTGGTGACGCTCTTCCGGCTGGCGATGAACGTGGCGTCGACCCGCCTGATCCTCCTGCACGGCCACGACGGGCCGGCGGCGGCGGGGCACGTGATCCAGGCGTTCGGCAACTTCGTCGTCGGCGGCAGCTACGCCGTCGGCGTGGTCGTCTTCCTCATTCTGGTGGTGATCAACTTCGCGGTCATCACCAAGGGCGCCGGGCGCATCGCCGAAGTGGCGGCGCGCTTCACCCTGGACGCCATGCCGGGCAAGCAGCTCGCCGTCGACGCCGACCTGAACAGCGGGCTCATCACGGAGAAGGACGCGCGCGCGCGCCGGCAGATGATCGAGGAGGAGGCGGATTTCTACGGCGCCATGGACGGCGCCAGCAAGTTCGTGCGCGGCGACGCCGTCGCCGGGCTCGTCATCACCGCCATCAACATCGTGGGCGGCTTCTTCATCGGGGTCGTGCAACAGGGCATCGACGTGAAGACGGCGGCCGAGACCTACACCATTCTCACCATCGGCGACGGGCTGGTGACGCAGCTGCCGGCGCTGCTCATCTCGACTGCCGCCGGCATCATCGTGACCCGGGCCGCCTCGGGCGCCGATCTCGGCACCGAGGTGAGCGGCCAGCTGTTCACCAGCCCGCGCGTCCTGTGGATGGTGACCGGCATCCTGGGCGCGTTCGCGCTCCTGCCAGGGCTGCCCTTCCTGCCGTTCGTGGCGCTCGCCGGGGCCACCGGCGCGCTCGCGGCCGCCGGCGGGGTGACGCCACCCGTCCTTCCGGAGGCCGCAGGCGGGTTGCCCGCCGCGGGCCCGCACGACGACAAGCCCGACACGCTTCTCCCGCTCGACGCGATGGAGCTCGAGGTGGGCTTCGAGCTGGTGCCGCTGGTCGAGTCGGGCGGGCCCGGGGGGAGCGACCTGGTCGAGCGCATCCGGACGCTGCGCCGCCAGCTCGCGCTCGAGATGGGGTTCATCGTGCCGCCCATCCACATCCGCGACAACCTGCAGATGCGGCCGAACGAGTACCAGATCCTGCTGAAGGGCAACGAGGTCGCGCGCGGCGACATCCGCACCGGCTACAGCCTGGCGATCAACCCCGGCACGGTCGAGAGCACGGTCCCGGGCGTGCCGACGCGCGAGCCGGCGTTCGGGCTCGACGCCCTCTGGATCACGGCGCAGGAACGCGAGCGCGCCCAGCTGGCGGGCTACACGGTGGTCGACGCGGCGACCGTCATCTTCACGCACCTGACCGAGATCATCCGGCGCCACGCGCACGAGCTGCTCGGGCGTCAGGAGGTACAGCAGCTCCTCGACACGCTCGCCAAGAAGCAGCCCAAGGTGATCGAGGAGCTGGTGCCGCAGCACCTGCCCGTCGGCGGGGTGCAGAAGGTGCTGCAGAACCTGCTGCGCGAAGGGGTCTCCATCCGCGATCTGGGCACGATCCTGGAAACGCTCGCCGACCATGCGCCGCGCACCAAGGACGCCGAGGCGCTCACCGAGTTCGCGCGCCAGGCGCTCGGGCGGTCGATCACCAAGCGCCTGCTGGCGCCGTCCGGCACCCTGGCGGTGATGACGCTGGCGGCGCCGGTCGAGCGCCAGCTGATCGAGGCGGTGCAGCGCACCGAGCACGGCGGCGTGCTGGCGCTCGATCCCGCGCTCGCGCAGCGCCTGGTCGGGCGCCTCGGCACGACGGCCGAGCGCTTCGTCGCGCGGCAGGCGGCGCCCGTTCTCCTCTGCTCGACGGCGGTGCGGCCGCATCTCCGCCAGCTGATCGAGCGTACGCTGCCGGGCCTGGCGGTGATCGCGCCCGGCGAGATCGCGCCGACGGTACGCGTCCAATCCCTCGGGGTGGTGAACTGCGATGAAGATTAGACGATTCACGGCGGACACGATGACGCTGGCACTGCAGGCGGTGAAGGCGGCGCTCGGGTCGGAGGCGGTCATCCTGGAGACCGCCGAGGTGAGGGGCCAGGCGGTGGTGACGGCGGCCATCGACGACGACGAGCCGTTCGCGGCGGCGCTGCCCGACGGCGACTTGACGCGCGAGGTGCGCGCGCTCCTCGGCGTGGTGCGCCAGCTGGTCGACGTGCGCTGGGCCACGGCGCCGGAACGGGTGCGCCCCGAGGTGGCGTGCCTGCATCACCGCCTGATGGAGCAGGGGCTCGACGGCGTGATCGCGGCCGCGCTGGTGCGCGCTACGGCCGAACGCCTGGAGGCCGACCCGTCCGTGCCCGCCGCGCTGGCGGGCACGCTGGCCGCGACGGTGGGTGGTCCGGGGTCCATGGCCCAGCCACGTGTGCGCGTGTTCGTCGGACCGCCCGGTGACGGCAAGACGACTACCATCGTCAAGCTGGCCGCGATCGCGCGCCGCGAAGGCCGGCGGGTGGCGCTGGTCGGCACCGACACCTACCGGATGGGCGCGGCGGCCGCCCTGGAAGGCTACGGACGGGTGCTCGGCGTCGAGGTGGCGAGCGCCGCGGGCGGGCGCGAGCTGGGCGGGGTCCTGCGGCAACTCTGCGAGGTCGACCTGGTCCTGGTGGACACGGCGGGGGTGAGCCCGGGTCAGGCGGACGAACTTGCTGAGTTGGCGGAATTGACCCGGGTGGCGGGACCCGGGGTCGCCCGGACCCTGGTGGCGAGTGCCACCCACGGACGCGCCGCGGCGCACGCCACCTGGCAGGCGTTCGCGCCCCTGGCGCCGGATTCGTGCGTGCTGACCAAGGCGGACGTGGCCCCGGGGGGCCCGGTGGTGGGGCTCTGCTGGCGGCAGGGAGTGCCCGTGTCGCACCTCGGCACGGGACGGCGGGTTCCGGACGATCTCGAGCCGGCCACGGCCGAACGGCTGGCACGGTGTCTGCTGGCAGCCTGATTGCCCCGGGCACCGGGGGGAGGACGCAGGGGATGGTGGAGATGCGGGTGATCGCGGTCGCGAGCGGCAAGGGTGGGGTGGGCAAGACCAACCTGGTGGTCAACCTGGCGGTGGCGCTGGCGCGGGCGGGGCAGCGGGTGTGCATCCTCGACGCCGACCTGGGACTCGCCAACGTCGACGTGCTCCTCGGCCTCACGCCGCAGGCGAGCCTGCTGCACGTCCTGCGCGGCGAGCGACGGCTGGTGGACGTGATCGTCGACGGGCCGGCCGGCGTCCGTGTCATCCCGGCCGCGAGCGGCGTCGAGGAGCTGACCGCGCTCACCACCGCCGAGCGCCTGCGCCTGCTCGACGAGGTCGATGCCCTCGCCGACGGGCTCGACGTGCTCCTGGTCGACACCGCCGCCGGCATCTCGTCGAACGTGCTGTACTTCACGGCGGCGGCGGCCGAGGCGCTGATCGTGGTCACGGCCGAGCCGACCTCGCTCACCGACGCCTACGCGCTCATCAAGGTGCTGGCGCTGCGCTACGGCCGGCGCGAGTTCCTGGTGGTCGTCAACATGGCCGCCGACGCGGCCGACGCGAGCGCGACCTTCCAGCGCCTGGCGCGCGTCGCCGAGCGCTTCCTCTGCGTGCGCCTCGAGTACCAGGGCTACGTGCCGTACGACGACGCCGTCCCGCGCGCCGTGCGCCAGCAGCAGCCGGTGGTCGAGCTCGCGCCCGGCACGCCGGCGAGCGTCGCGCTGGCGACCCTCGCCCGCCGGGTCACCGGGCGGCCGCCGGCCGGGCCGAGCGGCGGGGTGCAGTTCTTCTTCCAGCAGCTCCTCGGCCAGCAGCTCCTCGGCCAGCAGCTCCGCGGCCAGCAGCTCGGCCCCGAGGGGAGGGCGTAGCAGATGCCGGGTATGAGCTCCGAGACGCGCGCCCGCCTGCGCGGGCGGGCGGTGACTCCGACGGCGCCGTACGAGGCGCCGGCCGGCAATCGTGACGAGGTCCTGCGGCGGCACCTGCCGCTCGTGCGCCGCGTCGTGCAACGCCTGGCGGCGCGCAAACCGCCGCACATCGAGATCGACGATCTGGTGTCGTGGGGCATCGTCGGCCTCCTCGACGCGATCACCAAGTACGACCCCAAGAAGGAGGCGTCGTTCGCCACCTACGCCCAGTTCCGCATCCGCGGCGCGGTGCTCGACCACCTGCGCTCGCTCGACTGGGTGCCGCGCAGCGTGCGCCAGAAGGCGAGCCTGATCGAGAAGGTGGCGCGCGGGCTCGAAGGGACGCTCGGCCGGTCGCCGACCGAGGAGGAGATCGCGACCGAGCTCGGGGTGTCGATCGACGCCTACCAGGAGCTGCTCACCCGCATTGGCGAGATGACGCTGTTCAGCATCGAGGACCTCGGCTTTCGCAATGGCGAGGAACGCCTGATGCTCGAGCAGCAGGTGGACGAGGACGATATCGACCCACTCGGCGCGCTGCTCACGCGCGAGCGCGTCGACCTGGTCGCCGAGGCCATCAAGCGCCTGCCCGAGCGCGAGCAGGTGGTGGTGTCGCTCTACTACCACGAGGATCTCACCATGAAGGAGGTGGGGTCGGTGCTGGGGCTCACCGAGTCGCGCGTGTCGCAGCTGCACTCGCAAGCGATGCTGCGGCTCAAGAGCCATCTGGCCCTGCACTTCAGCCAGTGCCCGCCGGCGCCGGCGGAGGAGGGCGCATGAACGCGAGCACTGCCGGGACGGGCGTCGAGGCGATCGCGCGCGACCGCAGCGGCCGGCGCGAGGCCGGTGCGCAGCGCGGCCGGCGGCCGGCGGCCGTCGTCCCGCCGCCCGACGATGCTGACGACGGGGCGGCTCCGCGACCGGCGACCGGACGGCTCGATGTCCTCGCCTGAGGAGATTCCCATGCACACCCTGCTCTTCATCTCGACCGTGATCGACCTTGCCGCCGTCGCGGCGCTCGGGTTCATCGTGTGGCGGAGCGGCCGCGAGTGGGAGGTCGCCCTCGGTATGCAGCGCGCGGCTCTCGACAGCCTGCGCGCCGACCTGTCGCAACTGGTCGACGAGGCCGAACGACGCGCACAGGCGCTCGACGAAACCCTCGGCGTCCGCGAGCAGCGCCTGCGTTCGCTCCTCGGTGACCTCGAACGCGCCGAGCCGGCGCGGCGCCGGGCCGCCGACGACCCGCGCGATCCCGCGGAGGCGCGGCTGTTGCGGGATATGGCGGTGGATTTCGGAGCGCGGCGCGCATGAGTGTGGCGGCGGTGCGGATGCCGGGGGGCCTCTCCGCACGAGTCGGGTGCCCCTGCGGTCCGGTTTCGGGCGGCGCGGCCTCGGGTCGAGCGGCGGTGGTTCAGACGGCGGACGAGATGCTGCAGACTCCCAATGCGATTGTATCCCAGCCGGGGCGTCGCTGTGCGCGGGCGGGGCTCAAGCTCGATGACGATCGTGCCGATACAGTAACGGGTCACCAGGATTGATGGGAAGGAACGGGCTGGAACCATGAACATCACCGACGGAAAAGGCGTGCTCGAATCGCAGCTTGCCTATCCGGCCGCCGTCCGCGGCGGGGCGGCGAGCACGGTCGCCGGGGCCGCCGCGCCGGCCGCCGACCGGGTGAGCGTGTCCGATGCGGCCCGCGACCTCGTCCGGCTGCGGGCGGCGGCGCGGGACGATGACCCGGGGGCGGCCGATCGGGTGGCGGCCCTGCGGGCGGCGGTCGCCTCGGGCCAGTACCGCGTCGATCCGACCGTGGTCGCCCGCAGCGTCCTGCGCGAGCTCGTGAGCGAGCACGTGCACTAGGGCCGCTCACGTTGCGGGGAGGCCGGGGAGGTGGGGATGGATCAGCTCGAGAACCTGTGTGTCGTGCTGGGGGAGGAGGCGCGCGTGTGCGCCGCCCTGGTCGGCGTGCTGCGCGATGAACAGCGGGCTGTCGTCACCCTGCAGCCGGGAGCGATCTTCGCCTGTCTGGAGCAGGGCGAGGTGCTGCAGGAGAAGTTGGCGTCGCTCGCGGCACGCCGCCGTGCCCTGATGCAGAAGGTGGCGATCGGCTGTGGAAGCGTGGGTGCATCGGCCACGGCCGTGCTGCCGTTGCTTCCGCCCGCTCCGCAGGCGCGACTGCGCACGGAGCTGCGCCAGCTCCGGCGGACGCTCCTCGAGGCGCGGGGTCTCGAACGACAGAATGCGCGGCTGATCGGCAGCGGGCTCGAGACCACCTCCCCGGTCCTCGACATCGTCACGGATCCCCCAGACCAGCCTCGCGAGCCTGCTGCCGATCCGAAGGACCCACCTGGACTAAAGCTTCCGCGCTGAATGGCCGACAGAAGAATCAGGGCAGGGAGCCCGTTCGTCAATGCTAGTCCTGACACGGAAGTTGGGCGAGGTGATTCGCGTCGGCGACGCGGTCACCGTGCGCGTCCTGGAGGTGAAGGGGAACCAGGTGCGCCTGGGGATCGACGCGCCGGTCGAGGTGCGCATCTATCGCGAAGAGGTCTACCGCGCCATCCGCAAGGAGAACGAGGACGCCGCCGCCGCGGAGCGGGCGAGCCTCGATGAAGCCGTAAAAACATGGCAGAGCCAGCGCGAGAGACCCTGACCCCGGTCGACACCGTGTCGCTGCGCTCGCAGCGGTTCGGCGACTACGACGTGCCCGCCGACCGGGTGCTCGCGTTCGCCGAGGGGCTGATCGGCTTCCCGACCGCCCGGCGCTTCGCGCTGCTCGACGCGCCGCGTCCCGAGTCCCCGTTCCGCTGCCTGGTGTGCCTCGACCTGCCCGAGCTCGGCTTCGTGGTGTGCGACCCGGTCCGTCTGTGGCCGGACTATGCCGCCGACGTGCCGGTGCTGGCGGGCTCGGCTGCGGGCGACGTGGCGGTGCTGGCGATCGTCACCATCCCGCACGACGCGCGCGAGATGACCGCCAACCTGATGGCGCCGCTGGCGATCGACTCGCGCACGCGCGTCGGCCGCCAGGTGGTGCTCGACATCGGGCGCTACGGGACGCGCCACCCGCTGCTGGCGCCGCCGATCGCGTAGCGCGCGCAGGTCCAGAACCTCGAAGGGGTTGCCGCCAGCGGTATTACCGGTCATACTCTTCGACATGAAGACGGCCGTGTCTCTCCCGGACGACTTGTTCCAGGAGATCGACGCCTGTGCTCGCGCCCTGCGGCTGACACGGAGCGGACTGCTCGCGAGAGCCGCCAGGGACTTCGTGGCGCGTCACCGTGGCCCGGACCCGACGCAAGCGTGGAACGACGCCATCGACGCGGCCGGCCAGCCGGGCAACGATCCGGCGGCGCGCGCCTTTCGCCGTC
Source organism: uncultured Binatia bacterium (SeqCode) (assembly GCA_964618895.1). Taxonomy (GTDB): domain Bacteria; phylum Desulfobacterota; class Binatia; order DP-6; family DP-6; genus CAZUDO01. The sequence continues at coordinate 68,096 of CAZUDO010000054.1, forward strand.
GAAGCGCGGAGGTCGTTGGCCGTGGCTCGGGACGGCGGCGGTGATCCGTCGGGGCGAGGTCTGGTGGGTCGACTTCGGTGAACCGAAGGGGGCGATGCCGGGGTACCGCCATCCCGCCATGATCGTCCAGCGCGACGAGGTCAACGCCAGCCGGATCGACACGGTCGTCGTGTGCGTGCTGACCAGCAACCTGGCTCTGGCGAGCGCGCCTGGGAACGTCCGGCTTCCGCGCAGAACGACCGGGCTTCCCCGGGATTCGGTGGCGAACGCTTCCCAGATCGCCACCATCAACAAGGGCGACCTCGAGACGCTGGTCGGGAAGCTGCCGCCGCGCGTGGTCCGGGAGGTGGACGACGGTCTGCGCTGGTTCCTCGGGCTCGGGGAGTGAACGAGAGATGGTCCCCGCGGGCTTTCTCACGGTCCCAGCGGATGCACGGTCGCCAGCTGCGCGCGCAGGACCGCCGGGTCCGAGGTCGGCAACGCGCACACCCGCTCCTCGCACACATAGGCGGTCGCCCGGCCGCCGAGGGCGCGCTTGTCGCGTACCAGCGGCACCAGCTCGGCCTGGGCGGCGAGCGCCCGGCCTTCGCTCGCGACCGTGAGCACGCGGTTGGGAACGTAGGCGGCGCGTGCCGCGGCCACCAGCGCTGCACCGTCGCCGGCGTCGGCGGCGGGCGTGACGATCACGATCTCCTTCGCCCGGTCGGTGGCGAAGTCGAGCGCGGCGAGCAGGCGGGCGGCGTTGGCCGGCGCCTGGCGCGCGGCCGGGGCGAGCACCCGCAGTACCACCTCGGCGCGCGCGCGATGGGCGTCGTCGCCGGTGAGATGGGCCAGGCGGAGGAGGGTCTCGGCCGCCACGGCGTTGCCCGACGGCAGGACCCCGTCGTCGGCCGGCTTCTCGCGGCCGAGCGGTGCCTCGGCGCGGGCGGCGGTCGCGAAGAAGCCGCCGCCGGCGTCGTCCCAGAAGTCGCGCGCGAGCCCCTGGTGCAGGGCGAGGGCGGCCCGCAGCCAGCGCAGCTCGGCAGTGGCTTCGTAGAGATCCAACAGGCCGGAGGCGAGGAAGGCGTGATCCTCCAGGAACGCGTCCTGGTGCGCCCTGCCGCCGGCCCAGCTGCGCTGCAGCCGGCCGCCGGGACGCATGTGCTCGAGGACGAAGCTGGCGGCGTCGTGGGCGCGTGCGACGTAGGTGGGCTCGTCGAGCGCCGCGCCGGCGCGCGCGAAGGCGCCGATCATGAGCCCGTTCCAGGCCGTCAGCACCTTGGTGTCAGTGTGGGGCGGGACGCGCGTCTGGCGGACGGCGTACAGGCGTGCGCGGGCGTCGGCGAGCACCGCCTCCAGCTGAGGCGGGTCGAGCTGCAGGGTAGCCGCCACGTCCGCCAGCGGGCGCGGGACGTGCAGGATGTTCCGGCCGGCGAAGGTGCCGGCGTCGGTGACGCCCCAGTACGCGCCGGCGGCGCGGGCCGTCTCGGGATCGAGCGCGGCGGCGATCTCGGCCGGCGTCCATAGGAAGAACGTGCCTTCCGCGCCCTCCGAGTCGGCATCGGTGGCGGCGTAGAAGCCCCCGCCGGGTGCGGTCATCTCGCGGCCGACGTAGTCGAGGATGTCGCGCGCGACGCGCGTAAAGTCGCTTCGCCCGGTCGCCAGACCGGCGGCGAGGTAGACGGTGGCGAGCTGGGCGTTGTCGTAGAGCATCTTCTCGAAGTGCGGCACCAGCCAGGTGGCGTCGGTGGCGTAGCGATGGAAGCCGCCGCCCAGCTGATCGTGGATGCCGCCGGCGGCCATGCGTTCGAGGGTACGGGTCACCATCGCCAGCGCACGCGCGTTGCCGGTGCGGCGGTGGTAGCGCAGCAGGAGGTCGAGGCCGGCGGGCAGTGGGAACTTGGGCGCGCTCCCGAAGCCGCCGTGGGTGTCGTCGAAGCGCTGGTCGGCGGCTGTGAAGGCGGCGTGCAGGAGCGAAGCGTCGGGGAGCGCGTCGCCCGGCGGGGGGGCCATCAGGTCCCGCACCCGGGACGCGACCGCATGCGCCTGCTCGGTCACCTGCAGGGGACTGTCGGCAAACGTGACCTGCAGGCGCTCGAGCAGCGTCAAAAAGCCGACCCGCATGCCGCGTCCGCCGTCGCGAGGCGGGAAATATGTCCCGCCGTAGAACGGCTGGCGGGTGGGGGTGAGCCAGACCGTCATCGGCCAGCCGCCGCGCCCGGACACCAGCTGCACGGCGGTCATGTAGGCGGCGTCGAGGTCGGGACGCTCCTCGCGATCGACCTTGATGGCGACGTAGTGCCGGTTCAGGAAGGCGGCGACCTCCTCGTCCTCGAACGACTCCTCCTCCATCACGTGGCACCAGTGACAGGTGGAGTAGCCGACGCTGAGCAGCACCGGCTTGCCGTCCGCCAGCGCGCGTGCGAACGCCTCGTCGCCCCACGGATACCAGTCGACGGGATTGTGGGCGTGCTGCAGCAGATAGGGACTGGTCTCGAGCAGTAGCCGGTTGGTGAACCGGGGGCTGCCGTCGGGACGGCGATGGCGCGTGCGCGCCTGGTCGCCGGGCCCGCGGCGGGCGCGGGCGGCCTGCAGGCGGGCGGTGAGCGCGGCCGGGTGCTCGGCGGCGCCGGGCAGAGGCTCCGGGGCCGGAGGGGGCGGGGCACAGGCGATCACGAGCGCGACCAGAAGCGCGCAGCCGTGCGTGACGGTTTTGGCCGACAAACGGGGCCCATCGTACAGCTTTGTCCGTCCGCATGGCATACGCCGGTGTCGGCGGAGCTGACGCGGAGTCGCCGCGCCTGGCGCGGAACGTCAGGAATCCCGCAATGTTGAGGGCAATTTCCTGACCGGGGAACGGGCCGGGGGCGCAGTTGCCATGCGTAGGCGTGCGGATTGCTTTGTCTCCTGTCGCAACGCAGCTGACCACACACAGCTCAGGGGGGACCGGATGGACGGGATGGAGATGCGCGTGGGGGGAGACGAGGGGGCGCCCGCATTCGAGGGCATCATCGGACGGCATCCGAGCATGCTGGCGGTGTTCGAGATCATCCGCCGGGTGGCGCCGACCGACGCCACGGTGCTGATCACCGGCGAGAGCGGCACGGGCAAGGAGCTGGTGGCGGCGGCGCTGCACCGGCTGTCGACGCGCGCGGCGGCGCGGCACGTGCCGGTGCACTGCGGGGCCATCCCGGAGGATCTGCTCGAGCCCGAGATGTTCGGGCACGAGCGCGGCGCGTTCACGGGCGCGATCGCCAGCCGTACCGGGCGCTTCAAGCTCGCCGATGGCGGCACCATCTTTCTCGACGAGATCGGCGAGATGAGTCCCAAGCTGCAGGTGAAGCTCCTGCGTGTGCTGGAGGACGGGCGCTTCGAGTCCGTGGGCAGCGTGGTGACCCAGCAGGTGGACGTGCGCGTCATCGCGGCCACCAATCGGGCGCTGGACGAGGCGGTCGCCGCGCGCGAGTTCCGCGAGGACCTGTTCTATCGTCTGCGGGTCGTCCCGATCGAGATCCCGCCGCTCCGGCGGCGGCGGGAGGACATCCCACTGATCGTGCGTGGCATCCTGGCGCAGCTCACCACCAAGGGACTGCCACGCTTCACCGTCAGTCCGGACGCCATGGAGCTGTTGGCCCGCTATCCGTGGCCGGGCAACGTGCGCGAGCTGCGGAACCTGCTCGAGCAGATGGTCGTGCTCGGGCGGCCCGAGCAGGTGATCGAGCCGCGCGACCTGCCGGCGCACCTGGTGACCGTGCGTGAGCACGCCGAGGCCCCCAGCATGCCGTGGCAGTTCGGGCCCGCCGGCATCGACTTCTACCGCGAGATGGAGGCGATCGAGGATCGTATCATCGGGCAGGCCCTGCGCCTGTCGAACGGCAACAAGAAGGAGGCCGCGCGCCTCCTGCGCGTCAACCGGACGACGCTGCTCGAGAAGCTGAAGCGCAAGCGCGCCTCGGGCAGCCCGCTGGCAGCTCTCCTGGGGGGCCCGCCGGTCCCACCGACCAGCGTGCCGCCGGCGGTGGTGATGGACGAGCCGATGGTCCACGAGCTGCCGGCCGCGGCAGCCGCGGCGTCCTACGGCGCGGCCCTGTGACGTGGTTCCGGCGCGCCGTCTCCCGTGGAGAGGCGATTGACGGGGCGGCGCTCCGGTGATTTCGAAGAGGGGCACGTGGGCGGTCGCGCGGCGGCAGTGACGATGGAGCAGGCACGGGTGGTCGTGGTCGACGACCTGCCGTACGTGCGCGACGCGCTCGCTGCGCTTCTCCGCTCCGCCCATTACGACGTGGTGGCGGTGGAGAGCGGCCCGGCCGCCCTGGCTGCTCTTCAGGAGGCGGCGGCCGATCTCCTCCTGACCGATCTCTACATGCCCGACATGACCGGTTGGGATCTGGTGCGCGCGGTGCGATCGCGCGCCCTCAAAGGCCGGCGCGGCCGGCCGCTCTGCGTCGGGCTCTACTCGGCCGTGCTGAGCGCCTTCAACCGCGAGCAGCTGGCGCGCGCGCAAGTGGACTTTGCGGTCACGAAGCTGAGCGACCCGGAAGCCCTGCTCGATGCGGTAGAGCGGGCGCTGGCGTGGGCGCAGACGCCCTGACCCGGGCCCAGCGGAACGGCGACGCGCGCTGCGCGGCGTAGTCGCGCGGGAAGCCGGGCAGGCCGGCGATCGGCAGCGGGAAGAACGGCTGCGCGGCGACGGCGTGGGCCCGGCTGGCCATGGGCCGGCGAATATGGGCCCCGCGCACGCTGGGAGCGCAAGACTCGTGCGCACAGTAGCGGGGCGGGCTGAAACATCCTGCTGCCGTCGTGTTACGCACGCCGTGTAGCCCACGTGCGGGCCGGTCGGCACCGGGCACAGGGCCCGTGCCGAGACGGTCGGGGGGAGGGGGGATCATGGACCACCGTCCAGACCCGACCCGAGTACCCGGCGGAGGAGCTGCCGGCGCCGGGGAGCGAGTGACCGATATCCGCACCGTCCAGGAGCTGCTCGGCCACCGAAATGTGGCGACGACGATGATCTATACCATGTCCACGGGCCCGCCGGCGTACGAAGCCCGCTCGACAAGGTGCTCGCCCGATGAGGAGCACCGACCTGTCCCACGGCCCGTGCTACACAGACCGACCGTGCAGTCTATTCCGAATCCGCCCAGTCCGTTGCAGTCTTGTATGTCGCCGAGATGCCGCAGTACGTTCGGCCGAGATGGTTCCGCGCCTTCCTGAATACACTGCAGCCGGGGCGGGCTATACGGAACCGTCCATAGGCAGCAGCCAAGGAACCCGATGGGCGATATTGAAACGAGGATCGAAGATGCTGAGGATCGGCTCTTTGCAAGGCATGAGGTGAGCCCAAAGCGGCGCACCCTCAAGTTCGCCTCGGAACCGGCTCGTATCCGCGTCCTCGAGCTCGGGTCGGGTCCGCCGGTCCTCCTTCTCCATCCAGCCGGCTTCTTCGGTGCCGTCTGGGTCTCCCAGCTGGCTCGCCTCCGCGGCCACCGCCTATTGGCACCCGATCTCCCGGGCCATGGCCTGAGAGTGTGAGCAGGAATCGATGTCCCCGGCAGGCCGCGACGCGTGCGTGAGCGTGACCTCTCCGGCGGCGTGGGACGGTCGTCCCTGCCGTGACCCGGTGCGACCGCGGGGCGCGGCCGGTCGTCAGCGTGGCCGGCC
>CAZUDO010000055.1:0-7060 GCA_964618895.1 uncultured Binatia bacterium (SeqCode)
CGTCGTCAACGCCCCGGGAGAGTACCTCCAGCCGTCACCCGGTTAGGGTGTTCGACCGGCCCGGAATCGGTGTTCGGCTTCCGCCGGAATGGGTGTTCGGCTTGCCCCGGAATCGGTGTTCGGATTGGCCCGGTGCACGCACACCTGGCGCATCGACAGCCGCCGCCGGCGGAGCCACTGCCGGTAGACCTCGCAGAACTGGGTGTAGCGGTAGCCGTCGGGATGCTGCTCCAGGTACTCGACGTGCAGGAGCTGGAGCGTCACGCCGGGCCGGCGGCGCTCGGTGTGCAGGTAGGCACCGTCGGGGGCCGGCCGCTCCCGCCGGGGCCCCGCGACGCTCGGCCGCCGATACAGCGCCGCGTCCAGCGCGGCCTCGGTCATGGCCTCCACCTGGGCCCAGTCGAGCCCGGCGGCCTGGGCCCGCCGTTCGGTCGCGTGGATCGCCCCGACACTCCGGCCGACGCTCGCGGCCACGGCCCGGTGCGGCCGCTGCAGAGCCCACCGCTGCCGCAGGATCTCTCGAATCGTTCGCATGGACAGTCGCTCCATCGCCATCCCCCCTCCTCGTCAAGGAGGGACGGCTCGCCTGTCCTGCGTCGTCGCGCCGCGGCGGCCCCCTCCGCCCGGAGGGGGCTACCACGCCGTGTTCACAATGCCCGATCTACGCGTTCACGATCACCGATCCCGGCGTTCACATTGGACCGATCTGGGCGTTCACGATCGGCCGATCTTCGCGTTCACGATGGACCGAAACCCGCAGCTAGATGGTGTCCCAGCCGAACTTTTCCAGGTCGAAGGCGTGGTCCGCCAGCGCCTTGATCGACTCGTCCTCGTTGTCGTCGATCTCGCCGATGGTGCTGCTGATGCGGCGGCGCGCCTGGCCCGCAAAGGTGTTCAGGATGTCGCGCTCTGCCTTGGCCGCTTCCACGCCTTTGGCCCGGATGGCGGCGTCGACGCGCGAAAGCACGCACGAAAGCACAAACAGATCGATCATGATGTCAGCTAGGCGGCGCGTCGCGAACTGCTTGTCGATGATGGTGCGCCCGTGTTTGCGCAGGATGCGGTCCGCAGCGGTCGCCAAGTCGCGCGTACACTCCTCGAACAGCGTGGCTTCTTTCAGCAGCGAGGCGTGCAGCTTCGTGAAGGACCTGCCCTCGCGCTTGATGCCGGTGGCGAGCGCCGCGCGGTGCAGCGCATACTCCGAGATCAAGCCGAAGCCCTTGATCGGATCCGTGAAGGCACCCTCCAGGCTCTTCGAAAGTTCGCGCAGCCCCTGGCCAACGTCGTTCATCGCGGTCAAGGCGATGAACAGCCGTAGCACGTCGTTGGTACCTTCGAAGATCCGGTTGATGCGGCTGTCGCGCATCGTTCGTTCGTACGGGTACTCGCACATGTAGCCGTTGCCGGCGGCGATCTGCAGGGCTTCGTCCGCGGTGCGCCACAGGCACTCACTGGCGAACACTTTGCTGATGGCGGCCTCCACCTGGTATTCCTGAAAGCCGCCGTCCACCAAGCTGGCGACCATGGTCACGGCCGCCTCCGTGGCGTAGCAATCCACCACCATCTGCCCGACCTTTTGCTTGATCAAGCCGAACTCGGAGATGGGTTTGCCGAACTGGACGCGGCCTTTGGCCTGCTGAGTGGACAGGGCGATCAGCCGCTTCATTCCGCCCACGCTGCCGCCGCCGAGGCCGGTGCGGCCGGAGTTCAGGATGTTCATGGCCACCTTGAAGCCCTTGCCCTCCTCGCCCAGTAAGTGATCCGCCGGCACCCGCACGTTCTCTAACGTCACGGTCGTGGTGGAGCTGGCGCGGATGCCCATCTTCTCTTCGTGCGGACCCGTGCTGACGCCCGGCATGTCGCGCCTGACGATGAACGCGGACAACTTGCCGCGATCGTCCGGTCCTCCAGTCTTGGCGAAGACCGTGAAGAAGTCGGCGATGCCGCCGTTGGTGATCCAAATCTTGCTGCCGTTCACGACCCAATCAGCGCCGTCCCGGACTGCCGTCGTCTTGATCGAGGCGGCGTCGGAGCCAGAGCCCGGCTCGGTGAGGCAGAACGCCGCGACCAGCTCGCCCGTTGCAAGCTTCGGGTAGTAGCGGGCACGCTGGGCCTCCGTGCCGAACAGCAGTAGGCCGCGCATACCGATCGAACTGTGAGCGCCCACCGTCACCGCCACGGAGGCGTTGTACTTGGCTACCTCTTGCAGCGCGCGCGAATAGGCACTGGCGCCGAAGCCCATACCGCCGTGCTCTTCCGGGATCACCAAGCCGAACAGGCCGAAGGCTTTCAGCTCTTCGATGAACTCGCTCGGCAGCTCCGCCTGCTTGTCCCAGCTCCGGAATTCGCCTTCGTGCGAACTCATCAACTGTCCGACCGAGTTGACCACGGTCTGCAGGGTCTCCCGCTCGGCCTCCGAGAGGCTCGGAAACGGCAGGATCACGTCTTCCTCGATCTGACCCATGCAGAGCGACCGCATGAAGCTCACCGTTTTCTTATCCACGCTCTGCCTCCTTGACTGGTCGGGACCAAGGTACACTATGCGAGCCGCACTCCGAGGCCGCAAGCCCCTGAATGGACTCACCGATCCTTGCTCCGCCGCGCACCAAGCCGCACCTTTCGGTCGCGAAGTTAACGCGCTTCTTCTACGTCGCCTGCCTGGCGGAGGAGCTTGAGGCGAAGCCCATGGCGCGAGTGATCGCCGGGGTGCCGCTGGTGCTGTTCCGGTTGCAGGGCCGCGCTGCCGCGCTGATCGATCGCTGCCCGCACCGGAATGTGCCGTCGTTACGGAAGGACGGAGCAGGCGTAGAAGCGCGCCGGGGGGGGGGAAGGCCAGCGGGATGGTAGGACGCAGTCGGGGCAAATACCCCCTTTGTGGGTCTTATCTTCACCCGGCGCAGTCAACCGCCGCGCGTGCGGCGGGCCTGTCTCGGCGCGCTCGTCCAGATCGACGGGTCCGCGCCCGCGTGGTTCGAGGACCGCGGCCCCGTGTGTACCGTGCTGGTGTACGTCGACGACGCCACGAGCCGGCTCATGGAGCTCTGCTTCGCCGACGTCGAGTCCACCTTCGACTACTTCCGCGCCACCCGGCGCTATCTCGAACGGCACGGGAAGCCGATGGCCTTCTACAGCGATCGGCTCAGGGTCTTTCACGTCCACACGCGAGATACGGCACGAAGTGGGCCTGGCGTCTCGCAGCTCGGCCGCGCCCTACGGGCCCTCAACATCGACATCATCTGTGCGACGACCGCTGCGGCCAAGGGCCGTGTCGAGCGGGCCAATGAGACACTCCAAGATCGGCTCGTCAAGGAGCTGCGCCTGCGCGGGCTGCACGATCCGGCGATGGCCGAGCCGTTCCTGCCCGCGTTCATGGCCGACTACCACGCGCGTTTCGCCGTCGCCCCCCGCGTCGCGTTTGACGCCCATCGTCCATTGCGCCCGGAGGAAGATCTGACCCAGCTCTTCACCCTCCAAGAGGCGCGGCGGGTCAGTCGCGAGCTGACGGTGCAGTACAAGCGCGACCTGTCCGTGCTCGAGGACAGCGTCACGACCCGGCGGCTCCGCGGCACCACGGCGGTCGTCAGTGAGGCGGCCGACGGGACGGTCGCAATTCGGGTCAACGGCACCGTCGTGCCGGCCCGGCGCTTTCCCAAGGACCACGCCCAGCTCGATCCCGCACTGGTGGTGGAGCACAAACGCCTGGAGAAAGGCGGACACTTGTGCTTTGCGCTGACATCCCAGATTATCAGATTATCCCGACTATCGCCCCCCTCCACCCCGTCCACCGTCTCGTGCTAAGGGGCCCCTCACGGCGAAAGGAAGCCAGCCCCGACAGCTAATCGACCACCCCGCGTCGCTCCGCTCCGTGATCACGATGCCCGATCTCGGCGATCACAATGGAGCGATCGAGGTGATCACGATCCCCGGAATCCGCAGTTTACTTGGGCGCCTGCCTCGTGCTGGCCGTTCGGCTTGTCGCATCCCGGGAGGGGCGGCTCGGCGCGTAGCGGGTCACGCGGAAGCAACCCCTCTAGAACAATCGGCATGGCCGCAGGCGCGATGACGCAAGGAGATGACCATGAGCCTGACGGGACAGCAGAAAGGACGCAAGAGAGACTCCGCACCGGCCGGGCGGGTCCAGCCGACCGGCACGAGGCCTGGAGCGGCGAAAGGTATCGGGCCGGCGAAGATGCCGCCGAGCAGGACCTGGCTATGGTTCGTGCTCGTCTTGGTCGCGAACTTCTGGCTGGTGAGGCTCCTGATGCCGGGCGCCGAAGCACCGGTCACCGTGCCCTATACCCTGTTCAAGGAGGAGGTCAGGAAGGGCAACGTCCAGGCAATCTACAGCCAGGGCGACACCATCACGGGCCGCTTCAAGGCACCGGTCACCTATCCGCCGGCGGGCGAAAAGAGTGCGGCGCCCAAGGGCGTGCCCCAAACCACGAGCGAGCGCGGGGCGGCGCCCCGGGAAGTGCCCAGGGCGGTGAACTCTTTCGCGACGACGCTCCCCTCCTTCGCAGACCCAGGCCTGGAAGCATTCTTGATCGATAACCAGGTCGAGATCAGCGCCACGCCGATCGAAGAAGGCGGCAGCCCCTGGGCGACGCTCCTCTTCGGGTTTGGCCCGGCCCTGCTCTTGATCGGCTTCTATTTCTGGATGTTCCGGCGGGCGCAGCAGGGCGGGGGTATCGGGCTAATGGGCATCGGCAAGAGCAAGGCGCGTCGCTACGACCAGGAACAGGATACGAAGGTCGCCTTCGAGGATGTCGCCGGCATCGACGAAGCCGAGAACGAGCTGGTGGAGATCGTGGATTTCCTCAAGGACCCCCCGAAGTACACCCGCCTGGGCGGGACCGCTCCGAAAGGCGTGTTGCTGGTGGGCGCGCCGGGGACCGGGAAGACCCTGCTGGCGAAGGCGGTTGCGGGAGAGGCGGGGGTGCCGTTCTTCTCGATGAGCGGCTCGGAGTTCGTGGAGATGATCGTAGGGGTGGGGGCGGCAAGGGTGCGGGACCTCTTCAAGCAGGCGCGCGAGCACGCGCCTGCGATCATCTTCATCGACGAGCTGGACGCCATCGGTCGCGCGCGGGGGCAGATGGCGATCGGGGGCTCGAACGAGCAGGAGCAGACCTTGAACCAAATCCTGACCGAAATGGACGGCTTCTCCAGCCGGGAGGGCGTCATCGTGTTGGCGGCGACAAACCAGCCAGACGTGCTCGACAAAGCGCTCCTGCGGCCCGGGCGCTTCGACCGGCGCGTGGTGGTCAACCTCCCGGACAAGACCGGGCGCGAGGCGATCCTCAAGGTCCACACCCGCCACGTGCCGCTCGCGAACGACGCAAGCTTGGGGGAGGTTGCCGCCACGACGCCGGGGCTCTCGGGGGCCGACCTGAAGAACCTGGTCAATGAGGCGGCGCTGCTGGCGGCCCGGCGCGAGCAGGACGAGGTCCGTCCGAAGGACTTCCTGGACGCGCTGGAGAAGATCGTGCTCGGCCCCGAGCGCCCGCTCCTCCTGAGCCGCGCCGACAAGGAACGCATCGCCTACCACGAGGGCGGACACACGATCCTGGGCTTGGTGGTGCCGGGCGCTGATCCGGTGAACCGAGTGTCGATCGTGCCGCGTGGGCAGGCCCTCGGCGTGACCTATCAGCGCCCCGACAGTGACCGCTACAACTATCCGGAAGCCTACCTACGCGCGAGGATCGTCGGAATGCTGGGAGGCCGCGCGGCCGAGGAAATCGTCTACGGCACCAAGACCACCGGGGCCGAAAGCGATATCGAGCAAGCCACCGGCCTGGCCCGCCGGATGGTCACGCGCTGGGGCATGAGCGAGCGGGTCGGGCTGGTGCAACTCGCGCCCCGGGACAACCCCTACCTGGGCGGCTGGGGCGGCTACGCAGGCGCGAGGCCGTTCAGCGAGGCGACCGCGGAAGCCATCGATGCCGAGGTGCGCAAGATCATTGACGAGAGCCACGACGAGGCCAGGCGTCTCCTGAGCGCGCACCGCAAGCAACTCGACGCGCTCGCCGAAGCCTTGCTGTTGCGGGAGACCCTCAACGAGCAGGATATCCTTGAGGTCACGGGGCTCCTGCCTGCGCCGGCCTTGGAGACGGGGATGTTGGAGTTGCCCGTTCCTGGTGCGGGCAGGAGCGCTGGGCCCTCGTGAGGACTCGCCGCCCTGACTCACGCTCTGGGCCATAGTGAACCGTTCCGGGTTTTCCGGAGGCTGGTTTAGTTGAGTCCGACCCCCACGGTCGGAGTCTCAAGTTGCGCGTAGTACGCTTGCTCGTACTCGATCGGCGGCACGTGGCCAAGAGGTTCGAGGAGGCGCCGCCCGTTGAACCAGTCGACCCAGGTGAGCGTGGCGAGCTCGACCGCGTCCGCATCGCGCCACGGCCCCTGGCGATAGATCACCTCCGTCTTGAAGAGCCCATTCACCGATTCGGCGAGGGCGTTATCGTACGAGTCCCCGACGCTCCCGACGGACGGAGCGATCCCTGCATCCGCCAGGCGCTCGGTGTACCGCACAGATAGGTAGTGCCCCCCGTGGTCGCTGTGATGAATCAGCCCGACCCGATCCGGCCGGGCGTGGAGGGCTTGCTCCAGGGCGTCGAGGGCCAGATCGCTCCGTAGGCTCGTGCTGACGCGCCAGCCGACGATCGTGCGGGAGAACACATCGATGACGAACGCGACGTACGCGAAGCCCTGCCAGGTCGCGACGTACGTGAGATCCGCCACCCACAGTGCGTTCGGTCGCGCTGCGGTGAACGTCCGTTGAACCAGATCGGGCGGCGGCGCCGCCGCCTCATCGCGCACCGTGGTCCGCTTGAAGGCTCGGCCCCGAATCGCGCCGTGCAAACCCAGGCCCCGCATCAGCCGCTCGACGGTGCACCGCGCGACGCGGATATCTTCGCGGCCCAACTGCGTAAGCGTGTGGCGAACCCCATCCCCACCTCGGCTTCATCTTGGCACACCGCTTGACGCCAGGAGCCGACGCTCCGGTCTCGTGCTCGCCAGGCTGGTCTTCAGGCGGCGGCCGGCTCGGCTTTCGGGGTCTGCCGCA
>CAZUDO010000056.1:0-222319 GCA_964618895.1 uncultured Binatia bacterium (SeqCode)
GCGCGTTCTCGGTCATGCCGGTGCCGTCGGTCCACCGGCCGCCCAGGTTGAGGCCGATGACGTGCTCGCCCTGGCGGCCGGACGCGGCCGCCCAGTTCCAGACCGTGCGGTAGGGCCAGACGCCGCGGCCGAAGTCGAGGATGCCGTAGGCGTGGTTGTCGGGGCCGAAGTGGTAGGTCGTGCCGCGCACCTCCACGGTGCCCCGCGCCGGGCGGGCGGTGTGCTTGGACGTGTACTGGAAGCGCCGCGGGCTCCACGGCACCACGACGCTCAGGGATTCGTGCCGGGGCGGATGCGCGATGGTGACCTCGGCCTCCAGCTCCCACCACGCGCCGGGCGGCCGGAAGCGGGCGAGGAGGCGCGTGCTCGACGCGTCCTCGCTGATGCCGACGAACGTCTCGCGCGTGACGAACGTCATCGGGCCGCCGCCGACGGTATCCGGGAAGCGCATGTGGCGTGCGAGTGGCACGAGGTGCGTGCGTTGGGTGCGTTCGCCGGTGGCGAAGTCGAGCAGCGAGACCGCCACCGTGCCGAGGTAGTCGGCGGCGCCGTAGGTGACGCGCAGGAGGTGTGTGTCGGTGAGCACGCCCCAGAACTCCCAGCGCTTCTTCCGCGGAAACCGCCCGCGCAGGTTGCAGCGGTGGAGCGGCCGGCGCGACCACCCCACGGCGGCGGGATTCAGCCGCCCGCCGGGCAGGCAGAGATCGACCGGCGCGGTCAGCTCGGGCTCGGTGCGCATGGGACTCTTCGTAACCAAGCGCGGGCCGGCCATCACACGGGCCGCCGGAAGGCGTTGAACTCGACCCAGCCGATGAGCGGCGCGTCGCCGTCGTCGGGGGCGACCCGCACCAGGCTGCGGCGGTAGATCGAGCGCTCGGGGGGGACGAAGCAATGCGTCAGGTCGATCTCGACGGTGGCGATCGGCTGGACCTGGCCGCCGACGCGCGTGCCGTCCTCGGCGGTGGCGGTGAAGCGTCCGTGGAACGGCCGCGCCAGCGAGTCGTCGTCGAACGTGAAGGCGATCTCGACCGCCGACAGCGACTCGGTTGTCCGGCGGTGAAGATAGCCGACGCCGAAGCGCGGCATGTCGGGCAGCGCGACCTCGACGCACTGCACGCGGTAGGCGTCGTTGCACGCCACCAGGAACGTCCATTCCATGTTCCACGGCCGCGGCCCCCAGGAGTGGTCGCGCTCGCCGCGGCCGGCGAAGGGCAGGGTGTCGTCGGCGATCCGCATGGTGCCGCGCACCGTCGTCGGCTGCTCGAAGCGGCAGGCGTCGAACGCGCCCGAGTCGTGCCCGGGCACGTTGCTCCGGCCGGTGGTGTGCGCGGCGCCGGCGGCGTCGACCTCCAGGTCCACGGCGACAGGCAGCATCATGCCGGTGCGTGGCCCCGACACCACCCGGCCGAAGCCCGTGACGCGCAGGCGCCCCCGGCGCAGCGCCTCGAGCGCATCGTAGGCGACCGTGAGTCCCCAGCCCGCGTACGCCAGGCGGGGCAGCTGGAAGTCGGCGAGCGGCAGGCGCGGCTGCTCGAGCGCCACCCATTCGCCCCGATGGTAGAGGAAGAGCCATACCCAGGCGCGCTTCTGCGCTGGGAAGAACCCCACCCGGCAGTGGCCGGCAAGCGTGCCGCCGGCGTCGAACCAGTCCCAGAACCAGGACTCGTTCCACCATTCGACCGCGGGGTCGAACGGATGGAGCGCCTCGTCCTCGGGGCGGATGCCGAACTTGGTGAGCTCCTCCAGCGGGAGGGCGGCGGCGTCCATGGCGCACGTGTGGCCCAACCTTGGCGGCGGCGTCAACCGCGGTCGTCACCGCTGCGCGGCGGCGCTCACGCGCCGGAGTCGTCCTCCAGCCACCATCGCCCCGGCGACAAGGCGACGGTCTTGGGTGCTCGAGGTGGTGTCGCCGTCGACGGGACGGATCGACCGCGTGCGGAAGATCCCCATCTACCTCTGGCTGGTCGAGCGCGAACGCTGCGGTGTTTGGGGCTTGCCGGCGTCGCCAGGCGGGCGGCTGAACTCGCCGAACAGCTCCGCGCCGATCGCCGACGCGGCGAGCGCATGCGGAGACGCCGGTCGCGGAGAGGTGATCAGTTCGCCGTCGATCAGCTCGGCGACCAGGATGTCGGGGACCGCCAGCAGATCGTCGTACGTCGCACGGCGTGGCGCAGCCACAGCTTGGACAGTACCCACATGCCGTATCGCGCAGCAAGGGCGATACCACGCCGAGCTCCCCGCGCGGCGCATCGTCTCACCGTCGGGTGCAGCGGAGTGCGCAACGAGACGCGGGGCTCCCGCGTGGAAGGATTGGGTACGCGTTCCCCGCTTGTCGTACCCGCCGTGGGGCGCAAGCGTTATAGACCGAGGATGTTGCGCAGCAGCTTCTGGAACGCGTGCAGGTCGCGCGCGGCCAGCCGCCCGAGTGACCGCTCGATCATCGCCCGCTTGATCGTCCGCAGGATCCCGGTTGCCACGGAGAGTCGCGGCAGCCCGGCATCGCGCCACGCCTCGATGAGATGATCACCTGGTAGCAGCCGGGAGACGTTGCTCGTGAGCGCGGCGACGATCACCTCTTGGCGGCCCGCGTGATAGTCATCGCCGGAAAGCACGAGCACTGGCCGCCGTTTCGCCCCGCGTTCATCAGCGAACACGAAACGAACCAGGACGACGTCACCACGCTCACAACTCGTCGTAGACGGCATCGGCTTCGTTCGACCACAGCTCGGAAAGCACGGGATCGTCTTCGGCGCGAATCGCCGCCGGGGCGTCCTCCGCGAGCTGACGTTCAACGGCGCGGCGCACGTACTCCTGGAGCGTGACGTCGCTCCGTGCCGCGACAACCCGCAGGCGCCGCCTGACCGCAATCGGCAGATCAATGGAGATTCGCGAACGCGCTGCGCCCTTGCTCACTTTCGCCATGGAGACTTTATGCCATGGTGATGTTTCACCCGCAAGTGGCAAGGTGCTTGCCGAGATGTGGCTGCTATTCGGCGGCAAGTTTCACTCCCGAGCAGATTGAGCGGAGCACACAGTTCCTAGCGCCCGTGAGGAAAGACCCCCACCGCAGGTAGAAAAGCAAGTACGGATCTGGGATGTCGAGCGTACCGTTGGTGTCCTCCCAATCGAGGACGCGTTCGGTCGGGTGTTTCTCCCGAGTTCGCGGCCATCGAGGCACGTGTCGGCGCGCTGGTCTCATCACCCCGGCCGGCGCCGCGTACCGGGGGGGGGCATCCCCGACTACGTGCTTTCGGGCGAGGCGGCCGCCGACGCGGTGGCATCCGCCGTCGGCTGCGAACCGGGCGGGCCTCATGCTACAGTGGCGTGGTGACCGGAGACGAACGCGAACGTGTCCGCCGCTACGTCGCCAGCCGCGACCGTGAGCGGGCAACACTGGCCGCAGAGCTCGAGGACGAGATCGCGCCGGTGCGGGGGCTCACGTTCGAGCAGCGAGGCGACTGGATCGTGAGCGTCTGCCGGAGCGCGTGGGCCATTCTCCGCTCCCGGAGCGACTTCGCCGACATCGTCGCGCGGCCGGATCCGCCCGCCCCGGACTTCCTCGACCTGTGGCGGCGGCTGATGCTGCGCCAGCGGGCGATGCGCGAACGGCCGGCGTCGTGAACGCCGAGAGGCCGGAGCCCGCAGCGTTGGCGGTTCTCATCGCGACGCAGCTCGCGGCGGCCGGCGTCCCGTATGCGATCGGCGGCGCGATCGCGTACGGCTTCTGGGGCAACCCGCGCGGTACGCGGGACCTCGACGTGAATCTCTTCGTGCCCGTCGACCAGGCCGGGCCGGCGCTCGATGTGCTGATCGGGGCCGGTGTGCTCCTCGATCGCCACGAGGCGCTGAGAACCGGTGCGGAGCGTGGCGATGCCCGCGGTTTCTACCGGGACGTGCCGATCGACCTCTTCTTCGTCTCGATCCCGTTGCACGAGGCCGCGGCGCGCCGGACGGTCGTGGTGAGACTGCTCGGCGAGAGCATCCGGATCCTCTCTGCCGAGGATCTGGTCGTTCTGAAACTGCTGTTCTTCCGTGGGAAGGACGTCGTAGACGTCGAGCGGGTCGTGGCCGTGCAGGCGGCGAAGCTCGACCGGGACTACGTGCGGTGCTGGCTCGTCGACTGCGTCGGTCCGGATGCAGAGCGCGTGCGGAAGTGGGACGAGATCTGCGCGGCGCTCCCCCCGGGGTAGTTCCCGCGCGCTGGTTCCGCCGCTTGTCGTTCCTGGGACGCATCGCCAGCCTCTTGCCAGGGAAGGGGCGGCTGTGCGACGCCAGGGACATGGCGGAACGGATCGGCATCGTCCCCTTCTGGAAGAACTACGATCGAAAGGCCGTGCTGCGCACCGCCGAGCTGGCCGAGGATCTCGGCTACGACTCCATCTGGATCCCGGAGGCGTGGGCGTACGAGCAGTTCCAGCTCCTGACCGAGGTGGCGCTGCACACCAAGCGGCTGAAACTCGCCACCGGCATCGCCAACGTGTTCAGCCGTTCGGCCGGGCTGCTGGCCATGAGCGTCGCCACGCTCGACGACATCTCCGAGGGGCGCGCCATCCTGGGGCTCGGCACCAGCGGCAAGCTGGTGATCGAGAACTTCCACGGCGTGCCGTACAAGAAGCCGCTCACGCGCCTCCGCGAGACCATCGGCATCGTGCGCGCCCTCTGGCGCGGCGAGCGCCTGGAGCCGAGCATGAGCACGCTCTTCGATGCGCGCCACTTCAAGCTCGAGATGCGTCCGCGCCGGACCGACATCCCGATCTACGTCGCCTCGCTGCAGGAAACCGCCGTCCGCGAGGTGGGCAAGGTCGCCGACGGCTGGGTGCCGACCTTCTGGCCGTACCAGCATCTCGGCGATGGCGCCGCGCTGTTGGCCGAGGGCGCCCGCGCCGCCGGGCGGGATCCCGCGAAGATCGACATCGCGCCTTTCATGGCCATCGTGCCGCTCGACGACGTGGCCATGGCCCGCGCGATGATCAAGCCGCTGGTGGCCTTCTACATCGGGGGCATGGGTGTCTACTACCACGCGCTCTTCTGCCGCTACGGTTTCAAGGAGAACGCCGATCTGGTGCGCGAGCTGTACGCCACCGACCGGAAGCAGGCGGCGGGCGCGGTGGGCGACGCACTGGTGGACGCGATCGCCATCTGCGGACCCCCGCCGGCGTGTCGCGAGCGGCTGGCGGAGTGGCGGCGGCATGGCGTCGGCACGGCGCTCATGAACCTGCCGGCGGGGGTGCCGCCGGAGGTGACGGAGCAGCTCCTGCGCGCGATGGCGCCGGGGTAGGGGCGGAGTTCAGTTGCAAGCGCCCTTCGCACCCGCGCCGCCGCCAGCCGTGCCGCCACCCGGCGAGCACGGAAGCGTCGCGCGACCGATAGTCCCGTCCTGATCCGCCGCGAACGCGATGCCTGGGGGGTGAACGGGCGCGAGCTGCGGTCGTCGATGCTTCGGTCGTGGTCACGTGGGTCGTCGACGAGCCATCTCGCCCTGGCGGAACGGGAGGGGTGTGCGCTCGCCACCGCGGACGTGCGCCTGGCCCGGCTCGCCCGCTCGCGGAAGGTTTCGGCTCTCGATATCCGTGAGACGGCGCTCTGAGGCCCGCGGCGGGATCGGAGCCGTGTCCCCCGTGGAGCACGAGCGGTCATTCCCGAATATGAGGTAGTTGAACTACGCAAATTTCGGGAACAAGATGTGCGGGTGTCGCGGTTCGCACGAGCGCTCACGCCCCGCCTCCGGCGGGCGGCGAGGCATTTCCCGGTCGTCGTCCTCACGGGGGCGCGGCAGACGGGCAAGACCACGCTTTTGCGCGCGACCTTCCCGAAGCACGCGTACGTGACGCTCGACGTGCCGAGCGAGGCGGCGGCCGCGGAGCGCGATCCGGAGTCGTTCCTTGCACGCCATCCGCCACCGCTCCTCGTCGACGAGGTGCAGTACGCGCCCGGTCTCTTCCGTCACGTGAAGCGTGTAGTCGACGCGCGCCCGCGCCGGAACGGGTCCGTGATTCTGACCGGCTCCCAGAAGCTGACCCTGATGAAGGGGGTGTCCGAAAGTCTCGCGGGCCGTGCGGCCGTGCTCGAGCTCGAGGCACTCTCAGCGGCGGAGGTCCGCACGCAGCCACGCGCCGCGTCGCGCCTCGCGGACACGCCGTCGGTCCTCGTCCGCGGGCTCATGCCGGCGCTGTGGGCCGACCCGCGCATGCCCCACGATGAGTTCTTCGCATCCTATGTCGCGACGTACCTCGAGCGCGACCTCCGGCAGATCGTCGACGTGCGCGACCTGCGCGACTTCGAGCGGTTCTTGCGGCTCGCGGCGGTCCGCTCGGGCCAGCTCCTGAATCAGGTCGATCTCGCACGCGATGTCGGCGTCGCGCCCAAGACGCTCGCGTCGTGGCTCGCCGCGCTCGAAGCGACGAACCAGATCGTGCTCCTCCCGCCGTACTTCGCGAACATCGGCAAGCGCCTCGTGAAGACGCCGAAGCTGTACTTCACCGACACGGGCCTGCTCTCGTTCCTGCTCGGCATCGAGGCGCGGATGCTGGCGGCGAGCCCGCTCGTCGGCCCGGTGTTCGAGACCGCCGTCTTCGCGGAGATCCGCAAGACGCTCGCCGCGCGCGGCGCAACCGGACGCGTCTACTTCTACCGGGACCACGACGGCGGCGAGGTCGATTTCGTCGTGGCGTCCGGCCCGTCGCTCGACCTCGTCGAGTGCAAGTGGACCGAGCATCCGCCGGACGGCGCCGCTGCGGGTCTCGCGAGGGTCGCCGGTGCCCTTGGCCGTGACCCGTCCTGTGCCGTCCGGAGCCGCCTTGTGGCATGTCGCACGCCCGCGCCCTATCCGCTCGGTGACGGTGCGCGTGCGGTGCACGGATTCGGCCTCGCGCAGGCCCTCCGGTAGGCGATCGTTCGCGTATCTCAAGGGGGTGCGGAGGACGGGGGGGGTCGCATCAGCTTCAATCCCGCGATACTTGGCGGCAAGCCAATCCTCTGGGGGATGCGCATCTCTCCAGTGCGACGTGAAGAGCTACTTCGCCAGCGTCGATCACGCCGTCCTCCGGCAGTTGCTCGCTCGCATCATCGGCGATCGCCGTCTGCTCGCCCTCCTCGACTCGCTGATCGCCCACGGCGCCGAGGCCCCCGCGCAGGGCATGCCGATCGGCAACCTGACCAGCCAGCTGTTCGCCAACCTCTACCTCGACCCGCTCGACCACTACGTGAAGGAGACGCTGCGGGTGCGCCACTATCTCCGCTACATGGACGACTTTCTCCTGCTGCTCGACGATCGCGAGGCGGCCCGGGCGCGACTGGCGCAGGTCGAGTCCTTTCTGGCGGAGCGCCTCGGGCTGCGCCTCAATCCGCGCCGGGTCACGATCGCGCCCCTGGCCGCTCCGCACGACGTGCTCGGCTACGTGCGATCACCCGCTGGCGCCGGCGTCCGCTGGCGCGTCCGCCGGCGCAGCGTGCGGCGCCTGTGGCGGCGGCTGCAGGTCCTGGAGGCTCGTTTCGACGCCGGGGAGATCGCGTGGGCGTCGGTGCGGGCGTCGCTCGCCAGCTGGTTCGGCCTGGCGTGCCGCGCCGACGCGTTTCGCCTGTCGCGGGCGATCTTCTCCGTGCGCGACGTGCGGCACCTCGGTAAGCGGCTCCTCGTGCGTACGATCGTCCCTGACTATGCGCGGGGCGGCGCGACCTCGATCCCCATGTGTGGGGTGAATACTGTCCGACGCCGTGCCGGCAGGTAGGGTACTCCCGTAGAGAATACCGAACGGAGTACCCATGGCTCATCGCAAGACCGCCATCGCCGTCCCCGCGGCCATTCTCGACGAAGTCGACCGGGCCGCGCGCGCGCGCGGAGAGTCCCGTAGCCGTTTCATCAGTCGCGTGCTTCACCTGGCAGTGCGGGGGTGCCGCGCCGCCGAGATCACGCGGCGGCTCGACGCCCTCTTCGCCGACGCGTCCGTGGCGGAAGCGCAACGCCGCGGGGCGGACGCGCTCGCCGAGGCGGCCGTCGACTGGACCGACGAACGCTGGGTGGCGTGACCTACTCCACCAGCCGCGCCCGCAGCCGCGCCACCGCCGCCGCCGGCACCCCCGCCGCGTGCGCGTAGTCGGCCATCGACCCGTACTGCTCGCGAATGCGTCCGAGGAACGCCACCATGGTCTCCGGCGTGGCGTGCAGCGTATCGGGCGGCAGCGCATCGAGCATCGTGCGGTAGCCCTTGAGCGACAGCAGGCGATCGACGATCGCGTCCAGGTTCTCCTGCGTGGCGGCGTAGTCGGCCACGATCACGGCGTCGGCGACGCCGAGCACGCCGAGCACGATTGCCGAGATGACGCCGGTGCGGTCCTTGCCGGCGGCGCAGTGGTAGATGGCGGGCGTGTCGGCCTCGGCCAGCGTGGTGAGCACGCGTGCGATCGGTGCGCGCGCGAACTCGGCCATCAGCACGTAGCGGTCGGCGAGCGTGATCTTGGTGGCCTCCGCCTTCCCCTGGCGGGTGTCGCCGTCGAAGAGCGGGATGTGGTGGTGGCGGAGCCCGGCGTCGGTCAGTGGTCCGGAGCCCTCGCTGCGCAGCTCGTAGGTCGACCGCAGGTCGATCACCTCGCCGATGCCGAGCTCGTCCCGGATGTGCGCCACGTCGGTGGCGGTGAGCAGGTGAAGGGCGTCGCTCCGAAAGAGGCGGCGCCAGCGCACCGTCCGGCCGTCGCTCGTCGGGTAGCCGCCCAGATCGCGGAAGTTGAGGCAGCCTTCGAGGGGGATCAGACGATGCATAGCCCCGCCTGTTATCGCACCGCTGCGCGGTCGTCGACTGCAGCGATGCCGAGTCCGCGGTGCGGGTGACTCGCCGCCGGTCGCATGCTAACGAGCCGGCGTGGCCTCGCATCGCGAGCTGATCCTCGACCAGTTCACGCGCCAGGCTGTTCCGTTCTCGACCGCCCCGGGCATCCGCGACCAGGCCGCGCTCGCCCTGTTGGTGGCGGCGAGCGGCGCCGGTCCCGCGGACACCGTCCTCGACGTGGCGTGCGGCCCGGGCCTGGTGGTGGCGGTGTTCGCGCGCGTGGCGCAGCACGTGACCGGCATCGACGTGACGCCGGCGATGATCGCGCACGCCCGCGAGCTGACGGCGGGTCTCGATAACGTCCAGCTCGAGACCGGCGACGTGCTGCCGCTGCCCTTTGCCGACGGCGCGTTCTCCCTGGTCGTCTCGCGCTTCGCGTTCCACCACTTTCCGCAGCCGGCGGCCGTGCTGGCCGAGATGCGGCGCGTGTGCCGGCCCGGTGGCCGGGTCGTGGTGTGCGACCTGCTCGCGTCGTCGGACCCCGTGAAGGCGGCCGCGTTCCACGCCGTGGAGATGCTGCGCGATCCGTCGCACGTGCGTGCCCTCACGCTGGCGGAGCTCGAAGCGTTGTTCCCGGCCGCCGGCCTCGGCGCGCCGGCCGCCACGTTCGACCGACTGCGGTTCGAGCTGGAGGGGATGCTCTCCCGGTCGTTCCCGCGACCGGAGGACGTGGCCGTGATCCGCGCGACCTACGTCGCGTCCGTCGAGGACGACGCCCTCGGGCTCGACACGCACCGCATCGGCGAGCAGATCCATGCGGCGTATCTGGTGGCGATCCTGGTCGGAACGCGCCCGTGAGCCCCACCTTCGGCGTCTCGTCCGACAAGGAGACGGCGCTCACGGCGCGCATGGCGCGCCTCGGCATCCGCGCCGGGGATATCGAGGAGTCCTTCATCCGCTCGGGCGGCCACGGCGGGCAGAACGTCAACAAGGTCGCCACCTGTGTCGTGCTGCGCCATCTCCCGACTGGGCTCGGCGTCAAGTGCCAGCAGGAGCGCTCGCAGGCGCTGAACCGGTTCCTCGCCCGCCGCCTCCTGTGCGACAAGGTCGAGGCACGCCAGCGCGGCGTGGCCGAGGCCGCCGAGCGCGAGCGCGCCCGCATCCGGCGCCAGAAGCGGCGCCGCTCGCGGCGCGCGAAGGAGAAGATGCTGTCGGCCAAGCACGCACGCAGCGAGACCAAGGCCGCGCGCCGGCGGGTGACCGGGGACGAGTAGCGGTCACGGATAGAAGCGCCGCACGAGCGTCGCCAGCTCGTCCACCCCGAGCTGCCCCGGCGCCGTCTCGCGGCCGACGTGTCCGTAGGTGAGCAGCGACCCCGCGGCCGGCAGGACGAGGCGGGACAACGGTCCAGCCGCCGGACCCATGGCCAGCGTGACGATGCCGCGCGGGCGTGCGGCGAGCGTCACCTCGAGCAGCGTGCGCAGATCCTGCAGGTCGCGCGCGTGGGTGGCCAACTTCACCACGTCGGCGCCGCGCGCGAAGCCGAGCTCGACGAGGTCACGGAGGGCGCCCGCGGCCGGGGTTCCGTCCAGCGCGTGCGCGGACAGGATCACCAGCCGGCCGGCGGCGCGTGCGCGCGGGACGAGATCCGTGATCGAGGCCGTGGAGGCGATCTCGAGGTCGATCGCGTCGGCGTGCGCGAGGCCGGCATCGTACAGCGCCCGCCGGCGCGCGTCGTCCAGCGGCTTGCCGCCTTCGCCGGCGGCGCGGACGGTCAGGATGACGGGCCGGCCCGCTGCCCGCAGCCGGCCGAGGATCGCCGCCACGGCCGCCGGCTGCGGATCGGCGAACAGATCGGCGCGCAGCTCGACCACGTCCGCCGCGGCGGCGGTCAGGAGCGCGTCGACCTCGCTCTCGCCGCCGGCGGCGACCACGACCGGGCGCGCGCCGAGCGCGACGGTTCCCAGGCGCAGCCGCGCGTCCATCGTCGGCGACTACTCCGCGGGGGGCGGGCGGTCAATCGTGTCCGCCGGCGCCCGGGCCGAGGAGCCGCCGCAGGTCGCCGGCCCACACGATCCGCACGACCAGGTCGCCGTACCGGCGGTCCAGCGGGGTACCCCGCCGCGGGACGACGACCAGGTTCTCGCCTCGTGGATGGCGGGCGCGAAACGCCCGTATCCCGGCCGGGTCGAATGCCGCCGCATTCCACTTGCATTCGATGGCCACGCACGTACCGCGCTCGCGTGGCACCACGAAGTCCACCTCTCGCTGCTGCTTGTCGCGCCAGTGGTGGACCCGCACCGCGGGGATGCTCTGCAGCGTGTCCAGGACGAGATGCTCCCACAGTGCGCCGCAGTCTTCGGGACGGAGATCGCTCCAGCCGCGGGTGTGGGCCACGAAGCCGGTGTCGAAGCCATACGCCCGCGGCTGGCGGACCAACTCCTGCGTCCCGCCGGCGTGGTACGGCCGGATCACCCGCACGGCGTGCGTCAGCTCGAAGGCGTCGAGGTAGGTCATGGTCGTGGGACGGGACAGATCGCACCCGCGCGCCAGCGAGGTGACCTCCAGCAGACCGCCGCTCTGCCGAAGGAGTGTCTCGAGCAGGCGCAGGAATGCCCCGCGCTTGGCGACCCGGAACAGCTCCTGGACGTCGCGGGCGAAGTACGAATCGAGCCACTCGCCGTAGAACTCGGGATCGTGCCCGGCGGCGAGAAGCGCCTGGGGGAGTCCCCCGCGGAGCAGGCGGTGGCGGACGTCCGTCACCCCGAAGGCATCCAGTTCCTCGACGAGAACCGGGAGCAAGTAGACCTCGCGCTTCCGGCCGGTCAGGGCGTCGCGGAACTTGCGGGTGGCGGCCAGCGTCGACGAACCCGTCGCCAGCACGCGCAGGCGGGGAAACGCGTCGGCCGCGATCTTGAGAACGCGGCTCGGATCGGGGAGCTGGTGCACCTCATCGAGGACGACCGCACGCCGGGTGACGGCGGCGAAGAACTCCTCCGGATCCTCCAGCCGCTCAGCCGCGCTCGGGAGGTCGCAGTTCAGATAGAGCGCGTCGGGCAGGGTGCGCGCCAGCGTGGTCTTGCCCACTCGTCGCACCCCGGACAGCCAGCAGATGGGGGCCTGCTGCCAGGCGGCCTCTACCCGGCCAGTCCAGAGGGCTCGCTCGATCATGCATACGTACTTTACGTTTGGCTCTACCAAACGTCAAATACGTTTGCCTGGTCTACAGCCCGCTGTTCAAACGCACCTTCGCCGACGTGCCGGTGACGACCGAGCGGCCGACGAACGCGCCCTCGAATTTGCCCCGGCGGCCGAGGAAGACGGTCCCCTGCGGGGCGTACACCGTCGCCTGCACGACCGTGAGCGGGCGGGCGGTGAACACCTTGCCGCTGCCCTCGAGGTCGAGCCGGACGGCGCGGGCGTCCAGGCCGGTGCCCGGGACGAGCGCCGCGCGTTGTCGGAGCAGCACCGCGTCCTGCACGCGAATGGCGCACTTCGAGCGGCAGACGACCTTGCCGCGCGGATGGACGGTGAGCGTCCGGAAGGCGTACGCACCGCCCTCCAGCATGAGGTCGGCGCTCCCGTTCACGGTCACGCTGCCGAACTCGCCCGAGGCGACGGGGGCGGAGCGTGTGCGCCTGGGCACGTCGATGTCGACCGCACCGAGCGGCGGTTGCGCCAGGCGGAGGTTGTTCAGGTCGGCCACCGGCAGGTCGAGGGGCGTGCAGCTGGTGGCGTCGGTGGCCTGGATGAAGCGGCAGTTGACGGTGGCCGCGCGCGCGCCACGGTCGAGCTCGACCGTGTCGGCGGCCACGTTGCCGTTCACGTACGCGTTGCGGCCGAGTTCGATCGACCCGCTGATGGCGCCCACATGGCCGCTCTCGACCGTCGACCCGGCCCCGATCTTGACCGTGTCCCGCGCCAGGATCGCGTAGTCCTCGAGCGCATGCAGGGTCCGTTCGTCCGCTCCGCCGGGGCTCGGAGCCAGGAGACCGCCCGCCACCACCACCAACACCAGCATATGCCGCATCACATCCACCTCCACTCAACGTCGTTTCCGGCCACCCGGGTCGGCATCCGTAGCACGTCGGGCGGGGTCAGACAAAGAAACATGTGGTCCCGGGTGCGGGGCGTTTCCCCGGGGGCGGCGGTGGCTTGCGGCGCCCGAGCATACTAAGTTGGCCGCCCATGGTCGGTATCACCCGTCTCGGGACCTACTTTCCCCGCCGCCGGCTGGATCGGGCGCTGATCGGCACGGCATGGGGCAGCCGCGTGGCCCCCGGGACGCGGACGGTTGCCGGCATCGACGAGGACGCCCTCACCATGGCGGTGGACGCGGCCAGGGCCTGCCTCGGTGACCTTGGTCCCACCGGCATCGACGCGCTCTACTTCGCCAGCACCAGCTCGCCGTACGCCGAGAAGCAGGTGGCCAGCGTGGTCGCCACCGCCCTCGACCTGCCGCGTACCACGGCGGTGGCGGACTTCGCCGGCTCGGTGCGGGCGGGCATGACGGCGCTGCGTGCGGCGCTGGATGGCGTGCGTGCGGGGACGCTCGGGACGGTGCTGGTCGCGGCGGCTGACGCGCGCCTTGCCGAGCCCGAGTCGGAGCTCGAGCCGTTGCTCGGCGACGGGGCGGCGGCGGTGGCGGTGGGCGCGGGGGCCGACGTGGTGGCCGAGCTGGTGGGCCTGGCGTCGGTAGCGGAGGAGTTCACCTACCTCTATCGCACCGACACCCAGCGCTACGTCCAGGCGGCCGAGCCGCGCTTTGGAGCGAGCTTCGGCTACGCGCGCGACCTGGCGGAAACGATTGGCCACGTGCTGCGCAAGGCCGAGCTGCCACCCGCCAAGGTGACGCACCTGGCGCTCGGCGCACCCGACACGCGCGCCGCGGCCGACGCCGCCAAACGCGCCGGCTGCGATCCGACACGACTGGTGCCTTCGCTCGTTCCCGAAGCCGGCATCCTCGGCAGCCCCGAGCCGCTTGTCCTCCTGTCGCGGGCGCTCGAGACCGCCGCCCCCGGCGACTTCATCCTGGTCGGCGCGTGGGGCGAGGGTGCCGACGCGTTCCTCTTCCGCGCCACCGAGCGTCTGCCCGCGGCCCGCCCGCGCCCGCTCGCCGAGCGCCTCGCGCGCGGGCTCGCGGTATCGTCGTACGCGCGCTATCTGCGCGCGCGCGCGGTCCTCCCCGCCGACGCGCCCGGCGAGACCGTCACCAGCATGATCGAGTGGAAGGAGCTCAAGCAGGACGTGCGCCTGTACGGCAGCCGGTGCACGGCGTGCGGGCTGGTGCAGTACCCGCAGGCGCAGGTCTGTCTCGCCTGCCGCCAGCGCGAGCTGGTCGATCACAAGCTGGCCAAGCGCGGCACGGTGTTCACGTTCACCATCGACCACCTGGCGCCGGTGGCCGAACACCCCATGCCCATGATGGTGATCGACCTGGACGGCGGCGGACGGGTCTACCTGCAGGGGACCGATGCGGGCGAAGGGGAGATCGCGATCGGCACGCCCGTTGCGCTCACTTTCCGCCGGCTGCACGAGGCGGGCGGCAACCGCAACTACTTCTGGAAGGCACGACCGGCATGAAGGACCAGGTGGCAGTGATCGGCATCGGGTGCACGAAGTTCGGCGACCGCTACGAGCGCACCTACGAGGACCTGATCTGCGATGCCGCGTTCGAGGCCTACGCCGACGCCGGTATCGACCCGGGTCAGATCGACGCCGCCTACCTGGGCACGTACCTGCCCGGGGCGGGCGGGGGCAAGTCCGCCACCTCCCTGGCCGACGCGCTCCGCCTCTACGACAAGCCCATCACCCGGGTGGAGAACTACTGCGCCACCGGCACCGACGCCTTCCGCAACGGCTGCCAGGCGATCGCCGCCGGGGTCGCCGACGTGGTGCTGGTGCTCGGTTGCGAGAAGCTGAAGGACCGCGGCGGGCGGGGCATCCCGCGCCTCGGCCATCCGCTGCTGGCGCGCGGCAACACGGCCCCGGGCCTATTCGCGCTGGCGGCCAACCGCTACATGCACACCTTTGGCCTCGGGCGCGAGACGCTCGCCAAGGTGGCGGTCAAGAACCATCGCAACGGCGCCCGCAACGACAAGGCCCATCTCCGCATGGAGGTGACCGAGGAGCAGGTGCTGAAGGCGCCCATCATCGCCTGGCCGTTCGGTCTGTTCGACTGCTGCCCGACCACCGACGGTGCCGCGGCTGCCATCCTCTGCCGCGCCGACCTGGCGGGACGCTTCCGCAAGCCCGGCATCCGGCTGAAGGGCGTCGGCCTGGCGGTCGCCACCGGGCGGCCCTACTTCGACCCGACGTTCGACTATCTGGGCTTCCGTTCGACGCAGGCCGCCTCCAGGGCGGCCTACGCCATGGCCGGCATCGGGCCGGGAGACATCGATTTCGCCGAGGTACACGACTGCTTCACGTGGACCGAGATCTGCAACACGGAAGACCTGGGCTTCTGCGCCAAGGGCGAAGGTGGCAAACTGGTAGAGGAGGGGCGGACGGCGCTCGAGGGCGACATCCCGATCAACCCGAGCGGCGGACTCAAGTCGTTCGGGCACCCGATCGGAGCGAGCGGGGTGCGCATGATCACCGAATGCGTGACGCAACTGCGTGGCGAGGCGGGGAGCCGTCAGGTGAAGCGTCCGGAGCTGGGTCTGGCGCACAACGTGGGGGGGCCGGGAGCGGTGGCCTGCGTCGTGGTGCTGGGCAACAACTAGACGTGTCTGGAGCCGCTGCTCGCGGCAGCGCCCGCTGGCACGCCTGGGCCGTGCTGGCCGGCTACGTCGCGCTCGTGTACGCGGGCCTGCCCTACGGGCCGTGGATCGGACGAGCCCTGGCGCGCACGACGCTCGGGGCGTGGGTGCTGGGGCCGGGTCTGCCGGCCCTCGCGCTGCTGGGCGCGGCGGCGCTGTGCCTGGTCCTGCGGCGCCACCGCGCGCCGGTGTGGGCCTACGGGGCGCTCGGGGTGGCGGCGGTCGGGTACGCGGTCGCGTTCTCCTGGCTCCGCAGCCGGCACCTCGAGCGCACGCATCTGCCCGAATACGGCCTCGCCGCCTTCCTGGCGTGGCGGGCGGTGGCGCCGCACGTATCGGGAACGGTGGCGGGCTACGCCGCGGCGGTCGTCCTCGGGGCGGGGATCGGCTACGGCGACGAGCTGCTGCAACGCCTCGTCCCCGGGCGCGTCTACGACGTGCGGGACATCGCCATGAACGCGCTGGGCGCGCTCCTCGGCGTCACGGTGCTCGCCGCCGTGCGCGCGCGCCGGCCGCCGGTCTGACTGCGATGCGCTCCACCCGGGCGTCGGGTGGGCCGGGCTGGAACGCCACCAGACGCACGTCCACCTCGGCCACCGTGCCGTGGTGGCTGTAGACGAAGCGGGTGATGCCCAGGCCGGGGCTCCAGTAGACCAGGAGGTGCTCCGGGCAGGTCCAGTAGCCGAGGCGGTACTCGCGCCGGAGGCCCCGGCCGTCGAGGCCGCGGACCCCCCGGAGGGCGACGCACCGCGCCCGTTCGACGTGCCACTGGTACCACTTGTCGGGGCGCTCGGCGGCGTACTCGTCGCCGCCCCAGATCTTGCCGACCCGGAGCGATGGTTCCACCTCGGCGGCGATCTCGGGGACGTGGCCGGTGTCCTTCCAGCGCCGGAGGCGGGTGTCCAGATCGTCGGCGGCCATCGTCAGCGTGCCGTCGGCGCCCTGGAAGACGAGGTACGTCCGGCGCGGCTGTCCGGGCTCGTACCAGGCGAGTTCCTGCGGGTGCCCCTTCACCAGGGCGGCGGTCGCGTTCCCGCGCCGGAAGACCTCCCGCACCTCCATGCGGAGGGTCACGTGGCGCTTGATGAGGTGGCCACTGTCCTTCTTGATGACGGTGCTCTGCACGTCGCCCTCGTACACCCAGGTGGTGCCCGGGAGGAGAGGGATGGTAGCGGGGCCGTCGGGGCAGAGGGGGGCGGCGGTTGCCCCGGACCCGACGAGCAGCAGCGCCAGCAGGGTGGCCGCCGGCAGGCGGAGGGGCCGGACGAGGATCGGGGGTGGCTCGTCCAACCCCGTCGCGTCGCCGTGCATGACTCTCCTCCGCTCGCCTGGCTGCTGCGAACGGTTACGTTGCTAGCGGAGCGGCACGGTGCCGGGTGGTCGGCTCAGGGGGAGCAAGCGGTTCTGCGGCTTGGTGTCGGTGCCGTCGGCGACGGCGTCGTCGTCGGTGTCGGTCGGATCGGTGCCGGCGGTGAACTCGCCGAGCAGAGAGAGACCGTCCCCGTCGGACGCGAGATGGCCGGCCAGCTCGGGGGTGAACTGGAAACCGGCGGTGGGCCAGGCGCCGCCCGGCGGCGCGTAGTGGGGATCGCCCCCGTCGGAGATGTTGGTGGCGTTGCCGAACAGGTCGAGGCTGAGCCCGAGCACCTGCAGCGCGTCGCGGCTCCGCTCCGGAACGTTGGCCGCGCCGGTTTGCCGGCGGCGGCACGCCGTGAGCCGTGTGCACCGGGCCGCATGCTCGCTGTCCTTCCCGACCCGAGACAGGGTCTCGGGTCGCGCGCTAGCGGCGGACGGTCATCATGAAGATGACCGCCAGGAGCAGGATCATGACCGCGATGAAGAACCCGGACAGGCCGCGGAACGAGGACACGTTCGAGTTGACGCCGCTCACGTCCTGGCGGAGAGCGTCGATCTGCTGCTTGAGGGAGCTGTTCTCGACGTAGAGGCCCTTCACCTCGTCGCGCAGCGCCTTCAGCTCCTCGTCGCGTCCGGTCTCCTGGTCGTGCGCCGTGGCCAGCTCGCTGCGCAACCCTTCGACCTGCTCCTTCAGCCCCTGCATCTGCTCACCGAGGCCCCGTTGGGCCTCGGCGATCTGATACAGCAGGGCCCGATCCTCGCTCTCGGCCGCCGCCTTGCTGGCGGCGCGCCGCGCCGTGCCCCCGGCCTCTTCGGCCCGGATCGGATGGGCCGCGAGCAGGAGCAGCGCGAGCGCAGAGACGATCCTGCAGCGTGTCATGGCGGCAGCCCTCATAGTGGCGCCCCCACGATGGGTCAAGCTACGGCCGCAGCTGTCGAAACCGGCGCCCCCCGGACGGGTCAAGCTGGGCCGTAGTTACGGCCGCAGGCGCTCGAGCAGGCGCGGGAACGGGATGGTCTCGCGCACGTGGTGCAGGCCGCAGAGCCAGGTGACGCAGCGCTCGATGCCCATGCCGAATCCCGCGTGCGGGACGCTCCCGTAGCGCCGCAGGTCGACGTACCACTCGAAGGCGTCGCGCGGCAGGCCGTGGGCCTCGATCTTGCTTTCCAACACGGCGGCGTCGTCCTCGCGCTGGCCGCCGCCGATGATCTCACCGTAGCCCTCCGGGGCCAGCACGTCGACGCACAGGGCGAGGCGCGGGTCGGCCGGGTCGGCCTTCATGTAGAAGGCCTTTGCCTCGACCGGGTAGCGGTGCACCATCACCGGGCGGTCGAATTCCTGCGCCAGCGCCGTCTCCTCGTCGCCCCCGAGGTCGGCGCCCCACTCGCATGGGAAGCCCTTGCGGCGCAGGATGTCGAGGGCCTCGGCGTACGTGATGCGCGGGAAAGGCTTCTGTACGCGCGCCAGCGCCGCCGTGTCGCGCTCGAGCACGCGCAGCTCGAGCTGCCGGCGCTCGAGTACCCGGCCGACGACGTGCACCAGGAAGTCCTCGGCCAGGTCCATGTCGTCGTCCAGGCCGGCGAAGGCCATTTCCGGCTCGACCATCCAGAACTCGGTGAGATGCCGGCGCGTCTTCGACTTCTCGGCGCGGAAGGTGGGTCCGAAGACGTACACTTTGCCGAACGCCAGCGCGCCGGCCTCGCCGTAGAGCTGCCCGCTCTGGGTGAGATACGCCGTCTCGCCGAAGTACTCGACCGGGAAGAGCGTGGTCGTGCCCTCGCACGCTGCCGGCGTCAGGATGGGCGCGTCGAAGGCGATGAAGCCGTGCGTGTCGAAGTACTCGCGACAGGCGCGCATCACCTCGGCGCGCACGCGCAGCAGGGCATGCTGCCGGCTCGAGCGCAGCCAGAGATGGCGGTGATCGAGCAGGAACGCGGTGCCGTGCTCCTTCGGCGTGATCGGATACTCGGCCGTCGGGGTGTGCACGACGTGCAGGTCCTGCACGCCCAGTTCGTAGCCGATGGGCGCGCGCGCGTCCCGGCGCACGACGCCGGTCACCTCCAGCGACGATTCCTGCGGCAGGTGGTCGGCGGTCGCGAACACCTCGGGCGTCACCTCGGCCTTCACCATCACGCACTGGATCGTGCCGCTGCCGTCGCGCACCTGCAGAAAATGGAGCTTCCCGCTCGAGCGCCGGTTGGCGAGCCAACCGCGGATCGTGACCGCCTGCCCCTCGTATGTGCCGATCCCCTCCACCGTGGCGACGGGCATGGGAACGGGATGGCAGAAGGGGGGCGGGGAGGCAAGCCGCATGGTGGTCCCGGAGACCGTCGCTCTTGTCCGCCGCGTCGTGCTCCCGATACAGTCCGTCGCCGGAGGATCCTGCATGCTCGGTTTCACTCTCGACGAGGAACAGGAAGCGTTCCGGCTCGCCGTGCGCGGCTTCGCCGAGCGGGCCCTCGCGCCGCGCGTGGAAGACCTCGAGCGCACCGAGACCTTTCCGCTCGATCTGTTCAAGGAGCTCGGGCGACTCGGCTACCTCGGGGTCGGCTACCCCGAGGAGTACGGCGGTAGCGGCGGCGACATGGTGATGCGGTGCCTCCTCATCGAGGAGATCGCGCGCGTCAACTGCGGCGTTGCAGCGGCGCTGCTCGCGCACGTCGGCCTCGGCTGCATTCCCATCCTGCGCTTCGGCACCGAGGACCAGAAGCGACGCTACCTGGTGCCGGCGATCCGGGGGGAGAAGCTGGCGTCGTTCGGGTTGTCGGAGCCCAACGCGGGATCGGATGCGGCGTCGATCCGCACCACCGCCGAGCGCCACGGGGACGAGTACGTCATCAACGGCTCCAAGATGTTCATCACCAACGGTAACATCGCGGACTACTGCCTGGTGGCCGCCTACACCGACCGGTCGCGGCGCGGCGCCGGCATCAGCATGTTCATCGTCGACACGACTACCAAGGGTTTCGCCGTGTCGCGCAAGCTCCGCAAAACCGGCCACCATACCTCGGAGACGGCGGCACTCACCTTCGAGGATATGCGCGTGCCGGCTGCGGCGCTGCTCGGCGGCAGCGAGGGCGGCTTCACGCAGGTGACCGGCACGCTCGAGGGCGGGCGCATCACGCACGCCGCGCGCTCGGTGGGGGTGTCGCAGGCGGCGCTCGAGGCGGCGCTCGGGTACGCCAAGGAGCGCGAGCAGTTCGGACAGCCGATCGCCAAGTTCCAGGCCATCAAGTTCAAGCTGGCGCGCATGGCGATGGAGGTCGAAACGGCGCGCACGTCGATGTGGCGGGCCGCCTGGCTGTTCGACCGGGGGGTGTGCATGCGCGAGGCGGCGATGGCCAAGCTGTTCGCTTCCGAGGTCGCCCAGCGGGTGACCTGGGAGGCCGTCCAGATCCACGGCGGATACGGCTACATTACGGAATTCCCGGTGGAACGCTTCTGGCGCGACGCCCGCCTGATGACCATCACCGAGGGCACGACCGAGATCCAGCTCATGATCATCGCCCGGGAGCTGGGGCTGTGACGGGGGCTCGCCTATGACCCGGCCGACCCGTATAATCCTGCCATGGTGCATGTGATGGGTCGGTGGGTGGTGGTGGCCGTCGCCGTAGGCTTGGGGGTCGGGTGCGCGATGCAGGACGAGCGTCGTCCCTGGTTCCACGACGACGACAAGGACATGCCGGAGTTCTCTCAAGCGCGCCTGGGAGACTCGTGGGAGGAGGACTCGGTCGCGAGCTTCCTCCGTCCCGAGGAGCGGGACGCCCTGCGACGCTCCGGGACGGCAGGGCTGCGGGCCTCGGATCTGGACGAGCCCGAGGAACGCCCGAAGGACGACGACCTGCTCGCCGACGAGTCGGAGAGCGGCGTCGGCCGGGCCTTCGACAAGGCCGGCAAGATGGCCGTGACGGCGCTCGGGGTCGGGGTGACGGTCGGGATGGTGGTCGCCCCGTACTTCCTCTTCTGAGCGCGTGCGACGGCTCTACGCGGCGCTGGTGGCGGGCCTCACGGGTGCGGTGCTGTACGTGATGCTCGACTCGCGCCTGATCACGCCCGAGCCGGCGGCGCCGGGGACCTCGGGGGCTCTCGGTGCGCTCGGCGTCCTCTTCGGCCTGGGCGCCTTTGCGACGTGGATCGGCGGGCGACCCGAGCGCACCCCGTTCCTGGCCGGGCTGGCGGTCGGCGTCGGCGGTTACGCGCTGGTCAGACTCGCGCTCTAGCGACCCGAGACCCTGTCTCGGGTCGGGGCGAGGGTGGGGCGCGGGGGAGAAGGCGGAGGGCGTGCCGCGGCCGGCGGAGCCGGCGCGGCAGACGTGGGCACGGTCGCGACGGCGGGGAGACGGCCGATGGCTCACGCCGTGCCCGGCGGCGGCAGCCCGTGGCTGCCGATGCGGTGCAGTGCGGCCTGTGCCTCGCGTAGCGCCTGTGCGAGATCGTCGTCGTCGAGGACGCCCTTTCTTCGGAGCGCGTGCTCCAGGACGAACAGGCCGAGCGCGGTTTCGGTGAACAGGGTGACGAAGCCGCCTGCCATGTGCCGGAGCGTGCCGAGCTCCGGGTCGAGGGAGGACATGAAGTCGCGCAGGTTGTCTTCGAGTCGCTCGTCCGCTGTTCGCATCGGGAAACCTCCGCCCGCCGAAAAGCAACTGGCGTGCCTGCCGTGTGGCCCACAGAACCGCCGGGGCTTCCCGCCCGGCCTTAGCAGCCGTGCAACGGGCGTTTCCGCCGCCGCGAGGCGACGCTACGCCTGGCGCTGCGGCAAGGTGAGGACGAACAGCGCTCCGGGGCGGACGGCGTGCCATTCGAGGCTGCCCCCATGCGCCTCGAGCAGCTCGCGCGCGAGCGCCAGGCCGAGGCCGATGCCCTGCGGCTTGGTGGTGCAGAAGGGGGTGAACAGGCGCGCCTGCATCGTGGTGGCGACGCCGGCGCCGTAGTCGCGCACGGCGATGCACACGCGGGCGTCGTCGACTGCGGGCGCGACCTCGATGCGCTCGCCGGTGGGGGTGGCGTCGATGGCGTTGTCGAGGACGTTCCCGAGCGCCTGCTTCACCTTGTATTTGTCGAGCAGGACGGTGGTGTCCGGTAGGGGGGCCACGTCCACGCGCACACCGCGGCGTGCGGCCTGCGGTTGACAGTCGCGCACGCACTCGTCGATCAGCTCGGCGAGCGACTGGGGGTAGAGGTTGAGGGCGCGGTCCTGGCCGAAGCGGAGCAGCTCGTCGATCACGCGCTTCGCCTCCTCGACGCTCGCCTGGATGCGGCGTGCGTGCTCCTGCACCGTCTGCGGCCATTGCTCGGCGGTGGCGCCGGGCGCCGGGCCGCGCCCGAGGAGATGCGCGAAGATGCCGATGGCGCCGTGATGGCGCGCGATCTGGTGGAAGACGGTCGACGCGGTCCGGCCGATGAGTGCGAGTCGCTGGCGGCGGTCGAGCTCGTCGCGCATGGCGAGCAGGTCGAGGCGGCGGCGCTCGCTCTCCAGGCGGGCGTCGGAGAGCGCCTTCAGGATGGCGTGCAGCACGAGTGTCGAGGCGCTGGCGGCCGTGAAGCCCGCCAGACCCCCGCTGCGGTAGGACAGCAGCAGAAAACACACCATGACGCCGTGCAGGAGATCCGTGGCGATCACCAGCTCGCGCCCGAGCGCGGCGCGGAAGCGCTCGCGCGCGTACCGCGCCGTGTGTCCCGGGATGGGCGCGATCCGGATCCAGACCTTCACCGCCACTTCGGCGACAATCACGTCGACGACGAACGACACCTGCGGCAGGAACGCCCGCGCCGCGGCGAACACGACCAGGCGCACCACGTGCCCGCTCAGATGGCCGAACTGCCGCAGGAGTCCGTCTACCTCGCTGCCGGGCGCGAACGGCTCGCCGCGGAAGCGCTTCAAGCCTTCGATCGCGAGCCCGCGGGCATGGAGGATGCCGGCCCGGTCGAGCGCGCCGATCAGGAAGAAGCCGGCGGTGGCGGCCAGCCACACCACGAACAGGATCGGCGGCCCGAGGACGTACGCCGCCGCCGCGCCCGTCCACGTCACGGGGAAGTAGATCTCCACCTCGTCGGCCAGCTGGATGCAGAAGGGCCACTGCAGGATCAGCACCACCAGCACGACCGCGAACGCGGGCCAGGTGTCGGCGTCGACGAAGCACAACCCGGCGACGGCGATCGGGATGTTCAGATAGCGCAGCCACGCCAGCGGCTCTGTGGCCGGGTTGCGGGGCGCGGCGCTCATGGATCGACCAGGCCGGCCTTCACCGCCAGTACGGCGGCGCGCGTGCGGTCGGAGACCTCGAGCTTGCGGAAGATCGCCCCGACGTGCGACTTGACGGTCTCCTCGCTGACGAACAGCCGGCGCGCGATCTGGCGGTTGGTCTCGCCGGTGGCGAGCAGCCGGAGGACCTCTTCTTCGCGCGGCGAGAGCAGCGCGAGACCGGCCGGCCGGCGCGGATGTTGCCGGGCGCGGAACTCGCGCAGGAACCGGGAGGCCAGGTCCGGCGTCAGCACGTGCTCGCCGGCGGTGATCCGCCGCAGTGTCGCCACCAGCGCGTCGACCCCGGTGTCCTTCAGAAGATAGCCGACGGCGCCCGCCTGCATGGCCGAGAAGAGCAGGTCGGCGTCGGCGAAGGCGGTCAGCATGACGACGCGCAGCTCGGGGAACGCCTCGTGGAGCGCGCGCGTCAGGTCGATGCCGTTGCCGCCGGGCAGCTCGATGTCCATCAGGACCAGGTCGGGGCGGAGCGCGCCCAGGGCCGCGATGTCGAGCGCGGCGCTGGCCCACTCGCCGACCACCCGGAAGTCCGGCTCGGCGTTCAAGCACTGGGCGATGCCTTCGCGGAAGATGGGATGGTCTTCGACAATCACGACCCGGTGCACGGCGGCGATTGTCATGCTGCCGGGGCGTGGCGGTCAACAGAATCCCTCCCCCGGACGCGAGATTCCCCCGCCCGGGGGAGCGCGACCCGAGACCTTGTCTCGGGTCGGGGGTGGGTGTGGGG
This sequence comes from uncultured Binatia bacterium (SeqCode), assembly GCA_964618895.1. Taxonomy (GTDB): domain Bacteria; phylum Desulfobacterota; class Binatia; order DP-6; family DP-6; genus CAZUDO01. The sequence continues at coordinate 23,867 of CAZUDO010000056.1, forward strand.
CGCGGGGGAGAAGGTGGGGGGGCGTGCCGCGGCCGGCGGAGCCGGCGCGGCGAACGTGGGGACGAGCGTTGACAGCTGTGGGGAGGGGGCGTAGCGCCGGCGGCGTGGGCGTCCTGGATGTGCGTCTCGAGTTTGAGCATACGCATCGGGTGTTGCTGCCGGCGCGGTTGGGGTCGGCGCTCGGGCGGGCGGCGGCGCGGGACGTGCGCGGGGTGCCGGCGCTCGCGTTTCGATTGACGGACGGGCGGGCGTGGCGGTTTCGGGTGGGTGGGGATACGCTCCGTGTCGAACCCGGGGACGACGCGCCGACGGTGGTCGAGCTGGACGAGGCGGCGTGGCAGGATTTCGCCGGCGAGCTGTGCACGGGGGCGGGGCTCCTCTACGGCGGCCGGGCACGGTTCGTGCGCGGCGACGCGGCGGCGCTCGAACGCTGGGAGCCGGCGCTGCGGGCGCTCTTCCAGGAGCGGCCGATCGCCGACCCCACGGGGGTTGCGCTGCGCGACCGGAACGGCGCGGCCCTGGATGTCCGGCACGCCTTTCGGCTCGACGACCCGATCGACGAGCTGCGCCACTTCCTCTGCGCGACCGGCTTCCTGCACGTGCGGGGGGTGTTCTCGCCCGACGAGATCGCCTGCCTGGGAGCGCTCGTCGCCCGCCGGCAGGAGATGGCCCGTCCCGGCGACGGCCGCTCGTGGTGGGCGCGGCGCGGGGACGGCCGGGCGGTGCTCTGTCGCCTCATCTATCTCGGCCTGGACTGCCCCGAGATCGCGGCCCTGAGCGACGACTCGCGTCTGCTGCGTTGTGCGACCCTGGTCGACGAGCCGCTGCGCGCCGCGTGCGACCGCTCCGACGGGCACTCGGTGGTGATCAAGAACCCGGGCGTGGTCGAGGGTCTCTCGGATCTCCCCTGGCACCGGGACTGCGGCCTCGGCGGGCATCCGGTGACGTGCCCGGCACTCAACATGGGCATCCAGCTCGACGCCGCCACCGAGGCCACCGGGCGGCTCCTGTTCGTGCCCGGCTCGTGGCGGCACTCGTGGCACCGGAGCGACCTCGGGCGTGCGCCGGTGGTGGCGGTCGACACGGCGCCCGGCGACCTGACCGTGCACGTGGGCGACGTGCTCCACGCCGCGCCGCCGCCGACGGGGAACGGCCCGGGCCGGCGCGCGCTGTACGTGAGCTTCATGCCCGCGCGCGCCTTCGACGCCATCCCGGCCGGCCAGAGCTACAACGACGTCATCCGGAAGCGGGTCGAGAAGTAGTCCCCGTTGCGCTGTCGCAGCGGAGGTCCGTGTGAAGGCCGGCGAGCGCGGTGCGGAGATCCGCGGCGGCGGCGCCGGTCGCGAGACGCAGGTCGGTCTCGACGCCCGCGAGCTGCACGCAGGCGCTGTCGTAGCGTGTGTTGGCGAGGAGCCGCCGCACGCGCACGAGCGCGCGCCGACCGCGCTGCACGCGCCGGCGCGGCGCGCTCAGGTGCGCGAAGGCGTGCCGGGTGACGGCGGTGCGGTACCGGGCCAGGAGGTCGGCACCGCGGGTGGCGAACGGGACGGCGCGGGCGCGCAGCGCCGTCCGGACGGCGAAGTACGCCGGCTTCGGTGCGCCGGCGCCGTCGAACAGGAGCGGCAGGTTGGGGGCGGTGCCCGTCCAGGGCGGGAAGCCGTCGAGCCACGTGCCCGCGTCGGTGAGTCCCCAGGTGGTGAGGCCCTCGCACGCCGGCACGGCCATGCAGGCGGCGACCACGTCGGCATAGAAGATGGCCTGGCCGACCAGGGGGTCCGCGTCGTCGCGGAAGTGCCAGATGGCGACGTCCAGCTCGGTCAGCGCGATGGTCACGCCGAGGTCCGCGAGCGAACGCAGAAACCCCTCGAACTCGGCGCGCGTGGGCAGCGGGATCAGGGGGAAGAAGTGCGCCTGGATACCGACCCCGTGGACGGGGACGCCGGCGTCGCGCAGGCGGCGCACGAGCGCGCGCAGGCCGTCGGCCTTGTCGCCGGTGTAGGCGAGCAGGAACTCGTTCAGGAACAGCGCGGCGTCGGGGTCGAGCGCATGCGCCAGCCGGAAGGCCTCGGCGATGTAGGACTCGCCCAGGGTGGTGAGGAAGAGGTTCGGGTCGAGCGTGCCCGCCGCGACGGCCAGGGGCTCGTTCACGACGTCCCACACCGCAACCCGTCCGCGGTAGCGGCCGACGACGGTGGCGATGTGCGCCGCGACGATCTCGCGCAGGCGCGCCGCCGGATCCCCCGCGGCCCCGACCAGGCCTTCCAGGTCGGCGGGGAGCTGGAGCCGGCCCCAGACGAGGGTGTGTCCGCGCAGTCGCAGGCCCGCCCGCGCGGCGCGTTCGACGACCGCGTCGGCGCGGGTGAAGTCGTATTCTCCGACGCGTGGCGCCAGCTCGCCCCACTTCATGGCGTTCTCGGCGGTGACGGAGTTGAAATGGGCGGCGCGGAGCGCGCGCTCGGCGTCACCGTCCTGGTCCTGGTCGATGGCGCCCACGCGGACGTGGGCCTGCGCGGCCGTCTCGGCGAGCGTGCAGTCGCTGCGCGCCAGGGCGCAGTCCTGGGTGACGGCGGCCGCGACGAGCCGGGTGGCGAGCGCACAGGACAGGGCGGCGAGCGTTCCGGCGGCGCGCGACATGGGTCGCCGTCAGCGCCGGTCGCGGTCGGCCGCCACCAGGTCGCGGGTTTCGGCCAGCCACGCCCCGTACTCGGCGCCGTCCCAGGCGCGATGCTGCCCCTGGCGGTAGTGGGCGGCGTTCCGGTGGTACTGCCACGCGTTGAGGCGGTTCTCGCGGGCCGCGTCGCGCTGCCGGATCACCTTGGCGGGGACGCCGGCGACGATCGACGCGGGCGGGACGATCGTCCCTTCCTTGACGAAGGCGCCGCCGGCGACGATCGAGCCGCGGCCGATCACGGCACCGTCCATGAGGGTCGCATTGATGCCGATCAGGCACTCGTCCTCGACCGTACAGCCGTGCAGGACGGCGTGATGCGTGATCGAGCAGTAGTCGCCCACCGTCGTGCCGCCCTCGTAGGCGACGTGGATCATGACGAAGTCCTGGATGTTGGTGAACCGCCCGATGCGGATGGCGTGGCACTCGGCGCGCATGACGGCATGTGGCCACACCGACGACCCCTCGCCTAGGGTGATGGCGCCGTAGAGCTGCGCGCCGGGGGCGATCCAGACGCTGACATGGATGTCCTGCATGGCGCGTCCATAGCACGGGTGGGATTCCGCGCGCTGGCGGGAGCGGGCCGGGATGCACTACGGTCGCCGGATGCGCACCAGCCCCATCGCGCCCGGGTCGCCGGGGTACGCGCTCGCCTGGGGCGTGGGGGCCCTCGCCACCCTGGCGGCGTTCTACGCCTGGTCGTACGGCGACGCGGTCGGCCATTTTTTTCACCTCGACGACTTCTGGGTGCTCAAGCTGGGGGCGAGCGTGCGGTCGCTCGCGGACATCCCGTTGGTCTTCCGGCCGACGCACGGCTTCTTTTTCTACCGGCCGGTGTCGACCAGCGGCTACTTCACGGCCCTGCACGCGCTCTTCGGCACCGACCCGGCGGGGTTCCACGCGGTGCACCTGGGCTTCCACGTCGTCAACGCGTGGCTGGCCTACGCCATTGGTTCGCGGCTCTTTCAGGCGCGCGGCCTCGGGCTGGGCACCGCCCTGGTGTACGCCGCGGCGCCGGGGCACGTCCTGGCGGCGTACTGGATCGCGCTGTTCACGGTGACCGGCACGGCGTTCTTCTACTACCTGGGTCTCTGGGCCTGGCTGGCGCTCGGCGGACGCTGGCGCGTGCCGGTGACGTTCGCGCTGTTCGTGATCGCGCTGCTGGCGAGCGAGCACGCGGTCAGCTTCCCGCCGGCGATCACGGCCGCGTCGCTCCTTCTGGAGCCGGGGGCGGACCGACGGCGGCTGGTGCGGGCGCTGGCGCCGTTCTACGTCCTCCTGGTCGCGTACCTGGCCGGCAAGGCGTACGCCATCGGCTACCTCGCCGCCGCGGCGCCGCCGCCCGACGTGGGCAAGGCGTTCGTATGGCTCAACTACCGCATGAGCCTCGCGCCGGGATCGGTGCTCGAGTTGCTCGGGCGCTATCTGGCGTTCGGGCTGGCCCCGCTGTACGCGCCCGAGCGGCCGGCTGCCCTGGCGCTCGCTCTGGGCGCCGGGGTGGCAGCGCTCACGCTCGGCGCCGCGATCGCCGTTGCCCGTGGGTGGTGGACGGCGCGGCCGCTGCGGGTGGCGACGTTCGGACTCGTGCTGTTCTGTCTGGCCCTCGGCCCGGTGGTCGTCCTGCCGGCACATCTCTACTCGTGCTACGTCGGGCTCGCCATGCTCGGCCTAGCGCTCGCCGTGGTCGGGCTCGCCGCCGCCGTGCCCCGGGTGCCCGCCGTCGCCGTGGTGGCCGTGGTGGCGATCGTCCTGGCCGCGCACGGACGCGTCACCCTGCCGCAGGTGCGCCACAGCGCGGAGCTGCGTTACGTGGCGTCGTTCTCCGACCGCGCCGCCCGCTGGCTGTACGCGCTCGCCAGCGCTCCCGGTATCGATGCGGCGGAGGAAGTCGTCGTGCCGGCCGACCAGGTGACGAACATGCTCTTCGACCTGGGGGCAGCCGAGCGCGTCTTCCTGTGCGCCCGCTATCGGGTGCGGGCGACGCAGGCGATCGGGCAGGAGCGACCGGCGCCGGGGCGGGTGCTCGTGCCCGGGCCGGTGGCGGCGCTGCCGCCGTCGTGCGCGGACTACGCGTGCGTCCGCCGGGACTGTCGCGCCGATTGACCTTCCACCCGCCGGCGCCTGGCCTCGCGGCCGCGTGGGGGGTGGTGGGGCAGCGCGCGAGAGCTGGGGCAGCCGGCAACTTCCTCCGCTTTCCGGGCCTGGCGGCCAAGTACGGCGGCGGCATCTTCCTGATCCCGGCCTTCACGTCGCTGGTGCTGATCGGCATCCCGATCTGCTGGTGCGAGTGACCATCTTCGTCATGTTCCTGCGGCAGAACCTGGCGGCGTACGTCGACAAGGTGCTCTCCAACCGCGCCGCGACCCTCACCATGCTCTGCATCGGTGTGCTGGCGTGCTTCTTCACGCTGCTGGTGCATCAGGCGGCCCGGCGGTGGGCGGCGGCGGAGGGGACGCGCCCATGACGGCGGCGGGGGGGCTCCTGCTCGCGACCTCGTGCGGATCGGTGACGGCGCTTGTGGTGTACTGCTTCTATCGCGTGCTGACGACGCCGCATGCGGCGGAGGAGATGCACGCGCCGCTCGACATCGAGACGGGCGAGCGGGAGTGAGGGGCGGGGGCAGTGGTGCGGCGGTCTGCGCGAAGATCGCACGCGCGGGCAGTGTACGCGCCGCGACGGCAGCGGTGAGAACGCGGCACGTGCCCGAATGGCTGGCGTATGCGCACCGACACGGCTCCGGCACGAGCGTGGATATGCTCCTGTTTCTGTCGGGTCGGCGCTACACGGAACCGTCGAAACTTCGTTAGATACAAGGCAGCCGGGATTGTCCTATGACACGACCGCGGTCGAGGGCTGGTGCACTCAGCGCCTAGCCGTTAGCCGTGCGTCTGGGCTGGACTCGAAAACCGGACGGGCGTACCGTTCCAGCATGAGCGCAGAACCGATCCTCAAGACTTTCCGGAACTTGCCATCAACCGAGAAGATTCGTCTGGTTCAAGAGCTCTGGGACGAAATTGCGGAGGAAGCCTCGCACCTCCCTCTGACCGAGGCCCAGCGTCGCTTGCTGGACGACCGGATTGACGAGCATGAGGCGAATCCGGATGAGGTCGAGCCGTGGGAAGAGGTCCGCGACGACATCCTGCGCAAGCTGTGAAGTTGGCATCGTCCACGTTCCTCGTTCCTGGTACGCGGAGACGGCTCGCACGATCCGACCGACGAAGAAGACCCCGTGCCGCCACCTCGGGTGCTCGACCGCCCGCAGGATCAGGGTCGTGCGACCGTGAATGACCACGGGGCCGTCGATGTGTGGCACCTCGGGAAACGTCGCAGCCCCCGGGACGACCGACACCTCGCAGAAGGGTCGCTGGTCGGCGGCGCATGCGCGCCGGAGTGCGTCCGGGGACGTCGATTCAGGCTCGACGTTCGTCTGAACAACCCACGTGGCACGCGTCGCCATCCACCCCATGCTAGAGCACCGATCAGTTTGACTCCCCTCTGATTCCGGGCACTTGTTTCCCGGCGCGGGACAACGCTGGCACCGCGGAGTTCGCGGCGACGCGGCGGTACCCGGGGTGGGTGGTGGAGGGGGCGATGGAGCGGTGGAATCCGAGACGGGAGTTGTCGACGCGGGAGCAGGGCTTGATGCAGCGGCTGGGACGGACGCGGAAGCTCTTCGCGTTTTTGCGCGCGCAGCGGCATGCGCTGTTCGACGAGGCGTTTCAGACGGAGCTGGCGGCGATGTACCGCGCCAGCGGCGCGGGCCGGGAGCCGCTCCCGCCCGCCCTGCTGGCGATGGCCGTGCTGCTGCAGGGCTACGTGGGTGCCTCGGATGCCGAAGCGGTGGAGCTGACCGTGGTGGACTTGCGCTGGCAGCTGGTGCTCGGCCGGCTCGGGGCCACGGCCCCCGCCTTCTCGCAGGGGGCGCTGCAGGGGTTTCGGGAGCGGCTGATGCGCACGGGGATGGACGAGCGCCTGCTGGCGCGGACCGTGGCGCTGGCCCGCGAGACCGGGGCGTGCGATCCGACCAAGCTGCCGCAGACGCTGCGGGTCGCGATCGACTCGGCGCCGCTCGAGGGCGCGGGCCGCGTGGAGGACACGGTCAACCTGATCGCGCATGCGGCGCGCAAGGTCGTCGAGTGCGTGGCGGTCCTGCTCGGGCGGCCCCCGGACCAGGTCTGCCGCGCGGCGGGGATCCCCGTGCTCCTGGACACGAGCGTCAAGAAGGCGCTCGACGTCGAGTGGAGTGATCCGCGGCAGAAGACGGCGGCGCTCAATCGGCTGGTCGAGCAAGTGGCGTCGTTGCAGCGGTGGATCGCGCGGCAGCTGGCGGCCGCGCAGCGCCAGCCGCCCTTGCAGGAGCACGTCGCGACCCTGGCGCAGGTGCTCGGGCAGGATCTCGAACCCGATCCCACGGGTGGCGTCCGCATCCGGGAGGGGGTGGCCGAAGACCGGCGCGTGTCGATCGAGGACGCCGAGATGCGCCACGGCCGGAAGAGCAAGACGAAGCGGTTCAACGGCTACAAGCGCCATCTCGCGACCGACCTCGACCGCGACCTAATCCTCGCGGGAGCGATCACGCCCGCGAATCGCCCCGAAGCAGAGGCCGTGCCGGCGTTGCAGGCCGACCTCGCGCGGCAGAACCTGGTGATTGCCGAGCTGCACATCGACCGCGCGTACATCAACAGCCCCGTGGTCGCCGCCGTGCTCGGCGCCGGCGGGGTCGTCCGCTGTAAACCGTGGGTCCCGCATGCCCGGCGCCCCGGGGCCTTCACGAAGACCGCCTTCGACATCAACGTGCGCGACATGACGATCACCTGCCCGGCCGGCGAGACGGAACGCTTCCGCCCCGGCCAGGTCGTCGAGTTCGATCCCGAGGCCTGCGGGCGCTGCGCCCAGCGCGCGCGCTGCACGATGGCGGCGCCGGGGACCGGCCGCACGGTGACCATGGCCGCGACCGAGCTGCTCCAGGTGCGGTTGCGGCGCGAGATGGCGACGCCGCGCGGCCGGGCGCGCCTACGCGAGCGCGTCGCCGTCGAACATCGCCTGGCCCACCTCGTGCGGCGGCAGGGGCGGCGCGCCCGCTACCGCGGCGTGCGCAACAATACGTTCGACGTTCGCCGCGCCGCAGCTCTGCAGAACCTTGAAACGATCCAGCACCAGCTGCCGGTGGGCACGATGGCCGCGGCGGCGTAATTCTTGACGATTCAAACTGATCGGTGCTCTAGGGCTGCCGGGCGTAGCTCACCGTCAAGGCTTCCCAGACGTGTCCGTCAGGCTCGTTCCAGTACACGATGCGGCCACCGTGCTGCGTGTTGACCTGCATGTCTCCTGGACCGTGCGGGGTGCTTCTGTACTCGATGCCGCGGGCCCTGATTCTTGTCACGATGCCGTCGAACTCTGCCTCACTCACTCGAAAGCAATAGTGTTGTACGGGAAAGGGGCCATCGGCTTGGTCGAAGTCGAGGGTCAAGTGTTCGTTCACATAGACCGGGCAGAACGGACCCACTCCCGACTCTGCCCAGGGGACGCCGAGGAGGGCGGCGAGCAACTCCGCCGCAGCTTTCCTGTCACGCGACGGAACGATCGCGTGGTCGAGTTCAACGCTCATCGTGGGTCCCCGTGTCGCGAGCTACGCCCGCACGCCACCGGTGTAGCATCGGCGCGGGACCACCGGAAAGGCCCAACGACCTGCCCTCCCAGCTTGGGAACCCACCCCCGGCGAGGGCGCGTCGGGCGACTCGGCGGACGGCCGCGGGTCAGCCGCGCCCGGCGACGAGGCGCGCATACGCCGCCTGCAGCCGCCGCGTCACCGCCCCGGGTGTGCCCGACCCGACCACCCGCCCGTCGACCCGCACCACCGGGCACACCTCGATCGTCGACGCGGTGAGAAACACCTCGCGCGCGCGCTGGAGACGCCGCACCAAGACCGCCTCCTCGCGCACGCCGAGCCCCGCGCCCCGCGCCAGCTGCAGCACGAGCGCGCGCGTCACCCCCGGCAGGACGCCGGCAGCGAGCGGCGGCGTCACCAGCGCGTCGCGCTCCACCACGAACACGTTGGCCGTGGTGCCCTCCGTCACCTCGCCGGCCATGGTCACGTACAGCCCCTCGTCGGCGCGGCGGCGCGCTGCCAGCCGGCGGCCGACGATGGCGCTCGCGTGGCCGACGAGCTTGAGCCCGCCCCACGGCGGCCCGGCGTCGCGCGGGAAGGGGAGGAGGGTGACGGCGACGCCGTCCTGCTGGCGCTGCGCGAGATCCGACGGCAGGGGACGGACCGTCAGCAGGACCGTCGGGCGCGCGGCGATCGTCGGCACGGGTGCGTCGCCCGCGGCGCCGCGCGTGAGCGTCAAGCGGACGGCGGCGTCGGCGAGACGACTCCGGCGGAGGAGCAGGCGGGTACGTGCCTCCCACACCGCGGCGCTGCCCGGCGCCGGCAGGCCGAGCACCCGCGCCGCTGCCGCCAGCCGGCGGAGATGTGCCGCCACCGCGAACGGCCGCCCGCCGTACGTGCGCCACGTGTCGTAGACGCCGTCGCCGTGCAGGAGCCCGCGATCGAGCGCCGACACGCGCGCCGCGCGGGCCGGGACGACGCGCCCGTTCAGCCAGACGAACACGCGGCCAGTCCGGGCTCGTCGGCCTCGCCGAGGGCCAGGCGCAGGGCGGCGGTCTTGAGCCACGCTTCGGCGTATTCGCGCTCGGGCACCGAGTCGGCGACGATGCCGCCGCCGGCGTGGTAGCGGAGCACGTCCCCGCGCACGACGGCGGTGCGGATGGCGAGGCCGAGCTCCAGGTCGCCGTCGGGATGGAAGAGACCGAACGCGCCGGTGTAGTACCCGCGCGCCCACGGCTCGAGCTCGCCGATGATCTCCATCGCGCGCAGCTTGGGGGCGCCGGTGATCGAGCCGCCCGGAAACGTAGCGCGCAGGACATCGGCCAGGCCGACGCCGTCGCGGGCGCGACCGGCCACCGTCGACACCAGATGGTGCACCGTCGGGTGTCGCTCGACGCGCGCGAACTCCTCCACCACCACCGACCCCGGGCGGCAGAGGCGCCCCAGGTCGTTGCGCTCCAGGTCGACGATCATCACGTGTTCGGCCTGTTCCTTCGGATCGGCGCGTAGCTCGGCGGCCAGGGCGGCGTCCTCGGCCGGCGTGCGTCCGCGCGGGCGCGTGCCCTTGATGGGCCGCGTGACCAGACGGTCGCCACGCCGGCGGAGGAAGAGCTCGGGCGAGTTGGCGATCAGCTGGACACAGCCGAGGTCGACATACGCGCCGTAGGGCATCGGATGGCGGCGGGTGAGACGGGCGTAGAGCTCGTACGGCGAGCCCAGCAGGCGCGCTTCGTACGGCAGGGTCAGGTTCACCTGGTACACGTCGCCGGCGCTCAGGTAGTCGCTGATACGGGCGACGGCCCGCAGGTAGTGCTCGTGACTCAGTAGCGGGATCAGCGGGGAGGCCGCCCACAACGGCCCCTCGCGCACGTCGGGGGCGCGTGCGATCAGGTGGTCGAGCCACGGGACCGGGGCCGTATCCTCGCGCGCCGACACCAGCAGATACTGCGTGCGCCGGTGGTCGTAGACGAGGAGCGTGTCGTAGCGTGCCAACACGGCGAGTGGGACGTTGCCGCGGGGTGCCGCGGCGGGGCGCGCCTCGATCACCTGTCCGAGCTCGTAGGCCAGCACGCCGACGACGTTGGCGCCGAGCGGGAAGGGCAGGGCGCGCGTGCCGGCGGCGCCCTCGGCGACGAACTCGGCGATGGCGGCGAGCGGCTCGCGCGGCGGCGTGCGGCCGTCGTCGCGCTCGGGGACGCCGTCGGCACGGATCGTGAGACGCGCCGACGGCCGGCAGCCGAGGATTGTGAGCGGTCGCTCGGCGTCCGGCACCTCGATCGACACGGCGCCCGGCTCGTCGGCCAGCGCGCGCAGCACGGCGAGCGGGCCCGGCTGCAGAGCGAGCGCGACGACGTGCATGCAGGCGGAGATGGTAGGGATCGCGCACCGAGATTTCAACAGCGCGGCGCTTGCGTCCCGCCGGGCGAGCGTCTAGCGTCCGCGCCGTGAACGCGGCCGTCAGCCTGATCGAAAGCGTCCTTCCGGCGACGGTCCACATCCACGCGCAGATCCCGGACACGCATCCGTCGGCGCAGCTCCTCGGCACCGAGCGCATGGGCTCCGGCACGATCGTCGATCCGGCCGGGCTCGTCCTCACGGTCAACTACGTCGTCCTCGGCGCCGAGCAGGTGCAGGTGACGCTCATCGACAAGCGCACCTTCAGCGCCGAGCCGGTGGCGCAGGATTTCGCCTCGGGCCTGGCGCTCCTGCGCATCCCGGAACGCGACTGCGCCACCCTGCGGCTGCGCCGCAGCACGGATCTCATCCTGGGACAGGAAGCCTTCATGGTGGCGAGCGTGGGCGAGGGCAGCGCGCGGGTGTCGAACGGGGTCATCACGTCGCTCGGGCCGTTCGACGCCAACTGGGAGTACGTGCTCGAGCGCGCCATCGCCACCTCGGCCATGAATCCCGGGCTGGGTGGCGGCCCGCTGCTCGACACGCACGGCACCGTCATCGGCGTCGTGGCGCTCAACCTCTCCGAGATCGGCCGCTTCTCGCTCGCCGTCCCCGCCGACTATTTCCTCGACGCCCGCGACCGCCTGCTCGCCGGCCGCCCCGCCCCCACGGCCATGCGCGCCTGGCTCGGCATCTTCTGCTACGGCATGCACGATCACGTGGTCGTCGCCGGCCTGCTCAACGGCGGCCCCGGCGAACAGGCCGGCTTGAAGACCGGCGACGTGATCCTGTCCGTCGACGACACCATCGTGGCCGACCGCCGGTCGCTGTACCGCCTGCTGTGGACACACCGCGCCGGCGAACAGGTGATCCTGCGGATCGCCCGCGGCAGAGAGCAGTGCACGGTGACGGTGGAGGCAGGCGATGTCGAGCAGTTCTTCGCGTAGCGGCTACCTGGACGACATCCGGGTCTTCCTCACGGTCCTGGTGATCCTGCATCACATCGCCGTGAGCTACGGGCCGCCCGGAGTGTGGTACTACAACGAGCCCGTGAGCGGCCCCGGCTCACTGCTCGCCTTCGCGTTCCTGATGGCGATCAACCAGGCCTTCTTCATGGGGTTCTTCTTCCTTCTCGCGGGATACTTCGTCCCCCCGTCGCTGGCGCGCAAGGGTCCCGCGTACACCGTCTACATCGTCCATCCGATCGTGCTGGTCCTGCTGGCGCTCGCGCTGCGCAACCTGCCGGTCCCCTCGTTCACGAAGTTCCTCCTGACGGCCCCCGTCGCCGTGGTCGTGCTGTTCGCGAGCGCCCCCTACATCCGCCGGGCGCCCCTGCTGCGACAGGTGCTCTGACCGCCGCCCCTCTCGCCGGTGGCGCTGGCGCCCCCGGCGCGGTACACGACGGTCCGTGAACCAGGTCGAAGCCCGAGACGCGGCAGCGCACGCGGTGGGCGGGGGACCGGGGTCGGAGCGCCTTGACGAGGCGAGCACGCCCCCCCAGGCGGAGTCCTCAGCCGGGCTCGCCGAGGAGCGAAGCGGAGACCCCGGTCCCCCGCCCACCGCGTGCAGCACCGCCGTCTGACCCATGCAGGCGACGATGCCCCTCGGCGACTTCCTGGTCGCCTACCTCCGCAAGATCGGCGTCACGCACCTCTTCGGCATCCCCGGCGACCTCGTCATCCGCCTCTTCCTCCGCTTCGGCCAGCGCCGCGGCCTCCGCATCGTGACCCTCTCCCACGAGCCCGGCGTCGGCTTCGCCGCCGACGGCTACGCGCGCGCCACCGGCCGCATCGGCGTCGTGTGCGTCACCTACGGCGCCGGCGGGCACAACATGGTGAATCCCGTCGCCGGTTCGTTCTCCGAGCGCGTGCCGGTGCTGGTCATCAGCGGCGGGCCGGGGGACGAGGAGCGCAAGCTCGGTACGCTCATCCACCACCAGGCGAAAGAAGTGGAGTCGCAGCTCCGCATCTACCAGGAGCTCACCTGCGCGGCGCGCGTGCTCGACGACGCGCACACCGCGGCCGCCGCGGTCGACGAGGTGGTGCGCACGGTGTGGCGCGAGCAGCAGCCCGGGTACCTGGAGATCCGACGCGATATGGTCGAGCGCCGCATCCCGGTGCCGCGCGACATTCTCGACTGGGACGGCACGCTCCACTTCCGGCGCTCCGACGAGCGCAAGGTCACGGAAGCGGTGCGCGACACGGCGGCGCGCTTCAACGCTGCCCGCCGGCCGTTCACCCTGGCCGGCATCGAGACCTTCCGCTTCAAGCTCCAGCGCGAGGTGCGGACGCTGGCCGAGCGCATGGGGGCGCCGGTCGCCACCACCGTGCTCTCCAAGGGCGCCTTCCCCATGGACCACCCGCTCTACATGGGCGTCCACATGGGCCCCCTCAGTCCGGCGCCCATCGCCCGGCGCGTCGATCGCGCCGACTTCGTCCTCAACCTGGGCACGCTGCTCACGGACATGGACCTCGGCAGCCGGCCGGCCCAGGCGGCCCGCGACCGCGAGGTGTGGGCCGTCGGCGGGCGGGTGAACGTGAGCCAGCACACCTACACCGACGTGCACATCCGCGACTTCGTGCGCGGCCTGCTCGGTGCCCGCCTGCGCCGCCACCGCGAGCGGGTCACCTATTGCGACAACCTGCCGCCGCCGCCGCGCGTGCTGACACGCCGTCTCCAGGTCACCGACGTGCTGCACGAGGTGAACCGCTTCCTCCGCGGCCGGCGCGGGTATCTGGTGGTGGCGGAGTCGGGCGACATGCTGTTCGCCGGGCTGGACGTGCGCGTCGAGCGCGGCGGGGGATACCTGGCGCAGGGCTACTATGCCTCGATGGGGTTCGGCGTGCCGGGCGCGCTCGGGGCGCAGATTGGCACCGGCGCACGGCCGCTGGTCCTGTGCGGCGACGGGGCGTTCCAGATGACCGGTCCGGAGATCGCGCAGGCGCCGCGTTACGGCTGCACCCCGATCGTGCTGGTGATGAACAACGGCGGCTGGCAGATATTCCGCCCGGTGGTGGCCCGTCCCGAGCTGCTCGACATCCCGCCCTGGCCGTACGCGCGGCTGGCGGAAGACTGGGGCGGGCAGGGGCTGCGGGTGAGCCGGGTCGACGAGCTGCGTCGGGCGCTGGAAGACGCCGCGCGCATGCGGACGTTCGTCGTCATCGAAGCGCTCATCCGGCCGGACGACCTGTCGCCGGTATCGCGCAAGTACATCGCCGCCTCGGCGCGGCGGGGCCGGACGAGGGGAGGGCGATGATTACCGTCAGCCGGACGTACGACGAGCGCGTGCAGGGCTTTTCCTGGGCGATGCCGGAGGAGTTCAACTTTGGCGCACTGATCGACGCCTGGGCCACCGATCGGAGCCGGGTCGCGCTCTACTGGGAAGACGAGGGCGGGCAGAGCGAGCGGCACACGTTCTGGGACATCCGCCAGGTGTCGACGCGGGTCATGAACGCCCTCGCGGGGCTCGGCGTCGAGCGCGGGGCGCCTGTCCTGGTCATGCTGCCGCGGGTGCCGGCCTGGCAGGCGGCGATCATCGGCGCGCTCAAGCGCGGCGCGCTCGTGATTCCCTGCACCGCGTCGCTGCGCGCCAAGGACATCGCCTACCGGGCCGCGCACAGCGGCGCGCGCGCCGTCATCACGACCGTCGACCAGACGGCCGAGGTCGATCGCGCCCTCGCCGGCGTCCCCGGCGACGTGGTGCGTATCGCCGTCGGCGGCGCGCCCGCCGGCTGGCACGCCTGGGACACGGTGCTGGCGCGCGCCTCCTCGACCGGCGTGGCGGCCCGTACACGCAGCGACGAGCCGGCGCTCTGCTTCTACACCTCGGGCACCACCAAGGAGCCGAAGGCCGTGCTGCACACCCACGGCTACACCTTCGCCCACCGCTACACGGGCGAGCACTGGCTCGACCTGCAGCGCACCGACCTGCACTGGACGACATCGGACACCGGCTGGGCGAAGGCCGCCTACGGCGTCCTGTTCGGCCCGTGGATGAACGGCGTGCCGGTGTTCATGTACCAGGGACGCTTCGACCCCGAGCGCGAGCTCGACCTGCTGCAGCGCTACGAGGTGTCGGTGTTCTGCGCGCCGCCGACCGAGTACCGCCTGCTGGTGAAGCAGGACCTGACGCGCTGGCGCTTGCCGCGTCTCCGGCACTGCACCGGCGCCGGCGAGCCGCTCAACCCGGAGGTCATCCACGCCTGGAACGACGCCTTCGGGCTCATGATCCACGACGGCTACGGCCAGACCGAGACCGCGCTCCTGGCCGCCAACCTGCCCGGGCTGCCGATCCGCCCCGGGTCGATGGGGAGGCCCTTCCCCGGCCACGATCTGCGCGTCATCGGCGACGGCGGTGCCGAGCTGGCGCCGGGCGAGATCGGGGACCTGGCACTCCGCGGCACCCCGCCGACGCTCTTCCGCGAGTACTGGAAGAGCCCGGCCGAGACCGCCGCCTGCCGGCGCGGCGACTGGTACCTGACCGGCGACCGCGCCCGCCGGGACGAGGACGGCTACCTCTGGTTCGTCGGCCGCGCCGACGACCTGATCATCTCCGCCGGCTATCGCATCGGCCCGTTCGAGGTCGAGAGCGCGCTCCTCGAACATCCCGCCGTCCTGGAATCGGCGGTGGTGGCGAGCCCGGATGCCGACCGGGGCGAGATCGTGAAGGCGTTCGTTGTGCTGCGCGCGGGCCAGGTGCCGGGCGCCGGCCTCGTGCGCGAGCTGCAGGAGCACGTGAAACGCGTCACCGCGCCCTACAAGTACCCGCGCGCGATCGAGTTCGTGGCGACGTTGCCGAAGACGGTGAGCGGCAAGATCCGCCGCGTCGAGCTGCGCGCGCGGGAGTGGGCGGGGAAGGACCGGGGCGGGGCGTAGACGTCGCGAGTGATCCGCCTCCCGGACTATGGCGGGTGCCCGTCCCGCGATGAGGGGATTGCGCCCCCGGACGCGCCCGTGAGACAGCCCTCACCGGCGCACGCATGATGTTCCTGAGCGACGGTCACCATGAGGAGGCTCCCGGCGAGTCGCCGGCGATCGAGCTCGATGCCGACGAGGGCGGGATCAACACCCGGACGGCGCTGCGGCGGGCGGCGGCCACGGCGCTGGTGGGGTTCGCGCTCCTCTTTGTGGTGGAGATGGGCCGGATCGCCCCGGAGGCCCTTCCGCTGCAGGGGCTTCGCTACGCCGTCGCGGCGTTCGCGTGTCTCCTCGTCTTCGCGGTGGCGCACCGGACGCGCCACGCGGACCGTCTGGGGTTCATCCTGGCGAGCGTCTGCGCCCTCAACCTGAGCGCCAGCGTGCTCGTGTGGCGTACGGATCCCGGCGTGCCGGCGGGCGCGCTCGTGTGCCTGTTGGCCGGGAGCGTCGTCCTGTTCGGCTGGTCGGTGGTGCGGATGGTGGCGCTCTCTGCGGTGGCCGTGAGCAGCTTCGCCGCCATGGCGACCCTAGCGGTGGGAGGAGGCGCCGCCACCGATGCCCTCGCGGCGGCCGGCATCGTGCTGGCGGTCGGTATCGTGAACGCGCTGGTCGGGGCAGAGCTGCTCGCGTCGATGCGTGCGCGCATCGCGCGGCGTCACCGCGAGCTCGCCACGCTCTCGGCCCGTCTGATGGAAGCCCAGGAGGAGGAGCGTCGTCGCATGTCGCGCGAGCTGCACGACGAGATCGGGCAGTCGCTCACGGCCGCGCTCGCCTACCTGTGGTGCATCGACCGCGAGTGTCCGGCCGGAAGCGCCGATGTGCGCGGACACGTGGGCCAGACGCGGCAGCTGCTGTCGCAGTCGCTGGGCGCCATGCGCGACCTGTCGCAGCTGCTCCGTCCGCCAGCGCTCGATCAGTTCGGCCTACTGCCGTCGCTGGAGAGCTACGTGCAGCGGTTCGGGGAGCTTCACGGCGTCGCGGCGTCGCTCGCGGCCGACGGTGTTCCGGCGCGGCTGTCCCCGGCGCTCGAGACCGCGCTCTACCGCATCGTGCAGGAGGCGCTCACCAACGTGGCCCGCCACGCCCAGGCGCGGAGCGTCCGCGTGGCGCTGGCGGCACACGACGGCCACCTCCGTCTCGAGGTCCGCGATGACGGCGTCGGTCTCGGCGCCGCCGGGGTGAGTGGCGGCGTAGGGCTCATCGGCGTCCGCGAGCGCGTGCGCGCGCTGGGTGGGGCGATCAGTGTGCGCTCCGGGCGGGGCTTCTGTCTGAGCGTGCGGGTGCCGCTCTCCGGGTAGCACGGGCCGCGTTGCCCTGCCCGAGCCGGTTGCTTATGGTGCCGCGCGCCGATGCGGTGCGCCGTCATCTTCACGTGCCTGCTGGTGTGCGCGACCGCGTGTACGCCACCCCCGCGTGCGAGCCTGCCGGCGCCGGCGGGGGAAACGCATGCCGCCACCGCGGACGACGCCACCGCGCGCCACTCGTTCGCGGATGTCGCACATTGGCAGGCCGTGTTCGACGATCCCGCACGCGACGCGTGGCAGAAGCCAGCCGAGGTCGTCGGCGCGCTCGGCCTGCGTGCGGGCGCGTGCGTCGCGGATCTCGGGGCCGGCACCGGGTACTTCAGCCGCTACCTCGCCGCCGCCGTCGGCCCCACCGGCACCGTGCTGGCGGTCGAACCGGAGCCCAACCTGGTCGCGCACCTGCGGGCGCGTGCCGAACGCGAGGGGACGGACAACGTCGTCCCGGTCCTGGCGTCCGCCGACAACCCCCGCCTGCCCGCGGGCGGCGTGGACGTGCTCCTGGTGGTCGACACCTACCATCACATCGACCACCGCATCGCCTACTTCCGGCGGGTACGGCGGGCGCTGCGCCCGGACGGGCGGATCGCCATCGTCGACTGGCAGAAGCGCGAGCTGCCGGTCGGCCCGTCGCTCGACCACAAGCTCGCCCGCGAGCAGGTGCTCGACGAGATGCAGCAGGCCGGCTACGTGTTCGCGGCCGAGCCGGCGGACGTGCTGCCGTACCAGTACTTCCTCGTGTTCCGGCCCCGGTGACCGGGTGCCGGGCGGTTCTGCTGATCGCGATGGGCGTCCTGGCCAGCGCCCTCCGGGCGCACGCGCTCGACGCGCCCCTGCCACCGCCCGGAAGCTCCGGGTGGTCGCCGCTGGTGTTCCCGAAGGTGCGGCGCCACACGACGTACGCCGCCGTCGAGGTGGACGGCCGGCGGGCGGTGCGTGCCGAGAGCGTCTGTGCGGCCTCGGCCCTCGTGCACGCGCTCGCCGACGTGGACCTGGCGCGCACGCCGCGCCTGCGCTGGCAGTGGCGCATCGAGCGCGCGCTCCCGGCGACCGACGAGCGGCAGAAGGCGGGCGACGACTTCGCCGCGCGGGTGTACGTGATGTTCCGCTTCGACCCCGCCCACGCCTCATTCGCCGAGCGCGTCCAGCACCGCCTCGGCACGCTCCTCTACGGGCCGGATGTGCCCGGCAACGCCCTCACCTACGTGTGGTCCACCGGACAGCCAGCCGGCATGCGCTGGGACAGCCCGTACACGCCCTCGTCCAAGGTCACGTCGCTCGGCGCCGGTCCGCTGCCGGACTGGACGCCGGAGGAGGTCGACGTGGCCACCGACTACCGGCAGCGCTTCGGCAGCGCGCCGCCGCCGGCGCTCGCGCTCGGCATCATGACCGACAGCGACGATACGTGCGCGTCGGCGGCAGCGGGGTTCGCGGATTTTCGCTTTGTGGGCCCGTAGCCGTCACGCCGCCCGTCCGAGCGGGGGCGCGACCTGCTGCGGAGCGGCGGGGGCATCCGACAGGCGCGTGGCCCGCAGCTCGGCGATCGTGCCGCGCACCAGGAAGACGAGCAGGGCGGTGAGGCAGAGCCCGACGAGCAGGCCGGCGGGCCCGAGGGCCACCACTACGGTCTGGGGGAACAGCATCTGCGGGATCACGCTGGCGGGGGGGATCATGGTGGCACCTCCTGACGCTGGTCTTCGCACGTCCCGTGCCAGCGCATGGCGGTCGGTAGCGACGCGAAAAGCTCCCGCCGAACCGGGGAGTTGGCAGGGACACATGCCTCCGGGGTGCCATACGGGATTGGCGGCGGCCGCATAGCGAAATGAGCGGTGCAGGCCGGCGCCCAACGGCGGTGCAGGGTTTGCGGTCGCGGGCGAAGTGTGGGCAGTTGGCATCGGGCTTGCGATAGCCGGCGAGGTCGCTCGATGCGCGATCCCAGCACGTTCCAGCTCGTCGCGGCAGCGCTGCAGTTCATCCCGGGGCTGGTCTGGGCCGTCATGGCCCTCGGTCACTGGCGCGTGCTCAGCCTCCGGCGGCCGGGCAGCACGCTCTTCCGGCTGCTGCTCGCCGTGACCGCATGTGCGGCCGTGCACTATGGGTTGTTCACCCTGTTCGCCCTCATCCCGGGGCAGCTCGGCGGCGAGCGGAAGAGCCTGCTCGGTGCGCTGCTCGACGTCGACGGGGTCGCCATGATCGCCACCGGTCGGCATCTGGCCTACCTCTGGCCGCTACACGCAGCCCCACCCACACGCGGCTGGCTGACACGCAACTACGGGGCGTCCGTGCTGGTCGGAACGCTGGCGGTGCTGACCAACTTGGAGGTGCTCCCCGGCGCCATCTGGGGCCGGCTCCTGTACGCCGTCTACACCGTCTTCCTGGTCACCATGGCCATCCTCACCGTGCGAGACTTCCGCCGGCTGATGGCCCGTGTCCCGCGCCGGCCGGGCCGGCTCGGGGACGCGCGGCGCATCGACGGGGTGCTGGCCGTGCTCGGCTTTTCGTGCGCTGTGGCCTCGCACGTGGCGCCGCTCGCCTACGGGACCACGGGCTACGCGCTCCTCATGGGCGGCGGGCCGCAAGCGGCGGCGGCGTGGATGTACGGCTTGCACGCCGCCGGCGGGCTGGCGCTCGCGCTGCCCTTCGCCGTGCGCGACCTGGCCGACGTGAGCCGCATGTACCTCACCGCGCTCGCGATGCTGACGGCGGCGGGCGCCGTGTACCTGGGCGCGCCGCTCGTACGCGAGCGCGTCGCCGATGCCGAGCTGCGGCGGCTGGTCGATGTCGCGGCGGTGCTCGGGCTGGTGGTCGTCCTGGTGCCCGGCCGCCGCTGGGTGCACGAGCTGATCGACGCGCTGGTCCTGCGCCGGCGCCGGCGCACGTGGGAAGAGCTGCAGCGCAAGTTCGGCACGCTCACCCCCGAGCTGGGGGCAGAGGAGTGCTGCCGGCGGGCGCTCGCCGAGCTGGCGCGCACGTTCCAGTTCGGGAGCGCCGCCATCGCGCTGCGCGACGGCGAGTGGGTGGTGCACGGGCCCTTCCCGACCGAGCGGCTGGCCGCCGTCTGGCCGCGCGGCGCGGCGCTCGACGCGCTGCCGTCGCTGTCGCTCGGCATCGGCGGCCTGCGCGAGCTGCCGGTGGCGCTCAAAGAGGCCCTGGTCGAGAGCGACGTGGTGTGGGCCACGCCCATCATCAGCCCGCGCCAGCGCTGGGGCACGCTGTTCGTCACCCCCGGGCGCCTCGGCGTGCCGTTCACCCTGGCCGACGTGGAGGCGGGCGAGCCCCTGAGCGGGCAGCTGGCGCTGGTGCTCGACGGCACCGAGCTGCTGGCGCGCGCGGTGGCGGTCGAGCGCTCGCTGGCGCACGCCGAGAAGCTGGCCGCCATCGGCGAGCTGGCGGCGCGCATCGCACACGAGATCCGGAACCCCGTCACCGCCGCGCGCAGCCTGGCGCAGCAGCTCGCCCGCGCGTCGGCGTCGGCCGACGACGCCGAGCCCGCGGCCCTCATCCTGACCGAGCTGGAGCGCGTCGAGCGCCAGGTGGCGGCGCTGCTGCGCTTCGCGCGCCAGGACGAGTTCCGCTTCGACGCCGTGTCGCTCGACGACCTGGTGCGCGCCACGGTCGAGACCTTTCGGCCGCGCCTCGAGTCCGCGGGCGTGGACATGCAGCTCGCGCTCGCCGGCAGCGTGGTGGCGCGCGCGGACCGCGAGAGGCTCCGGCAGGTGCTGATCAACCTGTTCGAGAACGCGCTCGATGCGCTCGCCGGCGTGCCCGCGCCGCGCCGGCTCGCGGTGACGCTGGGGAGCACCAACGGCACGGCCACGCTGCGCGTGACCGACAACGGCCTCGGCGCCCCGGCGGACGCGCTGCCGCAGCTCTTCGAGCCCTTCTTCACGCAGAAGGCGCACGGCACCGGCCTTGGGCTGGCGATCGTCAAGCGGACGGTCGAGGCGCATGGCGGACGGGTCACAGCGGAACCGGGCCGGGAAGCGGGCCTCGCTGTGACCATCGAGCTGCCGCTGGGAGACGCTTTATGACTCCGCTCACGACCCCGCGTGCGGTCGCCGCGGCGATCGAATTCGTGCCCGCGCTGCTCTTCTGGGTGTGGGCCTTCATCGGCCGGCGCGGCATGCGTGAACGTTTTCCGTCCCTGCCGTGGTTCGTATTCCACCCGGCCGCCCTGATGGCGGTGCACTACCTGCTCTCTGCCGTGTTCGCGCTGCTGCCGCCGGAGATGCACGGCCACCCGCCGCTGCTCCTCATCGCGGCCTATCTGCTGTGCGATATGTCCCTCATCGTCAGCCTGGCCGCGTTTCGGCACCTCATCGAGGTGTTCTCCCTGGGCGGCACCGTCAGTGCAGGCTGGAAGATCCGGAACTACGGTGCCGCCGTCGCGACCTGCGTGCTCGCCGCCTTCTTCCCCGTGCTGCTCCCGCTCTCTACCTTCAACCGGCAGCTCGTCGCCTACAAGATCCTGATGACGATCTACTGCCTCTCCGTGGCAGTTCTCATGGCGCGGCGCCTGCGCCAGGTGGCGCGCCCAGGCGCGTGGCGGGCCGGGGGCGTGGGCGGCCCACGCCGGCGGGATGTGCTGCTGTACGGGTCGGGGATCGTGCTCGGTGCGGTGGGGATGGCGCTGGTGCTCCTCGGGCGGGGTGTGGTCGTGTGGCCGGCGATCCATGCCGGCATGGGACTGGCGTTCCTGGTGCCGACGATCGTCATCGTCCTCGGGACGGTGGTGCGCGCCGTCCTTCTGGCGGTGGCACTCCTCACCGTCACTACGGTCGCGTGGTGGACGCTCAGTGCAGCGGCTCTCCACACCGACCCAGCGTTGCGTCCCGTTCTCGACGTGGCGGCCGTCCTGGTTCTGATGCTGGTCCTCGTTCCCGGGCAAGCGGCGCTCCGGATCGCGATCGATCGCCTCGTCTTCCGGCGCCGCCAGCAGCGGTGGAACGAGGTGCAGGCCTTCGTGCACGGGCTCTCGCCGGAGCTGGGCATCGAGGAATGCTGCCGCCGGGTGCTCGGCGAGCTGGCGCGGGTGCTCCGCCTCCGCGGCGGGGCGATCGTGCTGCGGGACGGCCGGGCGGTGACCCAGGGGCAGTTCGTCGTGGCGCCGCTGGCGGCGCTCTGGCCGTCGGTGGTGGACGAGTTGCCGGGACGGATGGTCGCCGGCATGTTGTCCCTCCCCCCAGCTGTGCGCCAGGCGTTCGAGGCCACCGACACGCTGGGCGCGTTCCTGATCGCGAGCCCGCGCCAGCGCTGGGGGCACGTCTTCATCACCACCAGCCTGCTGGGTGCCGTCTTCACCGACGAGGATCTCGGGGCGAGTCGACTGCTCGCCGATCAGCTGGCGCTGGTGCTCGACGCCGCCGACCTGCTGGCCCGCGCCGTGGCGGTCGAGCGCTCGCTCGCGCACGCCGAGAAACTGGCCGCCGTGGGCGAGACCGCGGCCCGCATCGCGCACGAGATCCGGAACCCCGTCACCGCCGCGCGCAGCCTGGCGCAGCAGCTCTGCCGCGAGCCGACCCCGTTCCACGAGGAGCACGCGCTCATCCTGGCCGAGCTGGAGCGCGTCGAGCGCCAGGTGGCGGCGCTGCTTCGCTTCTCGCGCAAGGAGGAGTTCCGGCTCGAGCCGGTCGACCTCGGCGAGCTGGTCGGTGCCACCGTCGAGTCGTATCGGGGTCGGTGCGCCGAGCACGCGATCGCGCTCGGCGTCGACGCCCCGGCCGGCGTGGTCGTGCGCGCCGACCGCGAGAAGCTCCGCCAGGTGCTGGTGAACCTGATCGACAACGCGCTCGACGCGCTCGCCGGCACGGACGGCGACCGGCGGCTCGCGCTCTCGGTCGGCGGTGAGGACGGGCACGCGACGGTGTGCGTACGCGACAGCGGGCCGGGCGTCCCGCCCGAGGCGCTGCCGCGGCTGTTCGAGCCGTTCTTCTCGCTGAAGGGCAGCGGGACGGGGCTCGGGCTGGCGATCGCGCGTCGCACGCTGGCGGCGCACGGGGGACGGATCGACGCACTGCCGGAGGAGGGCGGGGGGATGACGTTCCGGCTGGCGCTGCCGCGCGGGTAGGGGCACGCGTTCGCCGGCGGGGGGCCTGCTGGCAAGCTGGGCCGCCAGCGAGTTCGGCTTGCCTCGTTGACCTCTGTTGCACTAGGGTGCCGCCCCGAGCATTTCCGAGCATCCACCGGGAGGTTGCGATGTCCGCCGTGCAGCACGCGCTTCGAGGAACTGGCTTCGCTGCCACCGAGCGGCGCGATCGGTGGTGGGTGCCCCCCCTGTCGCAGGGCCTGCTGCTCGCGACGCTCATCACGTACGCCAACTGGGCGGCGTATCAGGGCACCGACTACCAGGTGGGCGGCTACCTGTCGCCGCTGTACTCGCCGCTCCTCATCATCCCGTGGTTCCCGTTCCCACCCTCGTTCCTCATCCTGATTCCGCCGGTGCTCTTCCGCGCCACCTGCTACTACTATCGCAAGGCCTACTACCGCTCCTTCTTCCTCGACCCGCCCGCCTGCGCCGTCGCCGAGCCGACGCGCCGGCACTATCGTGGCGAGACCGCCTTCCCGCTCGTCCTCCAGAATCTGCATCGCTACCTCTTCTACCTGACGTTCTGTTACTTGCCGTTCCTCTGGCACGACGTGCTCAGCGCCACCCGTTTCGAGGGCGGGTTCGGCATCGGCGTGGGTACGCTGGTGATCTTCGCCAACACCACGGCGCTCACGCTCTACAGCTTCTCCTGCCACTCGTTCCGCCACCTGATCGGCGGGCGGCTCGATTGCTTCTCGGCCTGCCCGCGGAACCGGGTGCGCCATCAGGCCTGGAAGGGAGTCAGCGGGTTGAACGACCGCCACATGGCGATCGCGTGGTGCAGCTTCTTCACGGTCTGCGGCGCCGACCTGTACGTACGCCTGGTGGCGACGGGCGTGCTGATCGACCGGCGGCTGCTCTGATGGACCGTTTCGAGACTCACACCTACGACGTGCTCGTCGTCGGCGCCGGGGGCGCCGGGCTGCGCGCCGCGATCGAGGCGTCCGCGCAGGGGTGCTCGGTGGGACTGGTGTGCAAGTCGCTGCTCGGCAAGGCGCACACGGTCATGGCCGAGGGCGGCGTGGCGGCGGCGCTCGCCAACACCGACCAGCGCGACAGCTGGAAAGTCCACTTTCGCGACACCATGCGCGGCGGCAAGCTGCTCAACAATTGGCGCATGGCCCAGCTGCTGGCCGAAGAAGCGCCGGCGCGCGTGCATGAGCTGGAAGCCTGGGGCGCCCTCTTCGACCGCACCCCGGACGGCCGCATCCTGCAGCGCAACTTCGGCGGCCACCAGTATCCCCGCCTGGCCCACGTCGGCGACCGCACCGGCCTGGAGATGATCCGCACGCTCCAGGACCGCACGGTGCAGCAGCGGAACGTCGACGTCCACATGGAGTGTACCGTCGCCCAACTGCTCAAGGACGGCGAGCGCATCAGCGGCGCGTTCGCCTACCGGCGGGAGACCGGCCGCTTCGTCGTGTTTCGCGTCAAGGCGGTGGTGCTGGCCACGGGCGGGATCGGGCGTGCGTACAAGATCAACAGCAACTCCTGGGAGTACACCGGCGACGGGCACACGCTCGCCTACGACGCCGGCGCGGACCTGATCGACATGGAGTTCGTGCAGTTCCATCCCACCGGCATGGTCTGGCCGCTCAGCGTGCGCGGCATCCTGGTGACCGAGGGCGTGCGCGGCGAGGGCGGTGTCCTCAAGAACGCCGGCGGCGAGCGCTTCATGTTCCGCTACATCCCCGAGATGTTCCACAAGGACTTCGCCGACAGCGAGGACGAGGCCAATCGCTGGGTGACCGACGTGGTTGCCGGGCGGCCGTCGCAGGCGCGGCGCCCGCCGGAGCTCCTCACCCGCGACGTGGTGGCGCGCGCCATCGCCCAGGAGGTGCGCGAGGGGCGTGGCAGCCCACACGGGGGCGCGTTCCTCGACATCGCCTCGCGGCGCACACCCGACGAGATCAAGCGCAAGCTCCCCGGCATGTACCAGCAGTTCCACGAGCTCGCCGACGTGGATATCACGCGCGCCCCCATGGAGGTCGGGCCCACGACGCATTACATGATGGGCGGCGTCCGGGTCGATCCGGAGACCCAGGCCGCCACGGTGCCCGGCCTGTTCGCGGCCGGCGAGGTGGCCGGCGGGCTCCACGGGTCGAATCGGCTGGGCGGCAACTCGCTGAGCGACCTCCTGGTGTTCGGGCGGCGTGCCGGTCTGTCGGCCGCGCGCTATGCCAAGGCGCAGGCGGGGGAGCCGCGGGTGGAGACGGCGCACGTCGACGCCATCGCCGCCGAGGTGCTGGCGCCGTTCGAGCGTGCCGGCGGCGAGAACCCGTACGCCGTCCAAGAGGCGCTGCAGGACATGATGGGCACCTACGTCGGCATCGCCCGCAGCGCCGACGACCTGACCACCGCTTTGGCCGAGCTGGACACCCTGCGCGCGCGCGCGGCGCGGACCAGCGTCGGCGCGAGCCGGCTGTACAACCCCGGCTGGCACACGGCGCTCGACCTGCGCAACCTCCTCACCGTGAGCGAGGCGGTCACGCGCGCGGCGCTCGAGCGGCGCGAGAGTCGCGGCGCGCACACGCGCGTCGAGTATCCTGACACGGATCGCGAGCAGGGCGGGGCCAACGTCGTCGTCCGGCGGCGTGGCGACACCATGGTCGTCGCCCGCGAGCCGCTGCCCCGGATGCCCGACGCGCTGCAACGCGTGCTCGAGGGGGAGGTTTGACGCATGGAGGCCGTGCTGCACGTCTATCGGGGCGATCGCACGTCGGGGGCGTTCCACGACTACGCGGTGCCGGTGCACGAGGGCATGGTCGTGCTCGACGCCATCCACCACGTCCAGGCGCACCAGGCGAGCGACCTCGCCTGCCGCTGGAACTGCAAGGCCGGCCGCTGCGGCTCGTGCAGCGCCGAGGTGAACGGCAAGCCGCGGCTCATGTGCATGACACGCATGGACCAGTTCCCGGCCGGCGAGCCGATCACGGTCGCCCCGATGAAGGCCTTCCCGCTCATCAAGGACCTGGTGTGCGACGTGTCCTGGAACTACGAGGTCAATCGCCGCATCCCGCCCTTCCGGCCGCGGCCGCCCGACGCGCCCGACGGCACCTGGCGCATGCAGCAGATGGACATCGACCGGGTGCAGGAGTTCCGCAAGTGCATCGAGTGCTTCCTGTGCCAGGATGTCTGCCACGTGCTGCGCGAGCACGGCCGACAGGACAGCTTCGCCGGGCCGCGCTTCCTGGTGCGCATCGCGGCCCTCGAGATGCACCCGCTCGACACCGTCTCGCGCACCGCCTACCTGAAGGACCAGGGCGGGATCGGGCTCTGCAACATCACCAAGTGCTGCACCGAGGTCTGCCCCGAGTCCATTCACATCACGGACAACGCCATCATTCCGCTGAAGGAGCGCGTGGTGGACGACTTCTACGACCCGATCCGCCGGCTCTGGCGCCGGCTGACGCGAGGAGGGCAGGATCATGTTCGAGCTGAAGACCCTCTCCCGGGAGGCGATCCCTAGGTCGCTCGAGAAGGCCGAGCGGTACCGCCTCCTGAACGAAGCGACCGAGGCCGAGAGCATCTGTCTCGACATCCTGGCCGTCGATCCCGACAACCAGCCGGCGCTGGTCATCCTGCTGCTGGCACGCACCGACCAGTTCGAGGAGCGCCTGGGGATCGCCGCGCGTCTGGCCGAAGAGGTGGTCCCCCGCCTGCGCGGCGACTACGAGCGGGCGTACTACACCGGGATCATCTGCGAACGGCGCGCCAAAGCGCGCCTCCACTACGGCGGCCCCGGTGCCGAGTTCGCGGCCTACGACTGTTTCCGCGCTGCGATGCACTGGTACGAGAAGGCCGAGGCGCTCTGTCCCCCCGGGAACAACGACGCCACCCTACGCTGGAACACGGTCGCACGCATCATGAACGGCAATGCGCAGCTGCAGGCCGGGCCGCAGGAGCGGGTCGAGCAGCCGCTCGAGTAGCGGCGCGAGCATCGGCCGCCATGGTGAAGCTCGTCTTCCTCTGCCGCCGGCGCCCCGACATCACCCATGCCCGCTACACCGAGCTGCTCCTCGACGGCCACGTGCCGCTCGCCCTCCGGCACCATCCGACCCTGCGCCGGTACGTGGTGAACGTCGTCGAGCACACGCCGCCGGGCGCCGACGCGCTCGACAGCGTGGGCGAGCTCTCCTTCGACACCCTCGCCGACTACCACGAGCGCTTGTACGACTCGCCCGCGGGCGAGCGCATCGTCCATGAGGACGTGACGCGTTTCCTGGGTGGCGCGGACGCCTACGCCACCACCGCGCACGTGCACAAGGACGTGCAGCCGCCCGTGTCCCCGGGCACGCGCTCGCCCGGTGTGAAGCTCGTCTGCCCGGTCCTGCGCCGCTCCGGGATGACGCACGACGAATTCGTCGCCCACTGGCTCGAGCGCCACGTGCCGCTCGCGCTCGCGCACCACCCGGCGCTGGTCACGTACGTCACCAACGTGGTCGACGCGCGCCTGTCACCCACGGGCGCCGACTGGGACGGCATCGCAGAGCTGCATTTCCCGTCCCCCGCGGCGCTGGCTGACGGGATGTTCGACTCGCCGGCGGGCGAGCGCGCGATCCGCGACGACATCGCCCGCTTCATCGGGCGCACGATGGCGTACCGGGTGGCGGAGTGGGTGCCGCGGGCCTGACGCCCGAGCCGGGCTTCTCTGGGCGGGACCCGTGCGCTATGAGGCTTCCGATGCCTGCCGTTGTTCCGGCCGTGCCCAGGCGTGCCGCCGTCACCGGACTCCTCTGTGGCGTGCTCGGGGTCCTGTCGTACTTCGTCGTTGTCTTCCGCTTGGGGGCGTGGCTCCCCGGCGTGCGCAACGACGCGCTTCCCAACCTCGCCCTGGTGGGCGTCGGTCTGGCGCTGTCCGCCGTCGGCGCCCGGCGTGCGCTCGGCGCGCCGGCCGGGACGCGTGGGCGCGGCCTCGGCCTCGTACTCGGGACCGCCAACGTCGCGCTCGCGGCCGCGTTCTCCTGGCTGCTGTACGGTATGTCGGCCATGCCCTCCACGGCCGGGCCCACGGTCGGTGCGCCGGCGCCGGACTTCGCGCTCGTCGATCAGGCCGGGCACACGGTGCGGCTGGCGGACTTCCGCGGCCGGCCGCTCCTGCTCGTGTTCTACCGCGGCCATTGGTGACCCTTCTGCGTGTCGGAGCTGCAGGGTCTGCAGCTGAGCATGGCGGAGTTCCAGCAGCGCGGTTGTGCCGTGGCCGGCGTGGTGATCGACCGCCCCGAGACCAACGCCGCCCTGGTACGTGAGGCCGGCATCGACTACCCGATCCTGGCGGATCCCGATCTGAAGGCCATCGACGCGTACGGGCTCCGGCACGTGGGCGCCGGTCCGGAGAACAACGACATCGCCCACCCGGCGTCGGTCCTGATCGGGCCGGACGGCGTCGTGCGCTGGGGGCTGGTGACCGACAATTTCCGCCGCCGCCCGCCGGCCGCGACCGTCCTGGCGATGGTCGACGCGGTCGGCAACGCCGCCCACTGAGGGCCCTGGCGGGCGAGAGCCCAGCCATCTCGCGTCCCGCGCCCGTGGATATCTTCCCGCCGAGGGTGGTAGGGCAGCAGAATGCCCCGTGGACGCCGTTCCATCACCCGCCTTCCGCGCCTGCTGGCGCTTCCGCTGGCGCTCGGCCTGCTCTCGCCGGGCCGGGTCGTGGCGGCCAGGAAACCGCGTCCGGAGGCGTGTCCGCCGGGTCGGTTCGTGGCGCAGGCTGTCCGGCTGCTGCCCGGGGGCGACGCGGAGCCCGAGGCGATCGAGTTCGCGCCGCCCCGGGTCGCCATCGGGAGCCGGTGCGCGCCGGTGACCGTCAAGGTGAAGCCGCGTGCGACTGGGACCCGGGTGGCCGCCAAGTGGCGCGCATGTGCCGGGCTGGTGGGGAAGGCGACGCTCAGCGCCGAGATCGCGGCACCCGCATGCGCCGTCATGCGCGGGACGTTCCGCGCTCGCAAGGGGCGCGTCGACGTGCGCTTCACGGCCATGCGTTCGGGGTGCGGTGACGGCGTCTTCGACCGCGGGCGCGTCGGCGAGCAGTGCGATGCCGGCGCCGGGTGCCGGGTGGGCGAGGAGTGCACGCCTGCGTGCACGTGCCAGCCGCGCACGGTGACCCCCACCACGACCCTCGTCCGCGCCAGCACGACCACGACGCGCGAGGCGACGACTTCCACAACCGCGGCTGTCGCCAGCACCACCACGACCACTCGCGGGCTCGTCACCACCACCACGCGCGTCGCGCCGCCGCCGACGTCCTCGACGCTGCCGCGCGACCTGTGCGGCGACGAGATCGTGACTGCCCCCGAGCAGTGCGATCCGCCCGGGAGCCTCACCTGCTACGACTCGGCCGCGGGCGCCTTCGTCGCCTGCGCCGCCGGCTGCCAGTGCGTCCCGGCGCCGTCCCGCTGTGGCGACGGCGTCGTACGCGGCGACGAGACGTGCGACCCGGGCGCACCGGGAAGCTGTCCCACCGCGCAACGGTGCCGCTTCGACTGCTCGGCCTGCGACACCGTGTGCGGCGACCAAGCGGTCGGCCCGGGTGAGGTGTGCGATCCGCCCGGCACGGCCACCGGCTGCCCCGCGCAGCAGGTGTGCAATTTCGCCTGCGCCGGCTGCACGCGCTGCGGCAACGGCGTCGCTGATCCCGGCGAGCCGTGTGACACCCCGGGGGCGCAAGGTGCTT
Source organism: uncultured Binatia bacterium (SeqCode) (assembly GCA_964618895.1). Taxonomy (GTDB): domain Bacteria; phylum Desulfobacterota; class Binatia; order DP-6; family DP-6; genus CAZUDO01. The sequence goes on from CAZUDO010000056.1 coordinate 53,513, forward strand.
GCGCCGAAGGCCAGATCTGTCGCTACGACTGCACGACCTGCGACACCATCTGCGGCGACGGCATCCGCGGCCCGGGCGAGACCTGCGACCCGCTCGGAGCGCAGGAGGCGTGCGCCGCCGACCAACGCTGCGCCTTCGATTGCCGGTCGTGCACGACGTGTGGCAACGGGACCCTGGATGCGGGCGAGCTGTGCGACCAGCCGTTCGTCGCCGGCCTGTGCGGGACAGGCGCGTTGTGTTCGGCCGACTGTCGGGCGTGCTTCCCGGTCTGCGGCGACGGCATCGTGGCCACGGGCGAAGTGTGCGATCCGCTCGCCGACCACGGCGGCTGCCCGGGTGAGGGTGAGGTGTGCCGCTTCTGCCAGCAGTGTTCCACCTGCGACAACGGCGCGCTCGACCCGGGCGAGGCATGCGATACACCCTTCGCGCAGGGGACGTGCCCCGACGGCACGTCCTGTCGTTTCGATTGCGGCGCGTGCGAGACCGTGTGCGGCGACCGGCGGGTCGGCCCGGGTGAGCGCTGCGACCCGCACGGCGAGCAGGGCACCTGCCCGGCGAACGAGATCTGCGTCGGGTGTGTCCAGTGCACCGCCTGCGGCAACGGCACGATCGACCCCGGCGAGGCGTGCGACACGCCGGGGCAGCGCGGTACGTGTCGCGTGGGCGAGCAGTGCCAGTTCGACTGCCGGGCATGCAGCGCCGTGTGCGGCGACGGGGTGGTCGGCCCGGGCGAGACCTGCGATCGGCTGACGGGGTGTCCCGTGGGCCAGCTGTGCGACTTCCGGTGCCAGCGCTGCTCGACCTGCGGCAACGGCACCGTCGATGCGGGCGAGGTGTGCGAGCCGCCGGGCCAGTCGGGCACGTGCGGGACGGGTGCGCTCTGCTTCCTCGACTGCAGCGCGTGCTTCACGCCATGCGGCGACCGCGTGGTCGGCCCGGGGGAAGTGTGCGATCCCCCTGGGCAGCGCGGTGGGTGTGCCGACGGGGAGGTCTGCGGTCAAGGCTGCCGGGCGTGCTCGGCGTGCGGCAACGGCGTGGTCGACGCGGGCGAGACCTGCGAGCCCGGTGTGGCGTCGAGCTGTCCGGCGGGCCAGCGCTGCTTCGACTGCCGCACGTGCGAAACCGTGTGCGGGGACGGCCTGATCGGCTCGGGCGAGACCTGCGATCCGCCCGGCCAGCAGAGCGTGTGTGCCGGCGGCGAGGTGTGTGTCTTCGGCTGCCGGGCGTGCTCGCGCTGTGGCAACGGCACGCTCGATGCGGGGGAGACGTGCGATCGCCAGCAGCCGGGCACCTGTCCGCTGGGCCAGCTGTGCAACTTCGACTGCGCCGCGTGTCTCTCGGTGTGCGGCGATGGGCGGGTCGGCCCCGAGGAGGTGTGCGATCCGCCCGGACAACGGGGCGCCTGCCCCGAAGGGGAGACGTGCGGCCCCGGGTGCCGTATCTGCACCGCGTGCGGCAACGGGACGGTCGACGGCGGCGAGGCGTGCGATCCGTTCCAGCCGGGCTCGTGTGCGACCGGCCAGCGCTGCCGGTTCGACTGTAGCGCCTGCGACACGGTGTGCGGCGACCGCGTGGTGGGTCCCGGCGAGGCGTGCGATCCCCCCGGGCAGCAGGGCGGCTGTGCGAGCGGCCAGATCTGCCAGGCGTGCGCCGAGTGCACGGCGTGCGGCAACGGGGTCGTCGACGCCGGCGAGGCGTGTGACGGCGCACGTCCCGATTCGTGTCCGGCCGGCGAGCAGTGCCGGACCGACTGCGCGGCGTGCTTCCCCATCTGTGGCGATCGCGTGGTGTCCGCCCGCGAGGCCTGTGATCCGCCCGGCGCGCAGGGGAGCTGCCCGGCCGGGCGGGTGTGCGACGAGGAGTGCACCGCCTGCACGGCGTGCGGCAACGGCACGCTCGATGCGGGCGAAGGCTGCGAACCACCGTACGAACGGGGCACCTGCGCCGAAGGGACGTTCTGCGCCTTCGATTGCCGCGGCTGCGTGGCAGAGTGCGGCGACGAGCTGGTTGCGGGCGACGAGGTGTGCGACCCCCCGGGGCTGCCGGGCGACTGCCCGAGCCGCCAGGTGTGCAGCTACACCTGCGACGGCTGCTCGACGTGTGGCAACGGCGTCCTCGATGAAGGAGAAATCTGCGACCCGCCGTTCGAGCGCGGCCCGTGTGCCCGGAGCGAGGTATGCACGCACGACTGCCGCGGGTGCGGGCCCGACGAGTGAGCCCCCGCGCTACGCCCCGCGCGTCTCCACCACGACCGGCACGCCGCCGGCCGGGGCGACCGTGACCGTCCGCCGGACCCGCCGGGCCTGGTAGCCGGGGGCCAGCCGGAGGGTCGCGCGCGTGAACAGCTGTGCCAGGACGGTCTTCATCTCGTAGGTGGCGAACGCGGCCCCGATGCAACGCCGGGTGCCGCCGCCGAACGGAAGGAACGCGTACGGGTTCGGCCGCACGCCGACGAAGCGCCCCGGGTCGAAGCGCTCGGGCTCGGGCCAGAGGTCGGGACGGCGGTGGGCCAGGTACGCGCACGGCGAGGCGACCGCGCCGGCGGGCAGATGATGGCCGCCGATGTGGAGCGGCCGCGTGAGCTTCCGGCCCACGTTCCACACCACCGGATCGAGGCGGGCGGTCTCCTTGATCACGGCATCCAGGTACTCGAGGCGGCCGATGTGTGCGGGCTCGACCGGGCCGTGCCCGACCACACACCGCAGCTCGCCGCGGACCTGAGCGTGCACGTCGGGGTGGGAGAGCACCCGCCACACGGCCCACGCTAGCGAGGTGGCGGTGGTCTCGTGTCCCGCCATGAGCAGGGTGAACATCTCGTCGCGCAGCTCGAGATCGCTCATCGGCGCGCCCTGCTCGTCGCGCGCTTCGAGCAGCATGGAGAAGATGTCGTCGCGCCTGGCGGGGCCGGCGGCCCGCCGGCGGTGCATCTCGGCGTACAGCACCTCGTCGAGCGCGCGCAGCGCGCGCACGAACTGTCCCCACGGGCTCCACGGGCCGAGGTCGACGCGCAGGAAGCGCACCATGTGCATGGCGGCCAGCGGACTGTCGGCGAGGGCGAGGAAGCGCGCGACCAGCGGGCGCAGCCGGACGAGCAGGCCAGGATCGTCCAGGCCGAATACCGTGCGCAGGATCACCTCCAGCGTGATGTGCTGAAAGCAGGCGTGTAGCGGGACCGGGGTGCCGAGCGGCAGCGCGTCGAGCGCCGCGTCCGTGATCTCCCGCATCGTCCGGCCGTAGGCCTGCATGCGCTCGCCGTGGAACGGCGGCAGCATGAGCCGGCGCTCGCGCAGGTGGCGCGCCCCGTCGAGTAGGAGAAGCGAGTTCCACCCGAGCAGCGCCCCCAGCCCCGCGTTGGCTTCGCCCGCCCGCAATTCCTCGACATCGCCCGTGAAGATCTGCCGGATCGCCTCCGGATGGCTGAAGAAGACCTGCGGCGGCATCCCCGGCAGCCGCACCGTGAAGCAGTCCCCGTACCGCCGCGCACACTCCTCCACGAACTCCCCCGGCCGCCACACGAACCGCACGCTCTGCACCAGCGCCGACGCCGCCGGCCCCGCCGGCAACGCGGGTGCGATGGTGGCCGCCGATGCTGCTCGGTGGTGGGCCAGCTCGCGTCCTGTTTCCGACCCCTCATCGCCGCGCGCCGTACCGGGGACCCGAGCTGGCCCGCCACCGGCAGGCAGAGACTCCACGACCGCAGCCATCAGAAGTCGCTCCTCTCGCACGCCGACCCCGGCGCGCAGTAGCCCGAGCCGAGCAGGATGAACATCTCGTCCTCGGTGGTGACCCCGCCGCCGAGCGGACAGGCGTCGCACATGCCGTCGCCCGCGCCGGGGCTGCTGTCGCACACCGCCGCGTCCCCACCGCACGGGTGCCCGCGGCGCGCGTAGTTGACGCACGCCCGCTCGCTCGCCGCGCACGGGCCGCCGGGGGCGATCGGGTTGGGCACCGGCGGCGAGGTGGAGGCGCGCTTCACGGTGGCCGGGTCCTCGAAGCCGTTGTCGAACACGGCGCAGTACTTGAACGTGCGGCTGGCGACCGCGTCGCCGTCGAGCGCGAGCGGCAGCGGGTAGCGGTACTGGATGGGATCGCTGTAGTGCGTGGTCGCGGCCAGGGGTGGCCCGCTCTCCGGCATGCACCCGGGCCCGGGCGTGCACGGCGTGATGCCCGGCCCCCAGATGCGGAAGAGGACGCCACGCTTGTGGGTGTGCGACGTCAGCTCAAACAGGCGGGCCCCCTGCGGCAGGGTGTGCGTGGCGCAGTACTCACGGCGTTCGAACGGCGGCACGTCGTGCACGAAGATGTGGCTGGTGTCGAAGATGCCGCGCAGGAAGGCCTGCCGGTCGTGCGCGCCCGCGAAGTAGAGGTTGTAGTACTGCTCGTTGGTGGTCGGCCGGTCGCTGACGTTGAAGGCGTGCGAGTTCCACACGATCACGCCGGAGACGGGGAGCGTCCAGAACACGCCCGCCGGGTATTCCTGCGCGTAGTGTGGCTGCTGCGAGCCGCCGATGATGGGCACGTTGTTGCCGTTGCCGAGATTGTCGAAGGCGTCGTCGGGGCCGTAGCCGATGCACGCCACCGACGACACGATCTGCCCCGTACACCCGCCGCCGGTGCCGCAGGAGAGGGGGTCTTTCGGGTTGCAGGCCTGCCCGTCGTGGCTGCCGCCGCGGCAGGTGAAGGGGCCGAAGCGCGCGCGCGGATCGGTCACGTCGTAGCGGCCGCGGTAGTAGTGAATGATGCTGTGGTGCGAGTTTGGATCCTGCGTCAGGTCGGTGCGGTGGATGAGGAAGCAGGTCCGCCCGCTGCCCCAGAAGGCGTCGCACGGCACTTTCGCCTCGTCCGGGATCTGGGCCGAGAAGTCGTAGTAGGTGGCGTAGCAGACCTCGTCCTCGCCGTTGCGCCCGTCGCGGCTGCGGGGCGGGATAGGCCAGGGCGGTGCCTTTAGCTGTACGCCCTGGCCCGCGGGAGGGGGAGCGAGGGGGACGATCTTGAGCGGCGCGGGAGGGGGCAGACAGGTGGCGAGCAGCCGGTCGGTGTCCTGGACGGCGCCGGTCTCGGGCGCGCCCGCCTGGATCCACAGACGGACGGCCTCGAGCTCGGCGTCCGAGAGCGGCGCCCCGCCGTTCGGCATGCCCGCGCCGGGCACGGTGCCGTATTCGTCCGGGAGCGTGGCCTTGGCGAGCTTCTGCCAGAGGAAGCTCCGGCTCCGGTCGCCGGGCTGGACGCGGTGGAGAGACGGCACGGCGGTGGCCGGCACGTCGACCAGGTTGCGGTACGCGACCGGCGTGCGCAGGTCGAGCCCGCCGGCGCCTGCCTGGCCGTGACAGCCGGCGTTGGCGCAGTCGTGGCGGGCGAGGACGCGCTGCTGGATCGCTTCCCATGTGCCCGCGAATCGACCGTCGGCGCACGTGCAGGTGGCGGAGCAGCCGTCGCCGTCGGTCGCGTTGCCGTCGTCGCAGTCCTCGCCGGTGTCGAGGCTGCCGTCGCCGCAGCGCGGTCCGAGGACGCGCCGGCACTGCGGCCTGCAGGTGCTACGGTCGGGGGGCTCGCAGCCCTCGCGCTGCTCGGGGTCGATGCGGCCGTCGCCGCAGACGGAGGCGATCGCCGTGTAGGGTGTGCGCGCGAGACCGCGCGCGCGCACCGTGCCGCGCATGCGCGTGCATCCGGCGTCGACCCGGGCCTGCAGCCGGACCGTGCGGACGCTGCCGCAGTGGTCCCAGCGTGCCGTTACCTTCCAGCCCTGTCGCGTGCGCTGGCGGTGGGCTGTGGTGAAGCTGCAACCGACGCCGCCGGAGAGGGCGACCTTCGCGGCGTCGAGCGTCACCGCAGGCAAGCGTGCCTCGTCGCCGACGAACGGCGGGCCGGCACCGTCGATGAGGTATCGGCCGGCGCAGGGTGGGGACTTGGCCGGCGCGGCGGTGGCGGCGACGAGGAGCGCGACAGCCGCGAGTAGCGGGTGCACGAGCATCGGAATGGCTCCTCTCAGGCCGTGTGTGGGAGCGCCGCGGTCAGCCGGACGGTGGGGGTGATGGCGGGTCGTCCCCGGCGCAGCTCGGCGACTACGCCCGCGATCAGCACGGCCGCCGTGAAGGCCAGGCCGGCGAACACCAGGACGGCGAGCGGGCCGATGGCCAACGTGGTCGTGCTGGCCGCCGGAAGGATTGTGGTCGTCATCATGCCGGTGGTGAGCATCGTCGTGAACCTCCTGGCCGCGCATCTCGCATGGACCGTGCCAGGCGGCGGAAGGCTCGCGAGCGCCGGAAATCCATACCTGGACTGCCGACGGATGGGGTCCGGTGCATGTTCTCCAGTGCACCGGGGTGCGTAGGCGTTTGGGCGGCGGTTCACGTCGCCACCCGGAGGATCCCTGCCCCGGCGGGAACATTGCAGGCAGCCGGGAAGTGTGGGTAGCTGGCACTCTCCTTGCCTCAGACCGAGGAGATGTCCATGACGGCGCACCGTGACGAGCTTCGCTTCGAGCCGGTCGACGTGGCCAGCGTCACGGCCGCTGCTGACGGCGAGAAGCTGCGCCAGGTTTTGGTCAACCTGATCGAGAACGCCATCGACGCGCTCGGGGAGAGCCCGAACGGACGGCGGCTCGCGCTCGCGGTCGACACGGAGCGCGATCACGTCACCCTGCGCGTATCGGACAACGGACCGGGCGGATCACCGCGGAGGATGCGGGGGGCATGACGTTTCGCATCGAGCTGCCTCTGGGGACGCGTCATGGCTGAGTGGGGGGCGGCGGACCTCGCGAGCGCGGCGCTCTACGCCGTGCCGGCGCTGGTGTGGGCCGCGGTCACGGCGCAGTCCTGGGAGTACCTGCGCCTGCGGCGGCCCCGCAGCCGGCTTCTCCGCATGCTGCCGGTCGCGACCGGGATGGCGGCGGTGCATTGTCTCGCCGGGGTCACGTGGGCGCTGGCCGCCGGCGACCAGGCCATGGCGACGGGGCTCGCGGTCATACGCGATCTCACGGGGCTCGCGGGGGTGGTGGCCTTCCGCCATACGCTGCGCTACCTCCCGGCGCGCGAGCAGCGGCCGAGCGTGTCCTGGCTGGTGGCCTACTACGGTGTCGGGGCGGCGGTCGCCGTCGCCGCGGTGACCGCCCGGGTCGCGTCCGGGCCGACGGATACGCGGCTCGGGGTCGTGGCCGCCACCGCCCTCTGGGGCTACGTCCTGACGGTCAGCGTGCTCTGCGTGCGCCAGGTGGCCCGCGAGGCGCGGGGGAGGGGCTTCGGGCTCGGCGGTGTCGCCGAGATGCGCCGGCCGGACGTGGTCGTCATCGGCGCCGGCCTCGCCGTCGCCCTGGTCGCGCTCCTGGTCCTCGGGCTCATGCCGGGGACGGCCGAGCGATCGACCGCCCTGGTGATCGCCGACGTGGCCGTCTCGCTGTCGGCGCTGGTTCCGGTCGTCGTGCGCATGCTCGGCCTGGTGGTCCGGCGCGTGCTCGTCATGACCGCGACGCTGGCCATGACGGCCGGATTGCTCTGGGTCCACACCACCACCGGCCGAGCGGTCGGAGGGCCGGTGCTGGATCTCGCGGTGCTGCTCGGCCTGGGCGTCGTGCTCGGCCCGGGGCACGCCTGGCTCAATGCGGCCGTCGACCGGACGGTGTTCCGGCGACGCCAGCACCGGCTCGAGACCCTGCAGGCGTTCCTGCACACGCTGTCGCCGGAGCTGGGCATCGACGAGTGCTGCCGGCGGGTACTGCAGGAGATCGCCGGTGTGATGCACGTGCCGGCCGCGGCCATCCTGCTGCGTGACGGCGAGGCGGTGGTGCACGGCGAGTTCGCGATCGCGCCCATCCAGCGCGCATGGCCGCGCGGTGCGGCGGTCGATGCGCTGCCGGTCCGCGCCTTCGGGACCGCCGACCTGCGTGAGCTGCCGCAGGAGCTGAAGGACGCGCTCGCCGAATCGGGGGTGGGGCTCGGTGTCTACCCGATCATCAGCCCGCGCGGGCGTCGGGGCCACCTCTTCCTGTCGACGGGCCTGCTCGGCACGATCGCCCGCGAGGACGACGTGCAGGCCTTCGAGGTGGTCACGGCCCAACTCGCCCTCGTGCTCGACGGCGCCGAGCTGCTCACGCGTACGGTGGCGGTGGAGCGCTCGCTCGCGCACGCCGAGAAGCTGGCGGCGATCGGCGAGCTGGCGGCGCGGGTGGCGCACGAGATCCGCAACCCGGTGACCGCGGCGCGCAGCCTGGCACAGCAGCTCTGCCGTGCGCCCGCCGCGCCGCAGAACGCCGATTCGGCGGGCCTCATCCTGACCGAGCTGGAGCGCGTCGAGCGGCAGGTGGCGGCGCTGCTGCGCTTCGCAGGCCGCGAAGACCTGCGCCTCGAGCCCGTCGACGTGGCCGAGCTGGCGCGCGCCACGTCCGAAACCTATCGGCCGCGCTGCGAGGCCGCCGGTGTCGCGCTCGAGGTCGACGCAAAGAGCGGCGTGGTGGCGCGCGCCGACCGCGAACGGCTCCGCCAGGTGCTGATCAACCTGCTGGACAACGCCCTGGACGCGCTCGCCGAAGCAAGCGGCGCGCGCCGGCTGGCGGTCCACGTCGGCAGCCGGAACGGCTCGGCCGTGGTGCAGGTGCGCGACACCGGGCCCGGTCTTGCTGCCGACGTGCTGCCGCGCGTGTTCGAGCCGTTCTTCTCGCTCAAGTCGACCGGCACCGGGCTCGGGCTCGCGATCGCGCGGCGCACGGTCGAGGCGCACGGCGGGCACCTCACGGCGGCGGACGCCGAGGGCGGCGGGGCCTGCTTCGCGATGGAGCTGCCGCTCGCCGGGGGGGACGACCGGGTGGACGGGCCGCGATGATGGCATCGGACGCTCCGCGCGTGCTCGCCACGGGGATTCTCCTCGTGCCCGCGCTGGCCTGGGGCAGCATGGCGCTGGTGGGCTGGCGCAACGCGCTCCGCCGGCGGACGGGGTCGCCGGTCCTCTGGGTCGTGACCGGGGTGCTGACCATGGTCACGGGCTATTTCGTCGCGGCCGGAGTGCAGACGCTCTTCCCCGGCGGGGGGCAGCCGTCGGATGCGCGGCTGGTCGTGGCGGCGCTCGGGGATGTGTGCCTGATCGGAGCTTCCGCCCTCACGTGGCACGTGGTGCCGCTGTCGGTCCTGCACGGCCCCGTCCCCGGCCGGGCAGCCTTTGTCGTCGTCTACGGGACGGCGGCGGCGGTGGCGGTGCTCGCGACCGTGCCTGCGCTCGTGCCGGTGGCGACGCCGACCGGACGGTGGCTCGTGACACGCGGCGCCGTCCTGCTCTACTTGGTGGTCATGTCTGCTCTCGGCGTCCAGCAGATGCGCCGGGTCGTGCGGCAGGGCAGGTGGGGGCTGGGCGGCCTCGGAGAGGTCCGCGGCGCAGACGCCCTGTGGGGGGCCGGCAGCGTGGTCCCGATGCTCGGCATGGTGCTCCTCGTATGGTCCGCGGAACGGCACGGCGGCATGTCGGTGGCGGCGGCCCTGGTGGTTGCGCTGCTCGGTCTGGTGCAGGCGGTGCCGTACGCGGTGCGGTTCATGGCCGAAGGCGCACGCGTATTCATCACGACGCTAGCCCTGGGTGCCGTGACGGTCGCCACCTACATCGGCGCCCACGGGCTCACGCCGGACGGCGGCATCGAGCGCGATCTCGCGACCCTCCTGGCACTGTTCGTCGTCCTTGTGCCGGGCCAGGCGCTGGTGCGCCGCGCTGTCGACTGGTTCTTCTTCCGGCGCAGCCGCCGCCAGCACGAGGAGCTGCAGGCGATCCTGCGACAGCTCTCGCCGGAGCTGGGCGTGCTCGAGTGCTGCCGGCGCGTGCTGCCCGAGGCGGTCCGGATCATCCAGCTGCGCGGCGCCGCCATGCTGTTGCGCGATGGCGAGACGGTCGTGTGCGGCGACTTCGACGCCGCCGCGCTGTGCCGCGTGTGGCCGCGCGGCGACGCCAGCGACGCGCTCCCGCGTCGTCCGTTCGGGGGACCCGAGTTCCGGCTTCTTCCCCCCGCGGTGGTGGATGCAGTGAGTGCGGCGCAAGTCACGGGCGTGCTTCCCATCGTGAGCCCGCGCCGGCGCTGGGGCGACATGTTCGCTACCGCCGGCCTGATGACGGCCATCTACAGCCGGGAGGACGTGCAGATCTGGGAGGCGTTTGCGGCCCAGTGCGCACTGGTGCTCGATGCGGCCGAGCTGGTGACGCGGGCGGTGGCGGTCGAGCGTTCGCTGGCGCATGCCGAGAAGCTGGCGGCCATCGGCGAGCTGACGGCGCGCGTCGCGCACGAGATCCGGAACCCCGTGGCGGCGGCGCGGAGCCTGGCGCAGCAGCTCTGTCGCGAGCCCGCGTCGCCGTTCCAGGCCGAGCACGAGGTGATCCTGGGCGAGCTCGATCGCGTCGAGCGGCAGGTGGCGGAGTTGCTGCGTTTCGCCCGCCGCGAGGAGTTCCGGTTCGCGCCCGTCGATCTGGGGCGGCTCGCGCGCGCGACGCTGCAGGGGCTCCGGCCGCGGCTCGAGGCGGCGGGGGTGCAGGTCGCGTGCGAGATGCCGGAGGGCGTCACCGTGCAGGCCGACGCCGAGAAGCTCCGCCAGGTGCTGATCAACCTGATCGAGAACGCCCTCGACGCGCTGGCGAGCGGCGATGGCACCCGACGGCTCGCGGTCGCCGTCGCCGGTGTGGACGGGCAGGCGACCATCCGCGTCAGCGACAGCGGCCCGGGGGCGCCGGCCGACGCCGTGCCGCATCTGTTCGAGCCGTTCTACTCGACCAAGGCGAGCGGTACCGGGCTCGGGCTCGCCATCGTCCGGCGTTCGGTGGAGGCGCACGGCGGGCGCATCGCAGCCCACAGGGCGGCCGCGGGCGGGATGACGTTCGAGATCGTGCTCCCGGTTGCCCGGGGAGCCGACAGCGAGGGGGGGCGATGATCCGCGTCGAGGTGCTGGCGGTAGCGCTCTACCTGGCGGCGGCGCTGGTGTGGACGATCATCAGCGCCCAGCTGTGGGTGTACCGTTGGCGCGCGCGGCCGCGCAGCCAGGCGCTGCGGGTGGTACCGATCGCCACCAGCCTGGTGGCGCTCCACTACATCGTGCACATGCCGTGGCCACTCCTCCCCGCGGAGATGCTGGCGCGCCAGATGTCGGTCGTTCAGCTGGCGGTCGAGTTGACCCTGCTCGCCGGCCTCGCCGTCTGGCGCCACCTGCTCCGGCTCATGCCGCTGCCCGAAGACCCGCCCGGCCGATGGTGGCTTGGCGTCAACTACGGCCTCGCCGTCGTCGGCGGCAGCCTGTTCGCCTGGACGCGCCTCTGGCCGCGCTCGGAGGGCGAGCCGCTCTGGATGGACGAGCTCTTCATCCACGGGTCGCTGTTCGTGCTCGCCGCGCTCTTCCTGTGGCAGGCGATGCGGGTGGCGCGTCCGGGAGTGTGGGGCCCGGAGCACGCGGGGGAGATCCGGCGCTGGGACCTGGTGATCGTCGGCCGCGGCATGGGGCTAGTGGGCCTCGCGGTGCTCGGGCTCATGGCCGCTGACCAGTGGCTCCTCGTGCACGTCGTTCTCGAGGTGGGGACGGGCCTCGCCTTCGCGGGGCCTGCCGTCATCAGCATGCTGGGGGTGGTCCTGCCCGAATTCCTCGTGACGCTCCTGCTATTGGTGTCGATCGGCGGGTTGCTGGAAGCGCAAAGCCTGGCCTTTGCGTCCGCCGATGCCAGCCTGCATCCGCTCGTGGAACTCGCTACCGTGCTCGCGACCGGGCTCGTCGTCACTGTCGGACAGATGTGGCTTCGTGCACGGGTCCACCGGCTCGTCTTCCGGCGGAGCCTCCACCAGCACGCGGAGCTGCTCTCGTTCCTGCACACGCTCTCGCCGGAGCTGGGGCTGGTGGAGTGTTGCCGGCGGGCGCTCGTCGAGCTGGTTCGCGTGCGGCAGCTTCCCGGGGCGGCGATCCTGCTTCGCGACGGCGAGGCGGTGGTGACGGGCACCTTCGATGTGGCGTCGCTGCTCCGCGTCTGGCCGCGCGGAGCGGCCGCCGACGCGCTACCCGTGCGGCCCTTCGGGTCTGCCGAGCTGCGCGAGCTGCCACTCGCGCTGCGCGAGGCGTTGATCGAGGCGAACGTCGGGCTCGGAGCGGCCCCCATCGTGAGCCCGCGACGGCGGTGGGGACATCTGTTCATGGGCACGGGGCTCCTGCGCGGGACGTTCCGCGACGACGACATGCGGGCGTTCGAGGCGTTCGTGGCGCAGCTGGCCTTGCTGCTCGACGCCGCCGATCTCCTGGCGCGCGCCGTCGCCGTCGAGCGCTCACTGGCACATGCCGAGAAGCTGGCGGCGATCGGCGAGACCGCCGCCCGCGTGGCCCACGAGATCCGCAACCCGATCACGGCCGCCCGCAGCCTCGCCCAGCAGCTCGCGCGCGAGCCGATCGCCCCGTTTCGCGACGAGCTGAACGTCATCCTGACGGAGCTCGAACGGGTCGAGCGCCAAGTGGCGGCGCTGCTGCGCTTCGCGCGGCGCGACGATCTCTGCCTTGAGGCGATCGACCTGGGGGGGCTGGTGCGGCAGACGGTGGACGACTACCGCGAACGCCTGGCGAGCGGCGGCGTGGTGGTGGCGGTGGATGCGGCCGGGGCCGTGCGGGCCCGGGGCGATCGCGAGAAACTGCGCCAGGTGCTCATCAACCTGTTCGACAACGCGCTCGACGTGCTCGCGGGCGTCGCCGGCGAGCGGCGTCTCGCGGTCGCCGTCGCGCAGCGCAACGGGAGCGCCTGTCTCGACGTGACCGATGGCGGGCCCGGCGTCTCGGCCGAGATGCTGGCCCGGCTCTTCGAGCCGTTCTTCTCGACCAAGCCGGCCGGTACGGGCCTCGGCCTGGCCATCGTGCGCCGGACCATCGAGGCCCATCACGGTCGGATCAGCGTGACCAGCCCCCCAGGACAGGGGCTCACGGTTGCCATCACGCTGCCGGCGGTGGAAGAGGAGGGGGCATGACCGGTCGCATCCTGATCGTCGACGACGAGCGTGCCATCTGCATCGCCATCTCCCGCCTGCTCACCGGCCGCGGGTACGACGTGGAGACCGCGTCCTCCGGCGAGGAGGCGATCGAAAAGCTCGGGCGCGCCGGCTACCACCTGATCGTCACGGATCTCAATCTCAAGAAGCTCTCCGGCATGGACCTCCTGCGGTGGGTGAAGGAGCATGCACCGGAGACCGCGGTGGTGATGATCACCGCCTACGGCTCGGAGAAGGTGGCCGTCGAGGCGATGAAGCTGGGGGCGGCCGACTACCTGCCGAAACCCTTCGACAACGACGAGCTCGAGCTGGTGGTCGACCGCGTGATGGAGGGCGTAGCGCTGCGGCGCGATCTCCGCCTGCTGCAGGAGAAAGTGGCGGGTGTCTACCGCTTCGAGAACATCCTCGGCAAGAGCGCCGCCATGCAGCGCGTCTTCGACGTGATCCGCAAGGTGGCCGACACCGACCTCACCGTGCTCATCCGCGGCCCGAGCGGCACCGGCAAGGAGCTGGTGGCCAACGCCATCCACTACAACAGTCCGCGGCGGCAGAAGCCCATGATCAAAGTGAACTGTGCCGCCTTCTCGCGCGAGCTGGTGGAGAGCGAGCTGTTCGGCCACGAGAAGGGGTCCTTCACCGGGGCCACCACCCAGCGCGAGGGCAAGTTCGAGATCGCCGACGGCGGTACGCTCTTCCTCGACGAGATCGGCGACATGGCTCTCGAGACGCAGGCGAAGATCCTGCGCGTGCTGCAGGAGCGCGAGTTCGAGCGCGTGGGCGGCAATCGCACCATCAAGGTGGACGTACGCGTCCTGGCGGCCACCAACCAGGACCTGGAAGCCAAGGTGAAGGACGGGGGCTTCCGCGAGGACCTCTACTACCGGTTGAACGTGGTGCCGATCGCGCTGCCGTCGCTGCGCGAGCGGGCCGAGGACATCCCGTTGCTGCTCGACCATTTCCTCGCCGCCGCCGCCACCCGGCTCAAACGCGACGCGCGCCGGCTGGCCCCGGACGCCTACCGCGCGCTCCTGGGGTACGAGTGGAAGGGCAACATCCGCGAGCTCGAGCATGCCATCGAGCAGGCGGTGGTGCTGGCGTCGGGCCACGAGATCCAGCTCGCCGACCTGCCGCCGCTGGTGCGCCCCGCGGGGGGTGAGGCCGCGGCACCCGCAGGCGACGGGGCCGAGGACCCGTCGACGTTCAAGGCCGCGAAGCAGCAGGTGATCGAGCGCTTCGAGCGCCAGTTCATCGTGGAGGCGCTGGAGCGCCATCACGGCAACATCTCCAAGGCGGCCGAGGAGATGGGGATGTACCGCCAGCATCTGCAGCTGAAGCTCGGGGAGTACGCGATCGACTCGGAGGTGTACCGCAAGCGCGGGTGAGACGGGACACTTGCTGGCGTGTCGGTCCCGATTCTGGCACGGTGCGTCGCGCGCGCCGGCAGGGGCCGGGGCGACACTTGGCGGAGGAGGAACATCTACTGTGCAAAGGGGTATTCGGTGGAAGGTCCGGTGGAGCGTGGTGGCGGCACTCGCGGTGGTGCTCGGCGGTGGATTGGCCGGTGACGCCTTCGCGGGCAAGAAGAAGATCGCCGCGCGGATCAACGGCAAGGGGTTCAAGGTGCCGGGGAAGTTCACCGTCGGGGCGATCACCGGGGGGGGGATCATCATCGCCGGCGCCAAACCGGTCCGTCCCGGGAGGCTCTTCAAGGAGCTCACGCTGTCGTGCGTCGTGGGGGATCTGGCGACCGCAACGTTGCCGCTGACGGTCACCTGTGGCGGTGCGTACCTTGAGACGAAGCTCGCCGTGAACCCCGTGGCCAAAGCGTGGGTCTCCGAGCAGGGGATCCAGATGACGATCCAATCCTTCAGCGGGATTCGGCTGACGGGAACGTTCTCTGGGGCGTTCGAGACTCCCGGCTCACAGAATCCTGCCGACCCGCCGGCGCAGGTCCAGAACGGCAAGGTTTCGGTTGATCTGCAGGGCGGGTAACGTTCGGAGCCAGGCGGCTGCCGGTCCCCGACGCTGAAAGAATCCTCTTGACTGCGATCACCCGCGCGAATAAGTTGCGCCCCAAGAACCCCGTTCTGGTGCTGACCCACCTGGCTCCAACGGTTTGAAACAACTGACGAACGCGGGAAATCCCACGCACACGGCTGGACGGGACCTCGTTGGGCTCGGCGCTGAGGACGCCAGCGCGTGGCCGGTACCAGCCCACTGCCGGTGGTCCGTAGAGTGAAACGCGTAGAAAAGCGGGTTCAGGAGAAGAAGCCGAGCGCACCCGAGCCGCGGACGCGGCCGGGCCGCGGGCCGGCCCTCGCACATGCCGAGGCACGGGATATCCCGGCCGAAGGCACCGCCCCCGAGGAGCTCGACCAGGTCGTCTCGATGCTGGGCGACATGGACATCGAGGTCGAGACGGTCGAGGAGGCCCCCATCGCCGAGGAGGCCGAGAAGCCGGCCGAGGGCGAATGGGTCGAGGAGCAGCCGGAGCCGGAGGAAACCGAGCGCGCGCCGGGCGAGACGGCGGATCCGGTCCGCATGTACCTCCAGGAGATGGGGGGAGTGCCGCTCCTCTCCCGTGAGGAAGAGGTCACGATCGCCAAGGAGATCGAGACCGGGGAGCGCGAGGTGCGCGAGGGCGTCTTCTCCCTCCACCAGGCGCTCGAATACGTCCTCGGCCTGGCCGATCGCCTGCGCAAGGGGGAGATCGAGGCGCGGCACATCTTCGGCGACGACGAGCCGGAGAGCGCGGAAGCCGCGGCCGAAGGCGCGGAAACCAAGGAAGACAAGCGCGCCGACGCGTTTCTCAAGCAGGTCGGCAAGCTGCGTCGTCTGGCGACGGAGCGCGATAAGCTCACCGCGGAGGCGGCGCGCGCCAAGACCTCCAAGGTCCGCAAGGTGCGTATCGAAAAGCGCCTCGCCCTGATCGCCGCCGCGGTCTCCGAGCATCTGCTCGAGATGCAGATCGGCGCCAAGCACATCGGGCTACTGGTCGACCACCTGAAGGACGCGCAGCGCGTGATCGACGTCGAGGCCGTGGAGCAGCGCCGCTACGAGCAACGGTTCGGGCATCCGGCGGCCGAGATACTGAAGCACGCGGCCCGCATTCGTGCCGACGAGAAGGACGCGAACCGCGTGGCCAGCCGGCTCTTCCGGGCCCCCGCGGCACAGGTCGCCGAGGCCGCGGACGCCATCCGCGAAGGCCGCCGCAAGGCGCAGCTGGCGCTGCGCGAAGTCAACATGCCCGCCGACCAGCTGCGCACCGTGCTGATCCGCATCCGGCGGGGCGAGATGAAGGCGCAGGACGGCAAGAAGCGCCTCATTGAAGCCAACCTCCGCCTGGTCGTCTCGATCGCCAAGCGCTACACCAACCGCGGCCTCGGCTTCCTGGACCTCATCCAGGAGGGCAACATCGGCCTCATGCGCGCGGTCGAGAAGTTCGAGTACCAGCGCGGCTACAAGTTCTCCACGTATGCGACGTGGTGGATCCGGCAGTCCGTCAGTCGTGCCATCGCCGACCAGGCCCGCACCATCCGCATCCCGGTGCACATGATCGAGACCATCAACAAGGTGATCCGCACCTCGCGCTACCTCGTGCAGCAGTACGGGCGCGAGCCTACGGCGGAAGAGATCGCCCAGCAGATGGAGATGCCGGCGGACAAGGTCCGCAAGGTGCTCAAGATCGTGAAGGAACCGGTTTCCCTCGAGACGCCCATCGGTGACGACGAGGAGAGTTCGCTCGGCGACTTCGTCGAGGATCGGCAGACGCTGTCGCCGGCGGACGCCGCGATGGCCCTGTCGCTCGAGGAGCAGACACGCAAGGTCCTCGCCACGCTCACGCCGCGCGAGGAGCAGATTCTGCGCCTGCGGTTCGGGATCGGGGAGAAGTCGGATTACACGCTCGAAGAGGTGGGGCAGCGGTTTGCGGTGACGCGGGAGCGTATCCGGCAGATCGAAGCGAAGGCCCTTCGCAAGCTCCGTAGCCCCAATCGGGCACGGAACCTGGAGACCTTCGTACAGCGTCAGTAGCCCCCTCCGGGCGTCGTACGGGCCGGCCACACTGGCCCGTCGACTGGAGGAGTGGATGCTCGAGAATCTGGAGAAGGAATTGCGGAAATGGCGGGAGAGCCGTCCCGCCAAGTCTGAGCGCGATGCGCCGAGCGATCGGCGCACCGTCAAGGTGAACGGCCAGGAGGTCACGGTCGTGCGGCGCAAGCAGAAGCCTCGCGTCACGACCGACCTCGACGTGCTGTAGGCCCCCGTCGCTTCGGTGTGCGCCCTGCGTTAGCATCCCGCCCCGATGGATGGGACGCTGGCCGCGGCGGCGGGCACGCCGCTGATCGAGATTCGTCACGTCTCGCGCCGCTACGTCCGCGGCGTGGACGACGTGCATGCACTCGAACACGTCTCGCTGGTCATTCCGGCGGGGCACTTCGTGGCGTTCATGGGGCCGTCGGGCTCCGGGAAGTCGACGCTCATGAACCTGGTGTCGGGCATCGACCGGCCGAGCGCGGGGGAGGTGGTCGTCGCCGGGCAGTGCCTGAACGATCTGTCCGAAGACGAGTTGGCCGCGTGGCGGGCCCGGCACGTTGGCCTGATCTTCCAGTTCTTCAACCTGATCCCGGTGCTGTCGGCGCGGGACAACGTCGCGCTGCCGCTCCTGCTGACGGACCTCGACAAGGCCGAGCGGTTGCGCCGCGCCGACACGGCGCTCCGCGTGGTGGGGTTGGAGGACCGCAGCGATCACTTCCCGCGCACGCTGTCGGGCGGCGAGCAGCAGCGGGTGGCGATCGCCCGTGCCATCGTCACCGACCCGGACCTGATCGTGGCCGACGAACCCACCGGCGACCTCGACGCGCGCAATGCGGAAGCCACCCTCGCGCTCCTGCGCGAGCTGAAGGAGCACTTCGGCAAGACCGTCGTCATGGTCACCCACGATCCGCGTGCCCTGCGCTTCGTCGACCACGCCTTCCATCTCGACAAGGGCGTGCTGCTGACGGGCGCCGCCGCCGCCCGCGCCGGAGAGGCGATTCGCCTGGCCGCGGGCGGCGCGAGCATGCCGCGATGAAGTACGCCGGGCTCGTGTTCGCCAACCTGGGCCGCAACAAGCTCCGCACCCTGCTCACGGGCGGGGCGATCATGCTGGCCGTCCTGCTGGTGTGCCTCCTCCTCACGATGCCGGCCGGGCTCGACGCCGTCCTGAACAAGTTCGCGCACGACACGCGCATCTCGGTGCACAACAAGGCCGGCCTCGTGTACCCCATGCCGTACGCCTTCACGCGCAAGGTGCGCCAGATCGACGGCGTGGCCGCCGCCTGCGGCATGGTGTGGTTCGGAGGCGCGTTCGAGGAGGCCGGGCAGGTCACGTTCCCCAACTTCGCCGTCGAGGCCGAGCACGTGGGGGCGGTCTACCCGGACTACGACATCCCGCCGCAGCAGCTGGCCGACTTCCAGCGCTACCGCGATGGCGCCATCGTGGGGCGCGGGACGATGCAGAAGTACGGCTGGAAGGTGGGCGATCGCATCACGCTCCACAGCACCGTCTGGCCGGCCGATCTCGACCTCCGCATCGTGGGCGAGATTCCGAACGATCGCATGCCGCTGGTCTGGATCAACCGGACGTACCTCGACGAGGCGTTGAAGGCGCAGGGATGGCCAGGGCTGGGCATCGTCGGCGTCATCTGGGTGCGGGCAGCCGACCCGCGCCACGTCGGCGCCATCATGCGTACGGTGGACGAGCTGTCGCGCAACAGCGAGGCCGAAACGGCCGCCGAAACCGAGAAGAGCTTCTTCTCGAATTTCTTCGGATCCCTGCAGGGGTTCGTCACCATCATCCTGGTCGTGACTGGGCTGGTGGCGCTGTGCATCGTGTTCATCGCCGCCAACACGGCGTCCATGGGGGTGCGCGAGCGGGCCGGCGAGCTGGCCGTCCTGAAGGCGATCGGCTTCGGGCGGCGGGTGATCTTCGGGACGCTGCTGGCCGAGGCGGTGCTGCTGTCGTCGGTCGCGGGCCTGGGCGGTGTCCTGCTGACCATCGCCTTCACCGACGCCCTGCGCGCGTTCGCCGGCTGGAACCCGGCACTCGGACCGCTCGGCTCCTTCATCGTCACCGCGTCCGTCATCGTCCAGGGCGTGTTCCTGTCGCTCTTCGTCGGCATGCTCGCCGGGGTCGTGCCCGCGTTCGGCGCGGCCCGGAAACCCGTGGCCGCCACCCTGCACGAGGTCTTCTGACGTGACGCTCCCGCTGTCCTACAGTCTCCGCAACGTGCGTGCGCGCCCCGGACGGACGCTCATGACGGCCAGCGTGATCGCGCTGGTCGTGATCGCGTGCTCGCTCTTCCTGGGGCTCATCTCGAGCCTGAAGCGGACCCTCACGTCGACCGGCGATCCGCGCAACCTGGTCGTGATGCGCAAGGGGTCGGACAACGACGGGTCGAGCCAGCTGACACTCGAGTCGTACCAGGCGATCCGGTTCCTCGACGGCATCGCACGTAACGCCGCCGATCAACCACTGGTGTCGCCGGAGCTGGTGGTGCAGCCCTTCTTCCGCACCCGCGACGGCGGGCGGGAGAACGTGCTCGTGCGCGGGGTCGAGCCGGTGGCGCTCGCGGTGCACGATACGGTGCGGGTGGTCGAGGGGCGGATGTTTGCGCCCAGCGCGGGCGAGGCGATCGTCGGCCGGGGGGTCGTCGGCCGGTATGCCGGGGCGGCCCTCGGCGAGGAACTCGAGTTCGGCCGCGGACGCTGGCGGGTGGTCGGGGTGTTCGAGTCCGAAGGCTCGTCGTTCGAGAGCGAGGTGTGGGTCGACGTGCGGGAGCTGGCCAACGACGCCAAGCGGCCCTTCCCGTACTCCGGCGTGCGCCTCCGGGTCGCGTCGCCGGCCGCCCAGGAATCGCTGATCCGGCGCATCAATGACGATCCGCGCTTCGCCATCGAGGCGCAGGCGGAGGTCGACTACTACGCCAAGCAGTCGGAGTCGGCCAATTCGCTCTACGTGCTGGTGATCGGCATCGGTGTGCTCGCCGGTATCGGGGCCGGGTTCGGCGCGGCCAACAACATGTATGCGGCCGTGCAGGCGCGGACCGCCGAAATCGGGACGCTGCGCGCGCTCGGCTTCTCGCGGGGCGCGATTCTGACGGCATTCGAGCTAGAGGCGGTGGCGGTCGGGGTGGTCGGGTTCGCGATCGGTGCGGCATGTGCGATGGCCCTCTCGGTCGTACTGCGGCTGCTGCTCGGGGGGGTGGCGTTCGGCGCCGCCACGTTCACGACCAACGTGATCACCCTCCGCCTGCAAGCAGCCGATCTGGTCGGCGCGTTCGTGCTCGCCACGGTCGTGAGCGCCGTGGGTGGCTTTCCCCCGGCGTGGCGGGCGGCGCGCATGCGCCCGATTGACGCACTGCGAAAGGCATGACCATGGCGACCCCTCCACATGCCGAGCGGGACGAGACCCTGCGCCGGGAGCTGGCCTCGCTGCGCATCGACCGTGGCGCGGCAACACCCGGGCGGCGCCGGGAGGCGCGACGGTGGTGGCCGGTTGCCGTGGCGATCGTGCTGGTGATCGTCGTGGTGGGGGTGTGGTCGGTCACCGGCCGGCCGCTCGCGGTCACCGTGGCGACGGCGACCCTGGCGGCAGCGGGCCAGGCGGGCCCCGCGCCCGTGTTGTCGGGATCGGGGTACGTGGTGACCGGTGACCGTTACGTCTCCATCGGGGTGCGGGTTCCCGGTCGCATCGAGCGCTACTTCGTCGAGGAAGGGCAGAGTGTACGCAAGGGGGATCCCCTCGTGCAGTTGGACGACCGTGACTACCAGGCGGCCGTGGCTCGCACCGACGCCGGAGGGGCCGTGGCGCGGGCCAACCTGGCACTCGCCGAGGCGGAGCTGCGCCGGAGCCGCGCGCTGCGACAGGAGGGGATCGTGTCGCAGCAGGAGCTCGACGTGCAGGAGAACAAGGCGCGGGTCGGGCGCGCGACGGTGGCGCAGCTGGAGGCGGAGCTGGCGCAGGCGCAGGTGAGCCTGGAGTACACCGTGTTGCGCGCCCCGACGGACGGCGTCGTGCTCGCCAAGCTGAAGGAGGTGGGCGAGATCGCGGTCCCGGGCGGGTTCGCCGGTTCCGGCGACCTGGTCCGGCTCGCCAACCTGACCGACATGCGCGCCGAGGTCGACGTGAACGAGGCCGACCTGACACGGGTTCGCCTCGGACAGCCGGCGCAGGTCACCCCGGACGCCTATCCCGACGCGCACTACGCCGCCGAGGTGGTGAAGCTCTACCCGCAGGTCGACCGGCAAAAGGGGACGCTACGGGTCGAGGTGCGGGTCCGCGAGCCCGATGCGCGCCTCCTGCCCGACATGAGTGCGCGCATCACGTTCCTCGCCGACATGCCCGCCGCGGACACGCCCGCCGCATCCGCGGTGCTGGTGCCGGCGACGGCCGTACGTCGCGATGCCGGCGGCGCCAGCGTCGTCTGGGTCGCGCGCGAGGGGGGCGCACACCCGGTCGTCGTAGAAACCGCGGGTCAGGTCGGCGATCGCGTGCGCGTGACCAGCGGCTTGCAGGGCGGCGAGGCGGTGATCACGAGCGCGCCCCCCGCACGCGAGGGGCAACGCGTGACGATCGCGAGTCCGTAGTGTGGTTGTCCGCGGGAGCGGGGGTCATTATGCTCCGCGCGCCCGATGCCCGCCGCCGAGCCCCTGCCGTCCAGCACCGTTATTCTCCTCCGTGACGAGCCTGTCGCCGCCGAGCCGTTCTCGGTGCTCATGCTCGAGCGGCATGGGAGCGTCACGTTTCCGGGTGCGCACGCCTTCCCGGGCGGTGTCGTCGATCCGAGCGACGCGCGCGCCCCCGCTTGCAGCCTGCCGGCGGGGCAGCGGTGGGCCGCGGCCGTGGAAGGAGACTGTCCGCCGGACGCGCTCACGTATTGGGTCACCGCCGTCCGCGAGCTCTTCGAGGAGGTCGGTATCCTGCTCGGCACGCAGGCGGGGCGACCACTCGAGGGGCCCCTGGCCCCGGCGCTGGCCGAGGTCCGCACGCGCGTGCTCGCCGGCGAGCCGTTCGGCACGCTGTTGGACCGCGCCGGGGTGGTAGCCGCCACCGATCAGCTGTTCTACTTCTCTCGCTGGATCACGCCGCGCGCGAATCCCCGGCGGTTCGACACCCGGTTCCTGGTGGGCCGGATGCCTTCCGGGCAGGAACCCGCGGTCGATGGGACGGAGACCGTCAGCTGTCAGTGGCTCACCCCCAGGGCGGCGCTGGCAGAGTACGAAGCCGGTCGCATCATGCTCATCCCGCCGACGGTGCGTACGCTCGACGACCTGGCGCGTTTCTCGTCGGTCGATGCCGTGCTCGCGGACGCCGCGCGCCGTGTCGTGCGGGCGGTGACACCCGAGATCGTGCAGGAAAACGGGCTGCCGGCGATCAGCTATCCCGACAACACGGGTCAAACGTCGCACCCACCCAGACGCCTCGTCCTGCGTGACGGGCGCTGGCGCCCCGTCGGCGACTGATCCCGGGCGCGCTCGGACGGCGTCACGGCCCACGTGCCCCGACGGGCACCGACGTGTGCTCGAGGTCGCGCCGCCACCAGGCCCCGGTGGCGGTTCGCGTGGCGGCGTCCGTGAAGCGATAGCGGTAGACGGCGACGCGAACGAACGCCGGAGGGGTGTCCGGGAAGGGGGTACGGGCGAACAACGGCGCCACGACGGTGGGATCGTGTTGCAGGCGTGCCAGCAAGGTCGTGAAGTACGAAGGCGTGCCGCGGCCGAGGAGCAGAAACCAGAGCTGGAAGTCGACCCGCGGCTGGTGCGGCGCCACGAACGGCGGCCGGCGCAGCGGGTCCCCGGGCTTGTAGCGAAACTCGTAGGCCTCCCACTGCACACCATCGCGCGAGCCCTCCAGGATGGCCTCCCGGCGCACGAAGGTCATGCGCGCAAACAGGTGATACGCGTTGATCGAGCGCCACGGCGCGAGCGCTCGCCGCACCGGCTCGACGTCCTGGTTGAGCGCCCCCAGGTCACGGACGAACGGCAGGAAGGGGACCAGCGTGAGGGGCACCAGTACGACGATCGCCGTGGCGAGGGCCAGCGCTCGGCCCGGCGCCGGGGGCCGACGCTCGCGCGCCGTAAGCGGGCGGCCGATCATGCGGGCCACCGGTGCCAGGTGCGAGTCGTCCAGGACCCAGAGGACCAGCGCGAGGGAGAGGTAGTTGAAATAGCCGTAGTTGGCGGTGGCGATGATGCTCACCTGCATGGCGGCCATCAGCACGAAGGCCACCGCCCGGAGCAGGCGTGGCCCGAGCAGGAGGAAGGGCACCACCAGCTCGACGAGGTAGGTGTAGGCGGCGCACAGCCGGTGTGCCCAGCCCGGGAGCTGGTGGACGTGCCAGCCGATCCACGTCGGCAGCGGTGCCGTCTCGTAGTACGTCACCATGGCGGTCAGGTCGCGCCAGGTGGGGTCGCCCAGGAGCAGCTTGGCTGCCGCCGACTCGACGTGCAGGCGGAAGACGAGCCAGAGCATCAGGAACACGGCCAGAGAATGGGGTGCCGGGGGGTGGCGTGGACGGAACCCCCCAGGAGTCACGAACAGCGAGAAGAAGGCAGTCTCGAGCAGCAGGTTGTCCCACTGGAAGGAGAGGAAGTCCTGACCGACGTTCGCGAACGACAGGTAGAGGACCCAGCACGCCAGCAGGCAGAGACGCGGTGCGACGTTGAAGACCAGCCCCAAGCTGAGTCCGGCGCCCGCGACCGCCGCCGCCCGCAAGCTCCCGTCGCTGGCGTCGAACCAGAAGATCGAGGGCGCCTGCCAGAAGCGCCCGACGGAGCGGAGGTAGGCGCCGGCGGGAAGGAGGCCCCGCTCGCCGACGAGGAGCGTGATCTGGGTGAGGAGAGAGAGGAACGCCCCCAGGAACAGCAACCCCAGAAGGCGTAGGAAGAGGTCCCGGACCAGCGCCCTCGGGGGCCCGTGCCGGGCGGCCGGTTCTTCGCCAAACACGTGTGCAGGGGACTCTATTGAGGGTCCGTTGGCGATACAAATCATGGGCTTATCGGGGACCGTCCGCACTAATATACATTCAGGCTTGACTGTTTCTTTATGCGCACGTAAGCAGTGGGGCCATGGGGCACGCGGCTCTCGCCACCGTCCGGCGCACCCAGGCAGAGCGCAGCGCCAGCACGCGTGCCCGGTTGCTCGACGCCGCCGTCGAGTGCGTCCTCGACCTGGGCTACGCGCGCACTACCACCGTCGAGATCGCGCGCCGCGCCCGCCTCTCGCGCGGGGCGCAGCTACATCACTTTCCCACCAAGGCCGAACTCGTGACCGCCGCCGTCGAGCATCTCTTCCGTCGCCGCCAGGAGGAGTTCCGGCAAGCGTTCGCGCGTCTGCCGGCCGAGGTCGATCGCTTCGCTGCCGCCATCGATCTCCTGTGGTCGATGGTTTCGGGACCGACGTTCTACACCTGGCTCGAGCTGGCCGTCGCGGCGCGGACGGATGCCGACCTCCGCGGTCAGGTGGTGGCACTCAGCGCCCGGTTCGTGGCCAGCGTGGAAGAGACCTTCCGCGAGCTCTTCCCGGCACCGCACGAGCCGAATCCCCTCTTCGAGGTGGCGCCGGCCTTCGCTTTCGCGCTGCTCGACGGCCTCGCGCTGTCCCGGCTGACCGGCAACGACCATCCCCACGTTCCGCAAATTCTGGACGCCCTCAAGATGCTGGCACGGTTGGCATTGCCGGCCCACACGGGCGCGTAGAGGAGACCCCGATCATGGCGACCACGGCCGGAGTGCTGCTCACCACCGACTATGTCGTCCCCGAAGAGGAACGCGTCAGCGGGGACCGGAAGCGCGAAACCTACCCCCAGCTACTGCAGCGGCTCTGCCACCAGTCGGTGGTGAAGCACTTCGATGCCTATGCCGACATCGAATGGGACAGCCCGGAGCTCCGGATCGATCCGGACGACGCACGTTGGGAGCTCGGGGCGGACGACGTCCTCGGCGGCACGGCCTGGTACCAGGCGCAGCCGCAGGCGATCCGGGCCCAGATCGGGCTGCACATGCTCGCCACCTTCATGAAGATCGGCGTCCAGTTCGAGAGCGCGCTCAAGCGCGGACTGCTGGAGTTCGCCGATCGCCTGCCCAGCGGCAGCCCCGAGTTCCGCTACGCCTACCACGAGCTGATCGAAGAGGCCCAGCACTCGCTCATGTTCCAGGAGTTCGTCAACCGCACTGGCCTGGACGTGCAGGGCCTCAACGCCTTCGACCGCTTCGCGTCGCGCCGGGTGATCGCCTTCGCGCGACGCTTCCCGGAGCTGTTCTTCTTTTTCGTGCTCGGTGGCGAGGATCCGATCGACCACGTGCAACGGTCCGCCCTACGCAGCGGGCGGCCGATGCACCCGCTGCTCCGGCGGATCATGCAGATCCACGTGACCGAGGAAGCGCGCCATCTGTGCTTCGCCCGTCAGTTTCTGCGCGAGCGCGTGCCACACCTCGGGCGGTTGCGTCGGGTCGCGCTGGCGGTGCGTGTGCCGGTGATCCTGGCGATCATGGCGAAGATGATGATGCGGCCGTCACCCCGGATCGTCCGCCAGTACGGCATCCCGCGGAGCGTCGTGCGCGCAGCCTACACGCAGAACCCGCGCCACCGGGCGAACACCATCGAGGCGATCCGCAAGGTGCGCGAGCTGTACCGCGAGCTGGGGCTCCTGACGCCGCCTTCGGAACGGTTGTGGCGGCTGCTGGGGATCGGGGACGCCGCGCCGTTGCCGGTGTAGGATCGTCAGTCGATGACGATCGTCCGCCCGCTGGCGAGCGTGCGCCACGCCGCCGCCATCGCGTCGGTGGTGCGGCTGGTGCCCACGCGGCCCGCGGGATCCACCAGGATCAGGCCGGCAGTCACGCCGAGACGGCGCTGCAGCTCGGCGAGGGTGTGGGCGGCGACCCAGGCCGGATCGTGCCCGCGACCGAGCCACTCGAGGGCGGCGCGCACGACCCCGAAGCGGATGATGGCCTCGCCGGGGCCGGTTGCCGAGCCGGCCCCGAGCCGGTCGTCGGCGTAGGTACCCGCCCCGATCACGGCCGAGTCGCCGACACGGCCACGGCGCTTGCCGGCGATGCCACCCGTCGACGTGGCGGCCGCCGTCCGCCCCCGGGCATCACGCGCGACCGCCCCGACGGTCTCGCCCGTGGCAGGCTGACCGGCCTGCCAGCGTTCGCGTGCCGCGGTGGTGACCAGCGCGTCCGGTGCGCACACGGGAACGCCAAGTGCCTCGGCGCGCGTGCGCGCCGCCTCGCCCACCACCAACACGTCGCGCCCCTCGTCGAGGAGTGCCTGGGCGAGGCGGATCGGATTCGGGACGCCGCTCACGGCGCCGACCGCCCCGGCCGCGAGGCCGGTGCCCTCCATCACCGAAGCGTCGAGCTCGACCGCGCCGTCGACGGTGAGCACGGAGCCGCGGCCGGCGTTGAAGTGCGGGTCGTCCTCTAAGGCGGCGACTGCTACGGCCACCGCGTCGAGCGCACTTCCGCCGGCGGCCAGGACGCGCCAGCCCGCTTCGGCAGCGGCGCCGACGCCGTGTTGCCGCCCGGTCCGATCCTCGGCCGACGCGCGTCCGGCGCCGCCGTGCACGACGATGGTACTCACCAGGCCGGCAGTAGCCGGCTGGCCCAGGGGCTGCAACCGGTGAGGTGCCTTTGCTAAGGGAAGGGGAGCATCATGAAGGGAGCGTACGGATGGAGTTCCATGGCGTCGACGTGAAGCGGCAATTCAAGCGCATGCGCGAGCTGGCCCCGGAGGCCTACCGGTCCTGGCTGGACTTCGACCACAAGGCGTTCGCCGACGGGGCGCTGCCGGTCAAGACGAAGGAGCTGATCGCCCTCGGGATCGCGCACATCACGCAGTGTCCCTGGTGTATCGACGCGCACGCCGCCAAGGCGCGGCGGGCCGGAGCCACCGACGCGGAGATGGGCGAGGTGATCTTCGTCGCCATGGCTATGGCGGCGGGCGCCGCCTGGAGCCACGGCGGACTCATGCTGCAGTGCCTGGACCAGCACCCGGCGCCGGGTAGTCCGGGCTGAGCGGCGACCCTCGTGCGGCTCCCGGTTCTTCGCGATCTCTACCATTTCCTGCTCGAGGCCTCCTGGCCCTGGCTGTTGGCCGTGCTGACGGGGGCCTATCTGGCGGGCAACGCGCTGTTCGCGTGCGCCTATCTCCTCGGTGGAGACGGGATCGCGGGGGCGCGTCCGGGGTCGTTCGCGGACGCCTTCTTTTTCAGCGTCCAGACCATGGCCACCATCGGGTACGGGGGTATGGCGCCGCGCTCCCTGTACGCGAACGTGCTGGTGACGGTGGAGGCGCTGTTCGGGTTGCTCGGGGTGGCGATGGTGACCGGCATCGTATTCGCCAAGTTTGCGCGTCCGACCTCGCGCGTACTGTTCAGCCGGGTGGCGGTGGTGGCGCCGCGCGACGGGGTCCCGTCGCTCATGTTCCGTATGGCGAACGAACGCAGCAACAACATCGTCGAGGCGCAGGTGCACGTCGTGCTCGTGCGCAACGAGACCACCGCCGAAGGCGAGCCGGTGCGCCGTTTCCACGAGCTGCCGCTCCTGCGGGCGCGGTCGCCGATCTTCGCCCTCAGCTGGACGGCCGTGCACTCCCTGACGGACGGGAGTCCTCTGCTGGGGGCCACGCCGCCGACGCTGGCGGCGGCCAACGCCGAGGTGGTCGTGTCGCTCATCGGCTTCGACGAGACCTTCGCGCAGACCGTGCATGCCCGCCACGTCTACTATGCCCGGGACATCGTCTGGCATGCCCGCTTCGTCGACGTGCTGGTCGTCGATCTCCAGGGCCGGCGGCGGGTCGACTACGAGCGCTTCCACGAGTTGGTGCGGATCGAGCCCGCGCACGAAGGATGATATAGGCGCCCGATGACTCGCCTGTCCCGCCTGCTCGTCCCGACCGTCCGTGAAGATCCCGCCGACGCCGAGGTCGTGAGCCATCGGCTGATGATTCGCGCCGGCATGATCCGGCAAGTGGCGCGCGGCATCTACGACCTGCTGCCGCTTGGGCTGCGCGCGGTCCGGCGGGTCGAGGCCATCGTGCGCGACGAGATGGACCGGGCCGGCGCGCAGGAGATCCTGATGCCGGCGGTGATTCCCGCCGAGCTCTGGCGCGAGAGCGGACGGTGGGAGGTGTACGGCAAGGAGCTCTTGCGGTTCAAAGACCGCTACGACCGCGACTTCTGCTTCGGGCCCACGCACGAGGAGGTGGTGACCGACCTGATGCGCCGGGAGGTACGTTCGTATCGTGACCTGCCCAAGAACCTGTACCAGATCCAGATGAAATTCCGGGACGAGGTCCGGCCCCGCTTCGGGCTCATGCGCGGGCGGGAGTTTCTGATGAAGGACGCGTATTCCTTCCACGTCGATCGCACCGATGCCGAGCGCGAATATCGCCACATGTACGATACCTACACGCGCATCTTCGAGCGCTGCGGACTCACCTTCCGTGCCGTCGAGGCGGGCACCGGGGCGATCGGGGGCAGTCTGTCGCACGAGTTTCAGGTGCTGGCGGCCTCGGGGGAGGACGCGATCGTGTCGTGTGACCGGTGCAGCTACGCGGCCAACGTCGAGAAGGCCGAGCTGCGCCCGGTGGCGGTCAGCGGTGGAGCGGGCGGGACACTCGAGCGCGTGCCGACGCCGGGGAAGCGTACCGTCGAGGAGGTCGCCGCCTTCCTCGGGCAGCCGCCGGCGCGCTTCATGAAGACGCTCGTCTACGTGGGCGAACGTGGCACCGTGGTGGCGGCGCTGGTGCGCGGCGATCACGAGCTGTCGGAGGCCAAGCTGCAGGCGGTGCTCGATGGCGAGGGTATGACCCTGGCGGATGAGGACACCGTGCAGCGCGTCACCGGGGCGCCGGTCGGGTTTGCGGGCCCGGTCGGGCTCACGGTACGGCTGGTCGCGGACTTTGCTCTGCGTGGCGTGCGCGGGTCGGTGAGTGGTGCCAACCAGGCCGACACGCACTTCGTCAACATCGACCAGGAGCGCGATCTCCCCCGGCTGGCCTTCGCCGATCTGCGCCAGGTGCAAGCGGGCGACGCATGCGCGCGCTGCGACGGCGGGACGTACGCGGGCCATCGCGGTATCGAGGTCGGGCAGGTCTTCTACCTCGGGACCAAGTACAGCCAGGCCATGGGCGCCATGTTCCTCGGCGCCGACGGCGTGCAGCGCCCGATCGAAATGGGGTGTTACGGCATCGGGATCACCCGGACCGTGGCGGCCGCGATCGAACAACACCACGACGACGACGGGATCGTGTGGCCGGCGCCGCTTGCACCGTACGGCGCGCTGGTGGTGCCCGTGAATGCGGGCGACGCGGCCTTGCGGGACACCGCCGAGCGGGTGGCGACCGAGCTCACGGCGGCGGGGGTCGACGTGCTGCTCGATGATCGCGACGAGCGCCCGGGGGTCAAGTTCAAGGACGCCGACCTGATCGGTATCCCGGTACGGATCACGGTCGGGCCACGGGCGCTGGCCCGGGGGTGCGTGGAGCTGAAACCCCGCGCCGCTGCGGAGGCCACCGAGGTCCCGGTCGCCGAAGCGGCCGCCCGGACGGCCGCGTTGGTGGGGCGCCGGTGACGCGGCTGCCGCTTCTGCCGCCCCGGGCGGACACGATCCGCCATCGGTTGATCGTCGCGCTCGACGTCGATTCGCGCGAGCGCGCCGAGGAGCTGGTGGTGCTCTTGAAGGGCGACGTGGGCGTATTCAAGGTCGGCAAGCAGCTCTTTATGCACTCGGGTCCCGAGGTCGTGCGTATGATCCGGCGCCACGGTGGTGAGGTGTTCCTGGATCTCAAGTTCCACGACATCCCACACACGGTGGCGCGGGCCGGCGTCGAGGCCGCACGCCTCGGCGTGCGCTTCTTCGACCTGCATGCCTCCGGCAGCTTCGACATGATGGAGCGTACCCATGCCGAAGTGACGCGCGTGTGCCGCCGGGAAGATCTGCGCCGCCCGAAAATCCTCGCGGTCACGGTGCTCACCAGCCTCGGCAAGGGAGACCTGCGGCGTGTCGGGGTGGCAGATGGCGTCGAATCGCAGGTGGTGCGCCTGGCGCGTCTGGCCCGCCGGGCCGGCATGGACGGTGTGGTCGCATCTCCGCACGAGATCGCCCGCATCCGGCGCGAGTGCGGGCGCGGGTTCGTGATCGTCACCCCCGGAGTCCGTCCGGCCACGGCCGATCATGACGACCAGAAGCGGGTGATGACCCCCGGCGAGGCGATGCGCGCCGGCGCAGACTACCTCGTGGTGGGGCGGCCGATCCTCGAGGCACCGGATCCACCCGCCGTGGCGCGCGAGGTGGTGGCGGACATGGCGCGCGGGTTCCTGGCGGCGCGCACCCGTCCCGGTCCGCGCGGATGAGCACCACGCCGCGTCCCCGGGCGACCCTGTACCCCATGTCCCTGCCCTGGCTCGTGCGCGGTGACATCGACGGGTTCTTCGGCCTGGCACTCGACAACCTGAGTTCAGCTGCTCCTGATCGACTCACGCCCGGAGACACGGCGATCTCCCTCCGTCCCGCGTGGGAGTGGGCGCTCGGGTACGCGGCCATGAGTGCGTGGTTCGTCGCTGCTCGCTGGGTGACCGAGCCGGGCGACGAGCACGCCTCCTGACCGCTAGATCGTACGCGGCGTGAGCCGCACGCGGGCCTGCTGGCGGCGTGCCCGGCGCCAGGCCTGGACCGACAGGATCAGTGCGCCACCGACGGTTCCGCCGATGATCCAGGCGCCGTCATACGCGAAGATGGCATCGTGTACGCTGCGGAGCCCCCACGCGAGAGCAAGCCCCACGCTCACGGCGCCCATGGGGAGCTCGCGCCACACCAGGTGTTGCCGCCCGGCGAGGATGGCGCCAAACGGGATGGCCGAGGTGCCAGCCAGGTAGTCGGCGTAGGAGGCACCGCGCAACGCCAACAGCTTGCGATCCTGGTGCCACATTCCGACCGCGGGCACGGCAGCGAGCCCGAGCGCGAACACGGTGCCGACCAGCCGCGTGGCGAGCAGGGCGTGTGGCACGGCGATCAACACCAGCCCGATGAAGAAGGGATGACGTGTGATACGCTCCAGCCCGTAGGGTGCGCGGACCGTCTCGCCGAACAGCGCCATGGGGGAACGCGGATAAACGGCGAGCGACGCGGTGGCGAGCGTAACCCCGGCCACGATGACCGTCATGAGGGCGATGCGCAGGACCGGCATCGTGCCCAGCGCCAGACCGGCGGTGCCATCCAGGCGATGGATCGCATAGGAGCGGATCAGCAGCGCGAACGCTCCCGCGGCGACCAACGAGAAGACGCCGGTGAAGCCCCAGACGCCGAGTCGAGCGACCAGGGCGGCGCGGACGCGGCCGGTCGCCAGGCCGACGTGGGAGAGCGCAAACAGCATCCAGCAGAGCGCAACGGTCACGGCGGGTTCCATGCGAGACCTCCTCAGCGGGCATTCTGCGCGCGGGGCGCGAGCAGGGGGATGACGTTCTTCATGCTCTCGGGGTCGACTGGCCGGCCCTGGGTGAAGGCGCCGATGCCGGCGTCGACGGCCGCGAAGAAGGCCCGCAGGCCCGCGAGGCGGCCCTTGATGAAGCTGGTCGGGGTGCGTCGCATGCCCTCGGCCAGGGCATGCTCGCTTTCGATGACTGCGGCCAGGACCTGGCGTACCGCCCAGCGGAAGCGGCGCTCCATGATCTCCTGCATGACGCGCCAGAAGTTGGTGGCTGCCTCGTAGTGGTCCTTGCGTGAGCCCGCGACCGGCACGCGCCGGACGAGGTGCCAGTCGATCAGGCCGCGGATGTTGACCGAGATGTTGCTCTTGCTCTGTTGCAGCAGCTCGGCGATCGTCTCGAGGGCGACGGCCTCTTCCTGGAGATAGAGGAGGGCGAAGATGCGCCCCTGCAGCTGCGACAGGACGCCCGAGTTGGCCGCGGCCGCCCCGATCCCGTCGACGAAGATCGCGGTCGCACGGTCCATGCTGTTCATACGGTGTGTTTAGAATATTCTGAACGTTCAGTCAATGGGCACGCTAAGGCGCCCAAGCCGCGCTTCTGCGTCCTACCGGCGACGCGTCCGTCGGGGGGGCGTGCGGGCAGGGCGTCCGGTGCGGCGGGTCGTGGGCCGCGACGCGCGGCGGTCGGTGATCGGTTTCTCGACCCCTGTGCGTTCGGTCGAGTAGCCCGCGAGGCAGCCGACAGCCGCGGCAAACTCTGCCGACCGGATCGCCGCCAGGAGTCGCTGCCCGTTCTCAGTGGCGACGAACGTGCGCAGCAGGACGAGGTCGTAGTCCTCGACCTCGAGCGGGAGAAAGTCCATACCGAGGGCCGCTGCGGCCTGGCGGATGCCGAGCCCGGCATCGGCGATCCCGCTCGCGATCGCGACCGCCACCGCCATGTGCGTGTGCTCCTCGCGCTCGTAGCCCGCGATTCGGTTCGGGCGGAGACCGAGGCGCCGCAGGCGGTAGTCGAGCAGCACGCGGGTGCCGGCGCCTGGCTGGCGGTTGACGTAGCGCATCCCCGGCCGGGCGAGGTCCTCGAGGCCGCGGAGGCCCTTCGGATTGCCCGCTGCCACGATCAGCCCCTGCTCGCGACGGACGAGATTCACCACGACGACGTCGCGGGGGTCGAGATGGCGGCGGATGTCGGTCAGGTTGTAGGTGCCGGTGCGTGGATCGAGCAGGTGCGTGCCCGCCAGATGCGCCTCGCGCCGGCGTAGCGCGAGCAAACCGCCCAGGCTGCCAACGTTGCTGGCCGAGAGCTTGAGCGCCGGCCAGCGCGCTTTGAGCGTGTCCTCGAGCAGGCCGACACACAGGTCGTGGCTGCCCGTGAACAGGATGGTGTCGCGTACCTGCTCGGCCGGACGGAGCAGCTCGACCGTTGCCTCCTCCCCGGCGCTCACCCCTTCGGAGTTGGCAGGGATGCGCAGGAAACCGTCCGCACGCACCATGGTGGTGATCGCGCCCGCGCCACGGGGGAGCGGGTTCAGGACCATACGGCCGTCGACCTCGCCCAGGCTGACACGGACGAACTCCTCCAGGCCAAGGCGCGACGGCATGTGGCGGGGAACGAGGGCACGTACGGTCGGGGGCTCGTCGGGGCGGGTACCGAGGAGGCGGGCCACCAGCGGGCGCAGCACCTGCTGACATACGACGACGGCCGATACGGGATAGCCCGGAATGCCGACGATCGGCGTCGTGCCACAACGACCGATGATGGCCGGCTTCCCCGGCATCACCTCGATGCCGTGCACCAGCACCTCGCCCAGGGCGCCGACGGCGCCCGCCGTGAAGTCGTGCGCGCCGGCCGAGGAGCCGGCGATGACGGTCACGACGTCCGCCCCGGCAGCGGCGGCACGGATCGCGTCCTCGATTGCCTCCTGGCGGTCGGGTACGGAGGGACGGCGGTCGACCGCCGCGCCCCACTCCGTGAGGAAGCCGGCCATCATGCGCGAGTTGTACTCGATGATCTGCCCGGGCGCCGGGTCGGTCCCTGGCTCGACCAGCTCGGTGCCGGTCGGGATGACGGCGACCACCGGGCGGCGGCGCACCGGCACCGTGGTGACGCCGGCCGCGAGCAACGCCCCGACGTCGTAGGGCCGCAGGCGATGGCCACGCGACAGGAGCGGTTCGGTCGCCACCACGTCCTCGCCGACCAGCCGAACGTGTTGCCATGGCGCAGCGGCTTCGCGGATCTGGACCGCATCGGTTTCGGCCGCGCCGGGGTACACACGCTCGATCATCACGACCGCATTGGCCCAGGTGGGCAGGGGATGGCCCGTGTCGACGGGGACGAACGCGCCGCTCGGGGCCAGTTCTCCGGCGGGGGCCGGGTGTAGTTCGAGCGGTCGCGTCTCGCTCGCGCCGAACGTGTCCTCGGCCCGCACGGCGATGCCGTCCATGGCGGCGCCGTGGTAGTGCGGTGACGAGCGCTGGGCGAAGACCGCCGCGGCCGTCACGCGCCCGAGTGCGTGGTCGGTCGGCACTATCTCGGCGGGCACGGGTTCGTGTACCAGACTACATGCGAGGTCGACGGCCTCGCTGAGGGCGGTCTTGCGCAGGTACCGCCGACGCTCCGGAAGAGCCGTCAGAAGAGCACCACCTCGACCGTGGCTCCCGCCTCGAGTCCCTCGTCGGTGTACGGGACGCGGATCATGCCGTCGGCCTTCACGAGACTCATGATCTGTGCGGACTTGCCGCGCAGGGGACGCGCGCGCAGCATGCTCCCGGCGTCCTCGAGAGTGACCCGGATCCAGTCCTCGCGGCCGATCGCAGATGCCACGTTCTCCGCCAACGTGGCGCGCGCCGTCCGCGCGTCGAGAAAGGCAGTGGCGGCGGTCTCGCCGCCGAGCAGCCGGATGAGCGGTGCGCCGAAGCGGGCGAAGATGATCAGCGCCGATACCGGGTGACCGGGGAGCCCGAGGATGGGCTTCCCCTTGGCCCGCGCGAGGATGGTGGGCTTTCCGGGGGCGATCTGGATGCCGTGGAAGAGCGTGGCCGAGTCGGGGAACGAGGCGATCACATCGAGCGTCATGTCCTTTGTGCCGACGGAACTGCCGCCCGACAGCATGACGCAATCGCCCCCCGCGAGCGCCCGGCCGAGAGCCGCCCGGAGCCGATCGGGGCGGTCCGGGACGAGCCCGAGATCCCGCGCCACCCCGCCCGCCTCCGCGATCATGGCGATCAGGCTATACTGGTTCACGTTGCGGACCTGCCCGGGGCGGGGGCGCTTCTCCGGCGCGACGATCTCGTCGCCGGTGGCGAGCAGCGCGATGCGCGGGCGCCGGTACACCCGGACGCGCGTCACCCCGACCCCGGTGAGCGCGCCGAGGTCGTGCGCCCGCAGACGACGCCCGCGGGCGAAGATCGGCACGCCGCGCTGCACGTCGTCGCCCACCCGGATGACGTGCTGCCACGGGGAGACGGCCCGGTGGATCTCCACCCGGCCGTCGCCCACCTCCTCGGTGTGCTCGATCATGACGACGGCGTCTGCCCGCGGCGGTAACATGCCGCCGGTGGAGATACGGACCGCCTCGCCCTTGCCGAGCGGTCGGCGGGCGGTGGCGCCCATGGCGACGGTCCCGGCGATGCGGAGGTAGGCCGGGACGCTCGGCGAGGCGCCAAACGTGTTGGCGGCACGCACCGCGTACCCGTCCATGTTGGCGCGATCGAAATGTGGCAGATCGCACGGCGATGCTACGTCCTCGGCGAGCACCCGGCCGGCGGCGGCGGCGACGCGGAGACCTTCGCTGCCGACGGGCGGGAACTGCCCGAGGGCCGCGCGGGCGTCCTCCGGCGTGACGGCCTGGAAGAAGAACTTCAGGCCGTGAGCCGGACGTGTTTGAGACATGGCAGCTCCCGGCGGACCCGGGCCAGGTAGGAGGAATCGATCTCGGCCGTGACCACCCCGTCGCCGTCGCTGGCGCGCGCGAGCACCCGACCCCACGGGTCGACGATCAGGGAGTCGCCATAGTCCTGGAACCCATGCGGATTGCGCCCCGTTTGGTCGGCGGCGATCAGGTAGCACTGGTTTTCGACGGCGCGCGCGCGACAGAGCACTTCCCAATGTGCTGCGCCGGTGGGGAACGTGAACGCCGACGGGACCAGGAGGATCTCGGCGCCGGCGCGGGCGAGGGCGCGGTACAGCTCCGGGAAGCGGAGGTCATAGCAGACCGAAAGGCCGAGCGTGCCGAGCGGTGTGGGGGTGGTGACGACTTCCGTCCCGGGGGCACGGGTCGCCGATTCCTGGACCGTGACCTGGCCGGGCAAGTCGACGTCGAAGAGGTGGATCTTGCGGTAGCGAGCGATGAGGGTGCCGGTCGGGTCGAACAGGCAGCTAGTGTTGTACGCGCGCCGCTCGCCGGGCACACGTTCGAGCAGAGAGCCGCCACAGAGGTGAATACCCGACTCGCGAGCCAACGCGCCGAGCGTCGCCGACGTCGGGCCTGGGACCGGCTCGGCGGCGGCCTCCTCGGCGTCGCGTGGGCCACGCCACGCGAACACCTCGGGCAGGACGACGAGGCGCGCACCACGGGCGGCGGCCTCGCGGACCAATGCCGATGCCCGGGCGAGGTTGTCGGCGCGGTCCGGACCCGACGACATCTGGACCGCGGCGGCGACGAATCGACTCACGACTGGCGTGCGCATAGCGCGGGGCTCCGGGGGGGTCAACGTCCCGGGGGTCTTGTTCGGTTGAACCTGCGCGCGGAGCTGTGATACCTCACTCTGCGGCGGGCAGGCGCACCGAACGGGGATATTGATGGGACGGCTGGTCAAGCGGTACGGCAATCGCAAATTGTACGACACGAGCGAAAGCCGCTACGTCACGCTCGACGAGATCGGCCGCTGGGTCAAGGCGGGGGAGGACGTCAAGATCCTCGAGAACGAGACCCATGAAGATCTCACGGCTGTCACCTTCGCGCAGATCATCCTGGAAGAGGAGCGTCGCCGCAGCGGGCTGCTGTCGCTCCGCATGCTGCGCGAGATCATCCAGCACGGCGAGGCGGCACTGCAGGGTATCGCGGCCACCGTCGACCGCGGGGTCGAGGCCATCCGGTCGGCGCCGGAGCGGGCGGGACGTCGGGTGCAGGAGCTGGTGCAGGTCGCGGACAAGCTCGGCCAACTGCAGAAGGTCGTCGACGAGACTGTTCGCCGCTCGGTCGAGCGCGTGACGGCGTTGCCGGCGTTCCAGAAAGAGTTGCGCCGCATCGAACGGAGCGTCCAGGCCCTGGAGGCGCGCATCGCCCGGTTGCGTGGCCAGGACAGCGGGGCGCAGCCCGGCAACAACAGCAGCGACGTCCCGCCGCAGGTCTGACGCGACCGGGGCGCGGCTCAACGCGCCAGGAAGACGGGGCAGGGGCTGTTGCGCAACAGGTATTCGGTCGTGCTACCGAGTACCATCTCGATGATGCGCGAGTGTCCGTATGCGCCGACGAACAGCAGGTCGTATCCGCGCTCCCGGATGACGTCGACGATGCGCTGGTGTGGATGGCCGCGCACGGTTTCGTAGCGCACCTCGAGATCGTACGACTGCAGGTAGCGCCGGGCTTCCTCCAGCGTCTTGTCGTCGGGGGTATCGTCGCGGGCAACGTGCAGCACGGTGAGGGGTAGGGCGAGCGCGCTCGCGACGTCCGCTGCGGCGTGCATGG
The DNA here is from genome assembly GCA_964618895.1 of uncultured Binatia bacterium (SeqCode). Taxonomy (GTDB): domain Bacteria; phylum Desulfobacterota; class Binatia; order DP-6; family DP-6; genus CAZUDO01. Next base: position 90,648 of record CAZUDO010000056.1, read on the forward strand.
CGGCGCTCGCCCGCTGCGAGCCGTCGTACGCGAGCAACGGGTGTTGGATGGCCCGGAACTGTATCGGGCAAACGAAGACGGGGCGGGGTGACTTCCGGGTGACGGATTCGGCGGTCGAGCCGAGCAGGCCGGTCGAGAACTGCTCGTTGACGCCGCGGTGGCCGATGACGATCAGGTCGGCGGTTCGGGCCTGATCGCAGATCTCATTGGCGACGATGCCCATGCCGACGGTCGTGTCGCAGGCGACGCCGTGCGCATGGCAGCGGGCAGAGAACGCCTCCAGCAGGACGCGGCCGCGCTCCTGCAATGCCTCGCGCATCTTGGCCGAGAAGTCGAGGTAGGGCTCGAAGCCGAGCGAGCCCGAGATGTCGTGCAGAAACGACCCCTCGATCGAGACGATGTCGATCACATGGAGGCCGATCAGCCCGGCGCGCAGGCGTTCGGCCAGCCAGAGGGCGTACTGCAGGGCTGCCTCGGCGTGCTCGGAACCGTCGAGCGCCAACAGGATGCGCTTGATCATGGGCGCGGCTCTCTCTGTTGGGCTCTAACACCAGCCTTCGCACGGACGCAAGGCCCGACACGGGCGCTTTGCAAACGGGTGACGGTCCGGGAATAAAGGAGGTTCCGATGGCGAGCCGACGCGACGAGACGTTGTGCGAGGAGCTGAAGGAGGTCGCCCGCCGACTGGGCGTGCAGGTGCGTGAGGAAACCCTGCTACGCGAGGTGGGCTATCGCGTGCGAAGCGGCGCCTGTCGGGTCCGGGGTGAGGACACCATCTTCGTCGACCGGACGCTGCCCCCGGCAGACCGGGTGCAGGTGCTGCTCGACGGCCTCGCCGGGCGCGACATCGATGCCGTGTATCTGTCCCCGACCCTGCGCCGTCTCTTCGAACGCCGGGCAGGCACGCTCCACTGAGCGCCCTCATGTCGGCGCGTGATCGGCAGCGGCGCTTCGAGCAGGCCCTGCGCGAGCGCGGCCTCAAGTCGACCTCCCAACGCGATGACATCGCGCGCGTGTTCTTCGCGGCGGCGGGACACCTCTCGATCGAGGAACTCTATACGGCCGTCAAGCGGGTGAACCCGCGCGTCGGCTATGCGACGGTGTACCGGACGCTCAAGCTCCTCAAAGAAACCGGGCTGGCGGTGGAGCGGCGTTTCGAGGACGGGCAGGCCCGCTACGAGCCGGCGGAAGACGAGGCGCAGCACCACGATCACATCATCTGCGAGCGGTGCGGCAAGATCGTGGAGTTTGCGAGCCAGGAGCTGGAGCGACTGCAGGAGCGCATCGCCCGTTTTCTGGGCTTCGTCGTCGGCCGGCACCGGATGGAACTCTACGGCGTTTGCGCTGATTGCCGGGAGGGTAAGGGCCACCCCTCCCGCCGCGAGCACCGCGTCCACCGCCTGTAGAGGGCGCGTACGCCTCTTGACAGGAAAGCGGCCGGTTGCCTATATGAAATTGAAATGCGTTTTCAATTGCTCGCGTGGGCCGTTGCCACTTTCCTGATCGCCGGGGTTTCCGTGGCCCGGGCCGACGATGTCACCGTGAAACTCGCGGTGCGCGATGACGGCTTCCAGCCCGCCCAGCTCGAGGTGCCGTCTGGTGCCCGGGTGCGCCTGGAGATCACCAACGAGTCGTCGGCGGCGATCGAGTTCGAGAGCTTCGAGCTGAACCGCGAGCGCGTCATCCAGCCGGGGCAGACGGCAGCCGTGTACGTGGCCGGGCTGGCCGCCGGTCGATACGAGTTCTTCGACGATTTCCATCAGGAGCGGAAGGGAACGCTCCTCGTCAAGTGAGGGAGCCATGCTCGAAACTCTGCTTGTCATGTGGCGTGAGACCCTGGAAGCGGCACTGATCGTCGGCATCCTGCTCACCTACCTTCGGCGAAGTGACAACGATGCCGGCATCCCGTGGGTGTGGGCTGGCGCGACCGTCGCCGTCCTGGCCGCGATCGCGTGCGGCGTCGCATCGAGCGGGGCGGTGGCAACGTTGGACCCCGACGCGCAGGAGCTGCTCCAGGTGGGCGTCATGTTCCTCGCCGTGGGCGTGGTGTCCTGGATGGTGCTGTGGATGCACCGCAACGCCCGCGCCATGCGGGGCGAGCTGCACCGCAAGGCCGACCGGGTGGTTGCGACCGGTCGCTACGTGGGGCTCGCCACCATCGCTTTCGTAGCCGTTTTCCGCGAGGGGGTCGAGACGGTGCTCTTCCTGTGGGGGATCGTCGTCCAGCGCGGCGGGGGGCCATCCGTGATTCCGCTGCTCGGCGGTGGGGCGCTCGGGGTGGCGTTGGCCGTCGCCTCGGCGTGGGTGTTCTTCCGCGGTTTTGGCTTCTTGAGTCTGCCGACGTTCTTCCGGGTGACGGGCCTGCTGCTGCTGTTGGTAGCGGCCGGGCTCCTCACGGCGGGGGTGAACAAGCTGATCGGGCTCGGCTATCTGTCGCCCATCGTCCCTCAGCTGTGGAACACGTCGTGGCTGGTGCGGGACGGCAGCGTGGTCGGGACGCTGCTGGCCACGCTGATCGGATACCGCTCCCGGCCCTCGCTCCTCGAGGTGCTAGTATTTGCGGCATACGTCGTCCCCATGTTGTGGATGCTGCGCCGCGAGGGCGGTGCCACCCGGCGCGTGCCCCCGGAAGCGGCGGTGCGAGCCGCCTGATCAAATCCTCGACGCAGCGTACCGCCGTCGGGGGAGGAGAAGTGCGTTCCGATGACTAGAGGGTTCGTCCTGGCAGTCGTGTGCTTGGCGGTGGGGCTCCTGCATGCCGGGCCCACGCATGCGCTCAACTTCTTCGAGCTCGAGGTGTACCCCGCCACGACTGAAGGCAAGGGGCTGCACGAGATCGAGAGCTTGTCCACCTTTGTGGCGAACGGCCGCGAGCCCAGCGAAGAGGAGGAGGAAGGCGAGGAGCCGCGTCGCCATCATCTCTTCCGTACCAGCCTCGAGTACAACTACGGTCTGACCGACAAGATCGACCTGGCGGCCTACCTCGACCTGCAATGGCCGGACGCGGGCGAGCCGGAGTATGCCGGGGTCCGCTTCCGGGGCCGCGGCGCGCTCTGGGAGAAGGGTCGCTTCCCCGTCGACCTCGGTTGGTACTTCGAGGTGGAAGTGCCCCACAAAGAGGAGTCCCAGCTCGAGCTCGAGTTCCGGCCCATCCTGTCGCGGGACTTCGGCCGGTTCTCGCTCGACGTCGATCCGATCTTCGAGCTGCCGACCGTGAGCGAGGAGCGCCGCACCCTCGAATTCGGCTACGCGACCCGGGTCTACTATCGCTTCTCGCAGGACCTGCAGGCGGCCATCGAATTCTATGGTGACATCGGGGAGATCCGTGATTCTGCCCCGTCGCAGGAGCAGGAACACTACATCCTGCCGGCGCTGTACGGCCGCATCCTCCCGGGATTGAAGTTCGCCGCCGGCCCGGGGTTCGGGCTCACGCGCGCGAGCGACCCGGTCATTCTGAAGCTCGTCATCGAGTACGAGTTCTCCTAGCGCCGTCCCCGGGGTTGCCTCGCCGCGGGAGGTCTGGGAGCGGCTCGGGTATGACGTTGACACGTGGCTCCAGTGGGCGCTCGAGACGCCGTTCATGGCCGCGTTCAGTCAGATGCTGTTCGTCAAGATCGTCCCCAACGTGAAGCGCCTCGGCCTCCTCACGCCGCGCGTGCGCGATACCTTCGAGAAGATCGGGGTGCGGCAGTTCGAAAGCATGCCGGATTCGACGCAGGACGAGACGGTGACCGTTCCGCCGGCGTTGCTGGCGGTGTTCGGCCATCTGCTTCCGCGGTCCGCCGCTTCCTGAAGCCGCCGGTCAGGTCGCGATCCGGAAAAGGCGCCGCGCGTTCGCCGTCGTCGCGTGCGCCACGGCGGCGAGCGACTCGCCGCGAACGGTGGCGATTTCCTCCGCCACGCGTCGGACCCACGCCGGCTCGTTGCGGCGCCCACGGTGGGGGACCGGCGCCAGATAAGGCGCGTCGGTCTCGATGAGCAGGCGGTCCGGCGGGATCGTGCGCACAGCGTCGCGGAGTGTGTCGGCGGTCTTGAACGTGACGATCCCTGCCACCGAGAGGTGGAAGCCGAGGTCGAGGTAACGGGTGGCATCGTGGCGGTCGCCGGTGAAGCAGTGGATGACGCCCCCGACCTCGCCAGCTCGTTCCTGGCGGAGGATGTCTGCGGCTTCCCGGTGCGCCTCACGGACATGGACGACGAGTGGCAGTGACACCGTCCGTGCGAGCGCGATCGTCCGGGCGAACGCTTCGACCTGCGCCGGGCGCGGCGAGTGATTGTAGTGGAAGTCAAGGCCGGTCTCGCCCAGGCCGACCACGCCCTTCGTGGCCGCGAGCCGCTCGAGGCGGGCGAACGCCGCATCGTCGGCGGTGACGGCGTCGTGGGGGTGGACACCGACGGTGGCGACGATCTCGACCGGCTCCTGGCGGCCCGCAAGCGCGACGGTGGGCGCGTTCTTCTCGACGGGGCCGGTAGCGCCGACGCAGACGAGGAGGACGACGCCGCTGGCCGCGGCTCGTGCGAGCACCGCCTCACGATCGGCGTCGAACTCGGGCTCCGCGACGTGGCAGTGCGAGTCGACGAGCGGCTCGCTCACGCCGGCACGTCCTCGATGCGCGGAAAGAGCGCCTCCGCCGGGCGCGTCCGGTCCCCGACGGTGAAGACCGTGCCCCACGGGTGATCGAGCTCCGCCAGCACGGTCTCCGGAAGGCCGAGGAGGTGCGCGATCCGGCTCGCAGTCTCCGGCATGAACGGTGCGACGAGCTGGGCCGTCACGCGCAGGGCTTCGCACAGCTCGTGGAGGATTGCGCCCACGCGTGGACGGCGTGCAGGATCCTTCGCCAGGGTGAACGGTGCCGTATCGACCACGTACTTGTTGGCGTGATCGAGCGCGCGCCACAGGGCCTCGAGCGCCCGATGAAACGCCAGGTCGTCCATGTGCGCGTCGAGCTCCCGGCGCGCCCGCGTGAAGGCGTCCGCGAGGGCCTGATCTGGCGGCTCGGGCGCGCGTGCCTGGACGGCTCCCTCGAAATAGCGCTGTTGCATGGAGAGGACGCGGCTCGTCAGGTTGCCGAGGCCGTTGGCCAGATCGGCGTTCAGGCGGGTGACCAAACCAGCCTCGCTGAACTCCGCATCCTGCCCGAAGGCAGCCTCGCGCAGGAGGTAGTAGCGGAAGGCGTCGGTGCCGTAGCGCGCCTTCATGTCGAGGGGCCGGACGACGTTGCCGACGCTCTTCGACATCTTGCCACCCTGCATCTGCCAGTAGCCGTGGACACGGAGCGACCGGTACAGCGGGAGGCCGGCAGCGAGCAGCATCGTCGGCCAGTAGATGGCATGCGGCTTCAGGATGTCCTTGGCGATCAGGTGCTCGGCCGCAGGCCACAGCGCCATTTTGCCGACGTGCTCGAGGGCGCTCACGTAGTTGAGCAGGGCGTCGAACCAGACGTAGGTGACGTAGCGGTCGTCGAAGGGCAGCTCGATGCCCCAGGTGAGGCGGCTCTTGGGGCGCGAGATGCACAGGTCGCCGATCGGCTCACGCAGGAGGGCGAGCACCTCGCGGCGGTACCCCTCCGGCGTGATCAGCTCGGGACGCGCCTCGATTTCACGCCGCAGGCGCTCCTGGTAGGTGCTCATGCGGAAGAAGTAGTTCTCTTCGGCGATCTCCGTCAGCGCGACGCGATGATCCGGGCAGAGCCCGTCCACCAGCTCGCGCTCCTGGTAGAAGCGCTCGCACCCCAGGCAGTAGAGCCCGGCGTAGCGATCGAAGTAGATGTCGCCCTTGGCGTGGATATCGGCCAGGACACGCCGCACGAAGGCGATGTGATAGGGGTCGGTGGTGCGGATGAAGTGGTCGTAGCCCAGGCCCATCGTATCCCACGTCGAGCGGAAGAGGGCGCTGACGCGATCGGCGTGGGCCTGCGGCGTGGTTCCGGCTGTCGCTGCGGCCTGCGCGATCTTGTCCCCATGCTCGTCGGTCCCGGTGAGCACGAAGACGGTCCGCCCGCGCGCGCGCCAGTGACGTGCCAGCGTGTCGGCGATGACGATGGTGTACGTATGGCCGAGGTGCGGCTCGGCGTTCACATAGAAGAGCGGCGTGGTGATGTAGAGCGGCTGCACCGGCAGGCGATGGTCAGGTGTCGGCGCGCGGCGCGACCAGGTCGTCGAGCGCGGCCTCGACCTCGATGTCATCCTCGGCGCGTCGGACCACGACGGTCTGCTTGAGCACGTTCTGGCGCACGACGGTGCCGTCTCCCTTGACGCACTCGACCTTCTTGCCGACGCCGGGCAGTCCGCGGCGGAGCTCGACGTAGGTTTGGTACTCGTAGCGCAGACAGCACTTGAGTCGCCCGCACATGCCGGCCAGCTTGGCGGGGTTGAGCGAGAGGCCCTGCTCCTTGGCCATCTTGACCGAGATGGGCTGGAACTCGTGCAGCCACGACGAGCAGCACAGCTCGCGCCCGCACGGTCCCACGCCTCCGACGACTTTGGTCTCGTCGCGCGCGCCGATCGGCTTCAGCTCGACGCGGGTGTTGAGGATCGCGCCCAGGTCGCGGCCGAGCTCGCGCAGATCGAGCTTGTCGTCGGCGGCGACGAACAAGGTTACCCGGCTCGCATCGTGTGCGCATTCGGCCTTGACGATTTTGGCTGCGACGCGGCGCGTGCGGATGGCTTCGAGTGCTGTCCGGTAGTACTGCCGCTCGCGCTGGCTGTTCTGGTCCTCGTGTGCCAGGTCGCGGGCGTCGGCCTTCTTGATCACCCGGCGGAGGCCCCGGACCGCGCGCGGACGCGGCGGGACGACGACTGTGCCGAGGGCCGGGCCGCGCTCGGTCTCCACCAGGACGCGGTCATCACGTTCGAGGATGAGCGGCCCGGGGTCGAACTCGTAGATCTTCCCGCTGGGCCGGAACCGGACGCCGACGGCGAGCACGGGAGCGGTGGGGGAGTCATGCATGTGGCGGATTGGACCTCGTCACGAGACGTCGAGCGGACGACCGCGTTCGGTTGCGCGCAGGGCCAGGAACAGGGTTTCGAGAGCGAGGGTGCGGTTGGCGTTCCGTTCGACCGCGGTGATGGTATCACACACCGCCTCGAGCTGGCGAAGCGCTGCCGGCACCGTCAGCCGCCCGGCGGTGGCGTGGACGACGGAGGCCGCGTCGGGGTTGCGCAACGGATGCTCGTCGCCGAGGAGCCCCTGCTCAAGCACGTCGCGGTAGAAGCTGAGGGTGACTGCCAGGGCGACGTCCACTGAGCCACGGGCCAGCTCCTGGGCGAGCTTCGAGATGTCTGCCGCGGAGGTGCCTGGGAGGCGGGCTAGAGCGTCGAGCAGTACCTCCCGCACGGCGGTCTCCGCGTCGCCGTCGAAGGCGGCCACGCGGCCGGGACACCCCTCCGCGAGCGGCGCCAGTTGGCGCGCCCGTTCGACGGCCACGCCGCGCGCGACCAGCGCCTGCTCGACCTCGGCCAGCGAGAGCAGGTCCAACCGCACCAGCTGGCAGCGCGACCGGACCGTCGGCAGCACCAGGGCCGCCGATGGGGCGGTGAGTACCAGTACCGAAGCCCCCGGTGGCTCCTCGAGCGTCTTCAGGAGGGCGTTCTGCCCGTGCTCGTTGAGCAGGTGCGCGCCGTCGACGATGACGACCTTGCGAGTCGCCATGAGCGGTTGGAGCGAGAGCCAGCGCGCGAGCTCGCGTACCTGTTCGACGCGGATGTCCCGGCGGTCCTCCTCTCGCTCGACGATGCGGACGTCGGGATGCACACCGCGAGCGACCCGCGCGCAATGGGCGCAGGCGCCGCACGCATCGTCCCCGCCGTCGAGACACAGGAGGCGGGCTGCCAGTGCCTCGGCGAGCGTCCGCTTGCCGAGGCCGGCTGGCCCGAACAGCAGGAGGGCCGACGGGACACGCTCGTGCATGACCGCGCGGCGCAGGCGTGCGACCGCCCGCGCCTGTCCGACGATGTCGGCGAACCTCATCGCCGAGCCTCGGCGGTTCGAATGCGCACGACCGTCCCCGGATGCACACGGTCGGGCGTGATGAGGCGCCGGCGACGGCGGACCACTCCGGGGCCCTCGGCGCCCTCGCAGGTCACTGGCAGGGACACGGGCGACGGCCCGTCTAACGCGCCCGCTGCCGAGCTGCAAGGGTACGCTACCGCGGCAGCGACCTCCGCCCGGTGTCGTAGAGTCGTGGCGATAGCGGCGGTCGGCTACTCGGAGGCTGCTTGCTCGGTGCCGAGGACGAGGCCGATCCCGTGCAGGAGCTGGCGCGCCGTGAACGGCTTGGTGATGTAGTAGTCGGCGCCCGACTTGTAGCCCGCAAGCACGTCGGCGTCCTGCGTCTTGGCCGTGACCAGGATGACGGGCAGCCCGGTGTTCTTCGGGTTGGCTCGGATGCGCTCGAGGACCTCCATGCCGTCCATGCCCGGCATCATCACGTCGAGCAGGACCACGTCGGGACGCCGCTCGTCGAGCGACTTGAGGGCGGTCGGGCCGTCGTGCGCGACCCGCACCTCGAAGCCCCGGCTGAGGAGGATCTCGCTCGCGATCAAGGCGTTGTCCTCGTCGTCGTCAACCACCAGCACCACGGCGCTCATGATGCACTCCTCCGATGCGTGGCTCGCTCTGACCGACCAGCATGCTGGTGGGCGGGCCATGGGCAGCTCGCTGGTTGGGTGAAGGGTGCCATCGCAGGCTGCTCCCCGGTCCGCCTCGAGATTGCGGCGCGGAACGCGCACGGTGGGGGAGATGATCGGAGTATCGACAGATCGTCGTCGACACTTGAATGCCGGGGCGTTGCGCGTCTGGATGCGGCTGTGCGCCTCGGCATGGGCTCCGCCGCACGCGGCGCTGGACTACCCCAGGTCACGGAGGCCGAGGAGTACGGCCTCGCGGGGCAGGGGAAAGAGGACATCCGTGGCCGCGATGGCGGCTGCATGGTGGTGCACCTCGAGCACGCCGTCGATCTGGATGCCCGGGCCCGTCACGGCCGGCCTGCCGACCCAGAGCGTTCCATCGATCGCCAGGCGACCCCCGCCGGCGATCCGTACACCGCCCACCGCGACCACCACACCAGTAAAGTGCAAGCTCCCTCGAATGTCGAGGGTCCCATCGACGACCAGAATGCCGGCGCCGTGCAGGGCTCCAGGAACCACCAGGTCCGTCCCGACCAGTGCCACGGAAGGCGGTGGCGTCCCAGTGGGGACGAGGGCTTCGGGCCCCGCAGGACCCAGGGCCTGTACCCGTGCCGTCAGGACCCCGAGGGGGGGCGGCAGACTGAACCGGGGGAGCGCAGTGCCGACACTTGCGTAGAGGCGGGGACTCTCGTCGGCTACCCACGCGTCCAGCGTGGCAGGATCGGCGGGCGCGGCCAGGGGCGCCCACGCGGGAGTCGAAGGGCTTGCCGGGTCGATGCCGTCGAACACGATGGACCCGGCGATCGCGCCCCGGATGGGAGGCTCGCTCAGCCATACCAGCGCAGGTACGCCGGGCTGCGAGCTCCGGCCGACCAGCCCCTCGACGAGGCGTCGGCCGCCTCCTGCCTGCCCTTCAACTGCCAGGAGGGCTCGGGGCGGTTCGGCTGGCCCCGGCGCGGCCCGCAGCCGACCTGCGCAGCCCGGCGCGGTGACGAGGGCACCGTCGTCGGGTGTCCCGAGTACCCCGTCCCCACCGACGAGCGCGCCCGTGAAGTCCCATCCGGCCGGGAGAGCGGTCAGCCCGCGCGCGAGGCAGCCGTCGGTAGTGGCCAGTGCCACCGCGGTCGATCGCCGGGCGCGCGCCAGCAGAATCTCGACACGCGACACCTCGGCGACCGCCGCCGCGAGCGCGAGCGAAACGGCGACCGTTGCCAACGCCACGGGAAGCGCCGTGCTTCCGGCCGACGGGCGACGCCCTATTGCCACGGGAAGCGCCATGCTTCCGGCCGACGGGCGACGCCCTGTCATGAGGGGACGCGCAAGCCGACCAACGGCGCGCGTGCGGTCGGCATGGCGAGACCGGGCGCCGCCACCGCCAGGTCGAGTGCGATGGCACGTACGCGTGCGAGATCGGAGGTAGCCAGGCCTGTCGTGGGTACGGCGAGCACCGTACCGGTGGTATCGAGGTAGCGGAACGAGCAGCGGGTCACTCCGTCCGCGACGGGCATCGATTGACGGCCAACCACACGGGAGAGGCGACGGGTGGCGGACGCGCAGACGTATCCGATGGTCTCCTCGGAGTCGGCGTCGACGGCGCCATCTCCGTCGAGATCCGCCGTGAGGGTCACGCGATCGGTGTACGCTTCCACCACGGCGGGTACGCCGGCAGCGGTCGGGTCGAAGCCGGCGCGGCGAACGTCGAAGGTCAGGCTTTCGACGGCGATGTGGGCGATGTCCTCGAGTTCCCCACGCGCGGCAGTGACGACCAGGACGCGGGCCCCGCCGGCGATCGCGCCGGCGAGTCCGGTGAGCACCAGCATGCCGAGCGCTGTTCCCACGAGCATCTCGACGAGCCCGTTGCCCCGTGCGCGGTGCCGTCGGGTCATGGGAGCGTCTCCGTGTCGAGGGCGATGACGTGCCCGCGCCATCCCACGCGTACCGACAGGGTGACCGGGGTTCCCCGACCACCGGCGACCGACCACCGCCGAGCGTAGACCGTGCCATCGCATGCGATTGGTGCGTCCGTTCCGCCCGCGCGGGGGCCCGCGCGCAGCGCTTCGAGTCGTTGGCCGGCGAACGCGAGGGCGTTGTTGGTGTCCCGGATCAGGACCAGGGAGCGCGTGCCCAACGCAGCGCTCGCCACGAGGCCGCCGGCGGCGAGACCCGCAAGGCTGGCTGCGACCAGGGCGTCGACGAGCGCCGAGCCCGATACCCTGCGAGCGCTCATTGCAATCGAACCCGGCCACGCTGGTTGACGATTACGCGCCGCCGGCGGGTACCGGCCCCGAGCTCGATGGTGCCGTTGTCCGCCGAGCCCAGCGCGCCGAACAGGATCCGGCTGCGCGCAGGAAGTGCGGCGAAAGTGATGCCGCGCGGCAACGGCTGGGTGACGAGCACGTCCGGGCCGTCGCGCAGCTCGGTGCGGGCTCGGGTGGCGTCGAAGGTGACCTGCACGGCGACATTGCGGGCGAGCGCGTGACCGCGTGCCTGCCGGAGCAGGGCGGCTACCGCGCGCGCTCCGCTCGCCAACCGTGCCGAGGCGATCAGCTCGGGCACGCGAACGGTGGCAGTCCCGGCGATGATGGCCGTGATCCCGAGGGTAAGGAGCGCCTCGAACAGCGTGAATCCTGCGGTACGCGTAGCCGCCTCCTCTCCGAGGCACGTCGGCGGGGCAGGACGACGCGTGCGGAGGCTTCAGGTAGCGGCGGTGGCGTGCTGATGCAAGGGGGGCGGCTCAGGGCGAGAATGCGACCAGCGGCGGCGCATACAGCGCGAGCAGGGCACCGAACGCCAGGAAAGGGCCGAACGGAATCGCCGTGCGCCGCGCGGCTCGTTGCACGAATGGTGCGAGCGCCCGCACCCCGAGGCGCCGCCGCACGCGGCGTCCGGCATGGCTCGCGCCGCGCGCCAGCATCACCCCCACCCCGGCCAGCGACCCGGTGATCGACGCGATCAGCAGGATGCCGGGGATCGCCTGCCAGCCGAGGAAGGTTCCCATCATGGCGAGCAGCTTCACGTCACCGAGGCCGAGTCCCTCGATACCGGTGAAGCGCTCGTAGCCCCATGCGACCGCCCACAGGATGCCGCCGCCGAACAGCGCGCCCAAGGCGGCGTCCCAGGGGGAGACCGGCCCGCCGAGAAGGGCCACGCCGAGGCCGACCAATATCCCGGGCAGGCTCACCTCGTCCGGGATGAAGCGGTGGTCGAAGTCGATCACGGAGACCAGCAGCAGGGCGGCCGTGAAGGCAAATGCGACCAGGGCCTGCGGCGTCGGCCCGAACATGGCGAGCGCGAGCGTGGCGAGGACACCGGTCGCGGCCTCGACCAGCGGATAGCGCACGCCGATCGGTTCCTTGCAGGTTCGGCAGCGGGCGCGCAGCCAGGCCCACGACACCAGCGGCAGGTTATCGTACCACGCAATGGGTGTGGCACAGCGCGGGCAGCGCGACGCGGGCCGGACGACGGATTCGTCGGCCGGCATGCGGTGGATGCAGACGTTCAGGAAGCTCCCGACGCAGGCACCGACGACGAAGGCGAGGGCGACCACCGGCGCGTCGAGGCTCGACGCGATTGAGGGCAGTGGCATCATGCTGGCGAGGGCGTCGTTCATCGGCTAGCGCACGCGAGGGGGGTGGTCAAACTGCAATCCCGAAAACGACGGTGGGGGACGGACTGGCGTCCGCCCCCCACCGTGCTGCGAGTAGAATCGCGTGTGTTTAGCTCACCGAAAAGTTCGGGCTGCCCGCGCTGTCCCAGTTATAGGTCTTGCCAGAGCCCGAGGTCCCCGCGCTCGCGTTGCACGTGAAGCTCGTGGCAGTGCCAGTGCAGCCGGTCGTGACCTTGGCCGAAGCGCTGAAGCCCGGCAGGTTGGTAGACGTACAGGCCGTGCAGCTGTTGTACGCGTTGTTGTCGACGAAGTACGCCTCCTGCGCGGTGGCCGCGTTGCGCACGTCCGACTCGGCGCGACCGTCGAAGCCGCGCTTGCGGTACTCGGCGAACTGCGGGATGGCGATCGCGGCCAGGATGCCGATGATCGCGACCACGACCAGGAGTTCGATCAGCGTGAACCCCTGCGACTTCTTGTGCTTCTTCTTGCTCACGGTACCCATGCTTCCTCCCTTTCGACTCGATGCCTCGAGTGGTTGTTCTGTCCGGTGACCCCGTCCCCGGCGCGTTTGGGGGGGACGGAGCAAGCCCGGTGCCACCCACGGTCCCTGCGCACCCGCCGCGGCGTTGTGATGGGCAGAGGAGCTAGAGCCTCGAAATCACGGGGGTGTGCCCGGCCCGGGGCTGTTCGGACTCGGACGGTCCACGTCATGTGGTGGCCGCTGGTCGTCACGAATGTAACGTCTCGTTCCGGAACATGCGGGAAACAGGAGGCCCGATCGCGGGGGTGTGCGTAGCATCGCCCGTCGTCGGCGGCCACGGACGTACAAAACGCAGCGGCGCGGCCCGTCACGCTCGACCGCGTGACGGAGCCGCGCCGCAGGGGGGACACCGGGGCGTCGCCAGCGAGCGACGCCGGGGTCACTCCATGACCGATCCGAGACGGAAGATCGGCAGATACATGGAGATCACCAAGCCGCCGATCACGAGGCCGAGGAACAGGATGACCATGGGCTCCAGGAGCGACATGAGGTTCGCCACGGCGTTGTCGACCTCGTCTTCGTAGAAGTCGGCGATTTTGGTGAGCATGGTGTCGAGCGCGCCCGTGGTCTCCCCCACGGCGATCATCTGGCAGACCATGGGCGGGAAGACCTTACTCTCGGTGAGCGGCTCGGCGATCGTGCGTCCGCTCGCGATGCTGGTACGAGCCACCAGGATCGCACCTTCGACCACCTTGTTGCCCGCCGTATGGGCCGTGATGTTGAGCGCGTCCAGGATCGGCACGCCCGACGAAACCAGGGTGGCGAGCGTGCGGGTCACGCGGGCGACGGCGGACTTGCGCAGGAGACCGCCGAAGACCGGCACGCGCAGCATGAAGCGGTCGATGGCCAGCTGCCCCGCGTTGGTCTTGTAGGCGTACCGGATGCCAAACACCGCCGCGACCGGAAGCGCCATCAGGAACCAGACGTTGGCGACGGTGAAGCGCGACAAGTTGATGACGAACTGGGTGGGCGCGGGTAGCGCGGCCCCGAAGCTCTCGAAGACCTCGGCGAACACCGGAATCACCCACACGAGCAGGATGGCGGTGACGATGACCGCTGCCCCGACGATACTCGCCGGGTAGATCATCGCGCCCTTGATCTTGCTCTTGAGGCGTGCCGCCTTCTCGAGATACGCCGCCAGGCGGCTCAGGATGGTATCGAGGATGCCGCCGATCTCGCCGGCATGGACCAGGCTCGTGTACAGGTCCGTGAAGGTGTCCGGATGCTTGGCCATCGACTCGGCCAGCGTCTGGCCGCTCTCGACGTTGTCCTTGATGGCGCCGATGACCTTCCGGAAGGGCTTCGAGTCGCTCTGCGCGCCCAGGATCTGCAGGCACTGCACGATCGGGAGGCCGGCGTCGATCATGGTGGCGAACTGGCGTGTGAAGATGACCACATCGCGCGGCTTGATCGGGTTGCCGATGGTGGGGATCGCGATCTCGTAGTCGAGCCCCTTGCCCTTTTCCTTGATGCGGTCGGCCTGCGGCTGGACGCGCTGGCTGCGCAGGCGGATGATCACCGCCTCGCGGCTGGTGGCCTCCATCTCGCCCTTGAGCGTTTCGCCCTTCGGCGAGACGCCTTGCCACTTGTAGACGGCCATGCGTCCCTCCTCAGCCGACTTTGCCGAGCTTCGACAGCCCGAGCATCTGGCGGACTTCGTCGAGTTCCGTGGCGTGCCCGATGGCCTCCTCGGGCGTGATCAGGTTGCGTTGCACGAGGTTGACGAGCGCCTGACTCATCGTTTGCATGCCGAACTTCGTTTGTCCGACCTGCATCTGCGAGTAGACTTGGTGGATCTTCTCCTCGCGGATGAGGTTGCGGATGGCGGGATTCGGGATCATCACCTCGCACGCGAGGGCGCGGCCGCGGCCATCGCGGCGCGGGATGAGCTGCTGCGAGACCACCCCCTGCAGCACCAGCGAGAGCTGGGCGCGAACCTGCGATTGCTGGTGAGGCGGAAACACGTCGATCACGCGGTTGATGGTCTGCACCGCCGAGTTGGTATGCAGGGTGGAGAAGGCCAGGTGGCCGGTCTCGGCGACGACCAGCGCCGACTCGATGGTCTCGAGGTCGCGCATTTCGCCGATGAGCACGATGTCGGGATCTTGCCGCAGCACGTGCTTGAGGGCTTGCGAGAAGCTGGTCGTATCGGCGAAGACTTCGCGCTGGTTGACCACGCAGCCCTTGTGCTCGTGGACGAACTCGATCGGGTCTTCGACGGTCACGATGTGCTCGTGACGTTCGCGGTTGACCTTGTCGACCATCGCGGCAAGAGTGGTGCTCTTGCCGCTGCCGGTGGGGCCTGTCACCAGCACCAGCCCGCGCGGGAGATCGCACAGCTCTGCCACCGACGGCGGCACCCCCAGCTGGCTCAGCTGCGGCGTCTGGTGTGGGATCATGCGGAAGGCACCGCCGACGCTGCCTTTTTGCAGGTAGAGGTTGCCGCGGAAGCGACTGGCCCCCTTGATGCCGAAGGAGAAGTCGAGCTCGCTGGCCTCCTCGAACTTCTTCTTCTGGGCCTCGGTCAGGAGGCTGTAGGTGAGGTTCTTGGTGTCGGTGGCGCTGAGCGGCGGATGGGCCAAGGCCACGAGCTCGCCGTGGAGCCGGATCATGGGCGGGCTCGCGGTGGTCAGGTGCAGGTCCGACGCCCCGCGCTCGAGCATCTCGCGCAGGAAGGCTTCGATGGACGGCATGGCGCAGGGGAGAGCAGGGGGCGTGCCAGGGTGTCCGCGCCGGCCCGCCGGCACCTCCGGCCCTCTGCGCCGTCAGCTTTGCGTCACGCCACCCCTTCGAGCAACACGATTGGAACAGATCCGTACAACCCGACCCAAGACTTCGTCTCGGGTCGGGGCTCAAGATTGCCTGCCGGTGGAGAAGGCGAAGGCCGTGCCGCGGCCGGCGAAGCCGGCGCGGCAAACTTGGGATAGGACGGACAGAACGTCGGCGCCGCCGCCGACGACGTGTCTCCCGGTCTTCCCGGCCGGAGCGGATCCGCGGCGGCTACTGGTCCGCTCCGCTTTGCCGCGCCGGCTTTTGCCGGCCGCGGCACGGCCTTCGCCTTCTCCGCCGGCAGGCAATCTTGGGCCCCGACCCGAGACGAAGTCTTGGGTCGATCTCTCAGTCGCCCATGGTCACGCGCAGGATTTCCTCGAGGGTGGTCACCCCCTCCGCAAGCTTGGTGAGCCCACTCTGGCGGAGGGTCTTCATGCCCGCCTGGATGGCGGTGCGCTTCAGGTCCAGGGCCGTGCCGCCACTCAGGACAGCTTCGCGAAGCCGATCCGACATCGGCATCACCTCGTAGAGCGCAATCCGGCCGCGGAACCCGGTGCCGCCGCAGTTGGGGCAGCCCGCGCCCCGTTTGCCCGTGAACGGCGGGCCCGTCCACCCCATGTCCTTCAGCACCTCGGCGGCGATGAGATGGTCTTCCTTGCAGTGGCTGCAGATCACGCGCGCCAGGCGCTGGGCCATGATGAGGTTGACCGAGCTGGCGACCAGGAAGGACTCGATCCCCATGTTGAGCAGCCGGTTGACGGTGGACGGCGCATCGTTGGTGTGCAGCGTGGACAGCACGAGATGGCCGGTGAGGGCGGCCTTGACGCCGATCTCGGCGGTCTCGAAGTCGCGGATCTCGCCCACCATGATGACGTCCGGGTCCTGACGCAGGAAGGCGCGCAGCGCGGCGGCGAAGTTGAGCCCGATCTCGTCGTGCATTTGCACCTGGTTGATGCCGACCAGGTTGAACTCGACGGGATCCTCGGCGGTGGAGATGTTGGTGCCGACCTTGTTGAGCTCCGCGAGCGCGGAGTAAAGCGACGTGGTCTTGCCGCTTCCGGTCGGGCCGGTGACCAGCACCATGCCGTAGGGCTTCGCGATGGCGTCCTTGAAGTCGCGCAACGCGGCTTCCTCGAAGCCGAGCTTGGTCATGTCGAGCTGCAGGTTCGACTTGTCGAGGAGCCGGAGGACGACCTTCTCGCCGAAGAGGGTGGGCAGCACCGAGACACGGAAATCCATCTCTTTGCCGCCGCCGAGTTTCATCTTGATGCGGCCGTCCTGAGGGAGGCGCCGTTCCGCGATGTCGAGCTGCGCCATGACCTTGATGCGCGAGGTGATGGCGTTCTTCAGGCGCAGCGGCGGCTGCATGATCTCGTACAACACCCCGTCGATGCGGAACCGGACGCGGAGCATCTTCTCGTAGGGCTCGACGTGGATGTCGCTGGCACGCTTGCGGATGGCGTCGGTCATCAGCGCGTTCACGAGCCGGACGACGGGGGCCTCTTCGGTGGACTTCTCGAGCTCGCCGAGATCGACGTCGGTGGTGTTCTGGACCACCTCGACGGTCTCGTTACCGAGCTGCGAGAGGACGTCGTCGTAGTTGGATTCCTTCTCGGTGAAGCGCTCGATGGTCTGCAGGATGACGGTGGGCGCCGACACCGCCACCTTCACGTCGTAGCCGGTCAGGAACTTCACCTCGTTGATGGCCATCAGGTTCGACGGGTCGGCCATGGCCAGGGTGAGGGTGGAGCGGACCAGGCTGGTCGGGACGAGGTGGTGCTTCATCACGAGCGCCTGAGGTACGAGGCTGAACACTTCCCGCGGGATGTCGAGCGACAGCGGGTCGACCACGGGCAGGCGGTACTCGCGTTCCAGGTACGAGAGGAGCTTCTCCTCGGTGATGAAGCCGAGCTTCACCAAGTGGGTGGCGAGGGCACCCCCGTGCTCGCGCTGCTGCTCCAGCGCCTTCGCCAGCTGCTCGGCGTTCATGTCACCGCGCCGCAGCAGCCCATCTCCGAGCCGTGAACTCATGGCAACGGAGGGCGGGGGCCCTGAAAAGTAGCGGCTGGGGTGAGCCCAGTCAACGGGAGGCCGGCGGCGCGCAGCGCCTGCGCCATGGCCGTCCGGGGCGCACGCCGGCCGGTCCAGGCCTCGAAGGCGAACGCCCCTTGGTGCAGGAGCATCGCGCTGCCGTCGAGCGTTCCGTAGCCGGCCCGCGCGGCGGCGGCCAGGAAGGGAGTCTGCCGCGGACCGTATACCAGGTCGACGAAGAGACATCCGCGCGGGGCGGCTGTGTACCGGATCGCCAGTTGTGCGCCAGCGAGGCCGAGCGGCGTAGTGTTCACGACCACGGCGGCGTCCCGCAGGGCGTCCCCGCGGACCAGGGTGGCAAGCCCCACCGGCGCGACCTGCCGGACCCCAAGGCGGACGAGCCGGTCGGCGAGGGCGACGGCGCGGGCGGGGGTTCGGTTGGCGATGACCAGGCGGAGGATCCCGCCACGTTGAAGCGCTACGGCGACGGCGCGCGCCGAGCCGCCGGCGCCGACGACGACCGCGGTGCCCCCGCGCAGGTGCGTGCGACCGCGGATGGCGGCCAGAAAGCCCCGTCCGTCCGTATTGTCTCCCAGCATGCTGCCGTCGCGCCGGAAGACCACCGTGTTGACGGCGCCGATCCGCGCTGCCTCCGGCGTCAGGGTGTCGACCAGGGGCAGGGCGGCCTCCTTCAGGGGCACGGTGAGGTTGAGGCCCCCCATGGCGAGCGTCCGGGCCTCGGCGAGGGCAGCCGGTAGGGCAGAAACCGGAACGCGATAGCGCAGGTAGAGGTGTGGCAGCCTGGCGGCCGCAAAGGCGGCGTTGTGCATGGCGGGCGAGCACGAGTGCTCCACCGGGTCACCGAGGACCCCGAACAGTCGTGCCTGCTCACTGCGGACCACGTGTCGTCCCTTCCTGCGCGTAGGGGTCTCCAGTCGGCGCACCCCGCCGTCGCTCATCATCGGCCGGCAGGCGTCGGATCTTTAGCCCCGCCCGGGGGGCGAATGCGCTAGCGACGTTCGAGCGCCGCTTGCGCGGCGGCCAGGCGGGCCACCGGGACCCGGTAGGGCGAGCAGGAGACATAGTCGAGCCCCAAGGCGTGGCAGAAGCGAATCGACGCCGGCTCGCCGCCGTGTTCCCCACAGACGCCCACCTTGAGCCCGCGGCGCGCACGACGCCCCTGCGTGACCGCGAGGCGCATGAGCTCGCCAACGCCGGTCGTGTCGATCGATACGAACGGGTCCTCGGGGTAGATCCCGCGCCGGACGTACTCCGGCAGGAAGCGCCCCGAATCGTCGCGCGACAGACCGAGGGCCATCTGCGTGAGGTCGTTGGTGCCGAACGAGAAGAAGTCGGCTACCTCGGCGATCTCCCCGGCGGTGATGGCCGCGCGAGGTACCTCGATCATGGTCCCGACGGTGAACGAGACCTTGACGCCGGCCTCGGCCATCACCGCGCGCGCCACCTCTTCGGTGTCGGTGCGAAGCAGACGGAGCTCGGCGGCGGTCCCGATCAGCGGGATCATGATCTCGGGCAGCACTTTGACCTTCTCGCGTGCGAGGCCGCACGCCGCCTCGATGATGGCGCGCACCTGCATGCGGTAGATCTCGGGATAGGTGATGCCGAGCCGGCAGCCGCGATGGCCGAGCATCGGGTTGGCTTCGTGGAGGGCGTCGCGCTTCTCGCGCAGGGTGGCGGGCGCGACGCCCACCTTCGCCCCCAGCTCCGCGAGCTCGCGCTCGGTGTGCGGCAGAAATTCGTGCAGCGGCGGGTCGAGCAGGCGGATAGTGACCGGGAGGCCATGCATCTCCCGGAAGATGCCGGCGAAGTCCTGCCGCTGCATGGGCAGGATCTTGGCGAGTGCGCGCTCGCGTCCCGGCACGTCGTCGGCGAGGAGCATCTCGCGCATGGCGTCGATGCGGTCGCCTTCGAAGAACATGTGTTCGGTACGGCAGAGGCCGATGCCTTCGGCGCCGAGCGCACGCGCCAGGCGCGCTTCCTCCGGCCGGTCGGCGTTGGCCCGGATGCCGAGCCGGCGAAAATCGTCGGCCCAGCGCATGAAGCGCCCGAACTCCGGACGGCTGACCGGCGGATCCCCGAGCGGCAGGGTACCCTCGTACACCTCGCCCTTGGCGCCGTCGATCGAGAGCGAGGTGCCCGCCGTGACCACGAGCGGCGTCTCGCCGGGGCGTGCGATGGTCATCTGTTGGCGGGCGTAGTCAATCGTCAGCGCGCCGCACCCAGCGACGCACGGCTTGCCCATCTGCCGGGCGACGATCGCCGCGTGCGAGGTCATGCCGCCCCGGGCGGTGAGGAAGCCTTGCGCGGCTTTCATCCCGGCGATGTCTTCGGGGGACGTCTCGATGCGCACGAGGAGCACGCGCTTGCCGGCGGCGGCGGCTTCGACCGCTGCCTCGGCGCTGAACACGACCTGGCCAGCGGCCGCACCCGGCGAGGCGCCGAGGCCGCGGGCGAGCAGGGTTCGCGGAGCGTCGACCGCGAAGGCTGGGTGGAGCCATTGTTCGATCTGCTCCGGCTCGATCCGCCGGACGGCCGTCTTGCGGTCGATCAGCTTGCTGTTGGCGAGGTCGTGCGCGATCTTCACCGCTGCCATCCCGGTGCGCTTGGCGACCCGGGTCTGGAGCATCCAGAGCCGATCGCGCTCGATTGTGAACTCGATGTCCTGCACGTCTCGGTAGTGGCGCTCCAGACGCTGCGCGTGCCCGAGCAACTCGCGGGAGAGTGCCGGCATGCGCTCCTCGAGCGAGGGACAATCGCGGCGGCGCTCGTCCTCGGACACGCCGTTGCGTTCCGCCCACGCACGCGACGCGTGCTGGGTGATCTGGAAGGGTGTCCGGATGCCCGCGACCACATCCTCGCCCTGCGCGTTCGAGAGGTATTCGCCGGTGAGCCCGGGCTCGCCGGCAGACACGTCGCGCGTGAACGCGACGCCGGTCGCGCAGTCGTCGCCCAAGTTGCCGAACACCATGGACTGGACGTTGACGGCGGTCCCCCAGCCCTCGGGGATGCGGTAGATGGAGCGATAGGTGATCGCACGCGCGTTCATCCACGAGCCGAACACCGCGCCGATGGCGCCCCACAGCTGCTCTTCAGGGTCGTACGGGAAGTCGACCCCCTTGCGCATTTTCACCAGCGCCTTGAACTCTTCGACCAGCTCGCGCAGGGCGTCTGCGTCAAGCTCGGTATCGTGCGTTACGCCCCGGGTGCGCTTCTTCTCGGCCAAGGCGATTTCGAAGGGATCTTCTTCGTCCTTGTGCTCGGGCTTGAGGCCCAGGACCACGTCGCCGTACATCTGGACGAAGCGTCGGTACGAGTCGTAGGCGAAGCGCGGATTGCCCGACTGCCGGATCAGGCCCTGCACGGTGTCGTCGTTCAGGCCCAGGTTCAGGATGGTGTCCATCATGCCCGGCATGGAGGCACGGGCGCCGGAGCGGACGGACACGAGCAACGGGTTCTCGGGGTCGCCGAAGCGGCGACCGAGAATTTTCTCGACGTCAGCCAGCGCCCGTCGCGCGTCGTCGCGCAGCTTCGGGGGGTAGGTACGGCCGTGGGCGTAGTAGTAGGTGCACACCTCGGTGGAGATGGTGAATCCGGGGGGAACGGGGAGTCCGAGGCGAGACATCTCGGCGAGGTTCGCACCCTTACCTCCGAGCAGCTCCTTCATGTCGGCGCGGCCATCCTTGCGGCCGGCGCCGAAGGCATAGATGTAACGCTTCGCGCGTCGGGGCTTCGCCCGGCGCGCCCTGGCCTTCGCTCTCGCCACAGCGTCCTCCTCCCTCAGGTTGCGAGAAAAGCTGGACCCTAGCGGACGCGGCCTGGGGAATCAACGCGCGCTCGCGTGAGGAACGCGCGTGTCCGCAGCGGCGCGGAGGCGACGGCGCCGACGAGGCACTCGGTGACACTGGCAGCCTCCACGAGAGTGGACGGGGCCACGGCCGTGGCCCCGGCTTCCGCAAGCGGCCCGGAGACCAGACGCGCGAGTTCGCGCACGGTCGCGGCGGCGATCGGGCGCACGGATTCCTGCGGTGGAACGCATCGTCGACAGACGAGCCCGCTGCGTGTGAGCACGAGGTAGGCGGGGACAGTCCCAAGGTTCGCCCCGCATCCCCGGCAACGGTCGATCGTTGGCGCATATCCGGTCGCCGTCAGCAGGTGCAGCTCGAACGCCCGCAGCACGGGATCGAGCGAGGTGTCTCGGTCGAGCAGGGCCAGTGCGTCGTCGAGGAGCCGGAAAATCTCGCCACCGGACTCCCGGCCGAGGACCAAGCGGTCCACGAGCTCGAGAACGTAGCTGCCAGCCGCGAACCGATCCAAATCGCGCGTGAACCCGCGCAACACCGCCAGCAGCTCGCAGCGCACGAGGAAGGCGAGATCCGAGGAGGCGTGTGGACGGAACACCGCCCGTACCCGCACGAAGGGTTCCAGCGTTCCGGCGAAGCGCCTCCTCGAGTTCTTGGCGCCCTTCGCGATCCCGGTCACCTTGCCCTGCTGCTCGGTCAGCAGGGTGACGATCAGGTCGGACTCTCCGTAGGCCCGGGTCCTCAGGACGAAGGCCGGGCTGGTGATCTCGGTGTGCACGCGGCCTCGCTCAGGGGGGTACCACCCGTTTCTTTGACGTACAACCTTGACAAACGTGGTTTGGGTTCCTAGCTACTCGCGGCCTGCCGGACGATGTCTGTGGGCACGGGACGATTTCGATGGTGGATAGCGGGGATAGCACCAAAGAGCCGGGGCAGGCCGGGGGGCAGTCCTCTCCTCCCGACGACCCGGGGGCTCGGGTGTGGGAACTCGAGAAGGAGCTGGAGGCCGTACGAGACGAGGCGCGTCAGAGCCAGGAGCGCTGGTTACGCGAGCGTGCCGATCTCGAGAACGTAAAGAAGCGTGCCGCCAAGGAGCGGGTCGACACGATCCGCTACGCCAACGAGACGGTACTCCGCGATCTCCTCTCCGTCGTCGACAACCTCGAACGGGCCGTCGACCATGCGCGCGGGGGGGGGAACGGGAAGCCGCTGATCGACGGGGTCGAGCTGGTGCTCAAGTCGCTCCTCGACGTGCTCGAGCGCCACGGGGTCACGCGCTTGCAGGCCAAGGGTGCCCGCTTCGACCCGGCCCACCACGAGGCCATGGCTCACGTCGAGACCGGCGAACACGAGCCCAACTCGGTCGTCGAGGAGCACCAGCCGGGGTACCGCCTGAACGAGCGGCTCCTCCGGCCGGCCCTGGTCAGTGTCGCGAAGGCGCCGGGCGGCACCCCCAAAGTTGCCAAGGATGGCGACCGTGATTAACAGCCGCGAAGGAGAAACCCCGGAATGGCTAAAGTAATTGGAATCGACTTGGGCACGACCAACTCGTGTGTCTCAGTCATGGAGGCGGGCGATCCGGTCGTGATCACGAACGCGGAGGGGAGTCGTATCACGCCGTCGGCGGTCGCCTTCACCGACAGCGGCGAACGCCTGGTGGGGCAGATCGCTCGGCGGCAGGCGATCACCAACCCCGAGAACACGATCTTTGCCATCAAGCGCCTGATCGGCCGCCGGTTCGACGATGTAGAGGTCCAGCGTGCGATGAAGAACCTCCCCTACAAGATCGTCCGGGCGGACAACGGCGACGCGTGGGTGGAGATCAAGGGCAAGAAGTACAGCCCCGCCGAGATCTCGGCGTTCATCCTGCAGAAGATGCGTCAGACCGCCGAGGACCACCTCGGGGAGAAGATCACCGAAGCGGTGGTCACGGTCCCGGCGTACTTCAACGACAGCCAGCGCAATGCCACCAAAGACGCCGGCAAGATCGCCGGTCTCAACGTCCTGCGCATCATCAACGAGCCGACCGCCGCGTCGCTGGCGTACGGTCTCGACAAGAAGAAGGACGAGAAGATCGCCGTCTTCGATCTGGGCGGCGGCACGTTCGACATCTCCATCCTCGAGATCGGCGACGGCGTGTTCGAGGTGAAGGCCACCAACGGCGACACGTTCCTCGGCGGCGAGGACTTCGACCAGCATGTGATCGATTACCTGGCCGACGAGTTCAAGAAAGACCAGGGCATCGACCTGCGCAAGGATCGCATGGCGCTCCAGCGCCTCAAGGAGGCCGCCGAGAAGGCCAAATGTGAGCTCTCCAGCGCAATGGAGACCGATATCAACCTGCCCTTCGTCACCGCGGATCAGGCCGGGCCCAAGCACCTCAACATGAAGCTGACCCGCTCGAAGCTCGAGGCGCTGTGCGCCGACCTGCTCGATCGTCTCGAGACCCCGTGTGTGACGGCCCTCAAGGACGCCGGCCTGTCGACCAAGGACATCGACGAGGTCGTCCTTGTCGGGGGCATGACGCGCATGCCGGCCGTCCAGGCGCGCGTGAAGAAGCTCTTCAACAAGGAACCCCACCGCGGAGTCAATCCCGACGAGGTCGTGGCCATCGGGGCCTCCATTCAGGGCGCGGTCCTGAAGGGGGAAGTGAAAGACGTCCTGTTGCTCGATGTGACCCCGCTGTCGCTCGGCATCGAAACCCTCGGTGGCGTGTTCACCAAGCTGATCGAGAAGAACACCACCATTCCCACGCGCAAGGGCCAGGTGTTCTCGACCGCGGCCGACAACCAGTCGGCGGTCACCATCCGCGTGTTCCAGGGTGAACGTGAAATGGCGGCGGATAACAAGCTCCTCGGGCAGTTCGATCTCGTGGGGATTCCTCCGGCGCCGCGGGGGATGCCCCAGGTCGAAGTCACGTTCGATATCGACGCGAATGGCATCGTCCACGTTGGGGCCAAGGACCTGGGCACCGGCAAGGAGCAGTCGATCCAGATCACCGCCTCCAGCGGCCTCTCCAAAGACGAAGTGGACCGGATGGTGGGAGAAGCCGCCTCGCACGCCGACGATGACAAGAAACGGCGTGAAGTGGCCGACGCGCGGAACCATCTCGACGGGCTCGTCTACCAGACCGAGAAGACGCTGGCCGAGCACGGCGGATCGCTCGATGCCGCTGCCAAGGGAGCCGTCGAGAACGCGCTGGCGGATGCGAAGAAGGCGCTCGAGTCGTCGGACGCGGCGCAGATGCGGAGCGCCACCGATACGCTGTCGCGTGCGTCCCACAAGCTCGCCGAGGCGATGTACGCCAAAGCGTCCAAGGGGCAGGCGAGCGCCGAGCCGTCCTCCGGCGATCGGGCTGGCAGCGATGGCGAGGGCAAGGGCAAAGACGATGTCGTCGAGGCGGAGTTCGAGGAAGTGAAAGACTGAGCGGCAACGGAGCGTCGGTTCGTTGCGCGCGCATGACGCACGGAGTAGAGGAGCCCTCACCCGCATGGCAGGTGGGGGCTTTTTCGTCCCATGAAGCGCGACTACTATCAGGTGCTCGAAGTGGCGCGGGGCGCTACCGATGATGAGATCAAGAAAGCTTATCGTCAGCTCGCGATCAAGTGGCATCCCGACAAGAACCCCGACAATCGACACGAAGCCGAGGAGCGCTTCAAGGAGCTGAGCGAGGCGTATCAGGTTCTATCGGATTCCGAGCGGCGCGCGATGTACGATCGCTTTGGGCACGCCGCGTTCGAGCAGGGCGGCCCCGGTGCCGGGTTCGACTTCACGGCCGGGTTCGAAGATATCATCGGCGATCTCTTCGGCGACTTCTTCGGGACGGGGCGAACGCGGGGTGGGCGACCGCGCGCGCGGCGCGGGCAAGACCTGCGCTACGAGCTCGAGGTCACTTTCGAAGAGGCGGCCTTCGGATGCGAGAAAACGCTCACCATCCCGCAGCTTGCGCCCTGCCACACGTGTGAGGGGCGTGGGGCCAAGCCGGGCACGGCGCCGCGCACCTGTCCGCAGTGCCGTGGCTCCGGCCAGGTCCGATTCCAACAGGGGTTCTTCTCGATCGCCAAGACGTGCGGACACTGCAACGGTCAGGGGACGATCATCGCCAACCCCTGTCCCACCTGTGGGGGTTCCGGGGCGGAACGTCGGGATCACCAACTGAACCTCAAGATCCCACCTGGCGTGGACACGGGCTCGCGGCTCAAGCTCCGAGGCGAGGGTGAGGCGGGAACGGGTGGAGGGCCCGGAGGCGACCTCTACGTCGTCCTTCAGGTGCGCGAGCATCCGTTGTTCACGCGCGATGGCACCGACATCGTGTGCGAGGTCCCGGTCAGGTTCGTGGCTGCCGCGCTGGGGACGGAGATCGATGTGCCCACGCTCGACGGTCCCGCCAAGGTCAAGGTTCCGGCGGGTACGCAGTCCGGGCAGATATTCAAGCTGAAGGGCCGCGGGGTTCCGGAGCTCAGCGGATATGGCCGGGGGGATGAGCTGGTGCGGATCGTGGTCGAGACCCCGCGCAAGCTCTCGGCCCGCCAGCGCGAGCTGTTGGAAGAGTTCGCCCGTATCTCCGGTGAAGAGGTGCACCCCCTCTCGAAGAGCTTTCTCGAGAAGGTGAAGTCGATGTTGGGTTAGCGTGCGGCGCCTCCGCGACCTCGGGGAGCATGCCTGGCTACGGCGGCTCATCCGGCGCCTGGGGGCGCTTCCACGAGATCGCGTTCTGGTCGGTCCCGGGGACGATGCGGCGGTGCTGCGGTGTGGTCGAGGCCCCGTCCTGATCACCACGGATACGCTGGTCGAGGACGTGCATTTCCGACGCAGGTGGCTGACGCCGGCGGCGCTCGGCGAGCGGCTGTTCGGCGCCAACGCGAGCGACGTGGCGGCCATGGGGGGCGTACCGACGTTCGCGGTGCTGGCGGTCGAGGCTCCCCGGTCCACCAGCGTCGCGGATCTGGATGCTCTCGTGCTGGGGTTCGCTCGCGCCGCACGCCGCGCCGGCGCGCACCTGGTCGGGGGCAACGTGACATCGGGCCGCCGGCTCGCCGTCACCGCCACGCTGCTCGGGGAGGCCCGCGGCCAGATTGTCCGGCGGAGCGGGGCTCGGGCGGGTGACGTGGTCGTCGTCACCGGAACCTTGGGTGGCGCGGGATTCGCGGTGCGGCGGTTGCGGGCCGGCCGTCCCGCACGTCTGGCGCCGCCGCCTCTCCGCCTGCGCGCGGCGCAGGTGCTTGCCCGCGTCGCCCATGCGATGATCGACGTGAGTGACGGTGTGGTCCAGGACCTCGGCCATCTCTGCCGGGCGAGCGGTGTGGCCGCCGAACTGGACCTACCGCGTCTCCCGGTGGCACTGCGGTGTCGGCGTGCGCTCGGCAGCCGCGCGGCTCGCTTCGCGGCAACCGCCGGAGAGGACTACGAGCTCCTGGCGGCGGTTCCCCCGTCGGCGTTGCGATACCTGGCGCGTCAGCGGATGGGCTGTCGCGTAACTCCCATCGGCCGCGTCGTGGTGGGGCGGCCGGAGGTCCGCCTCCTCGATCGCGCCGGTCGGCGCGTGCGGGTCGGCCGAGCCGGGTACGACCACTTCCGATGAAAGCCGCGCGCCCATGCGCGTGACGCTCGTCGCGGCCGTGGTCGCCGCGCTGGTTCCGCTCGGCATGCGCGCCGCCGAGGTGTTCCGCGAGCTGCGCCGGCGCAAGGTTCACCTCGCGATGGTGGTCGACGAGTACGGGGGGGGCGGTCGGTTTGGTGACCGTCGAGGACGTCGTCGAGGAGATTGTCGGCGAGATCGAGGACGAATATGATGCCCCACGCGACCTCTACCGACGTCTCGCCCCGGGCCTCTTCGCGGTGAGCGCCCGGGCCCCGGTGGCCGAGGTGAATGAACGATTCGGCTGGAATCTCCCGCACGGCGAGTACGAGACCATCGGCGGACTCGTACTCGAACGCCTCGGCCACGTCCCCAAGCCCGGGGACGGCGTCCGGGCTGGCCGCGTGGAGATCGTGGTCAGCCGTGCCAGTGCCCGCGCGGTGCAGGAAGTCCGCGTCCAGGAACGTCGCATGAACAGGCGCTGACGATGGATCGCCGACAGCTCGCCGACCTTCTCGCCGCCGTGCGTAGCGGCGCCTGCTCGATCGACGATGCCCTGGCCCGCCTGCGCGACCTGCCGTTCGAGGACATCGACTTTGCCAAGATCGATCACCATCGCGCGCTGCGCAACGGTTTTCCCGAAGCCGTGCTCGGTGAAGGCAAGAGCCCCGAGCAGGTGATCGCGATCGCCCGCCGCATGGCGGCGGGCGACGTGGCGGTGCTCGTCACCCGGCTCGGCCCCGAGGTGGGAGCGCAGCTCGTCGCGGCCGTGCCGGGCTTCGCCTATCATGCGATTCCCCGACTCGCGGTGCGCCCGGGGCCGGCACGGGAGCCGGTCGGATCCGGGACGGTCCTGGTCGTCTCGGCGGGCACGGCCGACCTCCCCGTGGCCGAGGAAGCCGCCCTCGCCGCCGAGTTCATGGGCAACCGTGTCGGTCGGCTGTTCGACGTGGGCGTGGCGGGCATTCACCGCTTGCTCGAGCGGCGGGAACTCCTGTGGGAAGCGGCCGTGCTGATCGTCGTGGCGGGGATGGAGGGGGCGCTCCCGAGCGTCATCGGCGGACTCGTCGATCGCCCCGTCATCGCCGTGCCGACCAGCGTCGGGTACGGGACCAGCATGGGCGGACTGGCCGCCCTTCTTGGCATGCTCAACACGTGTGCGGCGGGCGTGGTGGTCGTCAACATCGACAATGGCTTCGGCGCGGCCGCAGCGGCCACGCGGATCACACAGGCGGGGAGGGCTGACCTATGAGACGTTTCTTCGCGCTGGCCGCCATCGGCCAGGATCGTCCGGGGATCGTGGCCGATCTGGCCGAGCTGATCTACGACGCCGACTGCAATCTCGAGGACTCGAGCATGACCCTGCTCGGCCCCGAGTTCGCAGTCCTGCTGCTCCTCTCCGGCGCGGGGGCCGATCTCGAGCGCCGCCTCGCGACCGGCTGCAAACGCCTCGAGTGGGAGAGTCGGCTGACGATCTTCTTCCGCCCGCTGGAGGGCGAGCCGCGCCTGGCGTCGTCGGCAAGCGACGTGCGCACCCTCGAGTGTACGGTGACGGGTCTCGACAAGGCCGGTATCGTCGCGCGCGTGGCGCGGACGCTCGCCGATCGCGGGGCGAACATCACGGCCCTCACCACGCAGGCCCGTCCCGCGGCAGAGTCGGGCGCGCCGATGTTCACCATGCGAGTGCGGATGGCCGTGCCCGCGTCGGTTGCGGTCGATGCGCTCGGGGCCGATCTCGACCGGCTGGCGCGGGATCTCGGGGTGGACTTGACCCTCGGCGACGGCGCCTAACGGCCGAGCTGCTCGTCGGCCCAGCGCAGACCCGACGGCGTCTCGAGGCCGGCGGGCTCGAAGAGCGTCGAGGGGGCGTCGGGCGCCGTGCGCCAGGTGAGCGCGATGCGCGTGCTCCTGCTGGGATCGAATCGTTCCACGATCACCGTCGCGGGTCGCCAGCCACCGCCGAGGTTGGTGAGGTCACCATCGCGGCGGATCTTGGCGAGGTGCCCGATCGAGTCCGCGTAGTACTGTGTCTTCACGATCGCGTGCCGCTCGCGGTCGATGGTGTGGACCACCAGCACGTAGGGGCTCCGGCCCGTGGGTGCGCTTGTGATCACGACTCCCGTCGGACCGTCGTCACTGATCTGCGGTAAGGCCAGCGAGGCCGGCGTGAACACGGCGAGATCGCGCAGGAGGACGCCCGTGTCGCCGAGTGCTGCGTCGGGTGACGCCGCCACGGCATGACCATCCTTTGCGATGTGAATGCCGTCGGGCCGCACCAAGGCGCGCTGGCCGTCCCGCGCTTCCACGTACACGACGTCTCCGCGACCCAGCAGGACGCCCCGCTGTGTCGTGCAGGCCGGGGTGCATTCGATCCGGAGATCGGCCTGCAAGGGCACACCGTACCGTGCACCCGCCGCCACGGTGTCCAGGATCTGGGCGAGGGATTCGGCGCCGAATGCCTGCAGTGCCCCGCCGAGCAACACGCCGAGCCCCACGGGCCACCAGAAGCGGTGCGGCTTGTGTAGGGCGGTGATCGCTGGCAGGGGAGTCGGGGGCCGCGGCAGCATGGGGTGCATCTTCGCCGAGCCTCTCGAGCTGTCAAGTCTCGAGCTGTCAAGTAAGGACTGACGAGGACTGGGTCACCGTGCGACGAGTCACGACACAGGCGGTGCTGGTGGTTTTGGTGCTGGGGCTGGCGGCATGGATCGCCTATCCCGTCCTGCGTGCACGTGTCCTCGCCCTGGAGGAGACCTCGGCTGCGCGCGGCCTACGCCTCGCCCACGAGCTGGGATGTTTCAGCTGTCACGGGCCGGGCGGTACCGGCGGAACGCCCAACCCCGGGAGCGAGGAGGGCAGCGTGCCGGCGTTCACCGAACGCACGCAGATGATGTACGTGAAGACGACCGATGACCTGCGCGGCTACATCCTGGATGGGGCCCCGCAACGCAAGCGCGACGACCCGGACTATCGGGCTCGGATGGGTGCCGCCGCCGTGCAGATGCCTGCCTACCGCGGATACATCACGGACGCCCAGGTCGACGACCTGGTCGCGTACCTGCGTGCGGCGTCCGATCAAGTCCTTCCGGAACAGACGCTGGCGGCGAAGGGCGCCGAGCTGGCGATGGCGAACGGGTGCCTCGCGTGCCATGGACCGCTCGGGGCGGGGGGAGTGGCGAACCCCGGATCGTTCAAGGGCTACGTCCCCGCGTTCTGGGGCGCCGATTTCGACGACCTCGTGCGCGACGACGAGGAGTTGCGCCAGTGGATCGTGGCCGGCAAGATCCCGCGCATCGCCGAGCATCCCATCGGCCGCTACTTCTTCGAGCGTCAGGTCATCACGATGCCGGCCTACGAACGCTTTCTCGCCCCGACCGATGTCGATGCCTTGGTCGCGTACGTCCGCTGGATCCGCGCCGGTGCCTGGCGCCCGTTGCTTCACTAGCTAGGAGGCGCCGGCACGCCGGCGATCACGTGCCCCACAGGGCCGTCAGCTCGGCGGCGCTCCGTTCACGATCCACGTCAGGATCGTGAACAGCTCCGCGTCGGGCAGCGGCAGCTGGCCCGTCGGCATCCGCGTCGGGCTGCTGGCAGGCAGGCCTTGACCGAGAATCTTCCGTGCCAGGTAGCTCCGCTTGATGCTGCCTGCCTGTACGAGGGGGAACTTGCCGACCTCGGTCGAGGGTACGTTGACGAGGCTGGCATGTGCAGTGCCGGTCTGCAGCGAGAGGCCCTGACTGCGGGTGATCGCGTCGTGGCATCCCGCCGTAGCGCACTTGGCTGTGAAGATGGCCTGCACGGCCGCGAAAGGCGGCGGGGTGGAACCGGGCTGACACGTGAGCCGGAGCTTGTCCTTGTCGGGCTTTGCCCCTGCGCGCACCGTCACGGTGAGCTTCGCGACGCCCGGCTTGATGCCTGCCAGCGCGACGCGGAGTGGAACCGAGAGTCCGGCCGTGGTGCAGCCGGCTCCCCCGGCGATGGTCCCGAGCGTGGCGGCAAGCGCCTGGCCAACCGGGCTGCTCGCGGGCTTCACCGATACCGTGAGTTGGCCCGGCGCGCAGGGAGCGACATTCGCGACGGCTTGCAGTCCGAACGTGCACGTTCCGTTGGCCTGGCCGTCGAGATCGCAGGCGTCACCGTCGACGCAGGTCGTGATCAGGCCGGGGATGCCGGCCCATTCGACGATGCAGTCGGTCGCGGCAGGCCCGCCGCCAGGAAGCGTCGGTGCGGGGCAGAGGGTCGACCCGGCGCGTACGGGGTCGGTGGCGAGGACGAGCGCGAGGACAGCGAATGGTACGATCATGGGCGCAGGATTCCGGAGCATTCGTTCGGAGTCAACGTACGCGCATCGGCCCGTGCGCTCGCTGCGTGGCATGCGGGCACACCGCGCCGCCCGGATCGTGGCGATCATGCGCTCGGGTACGACGTCGCGTCCGGAAGCGCGGCGACCGAGGAGCGTGTTTTTGGAGCGGGTGGGAGCCGCCTGACGGCCTCCCGCGGCGGGTCACGCCTTGCTGACGTTCGCGGCCTGGAGGCCCTTTGGGCCCTGTGTTACCTCGAAGGCGACGCGCTGGCCTTCATCGAGCGTACGAAAGCCACTGCCGCTAATCGCGGAGTAGTGTACGAAGACGTCCTCACCCTCGTCGGTGGTGATGAAACCGTATCCCTTCTGGCTGTTGAACCACTTCACTTTGCCCTGAGCCACGGTCTTTCCTCCATTCAAAAACTGCTCACGGCGCCGGACACTTGAGGAAAAGACGATGCTGCCTTCGCCTCAACAACCAGCGAGCGGCCCGGTCGATAGCATAGCGGCAAGTCGCGACGCAACAATGAAGTGAGGTGCGATACGCCGTGGCGACGGTGCCTTGCAAAGGTGCCGCCCGTTCCCTAAGAGGAACCCGCGATGGCAGCGCTGGCCGAACACGCGCCGGTGGCAGTCACGCCGCGCCGGCGGCGCCGGCGGCCCGTCCCGGCGCGTACGCCGTCTCCGGTGCGCGAGTGGCTGGAGTACGTCGCCCTGCGTGCGTTCATGGGGGCGCTCGGCGCGATGCCCCTTGCGATCGCCGTGCGGGTGGGAGCGCTGCTGGGTGCGCTCGGCTACCTGATCGACGTGCCCCATCGGCGTGTCGGGATGCGCAATCTCGCGCTCGCGTTCCCGGAGAAGCCGCTCGCCGAGCGCCGGCGGATTTTGCGGCGATCGTTCCAGAACCTCGGGCGCATGGCCGTCGAACTCGCCCACCTTCCTCGCCTGTCGGCTCCGGAACTCGAGCGTATGGTCCGGTTCGAGGACGAGCAGTGGTGGCGCGAGGCGATCGCCTGGGAACGGCCGACGGGGGTGCTCATACTGAGCGGACACTTCGGCAACTGGGAGCTTCTCGTGTTCGCGCACGGGATGCGGGGTCACCCCGTGCACCTCGTCCACCGCGCGATCGCCAATCGTCGGATCGACCGGTGGCTGCAGGAGCTCCGCGCGCGTGCCGGTACACACATGATCCGCAAGAGTGCCGCCGCCGGCGCCGTCCTGCATGCCCTTCACGCGCGCGGGCTGCTCGTGCTCCCGATCGATCAGAACTCCACGCGTCGGCTCGGGGTCTTCGTCGATTTCTTCGGCGAGCCCGCCAGCACGAACTCCGGCATGGCGCGCATCGCGTTGCGTGCCGACGCGCCGATCGTGCCGGTCTTCATCGTGCGCGAGGGAGGCAGCGCACGCCATCGCGTGCACGTGCTGCCGATCATGGAGGTGGAGCGGACCGGCGACTCCATGGCGGATATCCGTGGCAACACCCAGCGCTTTACCGCCGTCTTCGAAGACATGGTCCGGCGCTATCCCGACCACTGGCTGTGGATGCACAAGCGCTGGAAGACCCGCCCGGCGGGGGCGCCGCGCCTCTACTAATAAACCCGTGCCCACCGTCCGGAAGACCCCACGACGTGCCCGACCCGTCGGCAGCACGTCCCCCAGCCCGGCGACGCTTCGGCGCCGCCTGGCCCGGACACTGGCCGAGCAGGCGGCCGAGCGGACGGCGCATGCCCGGCGCGTGGCTGCCCTCCGGCGCGCGCAGGACCGCAGAATCGCCGCGCTGGTGCAGGACATTGCCAGCCTGCGCCACCACGAAGCCCGGGTCGAGGCGCTGACCCGTCTGGTGGCCGAGCGTGATGCGGCCCTGGGCGTCCAGGCGACCCGTATCGCCGAGCTCGAGACCCTCTTGCAACACCCCACCCCTCTGCGCTGAGATCGGTCCTGAGGGGGGTTCCCCGATGCCGAAGCTTCGTGTCCTGCTGGTGGACGACCACACCGTGGTCCGTCAGGGACTGCGGCGCATCCTCGAAACCGATGACGACATCGAGATCGTCGGTGAGGCGGGGAACGGGCGGAGCGGTGTCGAGCTCGTGCTGCGCCTCCATCCGAACGTCGTGTTGATGGACATCGCGTTGCCGGAGCTGAACGGAATCGAGGCGACGCGCCAGATCATGAAGCGAGGCGATGGGGCGCGCGTCGTGATCCTCACCATGCACGCGGATGACGTGTTCGTGCGCCAGAGCCTCAAGGCGGGGGCGCGTGGCTACCTGCTCAAGGACTCCGAAGACCTCGACCTGCTGCGGGCCGTGAAGGCGGTTGGACGGGGGGGCTCGTACTTCAGCCCGGTCATCTCGAAGGTTTTGCTCGAGGGATACCTGGGCGAGGCGGGCGCACGGGAGATCGAGGACAACCTCGCGCTGCTGACGGATCGGGAGCGGGAGGTGCTCCAGCTCATCGCCGAAGGCAAGACGAACAAGGAGATCGCGAGCCTTCTCGGGGTAAGCATCAACACCGAGGAAACCCATCGCAAGCACATCATGGAGAAGCTCGACCTGCACAACACGGCCGAGATCGTGCGTTTCGCGGTCCGGAAGAAGGTCGTCCTGTAGGGCGCGAGTTGGCGCCGGCGCTTGACAGCTCGCAGCGCCGCGGGGGATAGCCGATCGCTTGAAGACGACGCGCGACGAGGCCCCGGAACGACCGGGATCGGCCCCCGCACGCACCGCTGCGGCCGAGGCGGTGGCCCGGGAAACGGAGCACGCGTGCGCGCGTTGATCACCGCGTCGTTCGACGAGCAGGCCAAAGTGCGCCTCGGCCGGCACATGGAGGTCGTGCACGAGGACTGGAAAATCCGTCACGCGATCTACTTCGACGGGACGGAGTTCGCTGCCCGCATCCGCGACGTGGGGGCGGATGTGCTCATCGTCGAGGCCGACCTGGTGCATGCGGAGGTGCTCGAGGCCTGCCCGCTCCGCCTGATCGGGTGCTGTCGCGGCGAGCCGGTGAACATCGACCTCGAGCTCGCGACCCAGAAGGGCATCCCGGTCTTTCACGCCCCCGGACGCAACGCCGACGCCGTCGCCGACCTGACGCTCGCCTTCATGTTGATGCTTCTCCGGCACCTCGGGGCCATCGCCGACACCTTCCGCGGCGGCGGCCCGCGCGTGGAGAGTGCGGGGGACTACCTCAAGATGTACACCCGCTTCACCGGCGCCGAGCTGGGGGGACGTACGGTCGGGCTCGTGGGCTTGGGTGCCGTGGGACGTGAGGTCGCCGCACGGCTGCGGCCGTTCAAGACGCGCGTCATCGCGTACGATCCCTACGTCACGACACCGCCGCCGGACGTGACGCTGTGCAGCCTCGAGGAGCTGCTCCGCACCGCAGACCTC
This sequence comes from uncultured Binatia bacterium (SeqCode), assembly GCA_964618895.1. GTDB lineage: Bacteria > Desulfobacterota > Binatia > DP-6 > DP-6 > CAZUDO01. The sequence goes on from CAZUDO010000056.1 coordinate 125,312, forward strand.
GTGTCCCTGCACGCACCGGTTACCCCCGAGACGGAGGGGCTGCTGTCGGCAGAGCGTCTGGCGCTGATGAAGCCGGGCGCCTACTTCGTGAACACGGCACGTGCCGCTCTGACGGACGAGGACGCGTTGCATGCCATGCTGGCTGCTGGCCGGCTCGCCGGGGCGGCGCTCGACGTGCTGACGGACGAGCCCCTGCGCCCCGGCAATCGGTTTCTCACCCTACCGAACGTGATCGTCACCCCGCACGTCGGGGGCGCGACGGCGGACGTCGTGCGGCACCAGAGCAACATCGTCGTCGACGCGATCGAGCGCCACCTGCGCGGGGAGCGCCCCCCGCACGTAGCCAACCCGGCCGTGTTCGACCACCGCTCCTGACGGACTCGTGGATACGTTTCTCACGCTCGATGCGGGTACGGGTTCGGGGCGCTGCATCGCCTTTGATGCGCGTGGCCGCGTGCTCGCCTCGGCACAGGAGGCCTTCGCGTACCATTCGTTCGTCGATCCGGTGATGCCGTTTCTGCGCGGATTCGACCTCGACGTGGCGCAGTTCCGCGGCGCCCTCGCCCGCTGTGCACGGGCGGTCGTCGGCGCGCTGCCGGCGGACGCGCAGCTCCGCGGCATCATCGCCACCAGCCAGCGGGAAGGATGTGTGTTCCTCGACCGAGCGGGCGACGTGCTCTACGCCGGACCAAACCTCGATGCGCGCAGCGTCGCCGAGGGCATGGAGGTCGAGCAGATCATCGCTCCCGCCCGCCTGCATGCGGTGACCGGCCACGCGCCCCCGTACATCTTCCCCGTCGCCCGCTATCTCTGGTTCCGCAAGCATCGGGACGCCGGCCAGATCGCGCGCCTCCTCATGCTGAACGACTGGATCACGTATCTGCTCTCCGGGGTGCAGGTGGCGGAACATTCCAACGCCAGTGAGTCGATGCTGTACGATGTGTCGACACGCGCGTGGTCGACCGAGATCCTCGCCGCGCTCGACATCCCGGCCGACATCCTGGCACCTCTCCGCATGGCGGGTACGCTCGTGGGCACCGTCACGGACGAGGCGGCCGCGCTGACGGGTATCCCCGCGGGGACGGCCGTGTTCGCGGGCGGTGCCGACACGCAGAGTGCGCTGCTTGGATCGGGTGTCCACGAGCCCGCACAGGCGGGGGCGGTTCTGGGGACGACGAGCCCGGTGCAGATGGTGACCGAGCGACCCCTCCTGGATCCCGCCGCCAACCTGTGGACGAGCCCGCACGTGGTGCCGGATCGTTGGGTGCTCGAGAGCAACGCAGGCGACACCGGGGGCGCGTATCGCTGGCTCCTCGAGCTCGCGTTCGGTGCGAGTGATGCGGCGGGCCATGCCGCCGCGGAGCAGGCGATGGCGAGCGTCGCGGTGACCGAACGGCAGGTCATCTGCCACTTGGGGCCGGTGATCTTCAGCCTCCGCGACATGAGCCCGTTCAAGCCCGCGGGCATGTTGTTCCGGTTCCCGTTTCTGCACAGCGATCGTCCGGCCCGCGGAGACCTCCTGCGCGCCTACCTGGAGAGCGTGGCGTTCGCCATCCGCGGCAATTGCGAGCAGGTGACCGCGATCATGGGCCGCCCCCTCACCGCGCTGGCCGTGAGCGGAGGCATGACCCAGAGCCCGACGCTGGTCACCCTGCTCGCCAATACGCTCGGCGTGCCGCTGGCGGTGGCGACCGTGCCCGAAAGCGCGAGCCTGGGCTCGGCCATCCTCGCGGCCGTCGGTGCCGGCGTGCATGCGAGCATTCCCGAGGCGGTGGCCGCCATGACCGACGCGCGGCCCGTCGACCCCGATCCGGCGGCGCAGCGCGAGTGCGATGCGCGCTACCGGAAGTGGCGGGAGGTGTACGACCTCCTGCAAACATGGACGCTCTGACCGTGGCAGTGCGGAGACGGCCGTGAGCGTCATCCGAGGGGTCCTCTTCGACCTCGATGGGGTACTCGCCGACACCGAGCGGCTGCATTGGCTCGCCTATGGACGGGTGCTCGCGGAGTTCGGAGTCGAGGTGGGGCTGGCGGAGTACGGCGCCCAGTGGACCTCGACCGGACGTGGACCGGAATACGCGTGCCGGACCTATGCGTTGCCCCTCACGCCCGACGAGTTGCGCGCCCGCAAGGCGCCCGTCTACCTGGCCCTGCTGCACGAGGGAGTGACGGCGTGCCGCGGTGCCCGGGCGGCGGTCGAGCGCCTGCGCCCGTCGCGTCGGGTGGCGGTGGCGACCAACGCGGCGCGCGGCGAGGTCGGGCTGGCGCTCGGCCAGCTCGGTCTCGCCGACGCGTTCCACGCGGTGATTGCGCGCGAGGACTACGGGCGGGCCAAGCCGGCGCCCGACGCCTACCTGACCGCCGCGGCGGCTGTCGGCCTGACGCCGGCCGAGTGCATCGTGGTCGAGGACTCCGGCCGCGGCGTGCAGGCCGCGGTGGCCGCGGGCATGCGGGTGATCGCCGTGCCGGGGGAGCTCACGCGCGACAACGATTTCAGTGCGTGCGTGTGCCGGCTGCCGGATCTCGACGCCCTCACCGCCGCGCTCCTGGAGTCGCTCGAGCAGGCGGGATGATCGAGGTCCAGAACCTCACCAAGGTGTTCGGGGCGGTCGCAGCCGTGCGCGGCATCTCGTTCCGCGTAGCGCCGGGCACGATCGTCGGCTTCCTGGGGCCGAACGGTGCCGGGAAGACGACCACCATGCGCATCCTCGCCGGGGTGTTTCCTCCCACCAGCGGCGCGGTGACGATCGCCGGCCACGATCCGCTGCGGGAGCCGCTCGCGTGCCGGCGGGCGGTGGGGTACTTCCCGGAGTACGCACCCTTCTATCCCGATCTGCGCGTCGACGAATATCTCCACTTCGTCGCCCGCATGAAGCGCATCCCGGGCGTGGAACAGCGGGCCGCGGTTCAAAGGGCGCTCGTCCGGTGTGGTCTCGACGCCGTCCAGCGGCGGCGCGTCGGAACGCTGTCGAAGGGGTATCGGCAGCGTGTCGGGCTCGCTCAGGCCCTGTGCGGCGACCCGCCCGTCCTCGTGCTCGACGAGCCAACCATCGGCCTCGACCCCGGCCAGGTTGCCGACATCCGGGAGTTGGTGCGCGGACTCCGCGGCAACCGGACGGTCTTCTTCTCGAGTCACATCCTCTCCGAGGTGGAAGCGCTGTGCGAGCGTGTGATCGTCGTGGCCCGCGGTCGCGTGGTGGGAGAGGGCACCCCGAGCGAGCTGGGTGCCCGGCTCGCGCCACGGCGGCGGATCGTCCTGCGGGCCGCTGGCCCCCCGGCCGATGTGCAGGAGGCGCTGCGGCGCTTGCCCGGGGTGGAGCGAGTGGCGGAGGAGGGCGGCGGGTTCGTCGTCGAGGGGACCGGCGCGAGTGATCTCGCACGGCTCGTCGGGGAGGCGATGCACCGGTGCGGGTGGCCGGTGATCGAGCTCCGTCATGAGACGCTCGATCTGGAGGATATCTTCCTCCAGCTGGTGAGCGCGGAGGCCCGTGCGACATGAGCGTCGTGATGGCGGTGGTCCGGAAGGAGCTGATCCTCTACTTCACGTCCTTCGTGTTCTACGGCCTGGCGGGTGTATTCCTCGTGCTCTCGGGGTACTACTTCTACACCAACCTCGAGTTCTTCGTGCTGATGGGCGGCATGGATCTGGCTCGCGGCCTGTGGCAGTACGAGTTCATCGACATGCAGCAGCGGCTGTTGGTGTTGGTGCCGCTACTCACCATGCGCCTGTTCGCCGAAGAGCGGAAGCTCGGGACCCTGGAATTGCTGTGGACGTACCCGGTGCGCGACGGGGAGATCATCGTCGGCAAGTTCCTCGCGTGTGTCATGGTGGTGACGCTGCTGATCGCGGCGACGGCCCTCTACCCGCTCACGCTGACCCTGGTCACCCCCGTCGATGCGGGCCCTCTCGTCGCAGGCTACCTCGGTCTCGTACTGCTCGCGGCCGCCTTCGTCGCGTGTGGACTGTTCCTCTCCGCGGTCACCGACAGCCAGCTGATCGCGGGCGCGGCGACCTACGGGGTGCTGCTCGTGCTCTGGGCACTCACCTGGAACGAGGCCGCCCTGGGCGCGTCCACGCTGCGGGCGCTGGCGCCGTTGTCGCTCTTCGATCGGTTCCACCCCTTCGCCAGCGGGGCCGTCGACACCAAGAACGTGGTCTACTTCCTCCTGTTCATGGTGACGTTCCTGTCGTTGGCGTTCTTCGCGCTCGATGCCCGCCGCTGGCGCGGACTGCGCTGATGACGGTCGTGCGTACGGCCCGTACCTGGGGGCGTCTCGGCTGCCACGTGGTCCTGTTGCTCCTCGGAATCGGCCTGCTGCAGGTCGTCGCCGACCGCACGAACCGGCGCCTCGATCTGACGCCCAGGCGGACGCTGTCGCTGTCGCCGGTCACGCACAACGTGCTGGAGGAAGTGGACCTGCCCTGCAGCCTCACGGTCTTCTTCCGGCGCGGGACGCGTGAGCGCTATGCCGAGCTGCTGGCGCGCCTGCAGGAGGCGAATCGGCACGTGACGGTCGAGCTGCTCGATCTCGACCGGTACCCGGAACGCGGCCGCAGCCTGGGGGTGACCCAGTACGGGCGGGTGGCCATCACGTGCGCGGGGCACCGCGTGGTGGTGGCGGCGCTTCCCGAGGCGGCGCTCGCGGGTGGGCTCCTGCGTGCCGTGCGGGGGGAATCGCGCCAGGTTCTGTTCACCACCGGCCATGGCGAGCGGACGCCGGGGAACCAGCCGGAGAACTACGGGCGGCTGGTGAGTGCCTTGGGGGCGGAGAACTATGCCGCGGAGGGCCTGGCACTTCTCGACGGCACGATCCCCGCGGGGACGGAGCTGGTGGTCGTCGCCGGGCCGACGCGGGACTTCCTGACGCCCGAGCTCGACGCGCTAGCGAGCTACCTCAAGGCAGGTGGTGGGGTCCTCCTGCTGCTCGATCCCGGACCGTTGTCCAATCTGGCGCGCTTTCTGGCGAGCCTGGGCATCCGTCTCGCCGACGACCTGCTGGTCGACCGCGAGAAGCGGGTCCTCGGGACCGATGGTCTGGCGACCGTGGTCGAGCTGTTCAAGCGCGGCAACCCGGTGTCCGACCCGGACGCCAATCCGCACGCGACCGGCGCAGTGTTGCCGTCGGCGCGCACCGTGGACGTGGCGGGCGAGGTCGCCAGTGTCCGCGCCGAGAGCATCGCGCGCACCGCGCCGACGGCGTGGGCGATGGCGGACGTCGCGCGCGCGCAGCGGGGCGAGGACCCGTCCGAGGCGGTGGGTGACCAACGGGGCTCCGCGTCGATCATGGTCCTGGCGGAGATCGGAGGTAGCGTGGACGCCAGCGGGCGACCACCCGGGCGGTTGGTCGTGGTGGGCGACGCCGACTTCGCCAGCGACGCCTATCTCGATCTGCTCGGCAATCGCGATCTAGTGCTGAACGCGGTGGCGTGGCTCGCAGGCGAACCGGTGCTCGCCGCAACGCGGCCGGCCGAGGTCGTGGAGGTGATGCGGCCGCTGTCACCCGTCATTCTGACGACGCGTCAGGCCCGCGCGATCTTCGTGACCACCGTCGTGGCGCAACCCGCTCTCGTGCTACTCTTCGGCACGGTGGTGGTCGGGCTCCGGCGGCGGTGGGGATAGCCCTGCGGACGAAGGTGTTGGCCCTCCTGGTGCTGACCGGGGTGGCACTGCTCTCGGTGGTGCGTTCGCCGGCCCCCCGAACGGGGCGCGATGCGGTTCGCGGCCAGCGTGTCTTCCGCACGGCGTCCGCGCAGTTGGTACGCGAGATCGACGTGGTGCTGGGGGATCGCCACCTCGTGGCGCGTCCGCACGCCGACGCCTGGACGGTCGACGGCCGGCCGGTGGACACTGGCACGGCCGGGGCGCTGGCGGAGCTGCTGGACCATCTGGTGGCCCTGCGCGCACTCGACGTATTTCGTCCGCGCGATGCGGCGAGCTACGGCTTCGACCGTCCGCGTGCGACGATCACGCTCCATACGACGCGCCGGATCCGCAGGCTTCTCCTCGGCGACCTCAACGCCGCCGGCAGCGCGCTCTACGCCCGGCGCGAGGGGGACCCGCGCGTGCTCCAGGTGGGCGTGTTGCTGCTGTCGCAGCTCGAGCACGTGTTCTATCGCCTGGAAACGGGCGCGCGTCCGTGACCGGCGATCACGACCCCGAGATGGGGTAATCCGGCTCGCCGACGCACCGTGCACAGCGGCACAGGTCGCGCACCTCGTCGATCAGCAGCACCGTCTCGTGGGCGTCGCCCCAGTGGAAGAAGAGGCTCCGCTCGCCCAGCACGTCGACGCGCACGAGGTGCTCGGCCTCGGCCGGGAGCGGGGCATCCGGGGGGCGCGCCGTGCAGGCGTCGCAGGGGCACGCCGCGCGCAGATTGCGATAGGGCAGGATGCTGTCGTGGCGGTCGCCCCACGCCACGCCGAGGGCGTAGCGCCCGACCTCGCTCAGCCGCTCGATGTGCGTCGCCTCTGGCGATCGGGGACGGGCCAGTGGCGATCTCCTATCCGAGCATGATCATGCCGCCGTCGACGACCAGCGTCTGACCCGTCATGAGGTCGGAGTCGGCGGATGCGAGGAACACGGCCGTGCCGGTGAGATCCTCGGGTTGCAGGGGCTTGCGAAGGGCGCTGAACATCACGAGCGAACTGGCCAGCTCTTCGGGCACGATCTTCCGCGTGGCTTCCGTCATCGTCACACCGGGGGCGATCGCGTTCACGTTGATGCCCCAGGGCCCGAGGGCTCCGGCCATGTACTTGGTGAGCCCGGCGATGCCGATTTTGGCGACACTGTAGTGGAACGGCGGCATCGGCTTGTCCGCATCCTCGGTGTCGACCAGGCCGACGTTGCCCAGGTACGCGGCCGTCGACGACTGGTGGATGATCTTGCCCGCGCGCTGGCGCTTCATGTGGCGCTCCACGGCGCGGCTCATGAGCCAGGCCCCGGTGAGGTTCACCGACAGCACACGGTTGAAGTAGGCGAGCGACGTCTGCTCGCGGTCGAGGTCGTAGTAGATGGCGGCGTTGTTCACCAGGATGTCGATGCGCCCGAAGCGGTCGATTGCCCGGGCGGCGAGCGCCTGTGTGCTCGCCTCGTCGGCCACGTCGACGGGCGCCGCCAGTGCGTCGGGGCCGAGCGCGCGACATTCCCCCGCCACGGCTTCGGCCTCGGGGTGGCGGATATCGGCCACGACCACGCGCGCCCCCTCGCGGGCGAAGCGCAGGGCGTAGGCTCGTCCGATCCCCTGAGCCGCGCCGGTAATGATCGCCACCCGGTCGTGCAGACGCACGCGCCGCGGCTATCACCGGCGCGCGCGGCGTGTCAACGTCGGGGTTACTCTTCCTCGCGTGTGGCTTCTCGCTCGAGCGCGTCTTCGAGCGCCTCGATCGAGATCGTCTGCAGGCGGCGGAGCGGTGCCGGGATGCTCGCCACCGGCCAGTCGGTGGGGATCTCCCCGCCGTGCCAGTGCACGCGCGGCCGCGGCGGCAGGCCGTCGACGTACGCCGGATCGATGGACGGATCGAGTGGCTCGAGACGGTGGTGCGAGCAGTTCGACACCATCAGAAGACCCTCCTCGTCGGACGGCAAGATGGTAGCTCCGACCAGAGGGATGCACAAGGAAATTCTGCGCTCGCCGGTTTGCGGGGCGCGCGAGCGCACCTGGGATGGCGCCCGGCGGCGGGATGGACAATATATCGAACGCTCGTTAGTTAATGGCCGCCATGGTGCAACGGGTACGGACGGGACGCAAGCGCGTGCTGGCACGGGCCGTGCCCCGCACGCCCCGGGCGGAGGACGCGCCGCGCTCGCCCGGGCGGCCGGTCGGTGCCGATGGCGACCGCACGCGCGAGCGCATTCTCGAGAAGGCGATCGAGACGTTCGCCGACTTCGGCTTCGCCGGCGCATCGGTGCGCGACATCGCGCGCAAGGCGCGCATCCGGGTGTCGTCCCTGTACCACTACTTCCCCTCCAAGGCCGCCCTCTACCTCGCCGTTGAGGAGCGCATCGCGCAGCAGATCCGCGAGATCGCACTGTCGTCGGTCACGAAAGAGGCCGACCTGCGCGCGATGGTGCGCGACTCGGTCGGGCGCCTGTTCGATTTCTACCTCGAACGTCCGGCGTACGTGCGCCTCGGCTACCGCTTCCATCTGGACGGCGAACGGCGACCGGGCGGGTCGGAGCGCATCTTCGAGCGCTGGGTCGGCTTCATGGAAGCGCTCATGAAGCCGGCCGAAACGCAGGGCATCCTGAAACCGATCGACCCACCGCTCCTGATGGCTTCGGTCGAGGGGCTGCTCGCCTCGCACCTGACCAACGACGCCCTCTACCGCACCTTCTACGGCACCAGCCTCGACGACCCCGCCACCGCGGCGCGCGTGCGCGAGCACGTGATCCAGATGGTGCTGCGGGCGGTCGGCCTCGACTGAGTCGTGCGTGCGCTCTGAATCTATCGAACGGTCGATCGAAGTTCATCCCCCGCCGCGCGCGTCCGTGCCGGCGCTCGATGCGGGTGTTCCGCTTGACTCCCCGGGGCCGCTCGGCCATGCAGATGCCCGGCTCGCTGCGCTCAGGACGAATCACTGATGCCGTCGAAAGACATGATTGGCCGGGTGCTGTCGACCGGCAGTGCCACCGTCACCGCCGAGAGCATCGCCGCGTTCGCGCGGGCGCTCGGTGATCCCGACCCGCTCTATCTCGACCCGCAGGCCGCACGCCGGGGGTTGTTCGGGTCCATCGTCGCGCCGCCGACGTACCCGATCGCCTTCATGGTGCAGGCGATGGCGGGCGGGATGGACACCTTCCTCGAGCTTGGCCTCGACTTCATGACGCTCGTGCACGGCGAGCAGGAGTTCGAATACCGGCGCCCGATCCGTGCTGGCGAGACGTTGACGCTCACCGGCCGCATCGCCGACGTCTACGACAAGACGGGCGGCAGCGGCACGCTGGACTTCGTCGTGCTCGAGACCGAGGCGCGCGATCCGGAGGGCGAGGTGGTGTTCTTCTCGCGCAATACGCTCATCTCCCGGAGGACATGATGCCCGCGCTCGATGCCAAGACGGTTGCGGTCGGCCAGGAGCTTCCGCCGCTGCAGAAGGGGCCGATCACCCGCGACGACCTGAAGGCCTACGCCGCGGCGTCGGGGGATCCCAATCCGATCCACATCGACGAGGAGTTCGCCAAGAACGCCGGCTACGCCGGCGTGTTCGCCCACGGCATGCTGTCGATGGGCTACCTGGGACAGTTCCTCGTCCAGGCCGCCAGCCTCGCGGGCGTGCGCCGCTTCCGCACCCGCTTCGCCAAGCTCACCTGGCCGGGCGACGTGATCACCTGTCGCGGGGCGGTCACGGCGATCCGGGACGAGGGCAGCGTGCGTCTCGTCGAGTGCGACATCTGGACCGAGAACCAGGACGGCGAGAAGAAGCTCACCGGGAGCGCGGTGCTCGCCCTGCCGCGCGGGTAGTCGACCGCATGGGTGACGCCACGCGGCTACGCGACCGCTACGCGATCGCGGGGATCGGCCTGTCGCGCTTCGGGAAGCTCCCCGGGACGAGCGCCATGGGCTTCACGCTCGAGGCCGCCAAGAACGCGATCGACGACTGCGGCATCTCGCGCGATGCGATCGACGGCGTGCTCGCGCTCATGCCGGCCGTCATGGGTGAGCAGCACGGGTGGGCGTCCCGGGTGGCGGCGTTCCTCGGCATCACGCCGTCCTACTGCGCCACCATGGACATGGGCGGCGCGACCGCCATCGGCATGATCCAGACCGCCGCGATGGCGATCGAGGCCGGCTTCTGCTCCGCGGTCCTGTGCGCGTTCGCGTGCCAGAACAACCCGCAAGGCGTGATCCCCATGCTCTTCGGGTCGCCGTACGCCATCCCGTACGGCGACGTGGGTGCGATCACCTTCATGGGGCACGTTGCCCGACGGCAGATGCACGAGTACGGGCTGACCAGCCGGCACTACGGCCATGTCGCGGTCACCTGGCGGGCGCACGCGGCCACCAATCCGCTCGCCCAGAAGCGCGAGCCGATCACGCTGGACGACCACCAGAACTCCAAGATCATCAACGATCCCCTGCGGCTCCTCGACTGCTGCCTGGTCACCGACGGCGGCGGCGCGGTGATCGTGACCAGCGCCGGGCGGGCCCGCGACCTGCGCCAGCGGCCGGCCCTGATCGCGGGGCTCGGCCAGATTCATTCGTCGGAGATCATTCGTCCGTACGATACCGGGCGCGGCGGGGGACGCGAGGCTGCCGAGGCGGCGTACCGGATGGCGGGCTGCGCCGCCGGCGACATCGATGTGGTACAGCTCTACGACGGCTTCACGCCGCTGGTGGTGCACGAGCTGGTGGCGTACGGGTTCGCCACCTGGGACGACGTCGGGAGCCTGCTGGAGAGCGGGGCGTTACGGCACGGGGGGCGGCTGCCGAGCAACACCGCCGGCGGCCTGCTCTCGGAAGGCCACCTCTCCGGGTTCGGTCACGTCGCGGAGGCCGTGCGCCAGGTGCGCGGCACGTCGCGTTGCCAGGTCCCGGGCGTGGCGCTGTCCATGGTCACCGGCTACGGAGGCGCTCCACACGAGTCGCCGCCGACGGTGGCGTACACGGTGGCGATCCTGCGGGGAGGGTGAGGATGATGGTGACGACACGCGACCTCGACGTCGACGGCATCCGGCTGCACGTGGCGGAGGCAGGGGAAGGCCCGGCACTGGTGCTCCTCCACGGCCTGTCGGCCACGCACGCCAACTGGGAGCACACCATTCCGGCGTTCGCCGACCGCTGGCGCGTGATCGCGCCGGACCTGCCCGGGCACGGCCGGTCGGCCAAGCCGGATGCGCCGTACAGCATCGACTTCTATGCCGGCGTGATCCGGAGCCTCGGGCGCGCCCTCGGCGTGCACGAGGCGGTGGTGGTCGGGAACTCGCTCGGGGGGCAGATCGCGATCGAGCTGGCGCTGTCCTACCCGACGTGGACGCGCGCCCTGGTGCTCGCCGCGCCGGCGGGAAGCTTCGGGCCGCTGCGTGTCCTCGGCCCGGTGCTGGGGGTGGTCACGCCGCCGGCGGTGCTCCGCTTCAGTCTGCCGCGGACGCTCGAACGCTGCTTCTACGACCACGCGCATCCGGCGCTCGACATGCGCCGGCGTATTCTGGCCGAACGGCTCGCCGCGGCGGACTTCCCCGACTTCGCCCGCGCGGTGTCGCGGTCGATCACAGGCGCGCTGCGCGGGAGCGGTCAGCCCCTGGAGCGTCTGACGCAGCCGACGCTCCTGGTCTGGGGTCGCGACGATCGCACGCTGCCGCTCTGGAACAGCCGATGGTTCCTCCGCGCCGTTCCGCACGCCCGCTTCGTGGCGCTGGAGCGCTGCGGGCACCTGCCGATGCTCGAACACGCGAGTCACTTCAATCGCCTGATGGCGGAGTTCCTGTGCGCCGTGGCGGCGGCCCCCCTGCCGGGGGCACGGCGCGCCAGCGGGGACACCTGATGTTCGTCATCGAGAAGCCGATGCCCGCCGTCACCGAGGACGGCGCGCCGTACTGGGAGGGCTGCCGCCAGGGCGTGCTGCGCGCGCAGCGCTGCACGGCGTGCCGGCACGTACGCTGGCCGCCGAGCGTGCTGTGCCCGAAGTGTCTGGCCGACGGCACCGAGTGGATCGCGCTGTCGGGCCGCGGGGCCATCTATTCGTTCATCGTCGTACACCGGCCGCAACATCCGGCGTTCTTCGCCGACGCGCCCTACAACGTCGCCATCGTCGAGCTGGCCGAGGGCATCCGGCTGCACGCCAGCATCGTCGACTGTCCGAACGAGGCCCTCCAGGTCGGGATGCCGGTCGAGGTCGTCTTCGACAAGGTGAACGACGAGGTGACGCTGCCTCGCTTCCGGCCCCGGCGGTAGAAAGCGCACGTCGGCCCGTGTCGCGCCGCCCGGTCCTCGCCATCTTCACCCTCTCGGGGGCGGCGGGGCTCGTCTATCAGGTGATCTGGGCGCGCCAGCTCGGCCTCGTCTTCGGCAACACCACCGCGTCGGTCACCATCGTCCTGGCGGCCTTCATGGCAGGGCTCGCGCTCGGGGCCGAGTGGGCGGGACGGGTGCTCGTCCGGCGGGCGAACCCGCTCCGGGTGTACGCCGTCCTCGAGGCGGCCATCGGCCTGTACGCCCTGGCCTTCGGCCCGCTGGTGAGCGGCCTCGAGACGCTCTACCCGCATCTCCTGAGCGACACCGCCTCGCCCGTCGTGCTGACGCTGGTGCGCTCCGTGGTCGCCTTCGGACTCGTGCTCCTGCCGACCACCTGCATGGGCGCCACCCTGCCGCTGACGACCGAGTATCTGCACCGGCTCGCGCTTGCCCATACCGACTGGAACGCCGGACGACTCTACGCCGCCAACACCCTCGGGTCGGCGCTCGGGTCGGTGGCCAGCGGGTTCGTGCTGATCGAGCTGGTGGGGATCGCCAACACGACGCGGATTGCTGCCGGCTTCAACGTGGTCGTGGGACTGCTCGGCTGGTGGCTCGCGCGCGGCCTCGCGCCGGCGAGCACCCCGGCGACGCCCGCCGCCCCGGCGGCCGGCCAGCGGACTCTGCTCCTCCTGTTCGCGATCACAGGGGCGCTCGCGCTCGCCGGGGAGGTGCTGTGGACGCGCGCACTCACGCTGCTGCTCGGGAGCTCGACGTACGCCTTCAGCGGCATCCTGGTCGTGTACCTGGTCGGCATCGCATTCGGGAGCTGGGTTGCGGCCGGGATGGTTCGCCGGCTCGCCGCGCCCGAGCGATTCATCCCGCTCGCGATCCTGGGGGCCGGTGCGTGGCATGCCTTCGCCGTGACGCTGTTCGCCCCCCTGCACGCCCTGGTGCTCGGCCTGCTGGCGGCGACGCTGCAACCGATGTCGCCGGCCCAGTTCTACGCCCGTGCCGTTGCCACCCTGGTCGCCGTGCTCGGGGTGATGGTGCCGCCGGCGGCGCTGAGCGGGGCGCTGTTCCCGCTCGTCACCCGACTGCTCGAGGGCGACGCGGGCGATCGCGGCGCGCCCATCGCGCGCGCCTACACCTGGAACACGGTGGGCGCGATCGTCGGCTCGCTGGTCGGGGGCTTCGCCATCGCGCCGTTCTTCGTGCACTTCCATGCCATCGACGTGCTCGCGCTCTGCTTCCTCGGGGCCGCGCTCTGCGCCCTCGGGGTGATCGGCTGGCGAGCCTTCCCGATCGTGACCGGCGTGACGGTCGTGGGGGCGCTGGCGGTGACGGCCCTCTCGGTGCAGCGGCTGCAGCGCCCGGACGCGTTCGTCACCCTCTACCGCCAGCGGCGACCCGCCTACGAGGTGCGCAGCCACGAGCCGGGCCTGCAGGGCATCACGACGGTGGCGTGGGACCGGGGCAAGCCCGAGCAGTCCGCCCAGCTGCTGGTGAACGGCGTCGGCATGACGGTGAAGGCGTTCGCCACCAAGGCAATGGCGCACCTCCCCATCATCGCCCACGGCGCGGCCGAGGACGTGCTCGTGATCTGCTTCGGGATGGGGACGACGTTCCGCTCGGCGCTCACCCACGGCGGGCGTGTCGACGTGGTGGAGCTCACCCCCGGGGTATTCGGCGCCTTCGATGCGTTCTACGCCGATGCGGCCGAGGTCCGCCAGAACCCGCGCGGCCGCATGATCGTGAACGACGGGCGCAATTTCCTGCTCCTCACCGACAAACGCTACGACGTGATCACGCTCGATCCTCCGCCGCCCATCGATGCCGCCGGCGTGAGTACCCTGTATACGCGCGAGTTCCTGGAGCTCATGCGCGCCCACCTCGAGCCGGGGGGCATCGTCGCGCACTGGCTGCCGCCGCTCGGGCGGGGCGGGGGGCTGTCGGACATCGGCGTGCTCGACATGCTGGCGGCAACGTTCCTGGACGTGTTCCCGCATGTCCGGGTGCTGGTGAGTCAGCCGTTCATGAACCGATCGGGGTTCCATCTCCTCGGGTCGGACGCGCCGATCGCGCTCGATCCCGAGCGCTTGACGCGTGCCCTCGAGAATCCCGCCGTCAAGCGCGACATGATGGAGTTCGGATGGGACCCGCTGGTGCCCGAGCGCTTCTTCTTCGAGGTCAACCTCCACCGTGACCTGGCGGCCAAGAAGACCCTGCTCACGGACGATCGCCCGCTCCTCGAGTTCAACCTGATCCGCAACCTGCGTCTGGGGCTCGCGCCCGCCATGATCCGCGTCGCGCCGTGACCGCCGGACCCTTGTCACTGCCCGACCTTTCGGTGTAGCCACCCGCCGTGCAGAGCGCCTCGCGATCGAAGCGCGTCCGGCGGGCCACGCGCCTGGACCCCATCGTCACCGAGATCATTCTCGGCGCGTTCGAGACCATCTGCTACGAGATGGCGACGCACGTGAGCCTCACGGCCACGACGCCCATCCTGAACCAGTCGAACGAGCGCAACGCCACCATCCTGGACGGCACCGGGCGGCTGGCTGCGCTGTCGGTCGGCATTCCGCAGTTCATGCTGTCGTCGACCCTGCCGGTGCGGTTCGCGGTCGACTTCTTCGGGCCGGACGGCCTCTTCGACGGCGACGTGTTGCTCGCCAACGACCCGTACCACGGCGGCGGGCACCTGCCGGACTACAACGTGTTCGCGCCCGTCTTCCACGACGGCGCGTGCGTCCTCATCGCGTCCATCCAGTGCCACCACGCCGACACGGGGGGCGGCGCACCGGGGGGCTACAATGTGAACGCCCTCGACATCTGGGCCGAGGGCGTGCGCTTCCCCGCGGTCAAGATCTACGAGCGGGGCGTGCTGCGACGCGACGTCGAGTACATGATCGCGGCCAACAACCGTACCCCCACGTTCCTGGGCGATCTGCGCGCGCAGGTGGGGGCGGCCCAGCTGGGCGTGCAGCGCCTGACAGACATCCTGGCGCGCTTCGGGACCGACACCGTCGCTGGGGCCGTGCAGAGCATCATCGCCTACGCCAAGCGCCGCTTCCGCGACGAGGTGGCGCGCTGGCCGGATGGCGTCTACGAATCCGACACCTACGTCGACCACGACCCGCACGGCACGCCGGACATCCACGTCCACTGCAAAGTGACGGTGCGGGGGAGCGCGCTCACGCTCGACTTCACCGGCTCCGACGACCGCCCCGACATCCAGGCGTACTCCACCTTCGGCAACACGCGCGGCTACGTGGTGGCGCAGCTGGCCTGCATGATGGACCCGAGCATCCCGAAAAACGAGGGCTTCTTCGACTCGATCGACTTGATCGTGCCGAAGGGCTGCTGCCTCAACCCGCCCGACGGCCGCTCGGTGGCGGCGGGCACGCATCATCCCGGCACCGAGGTCGGCGAGGCGGTCGCCAAGGCGCTCGAACGGGTGGTGCCCGAGCGCAGCTGCCCGCAGGTCTACAAGATGGGCATGCCGACGGTCATCTTCGGTACCAACCCGCGCACCGGGAAGCTGTTCATCGACCACTCGGTCGACACCTTCGCGGCCTACTGCGGGGCGGTGAAGGGCCAGGACGGGTGGGGTGGCATGAACGTCTCGTTCGGCAACCTGATCCGCGCCACCGCCGAGATCAACGAGTCGATCTTTCCGGTCCGGCACCTGGCACGCGACTACGAGACCGACAGCGGCGGCGCCGGCGCCAACCGCGGCAACTGCGGCAGCCTCTACCGCAAGCAGATGCTGGTGCGGTCGACCATCTACACCTACGTGGTCGGCAAGCGGTACCCCATGCCAGGGATCGCCGGCGGTCACCCCGGCTCCGCCAACCGCCTCCTCGTCCGCGCCGGCGGCGCGCACGCCTTCGAGGTCGGCGATAAGGCCCAATACATCGAGCACGCCGCCGGCGAGTCCTACGAGTACCACTACGGCGGCGGCGGCGGCTGGGGCGACCCCCTTGCCCGTCCCCCCGCGCGCGTCCTCGACGACGTCCTCGACGAGTACATCTCCATCGAATCCGCCCGCCGCGACTACGGCGTCGTCCTGACCGGTACCCTCGAAGACCTCACCCTCGCCCTCGACGAACCAGCCACCACCCGCCTCCGCGCCGAGATGCAGGCCCACCGGGAGCGCGCGTGATCCGTGCCGCTGCATGGCGGTCGGAGGGCGAGGGGCCGGGGTCGGAGCGCCTTGACGAGGCGAGCACGCGTGCTCACCCTGAGCGGCCCGTTCGGCTCGCCGAGGAGCGAAGCGGAGACCCCGGCCCCTCGCCCTCCGACCGCCGACACGACGCGGGGCACGTGTAGGCGACCCATGCGCGCCCACACCGAGTATCTGTGGTTCACGACCGGTGCCCGCCGCGAGCTGGTGAACATCACGGAGCGCCTCACCGCCATCGTCGAGAAGGCCCGCGTCGCCGAGGGCCTGTGCCTGGTGTCCGCCATGCACATCACGGCCGCGATCTGGGTGAACGACGAGGAGCCCGGCCTGAAGCAAGATCTCCTGGCGTGGCTCGAGCGCCTCGCTCCCGCCGGCGACTACCAGCACCACCAGACGGGCGAGGACAACGCCGACGCGCATCTGAAGCGCACGCTCATCCACCATCAGGTGATCCTGCCGGTGACGAAGGGCGCGCTCGACCTCGGGCCCTGGGAGCAGGTCTTCTATGCCGAGTTCGACGGGCAGCGGAAGAAACGCGTGGTCGTCAAAATCCTGGGGGAGTGAACGCGTGCGCACGGGCTATCGCATCGGTATCGACGTCGGGGGTACGTTCACGGACCTGGTACTGGTCGCCCCGGACGGCCGCCTGGTCATCGACAAGCACCTGACCACGCCTGCCGACCAGTCTGCCGGCGTGCTCGGCGGCATCGGGCAGCTCGCCGCGCGCGAGGGGAAGACGCCGGACGCCCTCCTCGCCGCCACCACGCTCATCGTGCACGGCACCACCACCGCCGACAACACGATGATCGAGATGTCGGGGGCCACCACCGGGCTGATCACGTCCGACGGCCATCGCGACGAGATCGAGATCCGCCGCGGCTTCAAGGAGAACATCTGGGACCCGGCGCAGCCGCCCCCGCCGGCGATCTGTCCGCGCCGCCGCCGCTACGGGGTGCCGGAGCGGCTCGACTTCGAGGGCAACGTCATTACCCCGCTCGACGAGGAGGCCGTCCGTCGCGCGTGCCGGCGGATGAAGCTGCAGGGCGTCGATTCGCTCGCGATCGTGTTCCTGTTCTCGTTCGTGGACTCGGCCCACGAGCGGCGCGCGCGAGAGATCGCTCGCGAAGAGCTGCCGGGGGTGATGCTGTCGCTGTCCCACGAGGTGATGCCGTCGGCACCGGAGTTCGAGCGTACGTCGACCACGTTGGTGAACGCGTACGTGGGACCCAGGATCGAGCGCTATCTCGCGTGCCTCGACGAGCGGCTGCGCGGCGCGGGGTTCCGGGGCGAGCTGCTCATCATGCAATCGAACGGCGGCGTCATGCCGGGCGGCTACGTGGCGCAGAAGGCGGTGGCGGTGATGGGTTCGGGCCCAGCCGGTGGGGTGATGGGGGCGACGGCGGTCGCCGGCGCGGTCAAGATCACCGACTTCATCTCCGTCGACATGGGCGGGACCAGCTACGACGTGTGCCTGGTGCGCGGCGGGACCCCGGAGGTGAAGACGGGCTGGAACTGGCACCATCGCTACCTGATCGGGCTGCCGATGGTCGAGGTGCAGTCGGTGGGTGCCGGCGGCGGCTCGATCGCGCGCGTGGAGTCGGGAGCGCTCAAGGTGGGGCCGCAGAGCGCGGGCGCGCAACCCGGGCCGGTGTGTTACGGGCGCGGCGGTGTGGAGCCGACGGTCACCGATGCCAACGTGACCCTCGGCTATCTCAATCCCGCCAGCTTCTGCGGCGGCACGATGCAGCTCGACATCGAGGGCGCGCACGCGGCCATCGCGACCCGGGTGGCGAAGCCGCTCGGACTGTCCGTGATCGAGGCGGCCGAGGGCATCTTCCGGTTGGTGAACGCCAACATGGCGAACGCCGTCCGGCGCATCTCCGCCGGGCGCGGCATCGACCCGCGCCCGCTCACGCTGGTCGTCTTCGGCGGCAACGGGCCGGTGCACGCCGGCATGCAGGCCGCCGAGCTCGGCATCCGCCGCATCCTCGTCCCCAAGCTGTCGCCGGCGTTCTCGGCGCTCGGCCTCCTGCTCACCGACCACGTTGTCGACGAGATGCGCTCGTACATCAGCCCGGTCTCCCAGATCGACCTGAGGCGCGTGAATGCCCTCCTGGCCGACATGGAGACGGCGGCCACGGCGGCGCTCGGGAGCGGGAACGGCAAGCGCCGGGTGCGCCTCGAGCGCATGGCCGCCCTCTGCTACCCGGGCCAGACCTTCGACATGCCGGTGCCGCTCCCGGCGCGCGGCGGGCCGGTGACCGCGCGCGGGCTGGCCGACACCGTCGAGCGTTTCCACCGCCTGCATGAAGAACTGCACACGTATGCCAGCCGCGACCAGGAGCCGATCCTGCGCGGCCTGCGTCTGAAGGCCGTGGCGGTGGAAGTGAAACCCGCGTTGCCACGCATCGCCCGCAAGGGTCGGGGGAATGCCCGCGTCGGAGCCCGCAAGGCCTATTTCAACGGCCGGGTCGTTGCCACGCCCGTGTACGATGGGCCGCAGCTCACACCGGGCCGGACCATCCTCGGCCCCGCCATCGTCGAGGAGCCGTTCACGAGCATCGTGGTGTACCCGGGGCAGCGTGCCAGCGTCGACCCGTTCGGCAACTACGCGATCACCGTCGGGCGCGGGTAGCCCGCCCGCGTTCTCACTTCCCCGTCCACACCGGCCGCCGTTTCTCGACGAACGCCCGTTGCGCCTCGCGCGCGTCGTCGGTGCGGCGGAGGGGGCGGCCGAGCTCTTCCTGGCGGCGGTAGGCGTCGGGGAGCGGCAGCGGGAGCAGCTCGCGGACGCCGCGGCGGGTCTCGCGCACGGCGAGCGGGGCGTTGGCGGCGATGGCGTCGGCGGCGGCCAGCGCGGTGGCGAGGAGACGGTCCGGCGGGACGACGGCGTTCACCAGCCCGATCTCGAGCGCCCGCTGGGCGTCGATCGGGCGCGCTGTGAGGAGCAGGTCGTGGGCGTGCACCCAGCCGATCTGGCGCGGCAGGAGGACGGTCGCATTGCCGGTCGGGTAGAGGCCGAGGGCAACCTCTTCGAATGCGAAGGTGGCATGCGGGACGGCGTAGCGGATCTCGGCGGCCAGCAGGAGGTCGAAGCCGGCTGCGCGTGCGTGGCCGTTGACGGCGCACACCAGCGGCGTGTTCAGGTCGAAGCCAGCGAGGAGTGCGGTGGCGACGCTGCGCAGCCCGGCGAACGTCTCCTCGTCGACACGCTCGCCGCGGGCGAAGCGCTGCGAGGCGGGAATAGTACTCTTCATGTCCATCCCGCCGCAGAACACCCGCGCCCCCGCGCCGGTGAGGACGGCGCAGCGGATGTCATCGTCGGCGGCGATGCGCCGCCAGGCGTCGGCGAGCGCGCACAGGGTGGGGGGATCCAGCGCGTTCGCCTGCGCGGGCCGGTCGATCGTGACCACCGCGACGTGGGGGTGGTCGCCCGGAAGCTCGAGCCGTGCCGCCATGGCCGCGACGAGGAAAGCATGCGCGCGCGGCCGCGGTCAACGTGTTGGTCCGGGCCTTGACAGCCCGGACACCGGGGGCGCAGTGTCGCCCCACCATGAGCAAGCCGAGCGACGACAGCGTCACGACGTTCGAGAGCCTCGGCGACACGCTCCGCGCGGCGCGCAAGCTCGCCACCGACCTCGCCGACGAGCCGCTGTTCGCGCGCTTAGTGAAGGTGTTCCAGGCCATGCCGGCGGAGGATCGCGCCACCGTGATCGACGCCATGGAGCGGGACGTGTACGCGCGCCTGCTCAGCCGCGCGACCGAGAAGGTCACCGGGCAGGCGGCGCGTCCCAATCCCCATGCCCGGCTCTACGTGCGCTCCCACGGCCCGGAGATGCGGCGCGAGGACCTGGAGCAGACGGAAATGACGCAGGCCACGCTGCGTGCCATCCGCGTGATGCCGTTCCTGATGATCCCGGAGATCTACGCCGAGTGGCAGCGCGCGACGCATGACGCCGTGGCACGTACCACGCCCGAGGAGCGCGCCCTGGTGCAGAAACTCGTCGAGGACGTGCTGGGGATGCTGGCGGAGGCGTCGACCCCGGCGTAGCTAGGAGAGCGACCCGAGACTCCGTCTCGGGTCGTGTACGGACGGCGAGCATGCGGCCCGGTCGACAGGCCAAACGGCGTGCCGCGGCCGGCATTCGCCTGATCCCCCGGCAAGGAGTCTTGGGTCGATCTCCTAACCCCAGGCCGGCGTCAGCGCGCCGTCGGGCGTCCGCCAGTAGGGCGCCCACACGAGTGCCAGGAGCGATACGGTGACGCCGCTCTTCTTCGGTCGCAGGGTGATCGTCGCGAGGGCTTCCGCCAGCGGGTCGTGCCGGGCGGCGAGCGCGTCGCTGGCGAATCGCGCTCGGTCTGCAGGCGACCGATGAACCACGTGCCCGCGTTGGCGAGCCCCTTGTAGTCGAGGTCGACGGGATTCTGCGTGGCGAGCACGACGCCGAGCCCGAATGCGCGCGCCTGCTTCAATAACAGGAGCAGTGGGCCCTTGGCCGGCGGGTTCGCGACCGGTGGCATGAAGCCGACCACCTCGTCCATCACCAGGAGCGCGCGCAGGCTGGTGGTGCCGGCCTGCGTGCGCATCCAGGCGAGCACCTGCCCGAGCAGCAACGACACGAAGAACATCCGCTCACCGTCGCCCAGGTGCGCGATCGACAGGATGGCGACGCGGGGCTTTCCCTGCGGCGTGTAGAGCAGCGCCTGCGGGTCGAGGGGTGTACCCTCGAGCCACACTCCGAACCCGGGCGCGGCGAGCAGATTGTTGAGCGCCATCGCCAGGGCGAAGCGGTCCTTGGCGGGGAAGAACGACTCCAGCTCGAGCACCCCGATCCGCGTGACGGGCGGCGACTGGATATCCTGGATCAGCGCGCCCGAGGTAGAAGACACCCAGCTTCTCGAAATCGTCCATGGGAGGCTCCCGTCGCGGAGGCGTAGTCTGCCCCGCGCCGCCCGGCAGCGTCCAGGGGCGACGGTTGCGCTCGGCGCTCGGAGGTGAGCATTGCCCCGCCTCGCCTCACATCGATGACCGCCTCGCCTCCGCACGCCACCGCCAGTCGCGCAGCCGTCGTCTTCATCTTCTTCACCGCGGTGCTCGACATGCTCGCGCTCGGGATGATCGTGCCCGTACTGCCGAAGCTCGTGGTCACCCTCGAGGGCGGGGATACGGCGCATGCGGCGCGTATCTTCGGGCTGTTCGGCACGGCCTGGGCCCTCATGCAGTTCTTCTTCTCGCCCGTGCTGGGCGCTCTCTCGGACCGGTTCGGGCGGCGCCCGGTGATCCTGCTCTCGAACCTGGGCCTCGGCGTCGACTACGTCTTCATGGCCCTGGCGCCCACGCTGCGCTGGCTGTTCGTGGGGCGCGTAATCTCGGGCATCACCGCCGCCAGCACCGCGACCGCCGGGGCGTACATCGCCGACGTGACCCCGCCCGAACGCCGCGCGGCCGGCTTCGGCATGCTGGGCGCCGCCTTCGGGATCGGCTTCGTGATCGGGCCGGCTGTGGGTGGCTTCCTCGGCACCATCGATCCGCGCCTGCCGTTCTGGGTCGCGGGCGGGCTGAGCCTGCTGAACGCGCTCTACGGCCTGATCGTGCTGCCCGAGTCGCTCCCGCCGGCGCGACGGGCGCCGTTCTCGTGGCGACGTGCGAACCCGATCGGGGCGCTTGGCCTGCTGCGCTCGAACCGTAAGCTGCTCGGCCTCGCGATGGTCAACTTCCTGCGCAATCTGGCGCACGTCGTCCTGCCGAGCACGTCGGTGTTGTACGTGAGCCACCGGTACGGCTGGGACGGACGCATGGTGGGGCTCAACCTGGCGGCCATCGGCGTGTGCTCGCTGGTCGTCCAGGGCGGTTTCGTGCAGCCGGTGGTGACGCGCTTCGGCGAGCGCGGCACGTTGGTCGTCGGCATGCTCTGCGGCGTAGCAGGCTTCGCGGTCTCCGGCCTGGCCACCACCGGCGCGCTCTTCTGGGGCAGCGTGCCGCTGCTGGCGTTGTGGGGGCTATCGGGTCCGCCGCTCCAGGGCCTGATGACCCGTCGCGTCGGTCCCTCCGAGCAGGGCCAGCTCCAGGGCGCCAACAGCAGCCTGCAGGGCATCGCCCAGCTGATCGGCCCCGGCATCTTCACGGTGGCCTTCGCCAACGGTATCGACCCCCACCACAGCTGGGACGTCCCCGGCGCAGCCTTCCTGCTCGGCGCCCTCCTGCTGGTGGTGGCGACAACGGCCGCGTGGCGCGTGACGCAAGCGCGCTAGCGCCGCCACTACACCTACGCGGGCTCCACGGTCGTCCTCGAGAGGCGGTGGAGGTGCCTGCCCCCGCGTGCTACCGGCTGGTGCATGGACCTGGCGGCCTTGTGCGAGCTCTCGGACCTCAACATGGCGGAGGCGTTCCGCGAGCTGACGCGACGCGCCGGCGGGACCGTCCTCGACGAGGACGGCCTGCTCATGTTTGCCGGCCCGCACCCGCTGCCGGTGCTCGTCAACGGCGTCTTCCGGACGAGCGCCCGGGTGGAGGCGGCCGAGGTGCTGGCACGCGCCGACCGGTTCTTCGGCGCGCGCGGGCGGGGCTATACGGTCATCGTGCGCGCGCATGCTGATACCGACCTGCAGGCGGCCGCGGAGGCGGCCGACCTGGCGTCGTTCGGGGCGACCCCGGCGATGGTGCTCGACCATCGCCTGCCCCCGGCCGATCCGCCGGCCGGCGTCGAGCTCCGGCGCGTCACCACGCCCGCCGACGTGGACGGCTTTGCGCGCGTCAACGCCGAGGCGTACGCGACCTACGGCATGCCGCCCGACTGCGCCCTGGCACAGCTCACCCACGCGCCGGTCCTGGCGGCGCCGCACATCGCCGCCTTTGTCGCCTGCGTCGACGGCGCCGCCGTGGCGGCGGCGATGACCATCGTCACGCACGGCGTCGCCGGCATCTACTGGGTGGGAACGGTGCCTGCGGCGCGGGGCCGGGGACTGGCCGAGGTGTGCACGCGCGCGGCCGGCAACGCCGGCTTCGATCTCGGGGCGCGCATGGCCGCTCTGCAGGCGTCGCCCATGGGCGAGCCCGTGTATCGCCGCATGGGGTATGTCGAGGTGACGCGCTATCCCCAGCTGGTGCGGTTCGCGCCGGCTGCTGCCTGACGCCAGCCTGGCGTCAGTTCCAGCTGCCGGCCGACGCGTAGGTGAGGACGGCACTACACTGCGGGCACTTGATACGCTCCGCCAGGCCGTCGAGGAGCTTGAGCAGCCCGTTGCAGTGGGTGCAGCGGCGGTCGCGCCGATCGACCCGCTTGTCGGACAGGTCGATGACCGAGATCTCCTTGCATGCCTCGCACAGGGCGAGGCCGCCCCAGTAGCTCGCGCGGCCGGCCTTGCCCCAGCCGACCTGCAGCTTACCGCTCACAAAGGCGCAAGTCGGACAGCGGTATTCGACGACGGATCCCATGGTGTATGCGTGAACGCCAACTGAATCGCTCAGTGGCGCAC
Source organism: uncultured Binatia bacterium (SeqCode) (assembly GCA_964618895.1). Taxonomy (GTDB): domain Bacteria; phylum Desulfobacterota; class Binatia; order DP-6; family DP-6; genus CAZUDO01. Next base: position 148,863 of record CAZUDO010000056.1, read on the forward strand.
CGCTGTCAACCCTTCACGGCGGCCTCTGGCGCGCCGCGGGGCGGGTCTGGTACATCGGGCAGGGCCATGGATTCGGCGGCGACGGTCGATCTCGGGTCGCAGCATCTGCACGGCACGCGGGCCGATGGTGTCCTGCGCGTCGTCATCGACCGGCCCGCGCGCAAGAACGCGCTCACGATCGAGATGTACCACGGCCTCAAGAAGGCCGCGGTGCTCGCCGGACGCGACGCGACGGTCGACGTGCTGGTGGTCACGGCGGTCGGCGATACGTTCTGTGTCGGCGGCGAGATGGGGGGCAAGCACGAAGGCGGTGCTCCGATCGACCGCGAGACCGACGGCATCGACCTGCTGCCGTTCGTCCAGTTCGAACGCTGCCCCAAGATCGTCGTGCTCGGCATCAACGGCATGTGCCAGGGCGGGGGCCTCAACCTGACGCTCATGTCCGACATCGCGATCGCCTCCGAGCGTGCCGTGTTCCGCGCCCCCGAGCTGCTGCGCGGCGTGGCCGACTGCTTCCTCGGCGCGCGGCTGGCCAGCCGCGTGGGGATCGCGCGCGCCAAATATCTGCTGTTCACTGCCCAGCAGCTGACGGCGGCCGAGGCGCTCGCCATGGGTCTCGTGGCCCGCGTCGTTCCGCACGACGGCCTCGAGGCCGCCGTCACCGAGACCATCGGCTGGATCCGGCAGACCGGCCCCGCGGCCCGGACCGCGCTCAAGCGCGACCTCAATCGGCACCTGCCGCCCATCGACGTGCCCATGTTCGTCGACTCGCTGGCGTCGGACGAGGTGCGCGAGGGGTTCGCGGCCTTCGTCGAGAAGCGCCCGCCGGGCTGGGTGCGCAAATGACGCATGGCCGCCGCCCGCGCCCCGCCTCTTGACGAAACGAACGTTCGTTCGTTAGAGACGGAGTGTGCCGGTCGTCGCCGCCAGCCGACGGCCGCGCGAGGCGAGCGCCACGGCGCCACCCACGCGCGAGCTGATCCTCGACACCGCCGAGCGGTTGTTCTCCGCCCGTGGCGTGGACGGGGTGGCGGTGCGCGACCTCGCCCGCGAGATGGGCATCACGGCGTCGAGCCTCTACAACCATTTCCCCGGCAAGCAGGCGCTGTACGATGCCGTGCTCGAGCGCGGCCTCGGGCCGATCGTGAGCGTGGTGGCGGAAGCCTGGCACCCCGGGGTGGTGCGCCCGGAGCAGGTGCAGGCGACGCTCGACCGGCTGACCGAGCACCTGGCGCGTCATCCGCACCTGGCGCGCCTGCTGCAGCGGGCCCTGCTCGAAGACGCGGGTGCCGTGCAGACGCTCCTCGACCGGTGGCTCAGCTCGCTCTATCGCGAGGGCATCGCCGTCGTGCGCCGGATGGCGCGCGACGCCGGCTGGGAGGAGGAGCAGGTGCCGCATCTGGGCATCGCCCTCTTCGGGATGATCTTCGCCTACTTCACCAACCCCGCCGCGCTCCGGCGGCTCACCGGCTGGCGCGACGAGCCCCTGTCGGCGCACGGCCTGCAGGTGCAGCAACGTTTCCTGGCCGAAGCAGTGCTGCGCCTGCTCGGTCCACGACCGCAGGGCGCGGCGGCCCGCGCCAAACCCCCCACGCCAACCGGCGCACGACGACGGAGGTCCCCCCATGGCTGAACACGGCACAATCACCGACGAGGGTATCGAGAAGCTGAAGACCCGCATCGGGAAGGGCTTCGAGGGGCGCCGCCCGTGGCGCACGGAGGTGACGCGCGACGCCATCTATCACCTGGCGTTCGCGATCGGCGACCTGAACCCGCTCTTCCTCGACGAGGACTACGCCAAGCGGACGCGCTGGGGCACGCTCATCGCCCCGCACATCATGATCCAGAGCATGGACACCCTGCGCGCCGTTGGCCACAGCGGGTTGCCCGAAGGGCTGCCCGGCGTGCACTCCATCTGGACGGGCTCGCGCTACGAGTGGAAGCGCCCGCTCAAACTGGGCGACCGCATCTCGGCCAAGTCGTGCCTGAAGGCGATCGCCGAGAAGCAGAGCACCTTCGGCGGGGGCCGGTCGCTCTACCAGACCTACGAGGCGGTGTACCACGATCAGCACGGCGAGTACGTCGGCGTGCGCAACGACACCTGGATCCGCATCGAACGGGCGGCCACGCGCGAGAAGAAGAAGTACGGCGACATCCAGCTGGCACAGTGGAAGCCCGAGGACATCGCCCGCTTCCAGGAGGACTACCGCCGCCAGACGCGCGTCGCCGAGCGCTGGTGGGACGACGTGCAGGTGGGCGACACGATGGGCTCCCCCATCATCAAGGGACCGCTCACGCCCACGGCCGAGATCGCCTTCGAGTCGTTCTTCGGCGTCTATCTGGTCGGCAACATCGTCGCCATGCGCTTGTACGAGAAGCACCCCGCGCTCATGATCCCGAACGAGCAGGGCGTACCGGAGCCGCCGCAGCGGGTGCACTGGGACAACGCCTTCACGCAGCGCCTGCTCGGGCTCCCCGGCGCCTACGACCTCGGGCCGGAACGCTGTGCCTGGCTCATCCAGGGCGCGACCGACTGGATGGGCGACAACGGCCACCTGGCGACCATCGAGGCGCGCTACCACAAGTTCAACTACATGGGCGACGTGACCTGGATCCGTGGCAAGGTCGCCGACAAGTTCGAGCGCGACGGCACGGCCATGGTGCGCTGCGCGATCGAGACCGTGAACCACCGCGACGAGGTATCGGCGTCGGCGACGGTCGAGATCGAGCTGCCGCGGCGCTAGTCCCGCCGCGCGGGGCGGCCCTCAAGTCCGTCCCGGGCGGCGCCGATAGATCGTGACGGATGGCCGTCACCCGCACGATCCTCACCATCACGGTGGTGTTGCTGGCCCTGGTGATCGCCGCCGGGGCGGTCGGGCTCGGCTTCCCGCCGGGGGCCGGCATCCTGCTGGTGACGATCGTCGCCGTGCCGGTGCTGGGGCAGTTCGCGCTTGCCGGTCTCACGCGGCCGGCCGAGCCGGCGCCCGCACTCGATGCGACGGTCGCGCGCCTGCGCCTCCTGCGCGTCAAGGCGGAGACGTACCTGGACGAGGGGATCGCGGAGGCGGAGCGCCTGGTGAAGCTCGAGGCCCGGGATGCGCAGGTGGCCGACGAACTGGCCCGCCTGTACGCGCGGGCGGGCCGGACGGAGGATGCCCGGCGCGCCGCCGGGGTGGCCATCGAGCGCGCGCTCACCGCTGGCCAGGCGGCGGTGGCGGCCGACATCGTGCGGCGCTTCGGCGACCGGCCGGACGCGCTGGCGCTGCGGCCGGCGCTCCTGGAGAAGCTCGGCTGGGCGCTGGTGCAGGGCGGCGACTTCGATGCCGCCACGTGGGCGTTCGATGCGCTGGCGCGGGTGGGGGAAGCGACGCCCGCCGATCCGGAGCGGGTCCACAAGGGCCTGGTCGGGGTGGCCGACGCGGCCGCGGCGGCGGGACACACGGGGCGGGCGCTGGCGATCTACCGCGCCTTCCTCGAGCGCCATCCGTCGGCGAGCCTCGCGAGCTACGTGCGCAACGCGGTCGCCCGGCTCGAGCGGGCGCCGCGGTCGGGCCGGAGAGCCGAGTGAGCCGCCGTCCGTTCGTGTGGATGCTGATCGTCACCGGCGGCGCGCTGGTGGCGGCGGGGGCGATGCGGTCACGCTTCACGCCACGCCCGACGTCCGGCGATCCGGTGGCCACCATCCGGCTGCTCAAGGTACGCCACGGGCACCTACCCTGGCACTACGTGCAGGTGGACGAGCTCGGACCGCGCTGCCAGGGCGGCGTGCCGCGCGCCTGTGTCGAGCTCGCGCGCGCCTTCGCCACCATGCAGCGCGACTACGAGGGCTTCGACCTGCCGTCGTGCGTCGACCACGCGCTCTACGAGCGGGCCTGCGACGGGGGAGACGACCAGGGCTGCGTCGAACTCGCCAATGACTTGTGGCATGGGCGCTGCGCCCCATCGGACCGGGCCGCGGCCCGCACGCTCCTGCGCGACCAGTGCCTGCGCCGCTCGCACGACGCGTGCGCGGCGATGGACAGCCTGCAGGGCTGACCCACGCCCTCTTGGCGAGCGGCGGCCAACAGTGCCAAAGTCCGCCGCCATGGATACGCTCCGTGAGATCGCCCGCACGGTCTCCAACTGGGGTCGCTGGGGGGCGGAGGACGAGCGCGGTACGGTGAACTTCATTACACCGGAGGTGGTACGCCGAGCGGCCGCGTGCGTGAAACGCGGGGCGGTGTTCAGCCTGGGCCTGTCCTTCGGCGCCGAGGGCCCACAGATCGGTCAGGGTGGGCGCATCAATCCCGTCCACCTGATGACCGCGACCGAGGGACGCCTGGGCGCGGATCCCGACGGCCCGCGTTATTCCGACGACGTGATCGTCATGCCCCTCCAGTGCGCCACGCAGTGGGACAGTCTGGCGCACGTCCACTACGGCGGGCAGCTCTACAACGGCTTTCCGGCGGCGACGCTCACCCCCGCCGGGGCCGGCCGGAACGGCATCGACAAGCTCGGCCCGGGTGTCGTGTCGCGCGGCGTCCTGCTCGACGTGGCCCGTGCGCTCGGTGTCGAGCGGGTCGGCCCGGGGCAGGCGATCACGCCCGCCGACCTCGAGGCCGCCGAACGCGCGCAGGGGGTGCGCGTCGGGACCGGTGACGTACTGCTCGTTCGCACCGGGCACCTGCGCGTCTTCTCGGTGGACGGCGACCGCGTCGGCTACATGCGCCAGATGCCCGGGCTCGGGATCGCGTGCGTCCCGTGGCTCCACGCGCGCGAGGTGGCGGCGGTCGCCAGCGACACCAGCGCCGTCGAGGTGATCCCGTTCGAGGACCCGGCCGTGCTGCTGCCCGTGCATCAGCTTTGCATCCGCGACATGGGGCTCACCCTGGGCGAGATGTTCGACCTGGAGGCGCTGGCGGCGGATTGCGTCCGCGACGGGGTGTGGGAGTTCCTCTTCAGCGCGCCGCCGCTCAAGGTGACCGGCGCGGTGGGGTCGCCGCTGAACCCGCTGGCCGTGAAGTAGGTTTGCCCGTCACCGCCCGGCTCGAGGGCCGGAAATCTGCGGGATGACGAAAGATTTCCATTGACTACGTGTGCGGCAGTCATGGTAACCATCCCGGGTGGCCCGGCGGGTTGTACCTGGCAGGTGCGACCTGCGGGCGATGGACAGGGAGATACCCATGGGCGATCGGCGTCTTACTGCCACGGGGCATCCTCGACGGGGGTGGGGAAGGTCCCTCGTGCATCTCGCGGTGCTCGTGGCCGTGGGGGTGTCTGTTCGGCCCGCGACCGGAACGCCCGCGCCGCAGATACTGAGCGACATCCACCCCACCGGCACCTCGACATCCACCCGGCTGGTCGGGGTCGGCAGCACGTACTTCTTCCAGGCCGACGACGGCGTCAACGCCCGCGAGCTCTGGAAAACGGATGGCACCGGCGCCGGCACGACCCTGGTCGCCGACATCTGGCCCGGGGGAGGGGCGCCGGGTTCGCAACCGGCGAACGTCGTCAACCTCGGCGGCACGGCGGTGTTCGCGGCCGACGATGGCACCAACGGCCGCGAGCTGTGGACCAGCAACGGGACCGCCGGCGGCACCGCCTTGCTGGTCGACATCCGCCCCGGCGCGAGCGGGTCGTCGCCCAACTTCCTGGTCACCATCGGCAGCCTGGTGTTCTTCTCGGCCGACGACGGTAGCAACGGCCGCGAGCTGTGGACGAGCGACGGGACCGCCGGTGGCACTGCGTTGCTGGCCGACATCCGCCCGGGCGCGGCCGCGTCGTCGCCGTCGAACCTGGTTGCCGTCGGCACCCGACTCTTCTTCACCGCCGACGACGGCACCAACGGCGTCGAGCTGTGGACGAGCGACGGCACGGGGCTCGGCACGGTCCTGGTGAAGGACATCGTCGCGGGCGCGAGCGGGTCGTCGCCGTCCAATCTGGTGGCGGTCGGCGGGCAGCTCTACTTCGCGGCCTCCGACTCTACCAACGGCAACGAGCTCTGGACCAGCGACGGCACGACGGTCGGCACCGTGCTGGTGAAGAACATTCGCGCCGGGTCCTCCAGCTCGGCGCCGTCGAGCCTGGTCGACTTCGGTGGCACGCTCGTCTTCTCTGCCGACGACGGCGTGGTCGGGCGCGAATTGTGGAAGAGCAACGGGACGGCGGCTGGGACCGTGCTCGTGAAGGACATCTTCACCGGCGCGTCCGCGTCCTCGCCGGCGAACCCGACGGCGATCGGCACGACGCTGTTCTTCTCCGCCAGCACGGGCAGCGGCACCGAGCTGTGGACGAGCGACGGCACGGCGGGCGGGACGGTGCTGGTGAAGGACATCGCCCCGGGCAGTCCCAGCTCGTCCCCGGCGCAGCTCGCCGCGGTCGGCTCCATCCTCTACTTCCGCGCCACCGACGGTACCAACGGCGCCGAGCTGTGGCAGAGCGACGGCACGGCCGCCGGAACGGTCATGGTCGCGAACATCGCCCCCGGGGCGGCCTCGTCGACGCCCACCAACCTCTCCGTCGGGGCCGGCACGCTGTTCTTCGCTGCCGACGACGGCGTACGGGCCAACGAGCCGTGGGTGCTGCTCGCGTCGTGCGGTAATGGTGCGCTCAACCCCGGCGAGGCCTGCGACGACGGCAACGCCGTCGACACGGACGCCTGCAGCAACGACTGTACGCTCACCGGCTGCGGCAACGGCGTGGTCGCGGGTGCGGAGGAGTGCGACGACGGCAACCAGGCGGCGGGCGATTGCTGCGCCCCGACGTGCACGTTCGAGAGCAGCGGCAGTGCCTGCGCCTCCGACCTCGACGCCTGCACGGACGACGAGTGCGACGGCGCCGGCGCGTGCACGCATCCGCCGGCCGCGGCCGGTACGCCGTGCGGGGATCCGGGCGTCTCGCCGTGTGACGCGGCCGACAGCTGCGACGGCGCCGGGACGTGCGACCAGAACCTGGTGGCGGCGGGCACCCCGTGCCCCGACGACGGTCTGGCCTGCCGCCTGGATCAGTGCGACGGCGCCGGCGCCTGCGACCATCCGCTGGCCGGTGCGGGGACCGGGTGCCGCCCGGTCGCGGGGGCGTGCGACGTTGCCGAGAGTTGCGACGGTCTGGACGAGAACTGTCCGGCGGACGGTTTCGCGGCCGACACGGTGGTCTGCCGTCCCGCGGCCGGGCCGTGCGACGTGGACGAGCTGTGCACGGGGGCGAGCGCTGCGTGCCCCGCCGACGTGAAGAGCACCGCCCTCTGTCGCCCGAGTGCGGGCGACTGCGACGTCGACGAGTCCTGCGACGGCGTGAGCGACGCGTGTCCCGCGGACGGGTTCCAGTCGGGCACCGTCGTGTGCCGGCCGGCGGTCGGCCCGTGCGATGCCGCCGATACGTGTACCGGGACGAGCGCGTCGTGCCCCGCCGATGGCAAGAGCACGGCGGTCTGCCGTCCCGCCGCCGGCCCCTGCGATCTGATCGAGAGCTGCGACGGCGTGAGCGACGCCTGCCCGACCGACGCGAAGAGCACCGGCATGTGCCGTCCCGTGGCGGGCGCGTGCGATGTGGCGGAGACCTGTGACGGCGGCAGCGACGACTGTCCGGTGGACACGTTCGAGGCCGCGGGTACGGAGTGTCGTCCAGCCCTCGGCATCTGCGATCTGCCCGAGTTCTGCTCCGGCACCGAGGCCCCGTGTCCCACCGACGTGACCGTGGCCGATGGTACCCCGTGCGACGATGCCAGTGTCTGCACCCAGAGCGACGCCTGCCTGGCCGGCGCGTGCGTGGGCACGTCCCTCGATTGCGACGACGGGAACCCGTGCACGCAGGATACGTGCGACCAGGGGAACGGCTGCGAGAACGAGACCGCCCCCGCCACCGGCTGCCGGGGTGCGCTCACGTCGAAGCTGATTTTCAAACGCAACCCGATCGACCACACCAAGGACCTGCTCAAATGGGTATGGGCCAAGGGCCAGGCCACGACCCTCGCGGAGCTGGGGACGCCGATCACCACCACCGACTACGACCTGTGCGTCTACGACGGCACCAATCAGGTGCTCGCCCGCGTACACGTGCCGGGGGGGTCGAGCGCGTGGGCGGCGTTGGGGAACGCCGGCTTCCGCTACAAGGACGTGACGACCGCCAGCGACGGCGCCCGCAACCTGGTGGTGAAGAGCGGGCTCACCAACAAGGCCAAAGTGGCGTTCACGGGCAAGGGCACGAATCTGCCCGATCCGCCCGCGGGCGCGCTCACCCTGCCGATCACGACACAGGTCACGAACGGGACCGTGTGCTTCGAGGGCACGTACGCCCCGGCGCACGTGATCCTGAACGACGCCACCCGGTTCTCGGCCAAGGTCGTCCCGGCGCCGTAGCGTGTTGTTCGTATGACGGGGCACGGTCGGGCGCGCGCCCAGGGCGGGCTCCAGGGGGGGATGGCCATGGGTGCAGTACGCGTCCTCGGTGTCGCGGTGGTGCTGGCCGCCGGGTTCGTGGCGCGGCCTGTCCGCGCGGCCGTGCTCGCCGAGTCGATCAGCGTCTCGGGCGACAGCATCGCCCGCGGCTACGACGCCAACACCAGCGCGTGCAACTACGGCGACAACGTCTCCCGCAACTGGGCCACCGGCGACACCCACGGCGGCAGCTTCTGCGCGGCGGGCGGCGAGGGCACCTTCAGCCACGCCGAGCGCCTCGAATGCGCCAAGGGCGGCAACGTCACCATCTTCAACGACGCGGCCAGCGGCGCCGACATGCTGAGCGACTTCTACAACCAGGCGGTCAACATCAAGCTGAACCTCTCGTCGTCACTGGCGCCGCGCTACGTGCCGGTGTTCATGGGCCACAACGACATCTGCACCAACACCGAGACCAGAACCGGCAACGCCTGCGGCGGCGACGACGACCCGAACAACTACTGCCGCACCGCCCCGGCGGCCTTCGAGCGCGAGTTCCGCCGTGGCATGGACCAGCTGATCCAGATCCCAAGCGTCCGCATCGGCGTATCGGCGGTGGTGCGCGTCTCCGAGCTGTGCAACTTTACCGGCAAGAGCGGCTGTGGGATCACGCTCGGCCTGCCGTGCAGCTCGGTGTGGGGTCTGGTCGACATCTGCGCCTCGCTCACCAAGGACTGCTCGAACCAGCGGCGCATCGACGCGTATCTGACGGCGCTGGCGTACAACCAGATCCTGGAGGTGGTGACGGCCGAGTATGCTGCCATCTCCACGGGCGGGATGTCGCTCACCGGCGCGGTCAAGGCGCCCGACGTGGCCATCCGCTACAGCGAAGGCGCGTTCTTCTTCAAGTTCGCGAGCGCCGACGTGTCGTGTTGCGACTGCTTCCATCCCTCCGACCTGGGGCAATCGAAGATGGCGCAGTTCGGCTGGGACGGTCTGCAGTGCAGCGGCACCACGCCCTGCTGCGGGACCAGCGGCGATCCGCTCACGGACGCGATGTGCTCGCTGGTCGACACGGCGACGTTCTACCCGTCGGGCTTCTGGCCCGGCGGCATGCCGTGCGGCAACGGCATTCTGGATCCCATGGAGCAGTGCGACGACGGCAACGCCCTCGACGGCGACTGCTGCTCGTCGTCGTGTACCTTCGATCCGGGCGGCACCCCGTGCGCGAGCGACGGCAACGTGTGCACGGACGACGTGTGCAACCCGACCGGCGGCTGCACCCATCCCGCCAATGCCGCGCCGTGTGGCGACGGGTTCTTCTGCACCGTCAACGACACGTGCAGCGGCGGATCGTGCGCCGGCACGGCGCGCGACTGCTCCAGCGCCGGCAATCAGTGCAACGTCGGCGTCTGCGACGAAGCGCAGGACCAGTGCGTCGCGCAGCCAGTGTCGAACGGGACCGGCTGCATCGACGGCGACGCGTGTACGCAGACCGACACCTGCCAGAACGGGACGTGTACGGGCGCGAACCCCGTGGTGTGTACGGCCCAGGACCAGTGCCACGACGCCGGCACGTGCAATCCGCTGACAGGCGTGTGCTCGAACCCGGCCAAGGCGAACGGGACCGCGTGTGCCGACGGCGACGCGTGTACGCAGACCGACACCTGCCAGGGCGGGACGTGTACGGGCGCGAACCCCGTGGTGTGTACGGCCCAGGACCAGTGTCACGACGCCGGCACGTGCAATCCCCTGACCGGTGGGTGCTCCAACCCGGCCAAGGCGAACGGGACGGCGTGCACGGACGGTGACGCGTGCACGCAGACCGACACCTGCCAGGCCGGGACCTGTACGGGCACGAACCCCGTCGTGTGCACCGCCCAGAACCAGTGTCACGACGCCGGCACGTGCAATCCGGGGACGGGCGTGTGCTCCAATCCGGCCAAGCCGGACGGCAGTGCCTGTAGCGACGGCAACGCGTGCACGGCCGCCGACCAGTGTGTCGCCGGCGTGTGCCAGGGCGGGGCGCCGCCGTGCGGCGACGGGATCGTGCAGGCCAGCTGCGGCGAGCAGTGCGACGACGGCGCTGCCAACGGCACGAACCAGTGCTGTTCGGCCACCTGCCAACGGGTCGACGGCGACGGCGACGGCCTCTGCAACCGCGACGACCCGTGCACCGGCCTGGCCGGGCTGATCAAGCAGCGCATCACCATCACGCGTCTCGATACGCCGCCCGGCGACGACCGCTTGAGCATCAAGGGCGACGGCATCCTGCCGTTCCCCTTCGCGCCGGCGCTCAACCCGATCGCGAACGGCGCCCGCCTGCTGGTCGAGCGTACAGGGGGCACCCTCGTCGATGTGACCCTGCCGGGCCTGGCGTGGACCGGCACCGTCGGCTGGCGCGTCAACGCCGCTGGCAACACGTTCACGTGGACCGACAAGACGACCACGCCGCCGGGCGGTATCACGCGCTTCAAGGTCAAGCAGGTGGCGGCCACGCCGGGGCTGGTGCAGGTACGGGCCAAGGGGCTCGGGTCGTACAGCGTCACCGTCGGCGACCTGCCGCTCCGATTCACGGCCGTGCTCGACCCGCCGACCGCCGAGACGGGGCAGTGCGGCGAGGCGACGTTCCCGGGGCCCCTGCCCCCGAGCTGTGTGCTGGTGGCGGCGAAGCTGACCTGTAAGTAGGGCTACGAAACGGCCTGGCGCGCGCCGGTGGCGACGAAGCTGCGTGCCACCTGCGCCCGCAGGCGGCGCACCAGCTCATCGCGTTCCGCTCGCATACCGCCTGCGACCCAGTCCGCCAGCAGCACCTGGTCCATCACGCTGAACATGCGCGCCAGGTACTCGGGGTCCTCGTCGACGAACTCGCCGGCAGCGATGCCGCGCCGGAAGATGCCCGCCTGCAGCGCATGGATCTCCTGCCAGAGGCGGATCTGCGCGTCCGTGCCCGCCGTCGGTCCGAGCGCCCACGACGACCCCGAGCGCAGGTGCAGGCGGAGGAAGCCCTGGTGGGCCAGGAAGTAGTCGATGTAGGTCTCGAGCAGGGCGTCGAGCACCTCGCGCGCCGTGCCGGGGCGCGCCGTCACCGCGTGCACCAGACCGAGCAGCTCCTGCCCGCGCTCCTCCAGGATGGCTCCGAAGAGCTCCGTCTTGCCCGCGAAGATGCCGTAGATGGTTCCCATCGACAGGCCGGCAAGTGCGGAGATATCCTGGACTTTTGCCGTCTCGAAGCCGTGCTCCGCGAACACCCGCTCGGCGGCGTCCAGGATGTGGCTGCGGTACACGCTCTCGCGGGCGCGCCGGGCCTCGTCGCGCGGCGTCTTCCGTCGCTGCACGCGTGAAAACTACCATTCGAAAAACGGCTTGACAAGTCGAATTTACGAATGGTAATTCGCTGACCCGAATCCGAGTCGAGAAGGGAGCCCTCCATGGAGTTCGGCATTTTCTCGCAGATGCACTGCCCGCCCTGGGACGACGAACATTCCCGGTACCTGCGCGAGCTCGAGGTGTCGCTGGCGGTCGAGGCGGCGGGCTTCAAGTACGACTGGTCGCCGGAACACCACTTCCTGCAGCACTACTCGCATCAGCCGGCGCCGGAGGTGTTCCTCTCCTGGGTGGCGGCACGCACCAAGCGCATCCACGTCGGTACCGCGATCACCAACATCACGGCGGCCGTCAACCACCCCGCCCGCGTCGCCGAGCGCATCGCCACCATGGACCACCTGTCCGAGGGGCGGGTCGAGTTCGGCACCGGCCGCGGCTCGTCGTCGGCCGAATGGGGCGGCTTCGCCATCCCGAACGCTGCCGAGACCAAGCCCATGTGGCGGGAGTCGCTGGAGCAGATCCCGCGCATGTGGCGGGACGAGCCGTACGCGTTCGAAGGCAAGTACTTCCGCATGCCGGAGCGGAACGTGTTGCCGAAGCCGTACTCCAAACCCCATCCGCCGATGTGGGTCGCGTGCTCGAGCCCGAACACCTTCGCCGAGGCCGGCGAGCTGGGGCTCGGCTCACTGTGCTTCACGTTCGGCACGCCGTCCGAGATCGCCGAGCACGTCCGCAACTACAAAGAGGGCATCAAGCGCTGCAAGACGCCGGTGGGTGGGTTCATCAACGACAACATCGCCGTCACCACCAACATGTTCTGCCTGCCCGATGGCGACAAGGCGCGCCACCTCTATGCCGGGGCCAAGGTGGAGAAGTTCACCGAGTACTTCTTCAGTTGGCTCGATTCGATCCCGCGTCCGAAGGGCATGCCGAAGGACGGCCCCATCACGGGCCTGCCGCAGACCACAGCCGAGGAGCTGAAGGCCGGGCTGGCCGGCGGTGGTCGCCAGATCGGGGCGCCCGAGGAGATCATCGAGGTCATCAAGATGTACGAGGCGATCGGCGTCGACCAGCTCATCTACGCACCCTTGACGCTGACGCTCGACCAGAAGTACGTCCTGGACTCGATCGAGACCTTCGGGAAGCACGTGTTGCCGCACTTCGACAAGGACCCCGTCCACTCGACGACGCGGCAGCGGCTGGCGGCGCTGAAGGCGCGGGCGGCCTGAGCGGCGGACACGAAGCAGATGGGCGTGCCGGTCATCGACAGGATCCTCGTCGGCGGAGAATGGGTTCCCGCCGGCGCCGGGACCTATCCGGTGATCGACCCGGCCACCGAGGAGCCGGCCGGACACGCGCCGCACGCCTCGGTCGCCCAGGTCAGCGCTGCTGCCCGCGCGGCGCGCGACGCCTTCGAGCGCGGGCCGTGGCGCACGATGCCCGCGGCCGAGCGCGCCGGCTGTCTGCGCGACGCGACCGAGCGCTTCAAACGCCACATGCACGAGCTGGTCGACCTCACCATCGCGGAGACCGGGGCGGTGCGGGCGGTGGCGGAGAGCCAGCAGGTGGGGGCGGTGGCGCTCCGACTCGCCAAGGCGGCCGACCTGGCGGGCGAGGCGACCGACGAGGCGTTGTCGCCCCGCGAGCTGCCCGGCGGGCGCGGGCTCGCTACCGGCATCGTCGTCCGCGAGCCCATCGGCGTAGTGGCCTGCGTCACGCCCGCCAACTTCCCCATGACCAACTGCGCCGGCAAGCTCGGTCCGGCGCTGGCGTGCGGCAATACGGTGGTGGTGAAGCCGGCGCCCGTCGACCCACTCGGCGTGGCCGAGCTCTGCCGCCTGGTCGCGCCCGCGTTCCCGCCCGGCGTGGTCAACTTCGTGTGCGGGCCCGGCCCCGACATCGGCGAGGCGCTCACGCTGTCGCCCGACGTGGACATGATCTCCTTCACCGGCAGCTCGGGCGTGGGCGCGCGCATCCAGGAACAGGCCGGGCCGCGCATGAAGCGCACCCTGATGGAGCTGGGCGGCAAGTCGGCCAGCATCGTGTTCGCCGACGCGGATCCCGCCCGGGCGCTGCAGGGCGCGATGCAGGTGTGGACCTTTCACTCGGGGCAGATCTGCATCGCCGGCACGCGGCTCCTGATCGAAGCGTCGATCTACGATGCCTTCACGGCCCGCATGGTCGAGGCGGCCGCGAAGCTCACGATCGGCGACCCGCGCGCGCCGGGGGTGATCGTCGGCCCGCTGGTCTCGGCGGCGCAGCGCGAGCGTGTCGAGCGCTTCATCGCGCGCGGCAGGGCCGAGGGCGCCACGGTCGCCTGCGGCGGGCGCCGCCCGCCGCACCTGCCGCGCGGCTACTACATGGAGCCGACGCTCTTCACCCACGCGCAGAACGACATGGAGGTCGCGCGCGAGGAGATCTTCGGTCCCGTCATCACCGCCATACCCTTCCGCGATGAGGCCGAGGCGATCGCGCTCGCCAACGACTCCGACTATGGCCTCTACGGCTACGTATGGACCGGCGACACGGCGCGCGGCGTGCGGGTAGCGCGCGCGCTCCGCACGGGGACGGTGCAGATCAACGGCAGCCCGCTCAACCCCGATGCCCCCTTCGGTGGCTACAAGCGCTCCGGCGTCGGCCGCGACGGCGGCCGCTGGGCGCTCGGGACGTACAGCGAGCTCAAATACATCGGGTGGACGGCATGAGCGGCCGCGGCACGCCCATCGGATGGATCGGACGGACGGCGTAATGGCATTCGACACCATCATCAAGGGCGGCACGGTCGTGGACGGCTCGGGGCTTCCGCGGCGGCTCGCCGACGTGGGCATCCGCGGCGGCATGATCACGGACGTGGGCCGGCTCTCGGGCGGCACGCGTACGATCGACGCCGACGGGCTGGTGGTGATGCCCGGCATCGTCGACGCGCACACCCACTACGACCCGCAGCTTACCTTCGACCCGTTCGGCAGCTCGTCGTGCTTCCACGGCGTCACCTCGGTGGTGGGCGGCAACTGCGGCTATTCGATCGCGCCCTGCGCTCCGAAAGACCGCGACTGGATCACGGCCTTCTTCGCCAAGGTCGAGGGCATGACGCCGAGCGTGCTGAAGGCGGGCCTGCCGTGGGACTGGGAGACCTTCCCCCAGCTCCTCGACGTGCTCGACACCCGCCTCGGCATCAACGCCGCCGCCTACGTCGGCCACTCCGCCATCCGGCGCTGGGTGATGGGGGACGCGGCCTCGGAGCGCGCGGCCACGCCCGCCGAGATCACGCAGATGGCCGCCCTGGTGCGCGAGGCGATGCGCCACGGCGCCGCCGGCTTCTCGTCGTCGCAGTCGCCGACGCACGTCGACCAGTTCAACCGGCCGGTGCCGTCGCGCAAGGCCACCTTCGAGGAGATCAAGGCGCTCGCCACGGCGGCGGGCGAGGGCGGGGCGGGCTCGATTGCGTTCCTGGCGTCGACGGCGGTGCAGGGTTACGACGCCGGCGACCGCGAGCGGCTCGTCGAGCTGGCGCACGTCTCCGGGCTGCCGGTGGTCGTGCAGGGCATGGGCTACCGTCCCGGCGCCAAGGACAAGTGGGACGACCAGGTGCGCTTCCTCTCCGATGCGCGCAGCCAGGGGGCGGCTATCTACTCGATGCTGCGGACGCAGCCGTTCATGCGGCCGTTCAACTGGCGGCGCGGCACGTCGCTGTTCGACGGCGTGTTCCACTGGCGCGACCTGGCGGCTCTGCCCCCGGCGGAGCGCCTGGCGCGCTTCAAGAACTCCAACGGCCGGGAAGAGCTGCGCCGGGGGCTCGACCATCCCAACACCGACAGCGCCAAGGGCTCGACCCTGCCGCCGCCGGCCATGACGGCGCTGTTCGTCGACAAGTCGAAAACGGATCCGGGCGCGGTCGGAAAGCACCTCGCTCAGCTCGCCAAGGAGCGCGGCGTCCATCCCGCCGACGTGTTCTGCGAGATCACCGCCGGCGACGACCTCGATACGCAGTGGGTCTACAACAGCGAGAGCCCGGCCTGGATCGAGGCCAATCTCGAGGCCCAGAAGAACCTGCACATGATCGTCGGCACCGGCGACGGCGGCGCACACGCCGATCGCGACGACGGCGCCGAGTGGTCGACGTACTTCCTCCGCACCTGGTGCCTCGACCGCCAGGCCTACACGCTGGAGGACGCCGTCCGCCGCATCACCCAGCTGCCGGCCGTCATCTGTGGCATCGAGCGCCGCGGCATGATCGCGCGCGGCTACCACGCGGACCTGATGCTCTTCGATCCCAAGCGTCTGGCGCTCGGCAAGAAACAGCTGGTGCACGACATGCCGGGCGGCGAGGAGCGCTGGCAGGTGCTGCCGGAGGGGGTCGAGCGCGTGCTCGTGAACGGCGAGGTAATCGTCGAGCGGGGCAAGCTCACCGGCGCGCGACCCGGGCGCGTCCTCCGCATCGGAAACGCCACCTGATGCGGGCCGCCGTCTACCACGGGGGTGGGAAGCCGGTCTCCATCGAGGAGATCGGCGTGCGCGACCCCGGCCCGGGCGAGGTGCGGGTCGCCATCAAGGCGGCGGGTCTCTGCCACTCCGACCTGAGCGTCATCGACGGCACCATCCCGTATCCGGTGCCGGTGGTGCTCGGGCACGAGGGGGCCGGCATGGTGGACGCGATCGGGAGCGGCGTCACCGGCGTGAAGGAAGGCGACGCCGTCGTCCTCTCGACGCTGGCCCACTGCGGCCGCTGTCGCGCCTGCGAGGTGGGGCGGCCGACCGAATGCCGGAACGCCCCCAATCCCAAGGAGACGCTGCCCTTCACCGTGGGCGGGAAGCCGGCGTACCAGTTCGCCAACACATCGGCCTTCACCGAGCGCACGGTGGTGCGCGAGCAGAGCGCCATCCCGATCGACCCGCGCGTTCCCTTCGACTGCGCTGCGCTCATCGGCTGCGGCATCATGACCGGCTTCGGCGCGGTCGTGAACCGGGCGAAGGTGGAGACGGGGGCCACCATGGCCGTCTTCGGCCTCGGCGGCATCGGCCTCAGCTGCGTGCAGGGCGGGGTGCTGGTGGGCGCGGCGCAGATCATCGCCGTCGATGTGGTGAGTGAGAAGCTCGACCTGGCCCGCCGCCTGGGCGCCACGCACACGCTCGACGCCACGCGCGACGACCCGGTGGCGGCCATCCGGGACCTCACCCGCGGCGGCGCCGACTACACCTTCGAGGCGGTCGGCAGCCTGCCCGTCATCAAGCAGGCGCTCGACGCCCTCGGCCCGGGCGGCACGCTCACCATCGTCGGCGTGCCCAAGTTGGGCTCGAGCCTCGACGTGGTGGTCCACACGCTCTACCAGAACAAGGCGATCCTCGGCTGCCGCTACGGCGCCGCCCGGCCGCGGCGCGACTTTCCGCTGCTCGCCGACCTGTATCTCGGCGGCCGGCTCAAGATCGACGAGCTCATCACCCGGCACTACGCGCTCGACGACTTCGAACGGGCGCTGACCGACCTGCGCAGCGGGCACCTCGCCCGCGGCGTGTTCCGCTTCGACGCGGCCTAGACGGAGGGAGTCCCATGGGACGATTCGGCTATCACGTGATTGACGCCGACGGGCACGGCGGCGACCAGCCCAGCTGGCAGGACCGCTTGCCGGCGGAGTTCCAGCCGCACATGGCCACGCGTCGCGAGCGCATCAAGCAGCAGTTCGCGAACCTGCCCGGCGTCGGCATCAAGCAGACCAAGGGCACCGCCAAGCTGGACAGCCTCGAGCGCCCCGGCATGACGGACCCCAAGCCCCGGCTGGAAGACATGGACCTGGAAGGTATCGACCAGACCATCATGTTCCCCGGTGGCGCCGGCGAGGAGTGGGCCGGGCTCGATCGCGGCTTCGCGATCGCGCTCTGCCGAACGCTGAACGACGCGCGCGCCGAGTACACGCGCTACGCGCCGAAGCGTCTCATGTCGGTCGCCAAGCTTCCCATGATCGACCCCGCCGCCGCCGCCGCCGAGCTGCGCCGCGCCGTCAAGGAGCTCGGCATGGTCGGCATGGTGACCACCCAGCACGTGCGCGACAAGAACCTCGACGACCCGAGCTTCGACGTGGTCTGGCGCACGGCCGAGGACCTGGGCGTGGCGGTCTGTGTGCACGGCGGCGGCCAGGCGATCGACCAGGTGCCGATCGGCGTCGACCGCTGGACGACGCGCCTCGAGGTGCACGCCTTCACCCATCCGGTCGGGCAGATGATGGCGGTGATGGCGTTCTCGGCGGGCGGCATCCTGCATCGCTTCCCGAAGCTCCGGGTCGCCTTCCTCGAGGCCACCACCGGCTGGCTGCCGTTCTGGCTGGAGCGCCTGGACGAGCACTGGGAGCTCACGCCCGAGCAGGCGCCGATCATCGACCGGAAGCCGAGCGAGTACATTTTGTCCGGCCGCTGCTTCATCGGCTGCGATCCCGACGAGAAGTACATGCCGCACGTCGTCGACGCGCTCGGCGAAGGGGTGGTGGTGTACGCCTCGGACTACTGCCACTGGGACTGCCGCTTCCCGGACACGGTGAAGATCATCGCGGAGCGGACGGATCTGTCGCAGAGCGCCAAGCAGAAGCTCTTCGACGACAACCCGCGCCGGCTGTACGCGCTCTGAGCCGTCGTGCCGGTTGACCTGCAGGGTTTTCTCGAGCCATCCCGCGCGGCGCTCCTCCTGATGGAATGTCAGGAGGGGATCATCGGTGCCGGCGGGCGCCTGGGGGCGCTCGCCGAGGCGGTCGCGCGGCACGGGACGGTCGCGCACATCGCGCGCGTGCTGGCGGCCGCGCGGCGCGCGCACGTCCCCGTCTTCTACTGTACGGTCGCGCGCCGGCCCGACGGCGGCGGCGCGGCGGTCAACTGTCTCCTGCTGGCGGCCACCAAACGCGGCACGCCGCTGCTGCCCGGCTCGCCGCAGCAGGCGGTGGTGGCGGCGCTGGCGCCCGCCGACGGCGACTACGTCGTCACGCGCTTCCACGGGTTGAGCCCGTTCCACGGCACCGAGCTGGACCAGTTGCTGCGCAACCTGGGCGTGCGCACGGTGGTGGCCGCCGGGGTGTCGGTCAACATCGGCATGCTCGGCCTCACGCTCGAGGCGGTGAACGCTGGCTACCAGGTGGTGCTCCCGCGCGAGGCCACCACCGGTGTGCCGGACGCGTACGTCGACGCCGTCTTCGAGCACACGTTGAAACTGCTGGCGACCGTCACTTCGGTGGACGAGGTGGTCGCGGCGTGGAGCGGGCATGGCTGAGCGGTTCCCTGGCAAGGTGGTGTTCGTGACCGGCGCCGGCTCCGGCATCGGGCGCGCCACCGCGGCGCTGTTCGCGGCCGAAGGCGCGAAGGTGTTCGCCGTCGACGTGAACGGCGACGGTCTCATGCAGACCATCGACCAGCTCCGCCCGCTCGGGCGGACTATCGAGGGCGGCGTGTGCGACGTGGCCGACACGGCCTCGGTCGAAGCGGCGATCGGCAACACCGTGACCACGTTCGGCGGGCTCGACGTGCTGGTGAACGCCGCCGGCATCGGCGGCTTCGCCCGCTTCGAGGAGCTGGACGAGGCCACGTTCGAGCGCACGCTGCAGGTGAACCTGGGCGGCGTCTTCCGCACCACCAAGGCGGCGCTGCCGCACCTCCTGGCGCGCTGTCCGGGCGCCAACGTCGTGAACGTCGCCTCGACGGCGGGCATGCGCGGCACGGCGTACGCGGCGCACTACAGCGCCTCCAAGGGCGGCGTGGCCCTGCTGTCGCGCTCGCTGGCGCTCGAGTTCGCGAGCCGCGACCTGCGCATCAACTGCGTCTGCCCGGGCGGCGTCAAGACGCCGTTCGGGCGTTTCTTCCTGCGCCGCGAGGACTTCGAGGCCCACCTGATCGACTACTCGGCGCCGCCGAAGATCGGGCACTTCGCGGATCCCGAAGACATTGCGGGCGTGATCGCGTTCCTCGCCTCGGACGCGGCCCGCATGGTGAACGGCGTCACGCTCCTGGCCGATGGCGGCACGCTCGCGTAGAAGGCCGCGGATGCTACTCGACGTGCTTGCCCGCCACGCCGCCGAATGCGGCGACCGGCCGTTCCTGGCGCATGTCGGGCGGCGCGTGACCTACGCCGAGTTCGACCGGCTTTCGAACCGCGCCGCGCACGCGCTCCGTGCCCTGGGCGTTACGAAGGGCGACCGGGTGACGCTCGGTCTCGGCAACTCGGTCGAGTACGTGGTGGCCGCGTTCGGGGTGCTCAAGGCCGGTGCGGTGCTGAATCCCGTCAACCCGACGCTGGGGGCGCAGGAGCTCGGCTACATCCTTGCCCACGCCGGGCCGCGCGTGGTGGTGACCGACGCTGCCAGCGCGGGCGTGTTCGTGGCGGCGACGCTCCCCGCCGGGTGCACGCTCGCGGCCTTCGGCGCGGCACCGGGCACGGTGGCACTCGACGAGCGCATCGCGGCCGCCTCCGACGCCCGGCCACCGGTCGCGCTCGGTGGCGACGATCCGTCGACGCTCCTCTACACCTCGGGGACGACGGGGACGCCGAAGGGCGTGCTCTTCACCCACGGACGCACCGGCACGAGCGGCTCGCACTTCATCGAGGCGCTCCGCCTGACCCCCGACGACGTGATCCTGGCCGTCACGCCGCTCTTCCACGGCAACGCCTGGGGCGCGGTCGTCACCGCGCTGCACGCGGGCGGGACCGCGGCCTTCCCGAAGGCGTTCCGCGCCTCCGAGTTCTGGCCTCTGGTGCACGAGACCGGCGCCACCGTGCTGTACACGCTGGGAACGATCCTGGCGATGCTGCTCACGCGCGAGCCGGGCGAGCTGGAACGGACGAATCCCCTGCGTGTCATCCTCGGGCTCGGCAGCGCGCCCATCCGCGAGCAGGCGATGCGGCGCTTCGGCGTGCAGCACGTCGCCGAGTGCTTCGGCTCGACCGACGCCGGGGTCGTGACCCTCGAGCCGGTGGGTGCGACCCCCCGCCCGGGCTCGTGCGGCCCGCCGGTGCCGGGCGTGCGTCTCCGCGTGGTGGACGATGCGGGACACGATCTACCGGAGCGCCAGGTGGGCGAGATCGCCGTCTGGTCGCCGGCGCGCATGGAGGCCTACTTCCGGAGCCCGGAGGACACGGCGCAGGCACTACGCGACGGCTGGTTCTTCACCGGCGACCTCGGCTTCCTGGACGAGGACGGCTGGCTCTATTTCGTCGACCGGAAGCGCGACGTGATCCGGCGCGGCGGCGAGAACGTGTCGTCGCTGCTGGTCGAGTCGACGCTTCGCCAGCACCCGCGCGTGCGCGAGGTGGCGGTCATCGGCGTGCCGGATGCCGTGCTCGGGCAGGAGATCAAGGCGGTGGTGGTGGCGGAGGGTACGCTCGGCGAGGACGAGCTGCGCGCCTTCGCGGCCGAGCGGCTGGCGCGCTTCCAGGTGCCGCGTCTGTGGGAGTTCCGCGCGTCGCTGCCGAAGACGCCGACGCAGCGGGTGGAGAAGTACAAGCTGCGGCAGGAGCACGGCGGCGGGCGGCCGCTCCTGGGGTGAGGGGGCGCTCTCCACTGCCGGCCCCCGCCGGTACCGGCCTGCCGACCGTGCGTGTTGGCCATCGTGCGCTAGGGGACCATCGCCGCGACCCACGGTCCGAAGGGGTAGCCCTCGACGGCCATCGTCCCCGCGGGATTCATGCCAAGAGGCAGCCGCTTCGTAAGCAGATGGACCCGGCAACCCGACGCGAGCTGTTCTCCGTCCCACCTCGGCCGCACCAGCACCCGCTCCTCCGGATGGAAGGTGTATCCGTTCCGTTCATCGAAATGCACGACGTGCCACGCGTTTCCATGCTCATCCGAAATCCTTCCGACGATGCTTCCCGTCGTCGGATAGACGTCGCTCGGAGGATCGCCCTCCTCGAAGACAATCGAAGCACCGATCACATCTGGCATGGGCTCACCGACGATGCACTCGACGGACTCCATAGTAGTACCGGGTCCGTGGAATGGAGGCAATGAGTGATGGCTCGCGGTCTCAGGCCAGCCGGTCCGCCGCGCGTGCGTTCCGATCGAGGTGGCCGTCCAGAGCGGGTGTCCCGGAATGGCATGCGCGTTGCTGCGCGATCACCCGATCGGTGACGCTGCGCACGGGCGTGCACGGCGCGCGCCCCGTCCCGGGCGTAGCACGCACATCGCTGTCCGACCCGCCACTTCCCGTGCTGACGCGTCCCGAAGGACGGCGTTACTCACGCATCCACGCGCTCTTCACGTTGAGAAGATAGGACCGGCAAAGGCCCTTTCTCGCCCGGCTCGCTTCTACTTCTGCCCCTTCCTTCCGTAACGAGCCGAACACGAAGTGCTTCCTGCAAAAGGGCGCGGAGACGTGCACGAACTCGTGGAAGTTCGTAGACCGCGAGGGAGATGTCGCAGGGGCACTCGGCTGGAAGCAGGCGCGCTTTGCGCCGCGGCGGAGCCGCGTGGTGCCAGGGACGTGCGGCAACAAGGTAAAGTTCAACCTGCGCAGCGGACCGGGCGTGATGATGACGACGCCGAGCACGAGCAGCCGCGTGCGGCAGAGCCCGCGGATCAGCGGCGATCGCAGCCATCCATCAGCGGTCGGACCTTAGCGCAGTATGGGCGCGTCGTCGTGTATCAGAATCCCGCCCGAGCCTGCCGACCGAATCTCTCAGGATTCCGCCAGCTCAGGTCTCATCCGGAAAGTGCACCTCAGTCACCGATGACCGTGGGCACGTCCGCGGCGAACGTGTCGGTGCCGGTCGCGGCGAACTGCTCCTCCGGGATGGTCGGCGGCGTGATCGGCGCGGCGACGTGCCACTCCTCGGACGTGCGCCTCCAGACCGGCGTGCTGGTCGGGGGCAGAAGGAGCCGAACGTTGGCCTGGTCGTTTCCGTAGGCGGTGTTGCCCCGGAGGAGGCTCGAAGCGCCGATCACGATGCCCCACCCGTTCTGGTACACCTGGTTCTCCAACATGAAGGAATCGGCCCGCACGTCCATGCCGACATTGCAGTTCCAGAAGGCGCGCACGCGCTCGATGCGGGTGCCGCCGAACAGGCTGATGCCCGTGAACTGGAATCCCTGCACGTTGCCGTTGGTCACGGTTGTGTTCCGGACGGTGGCGTCGTCGGCCACGATGCCGTTCCCTCCCGCCACCTGGGCGCAGGGTGCGGCAGACGTATTGGTTCCCCGCAGGGTGAACCCGTTCAGGTCGATGGTCACGTTGCTCGTCGTGACGCGGATGCCGATCACGCCGGCCGGGACCTCCAGGTTCCCGGTCAGACGGTAGCTGCCCGGGTCGCTGAGCGTCACGGGAAAGCCCGGCGCGTCGGCCGACGTGACGCCCCCCGTCGCGGCGCGGCCCTGGTCGATGTGCACGACCCCGTCGTTACCGACGTCCTGTGCCCCGGGGACGCAGCCCTTGATGAAGGCCGCGCAGATGGTCCCGCCGCTGTCGGTGGCGTAGATGGTGCAGGTCGCGGGTGGCCGGCGCGCGCCGGCGCCGGGCTGGCCAATGTTGCAGCCGGTGAGCTTCGCCCCGGAATAGCAGCTCGACTCGTTCGGGAAGGGCAGGCTGACCGCGGCGGAGGCCCAGCCCCATCTCGGGGTGGTGTGGCTGGCCTCCAATGTCCCCTGGAACTCGATCGAGCCGTCCTTGCCGACCTTCGCCTTGCAGTTGTCGAGCGCGAGCGCGGGAGCACCCGCGACGCAGAAGAACGCCCCCAACACGACGACCACACGCCGCGTGCGCGCACGTCGGTGCGTGACGTCGCCCTCCACACGCCCCCCACAGCGATCGGTAGACACGGTACCCATGGCGCCCTCCCTCGTTTGTCGTCGGGGGCGGCGCCTGCCCCATGGAGGCGCGGGAACCCCGAGAGCGATGGGACTATGGAGTGCCTTCTAGATCGGCGTCAAGGGCAGTGTCGGTCAAGTGGTGGAGAAGTGATTCTGGCATGGATTGATGACCTCCCGCGGCACGTAGACGCCGGTGGGTGCTCAGGCAGCGGGCCCGGTGCGAGCCAGGACCGAGCGGTCTTCGGCGCGGAAACGACCCGGTTGCTTCACCACGTTGGCGCAGCGCATTGCATCGCCGGGCCTCCACGAGGCAAGAGACGCGGCATGGGACAGCGGGTAGTGGTTCCGGGCTGGCTGCTGGCGAGCCTGCTGGTGGTGATCGGGGCCAACCTGGTGGCCGGCGCTGCGACCAGCGCCACGGTCGGCCTCATGCAGGGGGCAAGCGAGTTCGCGCGCACGGTACGCGTCCACGACCTGGCGGTCCTGCCGTTCTGGCGCGGCACCGCCTATCCCATCCTGACGGCATTGAGCCTCGGGTATCTGTGGCCGGTGGTGGCGTACTTCCGCTGTGGCGGCGAAACGGCGCCGTCGGCCCGGGTGCAGTCGCGCGCCGTGAACGGGCCCGTCGTCGTGGCCAGCATCGGCTTCGTCGGCTGGGTGTCGAGTGCGATCGTCTTCCCGGCGCTCACGCTCGCACGCTTCGGGCACTGGTCGGCCGACCTGATGTCGCAGCACGTGCTGTCGCCGCTGGTGAACGGGTTCCTCGCGGCCACCACTTCGTATCTGGTGGTCGACTGGGTGTTCCGCACCCGCGTCGTGCCGTACGTCTTTCCCGCCGGCGGCGCGAGCGTGGTGGCCGGCATCGCGGCCCTCGGCGTCGGCGCACGCCTGGTGGTGTTCCTGATCGCGGTCGCGTTCGTGCCCCTGTTCACCATGCTCGGGCTGGTGCGCGCCGCGGCGGCGCGCCTCGGCGCCGGCTGGGCGGTCGCCGAGGTCGTTCCGGACCTGGTACGGGCCAGCGAGGCGACGTTCGGCCTCTACGTGGCGCTCGGCCTCGTGCTGACGCTGCTCCTGGCGCGCACCTTCACGCGCCCGTTGGCGGAGGTGACGGCGGCGCTGCGCCGCGTGCGGCGCGGGATGCTCGATCAGCCGGTGCGGGTGTCGGCGGCGGACGAGATCGGGGTGCTGGAAGAAGGCGTCAATGCCCTGGTGGCGACGCTGCGCGAGAACGAGCGCATCCTGCAGACGTTCGGGCGCGTGGTCGAGCCGGTGGTTCGCGATCGGCTCCTGGCCGGCGAGCTGCGCGGCGAGGGCGAGGTGCGGACGGCGTCGGTGCTCTTCTGCGACCTGCGCGGCTTCACCACCCTGGCCGAGCGCATGGCGCCCCGCGAGCTGGTGCAGACGCTGAACCAGTTCTTCACCGCCATGACCGAGTGGGCGCGCGCCTGCGGTGGCTTCGTCGACAAGTTCATCGGCGATGGTGTCCTGGTGGTCTTCGGGCTCCTCGACGACGGCGCCGCCGCGGCCGCCGAGGGCGGCGCCGCCGCGGCTCTGCGCTGCGCGCTCGGCATGCACGAGCGGCTGGCGGGCCTGAACGCCGAGCGCGCCGGGCGCGGGCAGACGCCGCTCGCGATGAAGGTCGGCGTCCATACCGGCGCCGTGGTGGCCGGGACGATCGGGGCCGCCGACCGGCACGAGTACACCGTCATCGGCGACACGGTGAACGTCGCGGCGCGTCTGGAGGAGTTGTGCGCGGACGGCGAGGTGATGGTGTCGGCGGCCACCTGGGACCTCGCCCGTGCCGGCGGCGTCGCGCTCCCGTCGGCGCTCCCGGCCGCGGTGGCGCTGCGTGGCCGGGACCAGCCGGTACGAGTGTTTCGTCTCGCGAGCGCCAGCAGCTCCTGACGCCGGGTAGGGGCGGCTTCGGGGCTGGTCGTATCTGCGATTGGATCGATGTTCACGTTGGCATCTCTCTGTCTGGGGCGATCGACCTGCGATTCGCGCTGCTCGCTGGACGGCGTGGAGCGGGATCGGATAGACGCGTTCCTCCGCTCGCATGACGGACGAACCCGGACAGACGGACGAACCCGGACAGATCGATTGGGCCGACTGGCGACGCCGCCTCGGACGACAGGTGCGCCGCGTGCGGGAGTTCGTCGGCCTGTCGCAGGGGCAGGTCGCCGAGATGGCGGGGGTGAGTCAGGCGGCGGTGAGCCGGCTCGAAGCCGGCCGCGGGCTCGCCACGCCGCTCCTCCTGCTGATGAAGGTGTACGTGCCGCTGGCGTGGGCCCTGCGCCAGGTCGATCCGGCGCTGCTCAACCCTGATCTGCGCTGGATCCTGGACGTCGATGCGCGGCTCGGGCTGGCGCCCGGGGCGGGCACGGCGCGGACGGTTCCGGTGGCCAGCGACCCCGAGATGGAAGAGATGGTACGTCTCTTCCAGCGTCTGCCCGGGCGTCGGCGAACCCCGCTCATCCAGGTGGCGCGCGCGCTGGTGTCGTCGGTGGACGAGGACGAGACGATCCGCTCGCGTTGATCGGCGTCAGTCGATCCGCAGGCGGGGCGGTGTCGCGGCGAGGGCGTCGCCCGTCGCCGCGGCGGCCAAGTCGTCGGCGACGCGCTGTCGGAGACGTTCCACGTGCACGCCCCACGCGACCGCGGGGAACGCCGCCAGCTTGCCGGCGCCGAGCCGCAGCATGCGGGTCGCGCCCGGATGCCCCGAAGCGGCCTTGTGGTACCCCACCGCCACCTGGATGAGCGCGATGAGCAGGTCCCAGCGCCCGTCGCCTTCGACCGCGTCGAGCAACTCCTCGAACGCCTCGTGCGCCTCGAAGAAGCGGCCGCTGTTGAAGTGGCGTACGCCGTCCAGGAAGCCCGCGGGAAACTCGGGCGCCGGCATGGGCCTCAGACGACGCCGTCGGCTCGGAACGCCGCGATGGCGTGCGCGTCGTAGCCGAGGGTGGCGAGCACCGCGTCGGTATGCTGGCCGAACTCCGGCGGCGGCGTGCGCACCGTTCCCGGCGTTTCGGAGAGCTTGAGCGGGCTGCCGGGGATGAGCGTCTTCCCGGTCGGCGTATCGGTCTCGATCATCATGCCGCGATGCCGCACCTGCGGGTCGGCGAACGTCTCCTCGAGCGTGTTGACCGGGCCGAAGCAGATCTCCAGCTCGGCCAGCTCGCGACGCCACTCGGCGAGCGTCTTCTGCCGGAAGGCGTCCCGGAAGAAGGTGAACATCGCCTCGCGCGCCGGCCCCTCGTCCCACTGCTGCGCGATGAAGTCCTCGCGCCCGAAATGTCGACAGAGCGTGGCCCAGAAGTGCGTCTCGTAGGCACCGATCGTGAGATGGCGCCCGTCGTGTGTCTCGTACACTGCGTAGCACGGGTGGTGGCCGGTGAGCTGCGTGCGGCCGCGCTCCGGCGCCCGGCCGGCGAGCAGGTAGAGGAGGGTGTGATAGACGTTCCACGCCACCGCGCCGTCGAGCATGGCGATGTCGACCAGCTGGCCGCGGCCGGTCTCGGTGCGGGCGAGGAGCGCGGCCAGGATGCCGATCGCGGCCAGGAGCGACCCGCCGCCGATGTCGGCGATCTGCACGCCCGGAATCACCGGCGCGCGGTCCGCCTCGCCGACGTATCCGAGCACGCCGGCGTAGGCGAGGTAGTTCAGGTCGTGGCCGACGCGCTCACGGTAAGGGCCGTCCTGGCCGAACCCCGAGATGGCGCAGTAGACGAGGCACGGGTTCCGGGCAGAGAGCGTCGGGTAGTCGATGCCGAGGCGGGTGGTGACGCCTGGGCGGAACCCTTCCAGCACCACGTCGGCGTCGGTGGCCAGGCGCAGGAACACCTCGCGTCCGGCCGGGTGCTTCAGGTTGAGCGTCATGCTGCGCTTGTTGCGGGCCAGGAACGGGATACCGGTGGCGAAGGGGTCGCCCGGGGCGGCGATGGCGAGCACGTCCATGCCGAGGTCGGCGAGCAGCGTCGAACAGAATGGCCCCGGCAGCTGGCGCGAGAGATCGAGGACGCGAAAACGCGCGAACGGCGCCGCGGGCGCGCTCACCAACTGCCGCCACCCCCCGCGATGGCGCGCTCGAGCGTTGCGGCCTGGGCCGCGTCGAGGGGCTTCAGGCGCTCGAGGATCTGGCGCGCGTCGGCGGTCTTGCCCATCTGCACATAGGCCTCGCCCAGGTACTCGAGTGCTTGCGGGTAGTCGGGGCGGCGCCGCAGCGCTTCCTGGTAGGCACGCACGGACTCGTCGTAGCGCTTGAGGCCCTTGAGTGTGTGTCCGAGGCCGTTCCACGCTTCGGGAAAGTCGGGCTTCAGCCTGGTGGCGTCTCGGTAGGCGGTCTCGGCGGCGGACCAGTTGCGCCGCTCCGCGAGGAGGTTGCCGGCATTGTAGCGGGCCTCGGCGGTCACGGGGGAGGCGACGCCGGGTTTCGCGGGTGGGGTCGGTGCGGGGGCGTCGCCGGCGGGGTGGGCCGTGCGGGCGATCAGGGCCAAGGCGATGGTGAGGAGGATCCGAGTCATGGGAGCGTGTCTAGCATGAGGCGTCGGGCGGGACGAAGGGGTAGCGGGGTGCGAGGAAGGGGAGTAGGAGGTTCGGAATGGCAGACCGCACACTCTATGAGCGTCTCGGAGGCTACGACGCCATCTCCGCAGTTGCCACCGACCTGTTGTCCCGCCTGACGGCCGATGCCCGACTCGCCCGGTTCTGGGCGCACCGGGGGGAAGACGGCGTGTGGCGAGAGAAGCAGCTCCTGATCGACTTTCTCTGTGCGAGTGCGGGTGGGCCCCTCTACTACACCGGACGAGACATGAAGACGTCGCACCGGGGGATGAAGATCGACGAGAGCGACTGGTCGGCATTCCTGGGGCACTTGAACGCGACGCTCGAGGCCTTTCGCGTGCCGCCCTCCGAACGCGAGGCGGTCGTCGGGTTCGTGCAGAGCACGAAGGCCGACATCGTCGAGGGGTGAGCTCCGGGTGAGCGTTCGCATGGTTCGCCTGGGCACGCTGCGGCATCCGTCCGAAGGGCTCCGCATCGGGACGGTGCGACGTCCCCCGCGCGGCGTGCCGAAGGCCGAATTCTCGTCCGGCAACTGGTACGACGTGTGGTTCCCGAACCTCGCGCCCAGCGCCGCGCTGGTACGGTCCGCGCAAGGCGCGCTGTCCGACCGCGAGTGGACGAAGTTCGCCAGCGCGTTTCGCGCCGAGATGCGGGCCCCGAACCCGAGCCGCGACCTCGACCTGCTGGCGGCCCTGTCGCACACCACCGACTTCTCCGTCGGCTGCTACTGCGAGCACGAGGCTCGTTGTCACCGTTCCGTGCTGCGCGATCTCCTGGTGGCGCGCGGGGCCCGGGTGGCGTAGGCGGGGCCGTGGCTCCCGATCCGGAGGTGATTCTCGAGTTCTGGTTCGCCGGCGCGGCGGGTGATGCGGTCGACGCGCTGGCCCGCAACGTCTTCTGGTTCGGTACCAACCCTGACGCGGACGCGATCGTGCGGGCGCGGTTCGGCCCCGTCATCGACGCGGCCGCCGCCGGCGCGTTGGCCGGCTGGCTGAGCGGTCCCCGGTCCGCACTCGCGTTGGTGATCGTGTTCGATCAGTTTCCGCGCAACGCGTTCCGTGGCACTGCCCGCGCGTTCGCGCACGATGCACGGGCGTTGGAGACGGCGCGCCAGGCCGTGGCCGCCGGATACCTTGCGGCGCTGGCGCCCATCGAGGGGGCGTTCCTGATCCTGCCCTACGCGCACGACGAGTCGGTCGAGAGCCAGCGCGAATCCGTGCGTCTCTCCCGCCAGCTCGTCCGTGACGCTCCTCAGCCGTGGCGCGCGCTGCTGGAAGAGTACCTCGCCTTCGCGGAGCAGCACGCCGCTCTGATCGAGCGCTTCGGCCGCTTCCCGCACCGCAATCGCGTGCTCGGGCGTGCTTCCACCGCGTTGGAGGAAGAGTACCTCTCCAGCGGAGGCGCGACCTTCGGCCAAAAATGAAGACCATCCGCTTCTACTTCGACTACATCTCGTCGAACGCCTACCTGGCCTGGACCCAGCTTCCGGCGCTCGCCGCCCGCCACGGCTTTACCATCGAGCCGGTCCCGGTCTTGTTCGCAGGCTTGCTCGAAGCGCATGGGCAGCTCGGCCCGGCCGAGGTCCCGGTCAAGGCGCTGTGGATGGTGCGCAACAACCTGCGCAAGGCGCTCCGGCTCGGGGTCCCGCTCAATCCCCCGGCGTTCCACCCGTTCAACCCCTTGCTGGCGCTGCGCGCGTCCGCGCTCCCGCTCGAGCCGGCGCGGCAGGCGGCGCTCGTCACCGCCCTCTTCGAGGCCGTGTGGGTGCGGGGGTTGCACGTGAGCGAGCCGGCGGTGGTCGAACGCGTGGCGGACGAGATCGGCCTCGCGGGCGGCGACGTGGTGGTGCAGGCGCAGCAACCGGACGCCAAGGCCCGTCTCCGCCAGCAGACCGACGCGGCGATCGCGCGCGGCGTGTTCGGCGTGCCGTCGATGGAAGTGGAGAACGAGGTCTTCTGGGGCTACGACGACTTCCCGTACCTGGAGCTGTACTGCGCGGGACGGGATCCGCTGACGGCGGACGAGTGGCAGAAGTGGTTCGGCGGCCCGCGACCCTCGGCGATGCGCCGGCGGGTTACTCGACCACGATCGTCGCCTTCTCGATCTTGAGCGGCTCCTTCGGCACGCCGCCCTGTGAGCCGGCGGCCTCGAGCTTCTTCAGCACGTCGGCGCCGTCGGTGACCTCCCCGAAGATCGCGTGCTTGCCGTCGAGCCACGGGGTGGGCACGAAGGTCAGGAAGAACTGGCTGCCGTCCGTGCCCGGACCGCGGTTGGCCATGCTGAGCTTGCCGGGCTTGTCGTGCTTGACGGACGGCGAGAACTCGCCGTCGTACTCGAAGCCGGGGCCGCCGGTGCCGTTGCCGAGCGGGTCCCCGCCCTGCGCCATGAAGCCGGTGATGACGCGGTGGAAGGGCAGGCCGTCGTAGAAGCCGAGGGTGGTCAAGTAGATCGTGCTCGACACGTGCATCGGGGCCACGTCCGGCAGGAGGGTGACCTTGAGGGTACCCTTGCTCGTCTGCAGGACCCAGAAGTACTTCTTGCCGGCGGTGAAGGTCAGCTTGGGCGGCTTCGGCAGGCTCGTCTTCCAGCCGCTCTTGGTGGTGTCGATCTTCTTCTCGGCAATGAACTTGTCGATCTCGGCCACGGCGGCGTCCGTCTTGCCGGTCATCTTGGCCTCCTTGGTGGGGGTGGGCGCGGTCTTCGGCTCCTCGGCCAGGAGGCGACCCGGGAGCGTGAGTGCGCACAGGGTGAGCAGAACCAGGTGTCGTGTCGTCATGGGGACGGCAACTTGACCGAGAACGGAGCGCGGATCAAGCGCTGCGGCGACGGACCAGGACGGCGGCGACGGCCCCCACCACACACGCGAGCGCGAAGGCGTCGCCCACCCGGCCATAGCGCGACCGGTCGACCCGCGGGCGGATTTCGCCACCGATGACGGCGCTCGACAGCGGGGCGGTCCGCACCAGGACCCGCCCCCAGGGATCGACGATGGCCGAGGGCCCGGAGGTCGACGCGCGCACCAGGTACCGGCGCTGCTCGATGGCGCGCACGGTCACGATATCGAACTGCAGCTCGGAGTACGTGCGGTCGGCGAGCCAGCTGTCGTTCGACGGATTGATCAGATAGGCCGCGCCGTCCGCCACGCGCAGGGCCACGATCTCGGGCAGCATGGCTTCGTTGCACGTGACCACGCCCGCGGGGCCCGCCACCGTCGGCAATGGCGGCGTGGAGGCGCCGGGCGTGAACACGCGCACGCGCTCGAAGCGCCGGCGCAGGAAATCGACGCCGGCGATCGGGAAGTACTCGGTAAAGGGCACCAGGTACTGCTTGTCGTAGCGGCCCCGGATGGCGGCGTCGGGCGACAGCAGGAAGACGCTGTTGTAGTAGCGCGCCGGCTCACCGACGGCGCGGGGGCCGCCCGCCACCAGCTCGACGCCCGCGGGCCCGAGCGTGCGCGCGATGGCGGCGCGGTAGACCGCGCCCTCCTCCAGGAAGAAGGTCATGGTCGCCTCCGGCCAGAAGACCAGGGCGGGGCGATGGGTGGCGATCGCGTCGCGGGTGTACCGCAGGTACACGTCCAGATTGCGGCCGTAGAAGCTCGCGTCCCACTGCGGTCCGAGATCGAGATTGGCCTGCACGATCGCGACCGGGGTCGCGCGCGTCGCCGCCTCGTCGGCCGCCTGGTCCAGGGCGACGCGGCCGTACGCCCCGACCGCCAGCACGCACACGGCCGCCACACCCACGCCGCGCCACGCCGGACCGCCGGGACGTGGCCACAACTGCGCCAGCGCCGCGTTCGCGGCCGCCACCACGAAGCTCACGCCGTAGATGCCGGTCGTGTCCGCGATCTGCACCAGCGGGCTCCACCCGACCTGCGAGTAGCCGAGCAGCGCCCACGGGTTGCCGATGAAGAAGATCGTCCCGGTGAACAGCCGGCCGCGCGCCAGCTCCGAGGCGACCCACGCCATCGCGACCAGGAGCGGCGTGGCCGCCGTGACCCGGCGGACGAGTACGCGCGCCGCGAGGGCGAACGCGATGGTGTAGGGCGCGACCATGGTCAGGGCCACGCCCAGGAAGAAGACCAGGCCGAGCACGGGCGGCTGCTGGTAGTAGGTGGCGACGGCCCGCGGCAGCCACTGCCCCACGGCGTACGCGAGACACACGCCCCAGAGGCCGCCGAGTGTGACTGCGGCGCGCACACTGGTCCCCCGCAAGACGACGAGGAACGGCACCAGCGCGACCCACGCGAGGGCACGCAGATGCAGGGGCGGGAACGCCATGGCGACCAGGACGGCCGACACGCACACGAGCCCGCACGCCCGGAGTCTGCACCGCATGGACGAGTCCCGGCGCGGCCTACGCGGCGCCCCGCTCGAGTGCGGCGACGTGCTGCAGGTCGTGCACCAGGCCCAGGTCCGAGAAGATCGTGCGTGCCGCGTCCAGCGCCTCGCGGGCGTTCCGGCCGGCGATACGGCGCGCCGGATCGCCGCCGCTCCCCAGGCGGCGCGCGATCTCCACCTGCGTGCGCGCGAGATCGGGGCGGGCCCCGAGCCGCTCGCCCGCGGCGACACTGCGTTCCCACCACGCGACGGCCGCCTTCGGGCGCTGGCGGAGCCACGCCAGCGTGCCGGCGAGGCGGTACACCTCCGGGCGGTGCCAGGCTGCCAGGCCGGCTTGACGGAGCGCACGCCGTACGATGCGGGTAGCATCACGGGACGCCGGGGTGCCCCCCGCCTCCAGCGCGGTGACCTCGTACAGCAAGCAGGAGCGCAGGTACGACGCCAGATGAAACGGGGGGACCGTCCCGGCGCCGCGCACGAGTTCGGTGGCGTTGGCGAGCGTATCCTTGGCATGCGCCAGGCGCCCCATCAACGTCTGCACCTTGGCCAGGGCCGCGAGGGCGTAGAGGTTGATCAGCTTGTCCTGATGCCCGGCGTAGTAAGCCTCGCTGGCGTCGAGGGCGCGCGGGAGATCGCGCTCCTCGGTCAGCAGGTGGGCGGTGGTCGCCTGCCGGTACGACTTGGCCAGGTCGTGGCCGTAGGTGTCCTCGATCGACGCGATCCGGGACAGCTGCGCGCGGGCGCCGGCGAAGTCGCCGCGGTGGATGCGCTGATGGGTGTTCAGGCCGAGGTAGTTGGTCACGGGCCACAGTAGGCCGCGGCGCAGGTTCTGTGCGATGAGGTCGTCGTCGATGGCGTAGTCGTCGCGCCAGTCCCCCTGCAGCAGGTGATGGAGGTAGCGCATGAGCTGGAAGGTCATCTGCTCGCGCACGTCGGTCGGGTCGACCAGCGGCGCGGCACGGGCGAGGAAGCGGGCGCCGATGCGGAACGACAGGCCGGTGTACGAGAAGATGCCGACCAGCGAGGCGTAGATCCCGCCGGCGTTGGGCACGGTACGCGGATCGACGGTGTCGAGCCGGCGCGGGGTCTCCATGGTGTCGAACAGGAAACGGCCCGGGTCCGCCGTCGTCTGCGCCTGGGCGCGCGCGTACATGACCGCGATCACCTCGCGGTCCGCGTCGGTCGCCGGGCGGAGCGGTCGCAGGCGGCGTGGGACGTAGGCCCGCCACAGGACGCCGGTCAGCGTAGTCGCGAAGCGCATGCCGAGGCCGAGGGTCGTGTGCGGGACGAACTCCCCCAGGTATTCCAGCGCCCGGTTGAAGTGCCGGCCGGCCTCGATCAGCTGGCCGCGGTTGAAGAGCGCGAGGGCGAGATTCCTCTCCAGGAGGGCCAGCTTCTTGCGGTCGCCGGTCTCGCCGTACAGGCGGAGCGTCAGCTCCGAGGCCTGGCGGAAGAAGTGGAGCGCCTCGTTGGACGCGGCCGAGCGGGCGGCCTCGTCGCCGGCCTCGAGCAGGTAGGGCTCCGCGCGCTCCGGCTGCCCGGCCAGGCCGAAGTGATACGCGAGCATGCCGTTGACGCCGCCGGCGCCCCGCCTCTGGGCTTCCATCGCGACCGCGACCTGGCCGTGAATGCGTCCGCGGTCCCCGGCCGCGATCGACTCGTAACCCGCCGCCTGCACCTGCCCGTGGCGGGTCTCGATCACCTGCGCGACGCGCCCGTGCAGGTGCTGGCGCGTCGTGCGCAGGATCGAGTCGTAGGCCACTTCCTGGATGATGGCGTGCTTGAAGGTGAACACGTCGGTGCTGACCAGCAGCTCGAGGTCGGCCAGCAGCTCGAGGTCGTCGTTCAGATGCGCGGGCTCAGCCACGACCTCGGCGAGCAGCGTGCGATCGAAGCTCCGGCCGATGACCGACGCCACCTGGAACACCTGCCGCGGCCGCGGCGGGAGGCGGTCGACGCGTACCAGGATGACCTCGCGGATCGTGCTCGGGATGGTGACGGTCAGGATCTTCTCGGTCGCGCGCAGCGCCCCGTCGCTGAGCGTCGCTGCCCCCTCGTCGAGCAGCGCGCGGATGACCTCCTCGACGTAGAACGGGTTGCCGGCGGTCTTCTCGAGGATCATCCCGCGCACGTGCGTCGGGAGGTCGCCGTGCCGGAAAAGATCGTCGATGAGCGTCCGGCTGTGGCGGGCGTCGAGTGGATGGAGGGCGATCTCCACGTGTGCAGGCCCGAGCAGCCGGCGCGCACTCTCCAGAAAGCGCGCGGCGGTGTCCGGAAAGTCCGGCCGGTATACGCCGACGAACACCAGGCGGTGCTCGCGCGCCAGGGGCAGGAGCGCGGTCAGGAGCGCGATCGAGGACTGATCGGCCCAGTGCAGGTCTTCGAACACCAGTGCGAGCGGTCGCGCAGCGGCCAGACGCTCGAAGAGCTCGCGGACGCTCTTCACGATCAGCGATTCCATGGCGGCGCCCTGGATGCCCGCGACGCGCTCCTGGTCCGCGCCGGCGAGCGGCGCCCCCATCAGGGTGGCGATGAACGGAAAGATGTCGGCGGTCTGGTCGCCGCAGTGCTCGGCCACGGCGGCGCGCAGCTGGGGCATCCACTCCGCGGCCGGCGCCTCCTCGTCGATGGCCGCCCAGGATCGGAGGAGGTCGACGAACGGGTGATAACTGAGCGTCTGGCCGACCGAGAGCGAGCGGGCCTGCAGGAACGTGACCTCGTGCGCGACCGGCAGGGCCATGAGTTCCGTCGTCAAACGGGTCTTCCCGAGTCCGGCGTCGCCGATCAGGCTGACGGCGCCGCCCCGCCCGGCGACGAGGGCCACCATGGTGTCTCTCAGGCGCTCGAGCTCGGCGTCCCGGCCGACCAGTCGCGACCCGACCGACCGCCGCGAGATGGCGCGTAGGCGGTGGATGACCTGGTGCTCGGAGCGCACCTCGAAGGTGCGCACGGGGTGGTCCTTGCCTTTGAAGGTGATCGGTTTGAGGGTGCGGAACTCGAACGCATCGCGCGTCAGGCGGAACGTCTCCGGGCCGACCCAGATGCTCCCCTTGGGGCTCGCGTCCTTCAGGCGGGCGGCCAGGTTGACGGTGTCGCCCATGACCGTGAAGTCGCGTTTGTGGTCGCCGCCCACGTCGCCGGCGAGCACCAGGCCGGTGTTGATGCCGCTGTGGATGTCGAGCGGGGTCAGCTCCGGGTGGTCGCGTCTGAACCCGTAGATGGCCGTGCGCATCTCGATGGCGGCGTTGATCGCGTTGCGCGGGGCTTCCTCGAGCGCCACCGGGACGCCGAACAGGGCCATCACGCAGTCGCCGATGTACTTGTCGACCATGCCGCCGTGGCGGAGCACCGCACCCTCGAGCAGCGTGAAGCATTCGTTCATGAGGGCGGTCACGTCCTCGGGGTCCATGCGTTCGGAGAGGGCCGTGAAGCCGGACACGTCCGCGAACAGGACGGTGGCGTACCGCCGCTGCTCTTCGTGCTTGGGGGGAGAAGGTGCCATCCGCGCGTTGCCAGCGCCCGCGCGCCGACCCTAAAACGCGACCGGCGGGTCTTCAAGGGGGGCCGGGAGTCGCGGTTGACGCCGTGCCGGTCGGTTGCCTAGTGGAAGGCGCATGGCGCTCCCGGCCGAGGCGGTGCCGTCGCCGCTCGTTGCCCGGCTCGAACGGCTCGCTGCCGTCGACGCCGGGGTGACCCTGGTGCTCCCCGACGGGACGCCGGTCGGGGTGGGGGATTCCCCCAAGGTGGCGCGGGTCGTCTTCCACGATGCGGCGGCGCTCGACGCCCTGGTGCAGGGCGAGCACCTGGCGCTGGCGGAGGCCTATCTCGAGGGCCGCATCGACATCGACGGCTCGTTGCTCGAGGTCATGAAGGTGACCGAGCAGCTGACCCTCGACTCCGGGCCCATCGAACGTGCGCGGCTTCTCCTGCGCCTGCTGGTGCGCAACCGGCTCGCCTACGATCGCGAGTCGATCGCCTTCCACTACGACCGCCCGCCGGAGTTCTTCCTGCCCTGGCTCGACCGCTGGCGGTGCTACTCGCACGGCCTCTACGCCCGGCTCGACGAGCCGATCGACGCCGCGATCGCGCGCAAGATGCAGGCGGCCATCGACGCCCTCGGACTCCGCCCCGGCATGGACGTGCTCGACATGGGGGGCGGCTGGGGCTGCTTCGTCGAGTACGCCGGACGCCAGGGCATCCGGGTGCACAGCATCACCATTTCGGAGCAGCAGCACCGGTTCGTCCAGGACCTGATCCGGCGCCATGCGCTGCCGTGCACGAGCGCGCTGGTCAACCTGTGGGTCTACCGCCCGCCGCAGGCGTTCGATGGCGCGGTGTTCATGGGCACGTTCGAGCACAACCCGGAGTACGACCGCGTGGTCGGCATCCTTGGCCGTCATCTCCGGCCGGGCGCCCGCGTGTGGGCCGACTTCTGTGCGCAGCGCACCGACTTCACCTTCGGCCGCTTCATGAAGAAGTACATCTGGCCGGGCCCGATCCGCTACGTCGACCCGGCGGCGTTGGTCGGCGCCTTCCTGCGCGGCGGCTTCAACGTGCACGAGCTGCGCGACGATACGCTGCACTACGCGTGCACGATCCGCGACTGGGGGGACGCGATGGAGGCGCACCGCAGCGAGCTCGCGGCCCGTTTCGGCGAGCCAGCCGTGCGCGCCTTCCTCCTCTTTCTGCGCGGCTCGCTGCACTTTCTGCAGACGAACCGCACGCAGGCGTATCACCTGGTGGCCGGACGCGACCCGAGTCCGCTGCCGACCGGCGCCATCCGCGTGACCGGGGCGTAGGGCTCGTAGAAGACGCGGCTGCCGTCGGGCGGCACGACGTGGCACGAGCGCAGCACGTCGGCGAAGGCGCGCCAGATCGGCGTGCCCGGCCGCCGATAGGCCGGCCCCAGCACGCGGGCGAGCGCGACGCTCGCCTGGCGCAGCCGGTAGTGGGGGATGTGGGGGAAGAGATGATGCGGCACGTGCGTGCCGACGTGGTGGTGGATGGCCTCGAACAGGCCATAGTGGCGGTCGACGGTGGCCAGCGCGCCGTGCAACGGTGTCCAGTCGGGATCACGGTACCAGGGCACGTCGGGGCTGGTGTGGTGCAGGATGGTGACCAGGTCGAGCCACACCGCGAACACGACGTACGGTGCCAGGTAGTAGCGGCAGACCGCGCCCGGTCCCCACCAGCAGGCGGCGCCCACGAGGCCGGCAGCGAAAAGGCCGCAGAGCGCGATACTGGCGGTGACACGCCCCTGCTCGCGGCGCGGAAAGAGCGCACTCTGCGGATTGAAGTGCGAGCCCGCGCGTCCGGGGCTGCGGCGCAGCAGGTAGAACGGCAGGCCGAAGAGGAACAGCCGGAAGCGTAGCAGGCGTACATGCCAGGGCAGGGCCGCCACCTCCGCCCGCGTCAGCGGGAACCACGTCTCGTCGCGATCGACGTGGCCGGTACCGCGATGATGAAGCCGGTGGCTCAAGCGCCAGCCATGGTACGGGACCAGGAGCGGCGTGTGGGTGAGATGGCCGACCAGGGTGTTCAGCCAGCGATGGCGGGAGAACGCCCCATGGCCGCAGTCGTGTCCGATCAGGAAGAGGGCCCAGAACAAGGTACCGAGTCCGAACCAGAGGACGGGCCACAGCCAGCCGAGCCCCCGGTCGGCGAGCGACACGCCGGCGGCGTAGAGCGCCCCGATGGCCGTCAGGTCGCGCGCAAGATGGGCCAGCGACCGCCCCGTCGACGGACGGAAGCAGCGGGGCGGGACGGCGGCGCGCAGCTCCTGGTACGAGGGCACCGACGCGGAGTGTAGGTTCCGCGCGGGGCGGGGGTCAACACGACCTGACCATCGACGTGAGCGAGGCGGTCTATCAGCCTGACGCCGCCACGCTCCAGTCTTGGAGGGGAAGCCCGTCGATTCTCCGCATGTGCCGGAGGTTGGCCGTAACCAGCGTCGCGCGGAGCGCGACGGCGTGCGCGGCGATCGCCACGTCGAAGTCCTCGAGCCGTTCTCCCCGTCGCTCCAGAGACGCCTTGATCTCACCGAACGCCGCGCTGACCTCGTCGTCCCATGTAGCGTGCAGCAGCTCGGTTCGAAACAACTCGAAGCGTGCCGGCAAGGCCGTGCGTCGTCTGGAGGGACGCATGCGAGCGAGGCCGTATGCGATTTCCGCCATCGCGCCGGAGCGTACCCTTCAGCCGGGCGATCGCGCCAGCGTCGGCACGCATGAGCGCAGAGAGCGTGGTCGTGTCGAGCACGTAGGTCACAGTGGCGACCGGCGTTTGCTCGTGCGGCGGGAGCGGACGGCCTCGAGCATCTGATCGACGGCGCGACGCGTTCCGGCGTCGTCCGATGGCCCGTCGAGTGCGCGTAGGAACTCCGGCGACCACCGGTCTTCGTCGTCCAGCGACTGCCGCAGCGTCTCGACCACGAAACGGTTGCGGCTCACGTTCCGTGCTCGTGCCCGCGTGTCGATTCGTTGGAGGAGATCCTGTGGGACGTGCATCGTCGTCGGCATGTCACCGAATACAGAGCGAAGATATCGCCGGTCAACCAGCCCGGTGCAATGCGTGCACGCGCGCCAGCACCGGCGGGTGCGAGTAGTGCAGGGCGACGTAGAGCGGGTGTGGCGTCAGGTTGGCCAGGCTGTCGGCCGACAGCCGCTTCAAGCCGCTCGCCAGCGGCGCACCGGTGCCGGTCGTGCGCGCCGCGAACGCGTCGGCGGCGTATTCGTGCGCCCGCGACAGGGCGTGTCCCAGGATCGACAGAGCGAGGTCGACGGGCGCGAACAGGAGCCCGAAGAAGACCAGGCCCGCGTGCACCGACGACGCCGGCACGCCGAACGCCTCGTAGAGTCCCTGGTGTGCCAGCGCGAGTGAGAGGCAGAACGACAGGGCACCCATCTGGACGACGCCGAGCGCGAGGCCCACCTGCACGTGGCGGCGCTTCCAGTGCCCGATCTCGTGCGCCAGGACGGCCAGGACCTCGGCCGCATCCAGGGATTGCAGCAGGGTATCGAACAGCGCGATGCGTTTGTGGCGCCCGAAGCCGGTGAAGAAGGCGTTGGCCTTGGAGGAGCGGCGCGAGCCGTCGATCACGAACACGCCGTCGAGCGGGAAGGTGACCTGGCGGGCATAGGCCAGGATGGCGTCGCGTAGCGGCCCGTCGGCGAGCGGCGTGAAGCGGTTGAAGAGCGGCATGATCCACGTGGGCGCGACGAACTGTACGGCCACCAGGAAGACGACGCCTGCGCCCCAGCACCAGAGCCAGGCCTGCGCGCCGGTGCGTTCGAAGAACCACAGGATGGCGGCCAGGAGCGGTGTGCCGAGGGCCAGGGCGAGCAGCAGCCCCTTGGCCGCGTCGCTCCAGAACGTCGCCGGCGTGGTGCGGTTGAAGCCGAAGCGCGCCTCGATCACGAACGTCGACCACCAGCGCACGGGCAGGTGGAGGACGGTGCGGGCGAGGACGAGCGTCCCGATAAACAGGAGCCCCGTCGGGACCGGCCCCAGGCCGACGGTGCGCACGGCCGCGTCGAGCCAGGGAAAGCCGCCGGCCGCCCAGAAGCCGAGCAGCACGACCAGGTCCGCGGCCGCGACCGCGATGCCGAAGCGGGTGCGTACGCGCGTGTAGTCCTGCGAGCGACGATAGCGCGCGGCATCGTACACGTCGCGGAACTCGGGCGGCAGCTCCGGTCGGAGCGCGCGCAGGTTCAGCACGTCGGCCAGCGTGTCCAGGCAAAAACCCAGCACGAGCGCCGCGAGGACGACGACGGCGTAGGCGTTCATCCCGCGTCGCCTATAGCACGCGGCGGTTGACGGCGCCCCCCGGGCAGGTCATGGGCTTCGGGATGCACGGGCGCGCACTGGCGGTCGGGGGCCTCCTTCTGGCGATGGCATGCGGGGGCGGGAACACGCAGCCGTATCCCGCAGAGGTGGTCGGCAACTTCATGCGCGGCTGTACGGCACGGAGCGAACCGGCGACGTGTCAGTGCGCGCTCGACAAGCTGCAGGACCAGTTCAGCGTGGACCAGTTCAAGGGCTTCGAGGCGCGTATGAGCCAGGGCGAGGTGCCGCAGGAGATGGTCGACGCCGCGTCGTCATGCCGCTGAGCCTACGGGCGGGGAATCAGCCGCGACCGCCGCAATGCCCGATCGCGCGTGACGAGCGGGAGGTTGTGGACGATGCTGGTGGCCGCGATCAGCTCGTCGGCGGGGTCGCTGCGCACGTCCAGTCGCGTGCTCGTACGCGCGATCTCGCGCGTCAGGGGCCAGACGTGCACGCGAGCGAGTGTGCGCACCACCTCGGCGTCGTCCAGGTCGACCTCGATCCGGCCGAGCTGCGCGAGTTTCGCGATCTCCCAGAGCACGATCGCGGAGATACTCCAGCGATCGTGCTGAAGGAGACGCGTCTCGGCTGGCAACAGGCGTCCGGCGACGGCATGCAACAGCACGTGGGTGTCAAGATTGAGCATTCCACGTGATCCCCGTGGACGTGATGTCACCTCGGATCTTCACCTTGCCGCGCAGCGACCCGATGAGGCTCGCGGAGTCGGTCCCCAGGGGGATCAGCTTCGCCACCGGTTTCCCGCGTTTCGTGATCACGATGCCGTCGGGATCGACGTTCTCGAGCAACGCGAGACACTGGGCCTTGAACTTGGCAGCGGCGATCTGGCGCATGGTCAATCGATAGCACTGGTCACTTCAAGTGTCCATACGAGCGCGCCGATCAGTGCGGCTGCGCCCCGGCGAGCCGGAAGTAGAGCGCCCGTTTCGTGCCGCAGGCGGTGCACGTGACATGGGCGACGCGGAGCCGGATGCCGCGCACGGTCTCGGCGGTGTGGGCGTCGAGCCGGAGCGTCGTGTCACAGAGCGGGCAAGGGGTCCTCTGCGCGATCACGTCGACGCGGGTCGGGGAGTCGATCTCGAGCGGCCGCTCCGGCGTGCCGCCGGGCTTCAAGCGCGCCAGCCGCTCGAGGTCCTGCACCAGCTTGGCATGCGCTCGTCCCCGCAGGCGTCGTGCCGCGCGCTCGGGAGGTTTGGACGCCGCCATGCCGGCCCTCAGCCCGCCCGCAGGGCGGCGGTGACGATCGCCTGCGCCTCGACCTGGATGCGGGTCAGGTGCTCCGCGCCGCGGAAGCTCTCGGCGTAGATCTTGTACACGTCCTCGGTGCCCGACGGGCGCGCCGCGAACCAGCCGTGGGCGGTCTCCACCTTGAGGCCCCCGATGGCGGCGCCGTTGGCCGGCGCGTGCGTCCGCGTGGCGACGATGGGGTCGCCGGCCAGGGTGGTGGCGCGCACGGCCTGCGCGGACAGCTTGCCCAGAACGGCCTTCTCATCCGGCGTGGCGGGAACGTCCTGACGCTCGTACACCGGGCGCCCGAAGCGCTCCTCCAGCTCCGCATACAGGCGCCCCGGGTCGGTGCCGGTCACGGCCGTGATCTCGGCCGCCAGGAGATCCAGGATGATGCCGTCCTTGTCGGTCGTCCACACCGTGCCGTCGTGGCGCAGGAACGACGCCCCGGCGCTTTCCTCGCCGGCGAAACCGTACGAGCCGTCGCGGAGCCCGTCGACGAACCACTTGAACCCGACCGGCACCTCGCCGAGCGGCCGCCCGAGGTGCGCGGCGACGCGGTCGATCATCGCGCTCGACACCAGCGTCTTGCCGACGCCGGCGTCGGCGCGCCAGCCCGGGCGGTGCTGGAACAGGTACCACACGGCGACCGCGAGGTAGTGGTTGGGGTTGAGCAGCCCGGCGCCCGGCGTGACGATGCCGTGGCGGTCCGAGTCGGCGTCGTTGCCGAAGGCGAGGTCGAAGTCGTCCTTCAGGCGGATGAGTCCCGCCATTGCCCACGGCGACGAGCAGTCCATGCGGATCTTGCCGTCCTTGTCGACGGGCATGAAGGCGAAGGTGGGGTCGACGTGGCGGTTGACGACCGTCAGGTCCAGGCCATAGGTGGCGGCGATCGGGTCCCAGAAGGGTAGGTTGGCGCCCCCGAGCGGGTCGACGCCGAGACGGAGCCCGGCGCCGGCGATCGCGTCCATATCGACCACGTGCCGGAGGTCGTCGACGTAGGGGCGCACGTAGTCATGCCGATGCGTGGTGGACGCGCGCCGCGCGGCAGCGAAGGGTATGCGTTTCACGCCCGCCACGCCGGCACGCAGCAGCTCGTTGGCGCGCGTCTCGATGCGGCGCGTGGTGTCGGTGTCGGCCGGGCCGCCGGCGGGCGGGTTGTACTTGAAGCCGCCGTCCTCGGGCGGATTGTGCGACGGCGTGATCACGACCCCGTCCGCGAGCCCCGTCGTGCGCCCGCGGTTGTAGGTGAGGATGGCGTGCGAGATGACGGGCGTCGGGGTGTAGCCGAGGCCGTCCTGGATCATCACCTCGACGCCGTGCGCCGCGAACACCTCCAGCGCGGTCGCCAGCGCCGGCTCGGAGAGCGCGTGCGTATCCTGGCCTACGTAGAGCGGTCCGGTGATGCCGGCGGCGTGGCGTAGCTCGACGATGGCCTGCGCGATGGCCAGGATGTGGCCTTCGTTGAACGACTG
Source organism: uncultured Binatia bacterium (SeqCode) (assembly GCA_964618895.1). Classification (GTDB taxonomy): domain Bacteria; phylum Desulfobacterota; class Binatia; order DP-6; family DP-6; genus CAZUDO01. The sequence goes on from CAZUDO010000056.1 coordinate 191,756, forward strand.
CCGGAGCGACGAGCCGCGATGGCCCGAGGTGCCGAAGGCGACCTGCTGCGCGGGGTCGTCCGGGTCGGGGCGGAGCGTATAGTAGGCGGTGACGAGCCGCGGGACGTTGACCAACAACTCCCGCGGCGCGGGCTTCCCGGCGAGGGGGTGGAGGGCCATCCGCCGTCACGCGCTGACGCGGACCGGCAAGCGCCCCGGCACCCGGAAGAGCGATGCGCCCCACTCGACGGTCTCCGACTCGAGGCCGATCCCGGGGAAGCGCCGCACCAGCCCGCCGATGGCGAGCTGCGCTTCGAGCCGCGCCAGGTGCGCGCCCAGGCAGTAGTGCGCCCCGCCGCCGAAGGCCAGGTGGTCGTTCGGCGTGCGTGTGATGTCGAAGCGGTCGGGGTCCGGGAAGACGGCCGGGTCGCGGTCGGCGGCAGCGAGCACCCCCCACACCATGGCGTTCTCGGGGATGACGGTGCCGCCGAAATCGGCGTCGGCGTGCAGCACGCGCACGGTGAGGATGATGGGGCCGTCCCAGCGCAGGCATTCCTCGACCGCGCTCGCGATCAGTTCCGGGCGCGCCCGCAGCAGGGCCAGCTGATCCGGGTGCAGCGCCAGCGCGCGCACGCCGTTGCCGATGAGGCCGATGGTGGTCTCGAAGCCGGCGATCAGGAGCCCGATCGATTGCGAGATCAGCTCTTCGGTGTCGAGCCGGTCGCCCGCTTCCTCGGCGCGGATGAGCACGCTCAGGAGATCGTCGGTCAAGCGTGTGCGTCGCTCGGCAATGAGATCCTGGAAGTACGCCGCCAGCTGCATGCCGGCGGCAACCGCCTGCTGCACGACCTCGGCCGGCATGATCGGCGCCGCCAGGCCGAAGGTGGCCTGCGCCGTCCAGGTGGTGAAGCGCTCGCGGTCGGCCACCGGGACACCCATCATCTCGCAGATGACGGTGGACGGCACGGGGAGCGCGAGATCCGCGATCACGTCCATCCGCCCGTCTCCGCGTGCGGCCACGCGGGCGAGGCAGTCGTCGACCACGCGCTCGACGCGCGGGCGCAGGCCGGCGATGGCGCGGGGGGTGAAGGCGTGGCTCACCAGGCGCCGCAGCCGCGTGTGCGTCGGCGGGTCCTGCTGCAGCATGAAGCGCCGCTGTCCGGCGAGCGCCTCGTCGACCCCGGGCAGGAGCCCGTCGGTGGTGCGCACGCCCGCGGGCACGTCGTGCAGCAGCCGGGTCACGTCGGCGTAGCGCGTCAGCCGCCAGAACCCGAGTGGCGTCTGGTTCACGGGATCGACGGTGCGCAGTCGGGCGAGCGCGGGGTAGGGATCGTTCCGGAAGGCGGGATCGAACGGATCGCACCCGCGCCACGGGTCGTCGGGAGGGATCACGGCGGGGTCTGCCGGCATGACTTCCTCTACCGCCCGTATCTGACCCGATGCAACCAGTCGCGGTTGACAGCCCGTGCACTTCGGGCGAAAGCGTGCCGCCATGCCGACTCGTCGCCGTCCGCCGGTCCAGGAAGCCATGCTCGGACTGATCACCGGCTACTGGGTGTCCCAGCTCATCTACGTCGTGGCGCGCCTCGGCGTAGCCGACGTGCTGGCCAAGGGGCCGCGCACGCCCGCGGCCATCGCCAAGGCGGTGGGGGCGCAGCCGGCGATCCTGCGCCGCGTGCTGCGCGCACTCGCCAGCGTGGGGGTGTTCGCCGAGACCGCCGACGGGCGCTTGCGGCTGACCCCAGTCGCCGTCACGCTCCGGCGCGACGTGCCGGGCTCGCTGCACGCGTTCGCCTGCATGATGGTCGACGACTACAACTGGCAGGCGTGGGGCGGCCTGCTCGACGGCGTCCGCACCGGGGCGCGGCCGTTCGATCGTGTGTACGGGCTGCCCCTGTTCCCGTTCCTGCAGCAGCATCCGGACAAGGACCGCGAGTTTTCCGCGTCGATGGCGAGCATCTCGGGGACCGAGAACGACGCCATCGCGCGGGCCTATCCCTTCGGCCGCTGCACACGCCTGGTCGACGTAGGGGGCGCACACGGACATCTGCTGGCCACCATCCTCCGCCGTTACAAGCGCCTGCGGGGCGTTCTGTACGATCAGCCGCAGGTGGTCGCCGCGGCGGGTGCGAGCGGCTTCGTCACCGACCGGGCCGTCGCGGGGCGCTGCGAGGTGCAGGGTGGTGACTTCTTCACGGCGGTCCCCGCCGGCGCCGACGCCTACATCATGAAGTACATCATCCACGACTGGGACGACGAGCAGGCGCTGCGGATTCTGCGCGCCTGCCGCACGGCGATGGCGCCGGGCGGGCGCGTGCTCGTGGTCGACAACGTGATTCCGCGCGGCAACGGCGCGCACTGGGGCAAGCTGCTCGACATCAACATGTTCGTCAGCCCCGGCGGCATGGAGCGGACGCGCGAGGAGTTCCGGGCCCTGTTCCGTCAGGCGGGGCTGCGGCTCCGCCGGGTGGTGCCGACGGCATGTCCGCTCTTCGTCCTGGAGGCGGTGGTCGCGTTGTAGAGGAGTCATTTTCCTGACGTGCCCGCGTGACATTCCTGCCACCCGTGACGAATTGTCGCGGGTTCCTCGCCGGCAGGGGTTGGCACATGGCCTGCTTGTGGCACCCGATGGCCACACCGCCTGCGGCTCGTCTCGCTCAGGCAGCACGTGCTGCCCTGGGTGCTGTCGCCCTCGTGCTGGTCGGCACCTCGTCCGCGTCGGCGACCATCGCCTTCGTGAAGAACGTGGGCACTGTGGCGGAGGGGGGCTCGCCCGGGACCACGCTCGAGCTGACGCTCGGCGGCGGCATCAGCGTCCCGGTCGGGCACGCCGTCATCGTCAGCTTCGCCGTCGACCCGAGGGTCGGGGCGATCACCTGCACGGACAGCAAGGGCAACACCTATACGGCCGACGTCGACGTCGCGAACGGCGCTGCCACCAACGGTGTGCGCGCCGTCGCTTTCAGCACGGTCGTCAGCTCCGCCCTCCTGCCCGGTGACATCATCACGGTGACCCATCCCAACACCAAGGATCGCGCCCTGAGCGCGAACGAGTTCTCGGGATTTCCGGGCGGCATCGTTGTCGACCAGACCGCGACCGGCACCGGCAACGATGCGAGCCCGATCACGGCCGCCGCCACGACCACGGTCGCGAACGAACTGCTGCTCGGGACGGTGACCGTCGAGGCCCGCGGAGAAACCTTCGCGCCCGGAGCGAGCTACACGGCCCTCCCGTCGATCGAATCGAACGCGGGCACGGGGACGCGGCGCGTCGGCGTGTTTTCCGAGTACCGGATCGTGTCGGCGACGGGCACATATGTCGCCGACGGCACCCTGAGCAGCGCGGATCCCTGGGCGGCGGGCTTGGTCGCGTACCGTACGCCCTGCGGCGACAGTACGCTGGATGTCGGCGAGCAGTGCGACGATGGTAACACGGCCGACGGCGACTGCTGCAGCAGTACCTGTCAGTTCGAAGCGGTCGGAACCATGTGTCGCGCCGTCGCCGGCGTGTGCGACGTGGCGGAGACGTGCACCGGTCTCAGCGGGGCGTGTCCGGCCGACGGCTTTGTGGCGCCGACCACGGAGTGCCGGGCGGCGGTCGATGTGTGCGACGTGGCCGAGAACTGCACGGGAGCGAGTGCCGAGTGTCCCGCCGACGGCGTGGTCGCGGGCGGGACCGAGTGTCGAGCGGCGGCCGGCATTTGCGACGTCGCCGAAGCGTGCGACGGCACGGGGACGAGCTGTCCGGCCGACCTCGTCGTGAGCGCCGGGACGGAGTGCCGGGCGGCGGCCGGCGTGTGCGACGTGGCGGAGACGTGCGACGGGGTCGTCACGAGCTGTCCGGCCGACGCGCTTGTGCCTTCGACGACGCAGTGCCGGGCGCCCGCGGGAACGTGTGACGTGGCGGAGAACTGTACGGGGGCGAGCGCTGCGTGCCCCGCCGACGGTGTCGTGGCCGGCGGTACCGAGTGTCGGGCGGTCGCGGGCGTGTGCGACCTGGCCGAGGCGTGCGACGGCTCGAGCCCGACGTGTCCCGCGGACCTCGTGGTAGGGGCCGGGACCGAGTGCCGCGCGGTCGCTGACGTGTGCGACGTGGCCGAGACGTGTGACGGCACCAGCCCGAGCTGTCCGGCGGACGCGTTCACGGCATCGACCACGCAGTGTCGCGCGACCGCAGGCGTCTGCGACGTGGCCGAGAACTGCCCCGGGACGAGCGCCGCGTGTCCCGCCGACGGGGTCGCGCCAACGAGCACGGAGTGTCGGGCGTCGGCGGGCGTGTGCGACGTGGCGGAGCACTGTGACGGCACGGGCACCATCTGTCCGGCCGATGCGTTCGCGGCGTCGAGCACCATCTGCCGGCCCGCGGCGGGGGTGTGCGACGTGGCCGAGAGATGTAGCGGCACGGGCGCCACCTGTCCCGCCGACACGGTCGCTTCGTCGGGCCTCGTTTGTCGTCCGGCAGCCGATGTCTGCGATGTGGCGGAGTCGTGTGACGGCGTGTCCGGCCCCTGCCCGGCGGATGCATTCGCGCCGCCGACCACGGAGTGCCGGCCGTCCACGGGGCCCGGCGACGAGCCGGAACTCTGCGGCGGCAGTGCAGCCGCGTGCCCGGCGAATGGTCCCGATGAGGACGGGGACAGGGTCATCGACGGGGAAGACAACTGTGTCAGCACGCCCAATCCGAACCAGGAAGACGGCGACGGCGACGGCGTGGGCACCGCGTGCGATCCGTGCACCAACATCGTGCCCGTGTTCGCCACCAAGTCGAAGATCAAGCTCACCAAGCAGCTCGCCCCCGCGGGCGACGAGGGCTTCCTGTTCAAGGGCACCATGGCCGTGCCAACGACGCCGGCCATCGATCCCGCCGTCCGCGGCGTGCGCGTGCTGCTCACCGACATCACCGGGGCCACCGTCCTCGACGTGACCGTTCCCGGCGGTGCGGGCTGGAAGACCAACAAGACGAAGACGAAGTGCAGCTTCAAACGCTCGCCGGGCCTGCAGGGCATCACCAAGATCCGGGTGACCCGAAAGTCCCTGTCCAATGGTCAGCTCAAGTTCTCCGTCAAGGGGAAGCAGGGCGCGTTTACCATGGGGGCGCTGCCCTCGACCGGCACCTTCGTCGTCGATAGCCCGCTCGCCACCACCGGCCAGTGCGGCGAGGCGACGCCGCCGTGTCTCCGGCTGGCCAAGGGCAAGACGATCCGCTGCAAGTGATCGGCGCGGGCGGACGCCGCCCGCTCTTGCAGTTCCGGCACGCCAATCGTAGGTTCGCCGGATGGTCGGAATCACCTGCTGCGGCGCCTACATCCCCATGCTGCGGCTGGCGCTCGGCACCATCCACGGCGGCAAGCCGGGCGGTCCGGAGAAATCCGTCGCCAACTGGGACGAGGACGCCGTGACCATGGGCGTGGCCGCGGCCATCGATTGCCTGACCGGCATCGACCGCGCCACCGTCGACGGCGTGCTGTTCGCGTCCACGTCGTACCCCTTCAAAGAGAAGCAGGGCGCCGCCATCATCGCCAAGGCGCTCGATCTGCGGCGCGATGTCCTGACCGCCGACCTGGGGGACTCGCTGCGCGCCGGCATGACAGCGCTGCGCACGGCGGCCGACAGCGTGCGCTCCGGCTCGGCCACGCGTGTGCTGGTGGTGGTGAGCGACGCGCGCCTGGCCGCGCCGCGCTCGGCGATGGAGGCCAATCTGGGCGACGGCGCCGCGGCGTTCCTGATCGGCGGCGACGCGGTGGCGCTGGATCTCACCGCCCACCATGCGGTCAGCGATGAGATCGTCGACGTGTGGCGGACGGACGGCGACCCGTTCGTCCACGGGTGGGAGGACCGCTTCGTCGTCGACCACGGCTACCGCCACAACGTGCGCGAGGTGGTGACGGGGCTGCTGGCGCGCACCACGCTCGCCCCCAAGGACTTCCAGAAGCTGGTTCTCTTCGGCCCGGACGCGCGCAGCCACGCGGCGGTGGCGAAGGAGCTCGGCTTCTCCCCCGAGCAGGTGCAGGACCCGCTCTTCGGCAAGGTCGGCAACGCGGGCGCGGCCATGACGCCGCTCCTGCTCGCCGCCGCGGTCGAGTCCGCCACGCGCGGCGACCGCGTGCTGGTGGTGGCGTACGGCGACGGGGCCGAGGCCGTCATCCTGGAGGCCACACCCACGGTCGAGCGGCTGGAAGGCCGGCGGGGCGTCGCCTGGCACCTCGCGCGCCGCGGCGAGTTCCCCACCTACGACATGTATCTCCGCTTCCGGCAGCTGCTCGCGGTCGAGTTCGACCGCCGCGCCGGCGCCGGGCTGTCCGCCACCAAACACTTCCGCGACCGCGATGTCGATGTGACCCTGCTCGCGCAACGCTGCCGTCGCTGCCAGCAGACGCAGTATCCGCGCCAGCGCGTGTGCTTCACCTGCTACGCCCGCGACCAGTTCGACCCCGTGCGCCTGTCCGACAAGGTCGGCACCCTGCGCTCGTTCACCTTCGACAACTTCGCCGGCAGCCCCAATCCGCCGCTGGTGGCCGGCATCGTCGACGTGGAGGGCGCACGCCTCTACCTGCAGATGACCGACGTGGCGCCCAAGGAAGTGACGCTCAAGATGCCCGTCGAGCTCACCTTCCGGAAGATCCACGAAGCCGGCGGCACGCCGAACTATTACTGGAAGTGCACCCCCGTGCGTTGAGGAGCATCGCGATGAATCCCGAAGCCATCCGCGACAAGGTCGCCATCGTCGGCATGGGCTGCTGCAAGTTCGGCGAGAACTGGGACAAAGATTCCCAGGACATGATCGTCGAGGCCGCGTTCGAGGCCTACCAGGACGCCGGCATCGACAATCCCCAGAAGCAGATCGAGGCCGTCTTCTGCGGCGCGCAGTACCCGTCCAAGGGCACCGCCGAAGTCGCCGACGCCCTCAAGCTCTTCGACCGCCCCGTCAGCATGGTGGTCAACTACTGCGCCACCGGCACCGACGCCTTCCGCTACGGCGTGTTCGCGGTCGCGTGCGGTATGTACGACACCGTGCTGGTGGTCGGCTTCGACAAGCCGAAGGACCGCGGCGTGTCAGGCCCGAGCGTGGCCGTCACCGGCGTCCGGGGCCTGCCGGCCACGCCGGCCGGCTGGTTCTCGCTCTGCGCCGCGCAGTACTTCGAGACCTACGGTGCCGGGCGCGAGGATCTGGCCAGGATCGCGGTCAAGAACCACCACAACGGCACGCTCGCCCCCAAGTCCATGCTGAAGCGCGAGATCACCGTCGACGACGTGCTGAAGGCGCGCATCATCTCGTGGCCCTTCGGCCTGTACGACTGTGCTGCCCAGTCCGACGGCGCGGCGGCCGCCATCATCACCCGCCGCGAGCTGGCCAAGGGTTTTCGCGACGACTTCATCCTGGTGCGCGCGATCGGCATCGCGCTGTCGCCGAACCCGCAGGAGGACCCCAGCTTCGACTTCCTGCGCTGGCGGGCCACCGAGATGGCCGCCCGGCAGGTGTATGCGCAGGCCGGGATACGGAACCCCCGAAAGGAAATCCACGTCGCCCAGGTGCACGACTGCTTCACCATGACCGAGCTGCTCGCCTACGAAGATCTGGGCTTCTGCGAGAAGGGCGCAGCCAAGGAGCACATCCAGAGCGGCACCTTCGCGCTCGACGGCGAGCTGCCGGTCAACACCGACGGGGGACTCAAGACCTTCGGCCATCCCACCGGCGCCACCGGCGTGCGCATGATCTACGAAAACTACAAGCAGCTGCAGGGCAAGGCCGACAAGCGCCAGGTGAAGCACGCCACCGTCGCGCTCAGCCACAACATCGGCGGCGCGCCGCAGGCGTGCGGCATCTGCATCGTGGCGACGCCGTAGGCGGCGCGCCGGGAGATCCATGGCAGGGCGCCGGCGCCCACAACCACGGCCCGAGCCCGGTCCACCGGTGGCCCCCGTCGCCGCGTCGGACCCGCGCCGGTTCGGCTGGTGGCTGGTGGCGGTGGTCGGGCTCGCCGTCGGCCTTCGCGTCGCGCACGTGCTCGCGCTCCGCTCGACGCCGTGGTTCTTGCACCTGGTCGTCGATCCCGAGTTCTACGACGCGTGGGCGCAGCGCATCGCCGCGGGCGACTGGCTCGGCGAGCGGCCGTTCTACATGGACCCGCTGTATCCCTACGTGCTGGCGGCGGTGTATCGCGTCGCCGGCCGCGACCTGCTGCTGGTGCGTCTCCTGCAGGTGGGGCTCAGCGCGGTGGCGTGCGTGTGCGTGGCGGTGCTCGGCCGGCGGGTCGGCGGGCGCGCGGTGGGACTGGTCGCGGCCCTCGGGTTCGCGCTCTACCTGCCGGAGATCTTCTACGTCGGCGAGATCGACAAGACGTGTCTGTCGATCTGTCTGACGGCGCTCGCCCTCGCGTTCGGCAGCGGGCGGTCGCCGGGGGCGCGGCTCGGGGCCGGGATCGCGCTCGGGCTGGCGATCCTGACGCGCGCCAACCTGATCCTGATGGCGCCGCTCGCCGCCGCGGTGGTGCTGCTCGATCGCGAGGAGCGTCATGCCCGGGTCGGGGGCGTCCCGCGTGCCGCGGTGGGTGCCGTGCTGCTCGTGCTCGGGGTGGTGGCGGTGCTGGCGCCGGTAGCGTGGCGCAACCACCGCGTCGGCGGCGAGTGGGTGCTGACCACGGCGCAGGCGGGGCAGAACTTCTACACCGGCAACAACCCGACCAACCCCTACGGCGCGTACGGCGAGGTGCCGTTCGTGCGGCCGAACCCGCACTTCGAGGAGGAGGATTTTCGTCGCGTCGCCGAGCAGCGCGCCGGGCGCGCGCTCACGGCGAGCGAGGTGTCGCGCTTCTGGTTCGGCGAGACGGTGCAGCACATGCGCGCGCAGCCGGCGTTCGCCCTGCGTGCCATGGCCCGCAAGCTGGCGCTCTTCTGGAACGACTTCGAGATCTCCGACAACCAGGACCAGTACCTGCTAGCACGCGACTCGTGGGTGCTGGCGCTGCCGCTGCTCGGCTTCGGTGGGTTGGCGGCGCTGGCGGCGCTGGGCGCGGTCGTGGGGGTGCGGGCACGCCGCCCGGTGCGCCTGCTGGTCGCCGGTGTGGGCGTCTACTGCGTGTCGGTGGTGGCCTTCTTCATCTTCTCGCGCTACCGCATTCACGTCGTGCCGGCGTTGCTGCCGCTGGCGGGTGTGGGCGTGGTCGAGCTGGCCCAGCGTGTGCGGGCGCGGGCGTGGGCGCGGGTGGCGGCCGCGACCGCGGTGGTCGTCGGGGCCGGTCTGCTCACGTTCCAGACCATCGGCCTGTTTTCGGCCGATCACGAGCTGGTGGTCGACCTGCGGCTCCGCCACCTGGGCGACGTGCACTTCGCCGCCGGCAACCATGATCGCGCCATCGCCGTCTTCCAGGAAGCGGTCACGCGCTGTCCGCAGCGGTGCCCGCTGGCGCTGCGTGACCTGCTGGTGGCGTATCTGCAGTCTGGGAAGCTCGCGGACGGGGAGGCGTACTTTCGGGGGTTCACGCGTGCGCATCCGCAGGTGGCGGATGGCTGGCGGTATCTGGCGCGGGTGCTGGTGGCGGCCGGGAAGCCGGAAGAGGCGGCGGAGGCGGAGGCGCACGCGGGAGCGGGCTGACCACCGACGGCGGGATCGTCCGCATTCGTTGCATCAGGACATCATCTTGCCATCGAGCACGGGCTCCAGCTGTGTTCGACGGACGGCTGCGGAGGGAGAATCCGCTCGCATCTCGACGGTGAGCCGGTCGAATGATCGCTGTCCGCGATTCCTATCGGCGCTTCGCCGCGACCTTTGCCCGCGTCGGCTGGCGGGTTCGCTCGCGGGGAGTCGGCGGGCCACTCACGACGCGCGGAGCCGGTGCAGCAGGTACGACGGTCGCCGCGGCTGGCTGGATCGGGTCGGCGGGGTGTAGGGTGCCTTCGGCTGCCGTCGCGGTCTGCGGGGGCGGTGTCGGAGCGGGCACGCTCGGCGCGGGCGCGGTCTCCGGGCCGGGCAGGATCCGTGCCGGGGCGACCGGGGACCGTGTGACGGTGCTCGGCGCAGGTGTCAGCGTGTCGCGGCGCAGGAGCGGCCAGCCGAGCACGACCACTATCCCCGCCAGGAGTAGCCCGGCGGCGATCGGACTCGACGACTGACGCGGCTCGCTCACGCGCAGCAGGACACGGCCGGGGAAGACCGCCTCGCGCTTGCGCCGCCGGAGCGGCAGGCGAATGCGCTGCCTGTGCGGCGCGGTCGCCGCGGGGGCCGGCTGCGATGGCGGGGAGGGGGCCGCGGCCGGGCGCGCCGCCGAGACGGCGGCGCGGGGCGGTGGTGGCGGTGTTGCGATGTCGTTTGCTGACGCGGAAGGGGGCGGTGGTGGTGCTGCCGTCGTGAAGCCTGTCGTGGCGGCGACGGGCCGTAGCCGGGGTGGTGCCGGGGGCGCGACGACCGCCTCCACTTCGATCGGCGCCGGCGGTTGCGCGCGCTCGACGACCTCAGGTGCAGGCGGGGGCAGGGCCGCCTCCGTCCCGGACGGTGCGACGCCGGCGCCGACCGCGCGCAGGCAGGCGTCGATCTCTGCCCGTACGTAGCTCATCTTCTGTTGCCGCGCACCCGGCGTCCGGCGCAGCGCCCGAGCCACCAGCCCCGAGGCGCCGGCCGGGATCATGCGCGTGAAGCGCGGTACGAGCGGGCCCGTCCCGTCGCGCAGGCGGATCTCGATGTCGCGCGGGATGCCGGTCAAGAACGGCGTACCCTCGAGCAGCTCGAACAGCAGCAAGCCGAGCCCGAACACGTCCGTGCACCCGTCGGCAGCCGCCCCCAACAGGCGCTCGGGAGCGGTGTACGGCAGCGCGGCGGGCGATCCGTCCCACGGCAGTGTGGCGAGCGCGAACCCGCCGAGCCAGGCCTGCGGCTTGGGGCCGCGGGCGAGCAGGACGTTGGCGGGGCAGACGCCGCCGTGCACGACGCCGTGCTCGTGCGCGTACGCGAGGGCGTCGGCGAGCTGGCGCGCGACGTGGAGCGCATCTGGCGGTGCGAGCGGGCCGTCGCGCAGCACCTGTGCCAGCGGCTCGGCATCGACGAGCGCTTCCACGGTGTAGTAGCGATCGTCCTCCTCGACCAGGTCGACCACCGGAAGGACATGGTCGTGGCGGAGCGCGCTGGCCTGACGGACCGCGGTCCGGAGCTGCGCCAGGTGGGCGGGCTGCTCGGTCAGGCTCGGCGGCAGCGCCGTCATGACCAGGAGGGAATCGAGCAGCGTGTGCCGGACGGTGTAGCCGATCTGGCCGCCCGGGCGCGCGCGCTCCTCGAGCACCTCGTACTTGCCGATCACCGTGCCTGGGGCGAGTCTCATGGCAGGTGCATTCCTGGTCGCTGTGTCGTGTGTCGTCCGGACACGGATGCGGGGAGCCTCGGAGAGGGCCAAGAGCGCAAGACATGTGCCACCGGCATTGACCGGGCGCCGTGCGCCGGCAGGCCCGGAATGCCACGCGTCTGCAACCCGCTGCGGTGGTGCAATGCAGACGCGCGCGACCGAAAAGTGCGCGTTGACCCGCGCGGGCGACGCGTGCTAGCGGCCGACGCCATGCCGAACGACATTCGCCTCAGCGTTGTCGAGCGCCACGGCCGACGCTGTGCCAGCTCGGGCGCGAAGTGGGAGCCCCTCGGCAACACGATCGCAGTCCCGGGCACGGTCGGCGTCAACGCCGACGGCACCTACGCCGCCTCGGTGGCCGAGCAGACACGGCGCGCGCTCGCCATCGTTCCGTAGCCATGGCGAGCGACGAGCGCACCGCCATTCACACCTGCCCCCTGTGCGAGGCCACCTGCGGTCTCGTCATCCGCACACGCGGCCGCGAGGTGCTCGGCATCCGCGGCGACGACGACGACGTGTTCAGCCACGGCTTCCTGTGCCCCAAGGCCTACGCGCTGAAGGAACTCGACGCCGACCCCGACCGCCTGCGCACGCCGCTGGTGCGGCGCGACGGCGCGTTGGTGCCGGCGACCTGGGACGAGGCGTTCGCGGAGATCGAACGCCGCCTGACCCCCATCCTGCGCGACCACGGCCGGAGCGCCGTCGGCGTCTATCTGGGCAACCCGAGCGCGCACAACATGGCGCTGGCGCTCTACGGGCAGGTGTTCCTGCGCGCGCTCGGCACGCGCAACGTGTTCTCGGCCAGCACCGTCGACCAGATGCCGAAGCAGCTCGCTGCCGGCTTCATGTTCGGTACCGGGCTCAGCATTCCGGTGCCGGACGTCGATCGGACCGAGTACCTGATCATCCTGGGCGCCAACCCGTTGGTCTCGAACGGCAGCCTGCTGACGGCGCCGGACCTGCCCGGGCGGCTGCGCGCCATTCGGCAACGGGGCGGCCGGATCGTCGTGATCGACCCGCGCCGTACGCGCACGGCGACCGAGGCGAGCGAGCATCACTTCATCCGTCCGGGCACGGATGCGTTCTTCCTGTTTGCTGTCGTGCATGCGCTCTTCGCCGAGGGGCTGGTGCGGCCGGGGCGCCTGGCGGAGCACCTGCAGGGCCTGGCGGACGTGGAGCGCCTGGCGGAGCCGTTCGCACCCGAGGTCGTGGCCGCGCGGACGGGGATCGACGCCGCGGTGATCCGCCGGCTGGCGCGCGAGCTCGCTGCCGCGCCGCGGGCAGCCGTGTACGCGCGCATCGGCACGACGACCCAGGAGTTCGGCACACTCGCAAGCTGGCTGGTGGATGTGGTCAACGTGCTCACCGGCCACCTCGACGCCCCCGGCGGTGCGATGTTCACGCGCCCCGCCACCGGGGCGTCGCACACCCGCGGCACGCCCGGCCGCGGCAAGGGGCTCCGCATCGGCCGGTCGCGGAGCCGCGTGCGCCAGCTACCCGAGGTGCTGGGCGAGCTGCCGGCGGCCTGCCTGGCGGAAGAGATCGAGACCCCGGGCGATGGCCAGATCCGCGCCCTGGTCACCATCGCCGGCAATCCCGTGCTGAGCACGCCGAACGGCGCGCGGCTCGACCGCGCGCTGGCCGGGCTCGAGTTCATGGTGAGCCTCGACATCTACCTGAACGAGACCACCCGCCACGCCGACGTGATCCTGCCCGGCCTGTCGGCGCTCGAAGCGTCGCACTACGACGTGATCCTGCGCCAGCTCGCGGTACGCAACGTCGCCACCTACTCGGCGCCGGTGTTCCCCGTGTCCGACGGGCAGCGGCCGGAGTGGGACACGCTGCTCCGCCTGGCGGCCATCGTGAGCGGGCAGGGCGCCGGTGCCGACCCGGCCATGGTCGACGACTTCGTCCTCCGCCAGCGGCTCGACCACGAGGTGACGACCCCCGGCTCGCCCATCGCCGGCCGCCATCCGGACGAGATCCTGGCGGCGCTCGCACCGCGCCGCGGCCCCGAGCGTCTGCTCGCCCTGATGTTGCGGACGGGCCCGTACGGCGACGGCTTCGGCGCCCGTCCGGACGGGCTCTCGCTGGCGGTGCTGGAGGCCAACCCCCACGGCGTCGACCTGGGGGCGCTCGCGTCGCGCATCCCGGAGGTCCTGCGCACGCCCTCGGGCAAGATCGAGCTGGCGCCCGAGCCGCTGGTGGCGGACGTGCCCCGCTTGCGCACCGCGCTCGACCGCCCGGCGGATGCCATGGTGCTGATCGGCCGGCGCGACCTGCGCTCGAACAACTCGTGGATGCACAACCTGCCCGTGCTGGTGAAGGGCGATCCGCGCTGCACGCTGCAGGTCCACCCCGCGGATGCGGCCCGGCTCGGGCTGACGGACGGCGGCCGGGCGCAGGTCACGTCGCGTGCCGGCACGCTGGCGGCGCCGGTCGAGGTGACCGATGCCGTCATGCCGGGCGTCGTGAGCCTGCCGCACGGGTGGGGACACGACGCGCCCGGCAGCCGCCTCGCGGTGGCGGCGGCGCACGCCGGCGTGAACGTCAACCTGCTGGCCGACGAGCAGGCGCTCGACGCGGTGTCGGGCAACGCGGTGCTGTGCGGCATCCCGGTGGCCCTCGCCCCGGCGTGATCCACGCCGGGAATGGGTGTGAGATCGTGGGCCTGAGGTCGCAGCGAACCGTGCGCAGCTGCCGGAGGGGCAGATCGGTCATGTCGGGGAGTCCGCCGTCCGGGCGCTCTCCATGGCACATGACGTGCTTCTGAAGCGCCATCCCACCCGGACTGACGGAGGACGCATGCGTGTGACGTTGTTCGCGACGACCCTTGCTCTGCTGCTGGCGCGTCTTGGCGCGGCGCAGACGGCCTGCATCACGGATCCCGAGTGCGTCGATGCGGACGTGTGCAACGGCGCCGAGACCTGCGCCGCCGGCTTCTGCCAGGCCGGGACGCCGCTGTCCTGCGACGACGGCATCGCCGGCACCGCCGACACCTGCGACGCGGTCGACGGCTGCCGCCACGGCGCCCCGATTCCGGGCAAGCGCCTGGCGCTCCGGGCCGCGCCGACCAATCCACTCAAGCAGGCGCTCAAGTTCGTGACCCGGAGCTCGATCACGGTGAGCAACCCGCCCTTCAGCGGCGGACCGAGCGACCCGGTGCAGCACGGCGGCAGCCTGCGCCTGCGCGCCGTCAGTGGGGAGTTCGATCAGACGTACCCGCTGCCGGCCTCCAACTGGTTTTACCTCGGAAACGACGCGGTGGCCAATCGCGGCTTCTGGTACAAGGACCGCGATCAGACGCTCGGACCGATCCGCTTCCTGGTGATCCGCGACGGGGTGATGGCCCGTGTCTTCGGCACCGGGCCGGGGCTCGGTGTCACGCTGGCGCAGGATCCGCAGGCGATCGACGCGGTGCTCACCATCGGCGCGACCAGCTACTGCATGCAGTTCGGCGGTGTGACCTCGTACGTCCAGGATCTCCGCTTCCGCGGGAAGGACGCCCCGGCGCCCGTCGCCTGTCCCTGATGCGGAACGCCCGCCGTCGCGCCGGGCGCGTTGACCCCTGACGCGACCCGGTGCTAACCCGCGCGCCGATGGAGCACGCCGTCATCATGACGGGCCTCGGCGGCCAGGGCGTCCAGCTCATGGCCAAGCTGCTCGCCCAGGCGGGCATGCGCGAGGGGCGCGAGGTCATGATGTTCGGCCTCTTCATGGGGACGATCCGTGGCGGCTCGAGCGAGCAGCCGGCGGTGGGGTTGCCCCGCGCGTGGGCCTGAGGGGCGCGATCGCCGGTGCTTGCATTTATGCACCTGGCACATAGTACTTCTGGTGGCCGTGTCAGCCGTCGTGGCGCCTCAGCATGCGGGTTCGTCGGAGAGGAGCTGCGCCATCGTCGTCGCAAAGCGGTCGAGGTCGATCACGTCCTCGTACAGCGCCCGGGCGACGCGATCGAGATCCAATGCGCCATACTGGTGGGCAATCACGTTACGGAAGCCCCCCCACCGCTCCATCCGTTCAGCCAGAGTGGCGTCGATCACCCCGGCCTGGCCGAGCACACGAAAGACCTCCCGATACGCCGATGGGACCGCCAGCCCCCGTTCGGCGATCACATGCTGGCCGAGGTCGATGCAGCATTGGACGGCGCGATAGAGGGCGAACAGCACCATGTTCTGGGTGTCGATCTCGGCGAGAAGCCGATCGCGCGGGATGGTCGCGCGGTAGCGAGCGAGCACCAGCAACGCCTGGCGTACCTCCTCGAGCAGCGACAAGAACCGTTCGACGTCACTCACGGGCCATCCGACGTATCGACGCCTCCAGCGCGCGCCGGTAGAACGGGAGGAAATCGAGTGCGCGCGGAATCGTCTCGGAGCTGAAGCGGACGAGCGCGCGGCGGTCGGCGACGTGCGCCGGCCTCCCGTCGCGGAGCACGCGGTGCTGGAGGACGAGCGGGAGCGACCGCAGGTCCTTCACGTCGACGCCGAGCCGGGTGGCGCGGAGCGCATGCTCGAGGTCCGCGGCGATCCGTTCGCCGCGATCGGTGCGTAGGCGGAGCGGGACGGCGTCGTCCCACAAGAGTGCCAGGTCTACGTCCCCGGGATCGGGGCGCGTCAGCGCGCTGCCGAACACGATCGCCGCCTGCAGGCCCTCGACGCCCTGACACGCGGCGGCAACCGTCGTGAGCAGATCCACGGGCGGAGGATACCTTTCGCGTCTCCAACGCCGCAAGCAGAGGCGCCCGCGTGTGTCCGGGGGCGTGGGTGGGATAGCGTGCTCGCCCTTGACCGGCGCCGAAGCGCGCCGCTAGGGTCCGGCGATGCAATTCGGCGTCTTCTACGAGCACCAGCTTCCCCGCCCCTGGACCGAGGACAGCGAGCGCCGCCTGATCCACGAGGCGCTCGAGCAGGTCGAGCTGGCCGACCGCCTCGGCATCGAGTTCGCGTGGGAGGTGGAGCACCACTTCCTGGAGGAGTACTCGCACTCCTCGGCGCCCGAGGTCTTTCTCGCCGCCGCCAGCCAGCGCACGAAGCACATCCGTCTCGGGCACGGCATCGTGCTCATGCCGCCGGCCTACAACCATCCGGCGCGCGTCGCCGAGCGCATCGCCATGCTGGACCTGGTCTCCAACGGCCGTGTCGAGTTCGGCACCGGCGAGTCGGCGTCGCGCATGGAGCTGGAAGGCTTCGGCATCGCCCCGTACGCCAAGAAGGCGATGTGGGAAGAGGCGGTGGCGGAGGTGGCGCTCATGCTGTCGCGGAGCCCGTACCCGGGGCACACGGGGCCACACTTCACCATGCCGCCGCGCGACGTGCTGCCAAAACCGGTGCAGAAACCGCACCCGCCCATGTGGCTCGCGTGCTCCAACCGCCAGATGATCCACCGCGCCGCCGAGCTGGGCCTGGGGGCGCTCACGTTCGCCTTCGTCGACGTGTCGGAGGCCAAACACTGGGTGGCCGACTACTACGAAACCTTCAAGACGTCGTGCACGCCCATCGCCCAGGCCGTCAACCCGAACATCGCCATGGTGACCGGCTTCAGTATCCATCCCGACGGCGACGAGGCGCGGCGGCGTGGGCTCGAGGGGTTCCAGTTCTTCGGGTACGCGCTGGCGCACTACTACCTCTTCGGCGCGCACACGCCGGGCCAGACCAGCATCTGGGAGAGCTTCCGGAACACGCCCATCCCCATGCCCGGCGGCTCGGCCGGCATCGGCACGCCGGCCGAGGTGCGGGAGCAACTGCGCGAGTTCGAGGCGGCCGGGGTCGACCAGGCGATCTTCATCCAGCAGGGCGGCAACAACCGCCACGAGCACATCTGTCAGGCGCTCGAGCTGTTCGCGGCCGAGGTACGGCCGGAGTTCGCGGAGCGGCACGCTGCCAGGGCCCGGGCCAAGGCGGACGCGCTGGCGCCGTACGTCGAGGCGGCGTTGGGACGGCGGCGGGTGGTGGCGGCACCGGCGGAGCTGCCGCTGGTGACGGCGTACGGGCGCGACGTGCTGTCGGGGCAGTCGCACTACGGGGACAAGGGGCGGGAGTGAGGGAGCTGCTGGACGATCCGGAGTTCCGCACCATGGCCCGCGCGAAAGACCGCGTCGCGCTCGTGCTGACCCTGCTCACGCTCGCGGTCTACTTCGGGTTCGTCTTCCTGCTCGCCTTCCGGAAGGACGTCTTCGCGATCCGGATCACCGCCAACGTCCCGGCCGGCATCCCGATTGGCGTCGGCGTGATTGTCGCCTCGTGCGCGTTTACGGGAGTGTACGTGTGGTGGGCCAATGGCCGCTACGACGCGATGGTCCGGACCCTCCAGCGCCGGGCGCGCGAGCTCGCGCGGAGCCATCGTGCCGGCGGCTGAGCCCGCCCGGACGACCCTCGGCTCGACCGACCCGCTCGCGATCGCGATCTTCCTCGCCTTCGTCGCGGTGACGCTCTGGGTCACGTACTGGGCCGCCAAGCGGACCCGCACCACGACCGAGTTCTACGCCGCGGGGCGGCGCATCTCCGGCTTCCAGAACGGGCTGGCGCTGGCGGGCGATTACATGAGCGCCGCCTCGTTCCTCGGCATCGCCGGCATGGTGGCGACCAAGGGCTACGACGGGCTGATCTACTCGGTGGGCTTCCTCGTCGGGTGGCCGATCATCATGTTCCTGATCGCCGAGCCGCTGCGGAATCTCGGCAAGTACACCTTCGCCGACGTCGTCGCGCACCGCCTGAAGCCCCGGCCGGTCCGCACCGCGGCCGCCGCCGGCTCTGTGGTCACCGTGCTCTTCTACATGACGGCGCAGATGGTGGGAGCCGGCAGTCTGGTCGGGCAGATGTTCGGTCTCCCCTACGTCGAGGCGGTGGTGATCGTGGGCACCCTCATGATGGCCTACGTGCTGTTCGGGGGGATGCTCGCCACCACCTGGGTGCAGATCATCAAAGCGGTGCTGCTCCTCGGGGGCGCCACCCTCCTGGTGCTGCTCGTGCTGGTGCGCTTCGGCTTCAGCTACGGCGCGCTCTTCGGCGCGGCGGCGGCACGCTACGGAGAAGAGTTCCTGCAGCCCGGTGGCCTCGTGCGCGACCCGGTCGAGGCGATCTCGCTCGGCCTGGCGCTCATGTTCGGGACCGCCGGCCTGCCCCACATCCTGATGCGCTTCTACACCGTCCCCGACGCCAAGGAGGCCCGCAAGTCGGTCCTCTGGGCCACCGGGTGGATCGGCTACTTCTACGTGCTCACGTTCACGATCGGCTTCGGCGCCGCCGTGCTGGTCGGGAAAGACCTGATCGCGAGCATCGACAAGGGCGGCAACATGGCCGCGCCGCTGCTCGCCGAAGCGCTGGGCGGCCGGCCCTTTCTCGGCTTTCTCTCGGCCGTGGCCTTCGCGACCATCCTTGCCGTCGTGGCCGGGCTCACGCTGGCCGGGGCGACGGCGCTGTCGCACGACATCTGGGTGGGCGTGGTGCGCCACGGCAGGTCGCACGAGCAGGAGGAGGTGCGCGTCGCCCGCATCGCCACCGTGTCCCTCGGGGTGCTGGCGATCCTGCTCGGCATTCTCTTCCGGGGCCAGAACGTCGCCTTCATGGTGGGCCTCGCGTTCGCCGTGGCCGCGAGCGCCAACTTCCCGGCGCTCCTCTTGTCCATCGTGTGGCGGCGCTTCACCACCGCCGGCGCGGTCGCGAGCATGGTCGCGGGACTGGTGGTCGCCACAACGCTGATCTTGCTCAGCCCCACGGTGTGGGTCGACGTGCTCGGCAACCCCGCCGCGATCTTCCGCTACACCAGCCCCGGCCTGTTCTCGATGACGGCGGCCTTCGCGGCCGGCATCGGCGTCTCGCTGCTCGCCCGCGAGCCGGCGGCCGAAGCGCGGTTCGAGGAGGAGAAGCTCCGCACCTACGCCGGCATCGGGGCGGACTGACCCGGGTTGGACACGTCAGGACAGATGGCCTACCGTGTCCGAACATGGTCAAGACGCTCACCCGAACGGGCAACAGCCTGGCCTTGGTACTTGACCGGAGCATCCTCGAGGCGACGGGCATCGACGCCGACACCAAGCTCGAGGTGTCTACCGATGGGGATGTGATCGTCGTGTCACCCGTACGATCGAAGAAGCGCACGGCGCGCCTTCGCAAGGTGCTCGACGACCTCGATCGGGAGCACGCGGGAGCCTTTCGCCGCCTGGCAGATTGAAACCGGCTCGTGGCGGTGTTGTTCCTGACGCTCGACGAAGCGCTGGCGATCCATGCGCATCAGATCGCGCGGTACGGCGGGGCGCTGGGCGTCCGTGACCGGGGGTTGTTGGAATCGGCGTTGGCAGTGCCAGCGGCCACGTTCGCCGGCGAATACCTGCATCCATCGCTGCCCGAACAGGCGGCTGCCTACCTGTTCCATCTGGTGAAGAACCACCCGTTCGTCGATGGCAACAAGCGTGTCGGCTTGGTGTGCAGTCTCGCCTTTCTCCGCTTGAACGGCATCCGCATCCGCGCAACCGACGACGATCTCGTCGGCATCGTGATGGGCGTCGCGGAGGGCCGGCGCTCGAAAGCGGACGGCGCCGTCTTTCTTCGCGAGCGGTCGAAGCCCGCAGCGCCCCGAGGGTAGGAGCGTGGCCGCAGCCGTGATCAGTAACGATTGCGCTCGGCGGGTAAAGTGACCACAGAGCAGCGCCAGGCGCTCGTCAGCGGCATGGCGGCGTTCGTGGCGGACGCAGTCACATCATGGCCACTCGACGACGCCGCCGGCGACGGGGGCAATCGGTCGCTGGTCCCAGCGCGCTCTGAACTCGGACAGGTAGGCGGCGGCGCGCGCCTGCGGCAGCGTGACGACGACCACGGCGAGCTCGGGCAAGGCTCTCAGGGCGCTGCTTGCCGCCTCGCCGAAGAGCCGGTCCCGGGTCAGGATGACGCGGAAGCCTGCACCGAACGCGGTCTCGGCGAGGATGCCGTTGGTCAAGTCGCGCCACCCACGGTTCGCCGTGGTGTCGCAGCCAATCCCGTAGCCGCGCAGCAACGCGGCGAGACCGGTCGGAAGGTTGACGTCAAGCAGCCACATCGCGCCGGTCGGCCAGCTCGGCGGCGAAGCGCAGCACCTCCGGGACGCTCTCGCGCGGGAACTCGGAGTACTCGCGTTCGATGTCCTCATGGGACATGCCTTCGGCAAGGCAGGCGAGAATGAAGGACACCGAGAACCGGGTCCCGCGAACGGTGGCCTTGCCCCCGAGCCGCTCGGGGTTGGTCACCAGGAAGCGGTAGCCGGCGATGGGCGTATCCTGCATCGGGTTCACCTCTCTTCGACCATAGCCGAATTACGAAGGATACGCACCCATCGTCGGTCGCCAAGCCGAGCGCGGCGCGCTCTTGGGCGCGGCCGACCAGATGCGCGATGGGAGGTCGTCCGTATTCGGGATCTGCGGTGAGGCGGGCCCCGGCAGGACCGCACACTCCGGTCGCCCGTCTACGCGTGATTCAGCGAGGGCTGCTGGACGCGCTGGCGTAGACAGCTGGGTTCCCTGATGTGCGCCCAGGCGTCAGCATCCCAGCCACTGGGAGACGCCGTGCCGTGGCCTCTTCCTGACGGACCGCGGTGTCAGGTTCCGTCCCGGATACTCTGATTCCTGGCTGCGCGACGGTGCCCGGACCGCGCTGCGTTCCAACGTTCGAGCCTGGCATGGTAGTCACCCCACGCGAGACCACACGCGATGCGTTGCCCGTTCCGTTGCATGTCCCTTGTGTGGTGCCCCGGCCGAGGCCGGCGAAAAGTTCTGCGGCGGCTGCGGCGCCCGGCTCCCGACCGAGGCGCCAGCGACCGCCGTCTCGACGCCGGCCGGCGAGCCGGAGCCGGCGCTGCCGGCCGGCGAACGTCGTCAGTTGACGGTCCTCTTCTGCGACCTGGTCGGCTCGACGCCGAGGAGTGGCGCGACGTCATCGCGCAGGTCCAACAGGCCGCCGCCGGCGCCGTCGCGCACTTCGGCGGCCACGTCGCCAAGAACCTTGGCGATGGGCTGCTCATCTACTTCGGCTGGCCGACGGCGCGCGAGGATGACCCCGAACGCGCGATCCGCGCCGGGCTCGCGATTCTCGACGCGATGGCGCCGCTCAACGCCACCCTCGCCGCCGGGACCCGCCTGGCCGTGCGCATCGGCCTGCACACCGGGCCGGTGGTGATTGCCGACGGCGGCGAAGTCTTTGGCGAGACCGCGAACGTCGCGGCGCGCGTGCAGGGCGCGGCCGCGCCCGACACGGTGGTGATCACCGCCGCGACGCAGCGCCTGGTGGCCGGGCTGTTCGTGGTCGAGGACCGCGAGCCGCAGATGCTGAAGGGCGTGCGCGAGCCGGGGACGCTCTACCGCGTCGTGCAGTCGAGCGGGGTGCGCAGCCGACTCGACGCCGCGGCGGGCCGCCTGTCGCGCTTCGTCGGCCGCGAGGTCGAGCTGGCGATACTCGTCGATCGCTGGGAGCGGGCGCCGGACGGCGAGGGGCAGAACGTCCTGATCCTCGACGAAGCGGGGGTCGGAAAGTCGCGGCTCGTCTACCAGCTGCACGAGCACCGGGCGGACGTTCCCCACACATGGCTCGAATGCGGCGCGACGCCGTACACCGAGGGTACACCCTTCCATCCGATCATCGCGCTGGTATCGCAGGGGCTGGCGTTCGCCCCCGAAGACACGGCAACCGCCGCCCGCGGCCACGTACACCTTCAAGCACGCGCTGATCCAGGAGACGGCGTACCAGTCGCTGCTCAAGCGCACGCGCCAGCCGCTGCACGCGCGCGTCGCCCAGGTACTCGCGCCGAAGAAGTCGCCGGTCTCGCCGAGGATCTCGGGCTTCCCCTGTACCTGGGAGTGGGAAGATTTCAGCGGGGCTTCGCCCGAGTCGAATCCGGAGAGGGCGAGGCGGGCATCGCGGAGATGCAGCAGGCGATGGTCGAGCTGGCTGGAATCGGGCAGGGGCTCGGAGCGCCTGGGATCCTCTGCTTCCTCGCCGACGGCCTCCGGAAGGTCGGCCGCCACGACGACGCCCTGGCCGCGCTCGCACTCGGCCTCGCGCAGGCCGAGCAACAGGGAGAGCACAACTACGATGCCGAGCTGCACCGGCTGCGGGCTGAGATTCTCCTCGACATGGACGGCACTGCGGTCGAGGAGGCGGAGGCGCTCTTCGGCCAATCCCTGGAGATCGCCCGGCGGCAAGAGGCCAAGACGTTCGAGCTGCGCGCCGCCACCAGCCTGGCGCGGCTCTGGCAGCGCCAGGGCAAGCGCGCCGCCCCCCGCGCCCTCCTCGCCCCGCTCTACGCCTGGTTCACCGAAGGCTTCGCCACCCGCGACCTGCAGGCCGCAAAGGCGCTGCTCGACGACCTGGCGTAGAAGGTCGCCTTCGCCATCGCCCCCCCCGAGAGCGTCCGGTCAGGCTGCGCGTCGTCTCCTGCGCTCAAGCGATTCGGCGAGCAGCAGCTTGATCAACGCTTGATACGGTACGTCCCGCGCCGACGCGAACGCCTTGAGCTGATTGACGAGCGACGAGGGAAGCCGGATGGAGACGACCTGTGTCGGCGGAGTCTTGGGAAGCTCGAGCCCGAGGTCGGCCAACCGGAGTGGTCGCGTGGCGTCGATCATGGTCGACGTCTCGCGCTCATCGTAGTCGCGGATGTCCTTGGGCCGGCGCCGCTTCGTCTTACGAACGTTTTTCATAGATCCGTCGCTCCCTTCGGGACGCGGGCCGGGCCGTGATCACACGGACCCGCTTCGCCCGTAGCGTGAACGCCACCATCAGGACCCGATTCTCGAGACCACGGCCGTACAGGATGTAGCGTGCCTCGCGAGGTGTCGAGTGCTTCTCGTCTTCGAACAAGCGATGCCGGGGGTCGTAGAAGACGCTCTCCGCTTCGAGCCGTGAGACGCCATGCTTCAGCTCGTTCTTCTGGACGTTCCACTGGTCCCAGTCGAACGCGATCTCCGCCATGCCGCCCGCCCGTCGTCGATCCTACGGGGCCAGGGTTGTAGCGTCAACCACTACAGGGATCAGGGTCGGAGTGGTGTGATCACGCCGCCTTCGCTTTCGTCCCATTGACCTTCCCCTCCCGCTGGGCGCCGTCCACGAAGACAATACCCGCCCGGACGAGCGGCAGCAGGTCGCGCCGTCGAGCCGCCGCCATCGGGCCTGCGCCATCAAGAGCGCCTTCGTGCGGGAGCCCGCGCCCTTCGTCACGCGCTGGCGCTGCTGGACCGTCGCGAGCGGAGATTCTCGTTCGCGGTCCCGAGGTGCTTCCAGTGCTCGGCCGGGAAGTCGAAGAACGTGGAGCGCGGCCTTCACGCGGGGCTGGAGGCGCTTCGGCAGCCGAGGTGCAGCCGGCACTGGCGTCGCGCACCGCCGCCTGACACTCTATGCGGGCGTGCTGATCCTCGTCCGGCGCTGGCTCGTCGTCCTGAACGCGGCGCTCTTGCTCGTCGGCCTGGGGCTGGGGTTGGCGGGCGCGCGGCGGGCGTTCTTCCTGGCGGCGCTCGTGCCGCTGGCGTTCGCGCCGGTCTCGTGGGCGCGCTGGCGCCTGCACCGCTCGCTCGCGCACACCCTCGGGAATGGTCGGGAGAGCCGGATCGCACTGACGCTGCTGGCGGCGTTCGGGATCGCCTGCGACGCGATCCTGGTCGCGCAGCTGGTGACCGCGCGCACCCCGGAGGTGCTGGCTGCGCTGCACGGTCCCGGCATTGGCTGGGTGGGACCGGTCTGGTTCAGCGCCCACGTGTTGCTGCTCGCCGGCTACGGCATCGTCGGCGCCGCGCGTGTCGTGCGCGGGCTGCTGCGGCGGTCGTGGGGTGTGTTCGCACGCCGTCCCGCCCGTGTCGCTGCGCCCGTGGACGTTCCGGGTGCCGCGCTGCTCGACCGGCGCGAGTTCCTGCAACGGGTCGGGGTGGTCGGGGTCGCGTTGCCCTTCGCCGCCGCGGCGTCGGGCGTGCCGACCTCCTACGATTTCCGCGTCGAGGAGCGCGAGATCGTCCTGCCCGGGTGGCCCCGGGCCCTCGACGGCCTGCGGGTGGTCCACCTCTCGGACATCCACGTGGGTGGGGGCATGACGCGCGAGCGGCTGCGCCGCGTGGTCGAGCTGACCAACGGCTGCCGGCCCGATCTCGTCGCCCACACCGGCGACTTCCTCACCCATCGGAGCGGCGACTTCGACACGCCCCTGTATGAAGCGCTCGCCCGGGTGCGGGCACCGTTCGGCCAGTGGGCGTGTCTGGGAAATCACGACTACGACGACCCGCCGCGCCTGGTCCGGCGCCTGGCCGACGCGGGCGTCGTGGTGCTGCGCAACCGGCTCGAGCGCCTCGAGATCGCCGGGCAGGTGCTCGAGGTCGCCGGCGCAGAGTTCGTGTTCGGACCCGCCGGCCGCCCTGCGGCCCTGGCGCGCCTGCTCGACGCCTGGGGTGCCCGCCAAGATGCCCCGCGCCTCCTCCTGAACCACGACCCGAGCAGCTTCAGGGCCCTCCGCGACCGCGCCGCCGACCTCGTCCTGTCCGGCCACACGCACGGTGGCCACGTCGGCGTCCAGCTGGGACCGGACCGGGCGGTAACGGTGGTCGGGCTGCTCGGCCTGCCGGATCAGGGGCTGTTCGCGCGCGGCGACATGCGGCTCTTCGTGACCCGCTGCGTCGGCTTCTACGGCTACCCGATGCGCGTCGGCATCCCGCCGGAGATCGCGGTCCTGGTGCTGCGCGCGCCGGGGGCAGCGGCCGCGGTGACACCGGCACGCACCATCTGAAGCCGTGTCGGCGGTAGCCGGCTGGCGAAGGAATCACGCCTCCCGATATATCTGCGGCCATGGTCGCCCGGGCCGTGGTGTTTCCCGTCAGCGTCGCTCTCGTGGTCGTCGGCGCGGCGTGGGCGCTCGACCACGGCGTGTCCGGCACCATCGTCATGGCGAGCGCGCTCGTCGTCTCGGCGCTGCTGGTCGGTACGCTCGAGCGGTGGCTTCCCTACCGGCCGGCCTGGAACCGGTCGCACGGCGACGAGGCGGTCGATGCCGCCTACTTCGGGCTCACCGGCCTGAGCCAGGGGATCGCATCGGTGCTGGTCGCGGCGGTGGTGGTGTGGCTCGGCGCGCTCCTGGCGCGCGCCGGCTTCACCGCGCGCTGGCCGGTCGCGTGGCCGCTCCTGGCGCAGCTCGTGGTGGCGAGCGTCTACACCGAGTTCTTCGACTACTGGGCCCATCGCGTCATGCACGAGGTGCCGTGGCTCTGGCGCGTGCACCAGATCCACCACAGTGCCCCGCGGCTCTACTGGTTGAATGCGGCGCGTGCACACCCGGTGGAGATGATCTTCCGGGGCGTGGTCGGGATGCTGCCGCTCACCCTGCTCCAGCCCGACGCGCGGCTGGTGGCGCTGCTCGCGGTCGTGAACGTGATCGTCGGCTTCTTCCAGCACGCCAACGTCGACTTCCACCTGGGGCCGTTCAGCTGGGCGTTCAGCGTCGGCGCGCTGCACCGCTGGCACCACTCGCGCCGGCCGGAGGAAGCCGACCGCAACTACGGCAACAACTTCATGTGGTGGGACGTCGTCTTCGGCACCCGCTTCCTGCCGGACGATCGCGCCGAGCCCGCGGCGCTCGGCTTCGACGACGTCGAGCGCTACCCGCGCCGGCTCGGAGCGCAGCTGCTGGCGCCGTTCGGGAGTGCGGCGGGGTCAATCGGGTAGCGCCCGCGCCACGCGTGTTCAGTCGGAGAGCCATTCCGCCGCGGGCCGCTCCAGGAACGTCTCGACCGGGATCCCGTCTCCGCCGACGAGCAGCGTACGGGCTTTCGGGACGAGGGCCTGGAAGGCGGCCATGCCGGCCAGGGATTCGCGACGGCGGCCGCTCTTCACTTCGATGGCCACGACACGACGTCCCGCCGTGACGACGAAGTCGACCTCGCGATTCTTCTCGCGCCAGTACTGAACCTCACAGTTGCCGGCGCTCGCCAGATGGGCGCCGACCGCGGACTCGGTGAGCCGGCCCCAGAAGGCGGCGTCCTTCCTGGCTTCGGCAAGCGTGAGACCGCTCGGGGCCGTCATCAGCGCGGTGTTGAGCACCTGCAGCTTCGGGATCGAGCTACGCTGCCGCGTCGTCGAGCCGGAGTACTTCTGCAGTCCGGTCAGCATGCCGGCCCCTGCCAGAAGGTCGAGGTAATGCGCCAGTGTCGTGGTGTTGCCAGCGTCGTGGAGCTGCCCCAGCATCTTGGTGTACGAGAGGATCTGTCCCGAGTAGCGGCAGCCGAGTTCGAAGAGCTGGCGCAGGAGCGCGGGTTTGTCCACGCGCGACAGTAGGAGCACGTCGCGTGCGATCGTGGTCTCGATCAACGCGTCCTTGATGTAGCGCGCCCAGCGCGTCGAGTCGCCGATCAGCGGCGCGGCGCCCGGATACCCGCCGAAGAACAGGTACTGTTCGAGCGTGAACCCGAACGCCTCGCGCATCTCTGCCAGGGACCAGTGCGGAATGGTCAAGAGTTCGAAGCGGCCGGCCAGGCTCTCCGGGAGTCCTCTCTGAATGAGGAGCGGTGCCGACCCCAGCAGGATCACGCGTAGCCGGAGCCGCGTGCGAGTGTCCGCGTCCCACAGGGCCTTCACCGTCTCGGACCAGGCGGGGACCTTCTGGATCTCGTCGAGGGCCAGGACTGCCCCCTCGCGCCCTGCCTCGCGGGCGGTGATGCGCGCGGCCTCCCACTGCTCGCCGATCCAGGTGCGATCGCGGAGCGTCGGTTCGTCGGCGGACGCGTAGCGTGCTGCCGCACCCCAGGAAGCCAGGACCTGCGTCACCAGCGTGGTCTTGCCCGCCTGACGCGGCCCGGCGACGACCTGCAGGAAGCGCCGCGGTTCCCCGAGCCTGCCGGCGAGAATGGCGGCCTGGTGGCGGGTGAATTCGGGGCGAGGCGTTTTGCTCACGATGGTGAGTAATTTTACTCAGGACAGTGAGCAACGGCAAGCTCGCGTCCGAGGGCTACCCCGCGAACTTCGGCAGCTCGGCGCGGTGGCGCGCCAGGAACGTCTCGTAAACGTGCGAGTCGGTGTAGTCGCGCAGCTCGCAGATCTGGTCACCGCGGAAGCGGAGCACGACGCACGTGCGTTGGTCCATCACGTCGTCGGGCGCGCTCGTGAGCCAGCTACGCTCGCGCAGCTCGACGATGACGCGGTCGTCGGCGTCGTACCAGTCGCGGGCGAGGTTCTCGGAGCCCCAGGCGGCCGCGCCGAGCCCCTGCTCGCGGCGCTCCATCGAGCGCACGACCGCGTCGCGTCCGCGCCACTCGCCGCCGATCGGCGGGGCGCCGGCGCACCAGTACCCGACGTCGTCGGTCAGGTGGCGCGCGACCTCGTCCATCCGTCCGGCGAAGAGGGCCTTCTCGTATGCCTTGGCGATCTGCATCCTGGTCGTCATCACGGTTGCCTCCGTACCATTGCGCTCGTGTGCCCGTCGAGACGGCCGCCCGCCCGGAGCGCCGCGTTGACGGTCGAAAACCCGCGTGTTAGCGCCTGCCTTGGATGCCAAGGCAGCCGGCCACGGTGACGATCGATGTCGAAACCTGCAAGGGCTGAGTGCTGTGCGTGGCGGTGTGTCCGCCGCGGGTGCTGGCGATGTCCGAGGACACCAACGCCATGGGCTACCACTGTCGACCAAGCACTCGCTCTGCCCGGGCTGCGGTGAGCCGCTGGCGCTGCGCACCATTCTGGAGATCATCGCCGAGCTGGATCTCCGCGAGCGCACCGTGTGCGTGTGCGGCATTGGCTGCTACACCGCGTTTCCCGCCATCATCGACGTCGACGTACTGCAGGCGCTGCACGGGCGGGCGCCGTCGGTGGCCACCGGTGCCAAGCGCGTGCTGCCCGACCGCTTCGTGTTCACACTCCAGGGCGACGGCGACATGGTGTCGGAGGGGCTGCAGGAGATCATCCACTGCGCCGCGCGTGGCGAGCGCTTCACCGCCGTGCTGCTCAACAACGGCGTCTTCGGCGAGACCGGCGGCCACATGACCGCGACGAGTGTGTTGGGCCAGCGCACCAAGACCACCATGGAGACCGGCCGGGTGGCCGAGCAGCACGGCTATCCGATCAAGATCGCCGACCTGATCGCGCAGGTGGATGGCGCCACGTATGTCGCGCGCGGCGCCATGCACACGCCCGCCGCCATCGCGTGGACGAAGCAGATACTGACCGACGCCTTCCAGGTGCAGCTCGCCGGGCGCGGCTTCGCTGGTCGAGATCCTCACCATGTGTCTCACGGACTGGTTCGTCGAGCCGGCGGAGACGCCGGAGTGGATCGAGCGCAACTTCGGCCCGACGTACCCGCTCAGGGTGTTGAAGCGGCCCGACTAGCGTCCCCCGCGACCGTCGGGCATGGTGTTGGTGGGAGGCGGATGATGCGTGAGCGGGCGCGGTGGATGGCGGCGGTGCTGGCACTGGTCGTGGGCGCAGGCGCGACGGCGCGCGCGTCGAACCACCAGATCGCCATCGAAGAAGTGCTTGGCAGCTGGCAGGGCGACGTGACCATCCAGTTCATCGAGCTCCGCCTGCTGGCACCCGGGCAGACCCAACTGTCAGTCGCCGGCCGCGGCACCACCGAGCTGGTGTTCGACGACGCCACCGGCGAAGCCAACTCGCGCCGCGTGTTCGTCTTCACCCACAACCTGGTGAACGGCCAGGCCGGAGCGCGCATCCTCGTCGGCACCCAGGCGCTGGCCGCGCTCACGACCGTGACGCCGGACTTCATCCTGCCCCCCGCGTTTCTCATCCCGGTCGCCGGCCGGGTGTGCTACCGCGTCAACCCGCCGCAGGACGGTGACACTGGCGTCATCGACTGCGTCGCCTACGGCCGCTTCACCGGCGACAACGGCCCGTTCGGCCGGCCGACGCCGCTCACGCCCGACAATCGCTCCATCGTGCGCGTCGACCAGAGCGGCCTCAACGTGGCCGACTGGGGGGCGACGCTGACGCCCACGCCGCAGAACAACGCCGGCAGGGGCTTCGAGTTCTTCAGCCTGTGCGGCAACGCCACCATCAACCAGGGCGAAGAGTGTGACGGGGTGGCGCTTGGCGGCAAGACCTGCGCCGATCTGGGCTTCGCCCGCGGGACGCTCGGCTGCCGGCAGTGTCACCTGGACCCCAGCCAGTGCTCGTTCTGCGGCAACGATGCCGTCAACGGCAGCGAGCAGTGCGACGGCGCGGACCTGGGCGGCCGGACCTGCGCACGGCTCGGCTTCACCGGCGGCGAGCTCGCGTGCACCGACCGCTGCCGGCTCTCGACCGCGACCTGCGATCCCACCTACTTCGTGCCCGGCGGTGGGCCGCGCCCGCCGGAGTGTCTGGCCGCGTGGCAGATCACCAACGCGGCTGGGCGCCCGGGCAGCGACGGCAAGGCGCCGGTCCGCCAGCGCTGTAAAGACGGCGACACCGGGTGCGATGCGGACGGTATCCCCGGCGCGTGCAGGTTCACGGTCGCCGTGTGCTTCGATCGCGACGACGCTCGCCTGGCGAGCGGCACGCGTGCCTGCCGCCGCGACCCGATCGAGAGCTGGACGCTGCTCGCACCGGTGACGGGTGACGTGGCCACGGCGCTCGCCGGCGCGGTGGCGACGCTCGGGCCCTCGACCGTCAGCGGGGGCACGATCACGTTCGCGCCGCCGCTCACGGCCACCGAGCGCTGCACGGCGCCGGTCGCCGTCACGGTGGCGACGCGCGGCCGGCGCCCGGGCATGCTGGCGCTCCGGGCGCGCACGGTGGCGGCGGGCGGGCGGCCGCGCGATGTCGATACGCTCAAGCTGGTGTGCCAGCCGTGAGTGGCGGACCGCCGCGTGTCAGCTCGATGTTCGACTTAGTCGACTCGGTGGACTAACCAGGTCGTATGGCGATCAAGGCCACCGTGCATCACGCCAAGACCCACTTCTCCGAGTTGCTCGAGCGGGCGCATGCCGGGGAAGAGGTGATCATCGCCAAGGCGGGAAAACCCTACGCGCGGCTGGTTCCCGTGGTCGAGGCGGTCGATCGGCAGGCGGGGGCGTTTCGTGGCCAGATCTCCGGCAATGTGCTCGGCCCTGTTGCCCCCGACGAGTCCCCGTGGGGGTGACAACCTACCTGTTCGACAGCTGTGCTGCTGTGGGAGATCGCCATCAGGTGACGCAAGGGACGTTTGAGCGGCGTCGACGAAAACCTGGCGCGCTACGAAAGAGCGGCACACGCGCTGGAGTTTCTCGGTCGTCGTCATCAACCCCCCCCCCCCCCCCCCCGTGGGGGTGGACGCCCCCCCCACCCCGCCACCCCCCCCC